>JBFWNE010000030.1:0-51529 GCA_050251215.1 Candidatus Nanopelagicales bacterium
ACGCTCTCGTAAGGGGTCGGTCGAAGCGTCGGTGGCTTCTCGTCTCGGCGTCTCGAGCAGTCGTGCCGCACATCATTAGATGTGGACTGCCCGCCAACGGAACTTGGCCGCCGGAGCGACAGGTGCAGCAGCTGTGCTGTACCACCGGGCGTGTCGTCCACAGGGCCGGCGGGCTCGTGCCGGCGCGTTGCCTCTCGCGGCACAAGACTCAGCGCCGTGCCGGACTCCAGGGGCTGTACGTGAGTCGCGCGGGTCGCGAGCCCATCAGAAGGGTCGTCCTGAGTGACGGCTCTGCACGCTGGCGCTGCGTCGTCGATGCGGGCACGGCTCGCGACGGACGACGTCGCCAGGCAACGCGGACCTTCGACACGCTGAAGGAGGCGCGCGCCTTCATCGCCTCGACCAGGGTCGCGGTCAATTCGGGTACGTACGTGGGTCACGTCGAGGCGACACTGCAGGAGTACGCACAGGTGTGGCTGGAGTCCCGGCGCCATGCGATACGTCCCAAGACGCTCGAGGGGTACCGGGTCGCTCTGAACCGCGCGTTCGAGCAGTTTGGCCATCGGCGCCTCGACCAAGTCTCCAAGACCGATCTAGTCGCGCTGATCAACACGATGCGGGCCGGCCCTAGGCCGCTCGCCGCGCGCTCGGTCAACCTGACGCTCGGGGTCCTGAGGCAGGTCTTCCAGGCTGCCGTTCGCGAAGGCTTGTTGGTGCGAAACCCTGCGCAGTTGGTCGACTTGTTGCCGCAACCGACACAGGAGATGCAGTCCTGGACGCAGGAGGAAGCGTCGGTCTTTCTGCTCGCGACGGCGGATCACGAATGGGCGGGGCCGTTCGCGCTCAGCCTGTCAGGCCTCAGGCGCGGCGAAGTGCTGGGCATGCGGTGGTCGGATGTCGTGCTCGACACCGCGCGTCCGCACCTGGTCGTTCGACGCTCCCGCGTTCAGCTCGGTCACAACGGAGGTGGCGTGTCCGAAGGCGAGCCGAAGTCGGTGCGGTCGCGGCGCGTCGTGCCTCTCGCCCCCTTCGCAGTGGATGCGCTTCGATCGACGCAGAGACTCCAGGATGACAACCGCCGGGATCTCGGCGACGCCTACGTAGAGGACGGGTTCGTGTGCGCGGACGCCTCGGGTCGACCACCGCGGCCTGAGACGTACTCCAACGTGTTCCACCGGGTAGCAGCCGCAGCCGGGCTGCGCCGTGTCAGGCTCCACGACCTGCGCCACACCAGCGTGACACTGCTGCTCGGCGCAGGGATTCCCGTGCATGTCGTCGCAAGTATTCACGGGCACGACCCCGTGATCACTCAGCGGATCTACGCCCACACCCAGCACGGTGAAGCCGTCGCCGCGATGGCGACTCTGGACCGGATGCTTCGACGGCGATCTGGTCCGCAGAGGTCGTTGTGAGAGATTGTGAGAGGCCCGGGTCTTGGACCCGGGCCTCTCGACATTCATCAGGCCTCTGACCTGCAGTGATGTGGTGGCCAGGGGCGGGGTCGAACCGCCGACCTTCCGATTTTCAGTCGGACGCTCGTACCAACTGAGCTACCTGGCCGCCGCTGCCCGTAGGCAGCCCGGAGATCGTAGCCGACGCACGCGGAGCAGCAGAAATCCACCCAGGCGTGACGACGCGGCCACGCTGCGTCGAAAGTCGGGACAATCCCGGCCCCGCTGCATCCACCCGCGCCGGGCCCGGGGAAGAGGGGGAGACGCCCGGACCAGCCGGGCCCCGCACCGCTCCGGGAGACACTGTGCGCCTTCGTCGTACCACCGCCTCGCTCGTCGCCGCGGCCGCCGTCGCGACCGGCGCTCTCGCCGCCGCCCCCGCCGCCTCGGCCAGCAGCCCTGGCACCCCTGGCACCACCTCGCTCGCCGCCGTGCTGCTGTCGGACGGCGACACGTTCGACGGCAACGCCAACGACTTCGACATCGTCACGCAGGCGGCCCTCGCCGTGCTCGCCGCCAAGCCGGACTCGCCGGTGAAGGTCCTGACCGACGGCTCGGTGCCGCTCACCGCGTTCATCCCGCGCGATCAGGCGTTCCGGCTCTTCGTCTACTCGACCACCGGGAAGTGGATCAGGAGCGAGGAGGGCGTCTTCAACGCCGTGGCGAGCTTCGGCATCGACACCGTCGAGGCCGTCCTGCTGTACCACGTCGTCCCGGGCGCCACGATCACCCGCGCTGCCGCGCTCAAGGCCGACGGCGCCGCGCTCACCACCGCCCAGGGCGGCACGCTCACCGTCGACATCGTGCCGAACCGCAAGATCATGCTGCGCGACCTCGACCCGGACGCGACCGACGCCCGTGTGCGCTGGGACGCGTACGACATCAACAAGGGCAACCTGCAGATCGCGCACGGCATCGACCGTGTGCTGCGCCCGCTCGACCTGCCGAAGGCCTGATGCCTCGCGGCTGAGCGCGCCGGTGGCTGACCGGCGTACGACAGCGGCCCGCCTCTCCGATGGGAGGGGCGGGCCGCTGCACGTCGTGGCTAGAGGTAGCCGCGTCTGCGCATGCCCTTGAGGGCTACCGCGCCGTACGCCGGCGGGATGTAGAACGTCGCGAGGCGGTAGACGATCGCAGCCGACAGCGCGGCGGACTGCGGTACGCCGACGGCGGTCAGGCCGGCCGTCAGCGCGGCCTCCGAGACGCCGATGTTGCCCGGGATCGGCATGAGGCCGGCGAACAGCGAGACGAGCGTGTTGATGAGGATCAGCTCGGCGAACGTCGCCGTCTGCCCGAAGGCGCGCACCGAGGCTCCGAGCGCCATGGCCGCGATCACGTTCCAGAGCACGCTGCCGAACAGGATGAGCAGCAGCTTGGTGGGCGAGCGCAGCACCTTGAGCGCCTCGATGCTGTCCGCCGCACGGTCCTGGACGTACGCGCGCACCTTCGGCACCGCGAGGTAGAGCAGCACCGCCAGCGCGATGAGGATGAGGACCCCGACGACCACGGCGGTCCAGTTGATGCTGGACAGCGAGCTGCCGATCGTGCTGGTGCTGCCCGACGACGGCGAGGCCGGGGTCAGCACGACGAGCCCGGTGAGCAGGGTCAGCACGATGACGAGGACCTGCACGAGCAGACCGCCGAGGGTGTTGATCACGCTGATGGCGACAGCCGCCGTCGGGTTGCTGCCGACGAGCTGCAGATGCCGGATGGTCAGAGCGATCTTGGCGGCGGAGCCGGGCACGGCGATGCCGAGGAAGCTGATGGCGTACTGCAGGCCCAGCACCGGCAGGAACCGCAGCCGAGCCATCGACGCGCCGAGCGTCGCGATCGCCTGGCCCACCTGGATGAACGGCGCGATGAGGATCGCTGCGACGACCCACCACCAGTTCGCGCCCTTGAACTCGTCCACGAGGGTGCTGAGGCCGATGCCCGCGACCGCGCTGATGACCGACCAGGCCACGAAGCCGAGCAGCACGATCATGAAGACCGAGCCGAGGGTGACCCGCTGGAGCTTCTCGAGCGGCGGCTCGTCGACCCCTGCGGCCTCCGCGACAGCGGCTCGGAGCTCGGCGATCTTCCAGGGCGCGGCCTTGGCCGCCGCCTTGGTCTCGGAGTCCAGCGCGGCGGACTGCAGGAACGGCATGAGGCCGACGAGGTCGTCGTGCGGCAGGCACTCGTGCGCGAGGCGGACCGCCGTCTCGATGTCGGTCGCGGTGGCCGTGCAGACGAGGAGCTGGGCGTTGTCGGCGACGATGTCGCCGGAGTCCGGCGAGCTGGTCCCGGACGCGAGGTCCGACAGCGCGGCCGTGCCGTCGTCGCGGACCACGAGCGCGCCCGGCCGCACCTCGCCATGCGCGATGCCGGCCGCATGCAGGGTGGTCATCGCGGTCCAGAAGCCGCGCAGCAGGTCGTCGCCGACCTCCTCGCGGGAGAGGTCGGGCAGCGTGCGCCCGTCGTCCACGCGGACGAGCAGCGCGTCCTTCCCCCACGCCGTGCCGGCGGCCAGCACCGGCTGCACGGGCACGCCGGCGCGCTCGGCGAAGAGCGTCAGGAAGGCCTCGTGCTCGACCTGCGTCTGCCGGCCGATCGAGGTGGCCGGGGCGCCGTCCTTGTAGAGCAGCCGCGACCACGCGGAGGCGATGAGCGAGCCCTCGAACGCGTCGCGCCCGTAGATCCGTACGAGGATCCGGCGTCCCTGGTCGTCGACGCCCGTCGCGGCGGCGACGCCGCGCGGGTCGGAGCGCGCGTGCTCGAGCTCGGTCGTGTGGATCCCGAGATCCTCGAGCTCGGCCACGACGAGCTCGAGGGGCACATGCCCGCCGGGCGAGCCGAACGCCACGTGCACGGCGGCCGAGGCCGCGAGGCCCAGGACGATTCCGGCGAAGGCTCCGACGAGCAGGTCGATCTGCAGCGCGACGGCGGCGACCGTGCCCAGCACGAGGATCAGCCAGCCGAGGCGGCGGTACGGGCGGGCGAGGTGAGGTGAGGAGACGGTGACGATCGCGACGATGACCGAGAGCCGGACCGCGGGGTAGATCTGCCCGGTCGTCTGCGACGTGAGGGCGCTCCACACCCCGCTCCAGGTGCCGCCCTCGGCGTACGCGAGCGCCGTCGCGACCGCCAGGGCGACCACGGCCGCCAGAACCTGCATCGCGAGGAGGCGGCGGCGCTTGCGCACGAAGGCGGCAAGCACGACGAGCAGGAGCGCCCAGGCGAGGGCGAGGCCGTACGCCATCTCCCAGAACCACCCGAGCAGGCCGGGCAGCGCCGTGAGCAGCTCGGTGACCGCGTTGTCGAGCGTGCCCGGGCCGGGGGCGGGGAACGACAGCAGCGCGAGGGTGATGACGGCGACCACGAGGAGGACGACGTCGGTCGGGCGGCGCTCGAGCGGGGCTTCGGCGGCCGACGACCAGACCTGCCCCGCACCTCGCCGCCACGAGCGCGGGTCCAGCCGGGCCACGCGGCTCGTCGACGCGGGGGCGCCGCCATCCGCGTCGGTGGTGGTGCCCGCCATCTGTCGCCTCCCGTGCAGCGCACACGCAGCGGATCCGCCCGTGCACCGGCTGGCACGAACCGTATCGCTGCCCGCTGTCCCAGACCGATCAATCGCGAGGGTGCCCCTGGTGTCAGGCGATCGCGCCGAGGGGGTCGGTGAGAACCTCGCGCAACGCCGACCGGGCTGCGCCGACGACGGCGGCGTCGCGCCCGAGCCGCGAGGCGGTCACGGAGATCGGCGCCCAGCGCGCCGACAGCACGCGGCGCTCGACGGCTGCGCGCACGGGGGCCTCGAGCCAGGGGAAGAGCGGTGCATAGACGCCGCCGAGCACGACGGCGTCGACGTCGAACAGGTTCACGATCGCGGCGACACCGACGCCGAGCGAGGCGCCGGCGTCCTCGACCGCGGCCACCGCGCGCGGCTCGCCGTCCGCGAGGGCGGCGAGCAGCGTGGGCGTGGCGTCGGCGCCCGGCGACGTGGACGTGCGCAGACCGGCGGAGCGCAGGATCCAGTCGAGGCCCGCGACCTGCTCGAGGCAGCCGCGGGCGCCGCAGCGGCACTCCGGCCCGTCGGGGGCGACGGTCAGGTGCCCGAGCTCGCCGCCGAAGCCGCGCGTGCCGCGGTGCAGGCGGCCGTCGAGCACGACGCCCGCGCCCACGCCGACGTCGCCGTTGACGAGCACGAAGCTGTCGGTGCCGGTGTGCCCGCCGGCCCACAGCTCGCCTAGGGCGGCGAGGTTCGCCTCGTTGTCGAGCGACGCGCGCGGCCACACGACGGAGGAGGCCGCCCGCATCCGGTCGAGGACGGGCACGTCGGACCACCCGAGGTTGGGCGCGACTCGCAGGACCGAGGCCTCGAGGTCGACGAGGCCCGGGACGGCGACCCCGATCCCTCGCACGGCCAGACCTTCGGTGCTCGCCGCGCGCAATGCGTCGTCGACGAGGCGCGCGGCCGCGCGCAGCACCGTGCCGGCGGGCTTGCCGCGCTGGTCGCCCGGTCGCGCCGCACGGTGCCGCACGTCGCCGGTGAGGTCGACCACCACGGCCGCGAGGCCGTCGACGTTGATCTCCACCCCGACGCCGGCGCCGCCCGACGGGTCGAGCGCGAGGTCGGTGCCCGGGCGCCCGACGCCGCGCGGCTCGCGCGTGCCCTGCTCGCTCACGAGCCCCGCGGCGAGGAGCTCGTCGACGATCGAGCCGACGGTCGCGCGGGTCAGGCCGGTCTGCGCGGCGACCTCGGCACGGGAGACGGGACCCGCGCCGACGGCCGCGAGGACGAGGCCGGCGTTGTGCCTACGAACGTCCGCCTGGTCGGTCGGACGCGGG
The DNA here is from genome assembly GCA_050251215.1 of Candidatus Nanopelagicales bacterium. Lineage (GTDB taxonomy): Bacteria > Actinomycetota > Actinomycetes > S36-B12 > CAIYMF01 > Longivirga. The sequence continues at coordinate 6,276 of JBFWNE010000030.1, forward strand.
CGCCGCGACGGGGTCGTTCCCGCTCTCGACACCGTGCCTCCTCGCGAGTATGTTTGGGCGCTGAACGAATACTCCCCCAGGTGCCCGACGGAGGCAACCATGAACTTCCCCACCCCGACCCCGGGCGACAAGTTCACCTTCGGTCTGTGGACCGTGGGCTGGCAGGCGCGCGACCCGTTCGGCGACGCGACCCGCCCCCACCTCGACCCGGTGGAGTCGGTGCACCGCCTCGCCGAGCTCGGCGCGTACGGCGTCACCTTCCACGACGACGACCTCATCCCGTTCGGCGCCGACGCCGACGAGCGCGAGAAGCACATCGCGCGGTTCAAGGACGCCCTCGACGCCACCGGCATGAAGGTGCCGATGGCGACGACCAACACGTTCACGCACCCGGTGTTCAAGGACGGCGCGTTCACCAACAACGACCGCGACATCCGGCGGTACGCCGTACGCAAGATCATGCGCAACATGGACCTCGCGGCCGAGCTCGGCGCCGAGACGTACGTGTTCTGGGGCGGCCGCGAGGGCTCCGAGGTCGACGCCGGCAAGAACGTCGGCGACGCGCTCAGCCGCTACAAGGAGGGCCTCGACCTCCTGTGCCAGTACGTCATCGACAAGGGCTACAACCTGAAGTTCGCGATCGAGCCCAAGCCGAACGAGCCGCGGGGCGACATCCTGCTGCCGACCATCGGCCACGCCCTCGCGTTCATCAACGAGCTCGAGCACCCCGAGATGGTGGGCCTCAACCCCGAGGTCGGACACGAGCAGATGTCCAACCTCAACTTCGTGCACGGCATCTCCCAGGCGCTGTGGCACAAGAAGCTGTTCCACATCGATCTCAACGGCCAGCACGGCCCGAAGTTCGACCAGGACCTGGTGTTCGGCCACGGCGACCTGCTCAGCGCGTTCTTCCTCGTCGACCTGCTCGAGTCGAGCGACTACGACGGCCCGCGGCACTTCGACTACAAGCCGATGCGCACCGAGGACATCGACGGCGTGTGGGCCTCGGCCGCGGCCAACATGCGCACCTACATCCTGCTGCGCGAGAAGGCCAAGGCGTTCCGCGCCGACCCGCGCGTGCAGGCGGCGCTCGAGGCCTCGCGCGTGGGCGGCACCGGCGTCGCGACCCTCGCCCCCGGCGAGACGTACGACGACCTGGTGGCCGACGTCGATGCGAACTTCGACGTCGAGGCCGCAGCTGCGCGCGGGTACCACTACGTGCAGCTCGACCAGCTGGCGATCGAGCACCTGCTCGGCACCGCCTGATGTCTCCCGCGCTCGTCGCGGGGATCGACTCCTCGACGCAGTCCTCCAAGGTCGTCGTCCGGAGCGCGACCACGGGCGCCCTCGTGCGCTCGGGCCGTGCACCGCACCCGGACGGCACCGAAGTAGACCCGGCTGCGTGGGAGAGGGCGCTCGGCGATGCGATCGCCGACGCCGGCGGACTGGACGACGTGGGAGCCCTCGCTGTCGGGGGGCAGCAGCACGGGATGGTGCTGCTCGACGACAACGGGGACGTCGTCCGCCCGGCGCTGCTGTGGAACGACACACGCAGCGCCGGGTCCGCGTCCGACCTCGTGGACGAGCTGGGGGCGCAGGCGTGGGCCGAGGCGACCGGCTCGGTTCCCGTCGCCTCCTTCACCGTCACGAAGCTGCGGTGGACCGCGCAGCACGACGCCGGTGCCGCTGCTCGCGCGAGTGCCATCTGCCTGCCGCACGACTGGCTGACCCGCAGGCTGCGGGGCGGCGGACTCACCACCGACCGCGGCGACGCGAGCGGCACGGGCTACTGGTCGCCGACGACCGGCGACTACCGCACCGATCTCCTCGTGCGCGCGTTCGGGCGCGAGCTCGAGACGCCTGCGGTGCTCGCACCCTTCGACCCGGCCGGCGAGATCGATCCGCGCTGGGGTGCCGCGCCCGGGGCGGTCCTCGGCGCGGGCACCGGCGACAACATGGCCGCCGCGCTCGGGCTCGGTGCGCAGCCCGGCGACGTCGTGGTCTCGCTCGGCACGAGCGGCACGGCGTTCGCGGTGTCCGAGACCTCGACGCACGACGTCAGCGGCGCGGTCGCCGGCTTCGCTGACGCGACCGGCCGGTTCCTGCCGCTGGTGTGCACGCTCAACGCGGCCCAGGTGCTCGACGTCGCCGCCCGCATGCTCGGCGTCGACCACGACGGCCTCGCCCGCCTCGCCCTGTCGGCGCCCCCGGGGTCCGAGGGCCTCGTGCTCCTGCCGTACCTCGCGGGCGAGCGCACGCCCAACCGCCCCGACGCCACGGGCGTGCTCGGCGGCATGACGCTGTCCAACGCCACGCCCGCGAACCTCGCGCGCGCAGCGGTCGAGGGCATGCTGTGCGGCCTCGCCGACGCCGTCGACGCGCTCGAGGACCTCGGCGTACCCGTGGGCCGCGTGCTGCTCATCGGCGGCGCGGCGAAGAACGCGGCCGTGGCCGACGTCGCGCCGCGCGTGTTCGGCCGTCCGGTGCTGCTCGCCGACCCGGGGGAGTACGTCGCCGACGGCGCGGCCCGGCAGGCCGCCCGGGTGCTGCTCGGGGGCGCGGACGTCGACTGGCCGGAGGCGTCCGGCCACTGGGTCGAGGCCGACCCCACCCCGCACGTGCGCGAGGCCTACGCGGCCCTGCGCGAGGCGACGGCGCCCTGATCGGGGCCTCGCCGCTCTCCAGGCCCGGGACCTCCCTCGCCGGGCCTGGATGGACGACCGGCTCGTCGCTGCCGTCAGGGCGTGGCGGGTCGGGGGTACGACGAAGGGCGCCGCTCGGATGAGCGGCGCCCTTCGTGGTGGCGACCCCGACCGGGCTCGAACCGGCGACCTCCGCCGTGACAGGGCGGCGCGCTAACCAACTGCGCTACGGGGCCTTGCTGTGGTGCTGCCGTGCTGTGGAGCCGTACCCCCAACGGGATTCGAACCCGTGCTGCCGCCGTGAAAGGGCGGTGTCCTGGGCCACTAGACGATGGGGGCCGGAGGCCTCCGACGTCACCCGTCGGGGACCGCAGAAGCATACGGGACGCCGCCGTACGAACCAAAACGGGGGAGGATGCACCCGTGCTGGACATCCCGTTCGAGGAGTTCGAGGACCTCGTGGCCGAGGCGCTCGACGAGATCCCCGACGAGCTGGCCCGGCTCATGGACAACGTCGTGTTCGTCGTCGAGGACGACGTCGAGCCAGGCGAGGAGCCGCTCCTCGGCCTGTACCAGGGCGTTCCGCTGACCGAGCGCGGCCACTACTACGCCGGTGCGATGCCCGACCGCATCACCATCTACCGGCTGCCCATCCTCGCGATCTGCGACTCGATCGACGACGTGCTGGACGAGGTGCACATCACCGTCGTGCACGAGATCGCCCACCACTTCGGCATCGACGACGAGCGCCTGCACGAGCTCGGCTACGACTAGTGCCCTAGAGGATGGAGCCGCCGTCGCTTCCGCCGAGGCCGCGCAGGTGCAGCGTGGGGCCGAGGGTGCTGGTGGCGGAGGCGTCGGGCGTCTGCGGACGCAGCACGATGTGGGGTCCGTCGGTGCCGCGCACGCGGAGGTCGACCGTCGGCTCCTCGCGCACATCCATGACGTTTTGCGGCCCCTCGCCCTCCTCGCGCGGCTCGGCGGCGTCCTCGATCACGACGATGTGCGGGCCCTGGCGCGACGGAGGCGCGGAATCGGACTCCCCGGGCTCGGCGCTCACGAGGTTGAGCGACGGCCCCTCGTGGCGCTCGTCGTCCTCGCGCGGGTCGGTCGCGGGCGAGGCGTCGGGCTCGGGCTCGGCCTCGGGCGCCGCGGCGTCGCCGCGGTCGGGGAGCGCGCGGGTGACCTCGGGCGAGCCGAGGGCGGCGTGCAGGTCGGCGAGGCCGGGCAGGCGCGGCTGCGTGCGGCCGGGCTCGATCTCGTCGTCGACGAGGGCGGGCGCCTCGTCCGCGGGGACGGCCGGGGCCGGCGGCGGGAGCGCGACGCCGAGCTCCCGCGCCACCTGCTCGGCGAGGTCGACGACGTCGCCGAGCAGCAGCCGGCTCGGACGCACAGGCTCAGCCGGCTCGTCGGCGGCGGGGGCGTCGTCGGCTTCTGGCTCGTCCGCGGCGTCGGCTGCGTCGTCCCCGTGGTCGGCCGCGACGTCGTCGCTGTCGATCGTGCTGTCGTCGAGCTCCTCGTCGTCCTCGAGCGCCTCGGCGAGCAGGTCGTGGTCGGCCTCCTCCGCGAGGGCGCGGACGGCCGACAGCGGCGGACGCGCCGTGGGGGCGTAGTCGGCGTCGTCGAACGGTCGGACCACGGCGACCTCGGGGGTGCCGGGCAGCGTCACGCGGTCGCCGTGCAGCAGGTCCGAGTAGACCTCGAGGGAGGCCGCGGGGCCGATGAGGTCGCCCGAGACCGCGTGCACCCCGAGGCGCCGTGCCTCCTCGAGCAGCTCGGCCGAGGAGATGCCGGTGGCGACGGTGACCACGCCGAGGGCGGTGGCGCCCGTGATCAGCGAGCGCACGAGCGCCTCGCCCGACTCGTTCTCGGCCGCCGCGAGCACCAGCTCGGGATCGATCGACGCCGAGGCCGCACCGAGCAGCTGCAGGGCGCCCACCGGGATGACGTCCGCCGAGAGGTGCTCGACGCCGATCGCCACCGGTCCGGTCTCGGTGAGCGACTGGAGCTGGCGACGCAGCGAGGGGCGCCGCGCGAGGGTGACAAGGTCGCTCTCGTGCACCTCGAGCACCAGGGACGGCGCGGTGTCCGGCAAGCCCGACCCGTCAGCACCGAGCACCGCGGCACGCAGCGCGTCCCGCGTGCTCGTGGCCTGCACCGCGCGGCCCGGCACCGGCAGCCAGACCGACACGTGCTCGACGCGGGAGGGGGCCACCGTGCGCACGTCGTTGATCGCCCGGTCGATGCACCAGTCGACGACCGGCAGCACCGCGGCCGAGTCGAGCGCCGTGCGCACCTGGTGCGCCGGCAGCATGCCGAGCGCCGGGTGCACCCAGCGCAGCACCGCGTTCATGCCCAGGACCGCGCCCGTGGCCACCGACACGACCGGCTGGTACTGCATCCGCAGCTCGCCGCGCTGAAGTGCGCCCACGAGGTCGGGAGGCGTCGCGCTCGACATCTCGTCCGCGCGCTCGACCCGGCCGCCGCCGTGGCTCTTGGCGACGTACATGGCCGCATCCGCACGCGCGAGCAGCTCGTCGGCGGTCTCGTCGTCGGCGGTGCTGAGGGCGAGGCCGATGCTCACCGTGGGGCTGTGCGTCTGCGGCCCGAGCTGGATCTGCTCGCTGGCGGCGTTCAGCAGCCGGTCGGCGAGGTCGGTGACCGCGACGTCGTCGCCGACCTCCTCGCAGATCGCCAGGAACTCGTCGCCCGCGAGGCGCCCGAGCGTGTCCGTCTCGCGCAGCGCCGAACGCAGGTGCAGCGCGATGGTGGTGAGCAGGACGTCGCCTGCCTTGTGCTGCCACGGGTGGGTGTCGTTGACGTGCTTGAGGTCATCGACGTCGATGAAGAAGACGGCGAGCCTCTGCCCGGCGCGACGCGCGCGCGAGACCGCGCGCTCGAGCCGGTCGAGCACCAGGCGCCGGTTCGGCAGGCCGGTGAGCGCATCGTGCAGCGCGTCGTGCTTGAGCTGCTCCTCGCGCGCCCGCGCAGCGGTGACGTTATCGAGCGAGACGAGGACGCGGGGGCCGTCGACCGACTCGATGGGGGAGGTGCGGGCGCGCACCCATACGACGGAGCCGTCGGAGTGCAGCAGCCGGTGCTCGTTGGGCGCCGTCGCGCCGTCGCCCTCGGGCCGCGTGCGGGAGACGAACGCGGAGGCGCGGTCCTCGTGGTGGATGAGCGCCTCGTAGACCGTGTCGCGTAGCGAGTCCCAGGTGCGGCCGACGAGCCGGCAGAACGCGTCGTTGACGCGCACGAACGTGCCATCGTCGCGCAGTTCGGCCAGCCCGCTCGGGCTCGCGTCGAACAGCACGCGGAACGCCTGCTCGCTGTCGGGGTCGTGCAGCACCGGGGCGGCCACGGGCTCCTCGGCCGACACGTCGGCCACGGGCTCCTCAGCCGTAGCCTCCTCGGCCACAGGCTCCTCGACGTCGGGCTCCTCGGCGTCCAAATGCGCAGCGACGGGCTCGTGGACCTCGGGCTCCGCGGCCGGCGGGACGGTCGCCGGCTGGTACGTCGCCCGCTGCACGATCGCGAGCCCCGGCCGAACCCCGCGCAGCAGCACGTCGAGCGGTTGCCCGGTCTCCCCGGTGACGGTGTAGAGCAGCTCGACGTCGTCGGTTCCGACGAGGGTGAGGTAGGCGGCGGTGACGCGGCCGGCGTCGGAGGGCGTGAGCCCGCGGGCGAGGTCGTCGAGCGAGCGCACCCGGCGCCAGCGCGGCCGGCCATGCAGCCGGTAGGCCTCGTCGCTCCAGCGGACCGTGCCGTCATCGCCCACCTCGACGAGGCCGGTGGCATGGGCCTCGGCGGCGGCGACGAGCGCGGAGTCGTCGAGGCTCGCCCCCGCCGGGTCGGCCGAGGCCAACCACGGGGGGAGGCGGTCACGCATGGGAACGATCATGCCGGGATGTCACGCACCGGAGCAGTCCCTGCACGGGTGAATGGGCCGATGGGGTGAGTGTGGTGTCACCCACTGTGAGCAACGGCCGGAATGCCGTGCGCGCCAGGCGGTTCTCCCGTGCGGGACCCTCGTCCCGCACCCCGCCCGGCGCGCACCTCGCTCTCCGTCAGGCCGCCGTCACGCTCCGACGCTCGTTGCTCCGGACGTGGGTGCAGTGAGGTCGTACACCGTCACGCCGTCGACGGTCTGTGCGGCGAAGTTCGCCTCGACCCAGGCGGCGATCTCGCTGGTGGCCGACGAGCCGCCGTTCTGCCCGCCGAATCCGCCGCCTCCGACGAACCAGTGCACCGCGCCGTCGGCGACGTACTGCTGGAACACCTCGAGCGTCGGCCACGGGTCGCTGCCGTTGAAGCCGCCGAGCGACATCACGGGGTAGCCGGTGGAGAGCTGGTAGCCGGCCGCGGTCTGCGCGCCGACGGCGGCGGCGACCCAGGTGTAGCTGTCGGCGTCCTGGGTCAGCAGAGTCTGCAGAGCCGCGCTCGGCGTCGCGGCGTCGAGCAGGCCGCCCGCGCCTCCCGCCCCGCCGGGGCCGCCGCCCCGCCCGGGGCCGCCGCCGCCGTTCAGCCCCGGGAGGCCGAGGCCGTTCTGGCCGTTCTGGGTGCCGCCGGGGAGCTGCCCGCCGGGGAAGCCCTGCCCGCCCGGGAAGCCCTGGCCGCGTCCGCCGCCGGGGCCGAAGCCTCGTCCGCCGGAGACCGTCGGCCCCGCCGTGGGCAGCGAGCCGCTGTGCGGGGTCGAGGCCGTCTGCAGGGAGTACGCCGTCGGCGCGAGGAGCGCGACCACGAGGCCCGCGCCCACGACGCCGAGCGCCGCGCGCCGGCTCATGCGGTCGATCAGGAGGATCGCCAGACCTGCGGCCGTGCCTCCGACGAGGACGATCCAGCGCAGCGCCGGGTACCACTCCGTCGAGCGGCCGAGCAGCACGCTGGCCCAGACCGCCGTGCCGGTCACGGTCACCGCGAGCGTGATGCGAGCGGCGGTGCTCTCGCGGCGCTGCCACAGCTGCACCACGCCGATGCCCACGAGCGCACCGATCGCCGGCGCGAGGGCGACCGTGTAGTACTCGTGGATGATCCCGGCGGCGAACGAGATCACGGCGCCGGTGACGGCGAGCCAGCCGGTCCAGAGCACGACCGACGCCCGGACCGCGTCGGTGCGCGGTGCGCGCCCGCGCAGCACGAGGACGGCGGCGGCGAGCACGATCGCGGCGGGGATGAGCCACGCGATCTGGCCGCCGTAGGAGCTGCTGAACAGCCGGTCGATGCCGGTCTCGCCCCACATGCCGCCGGCGTTCCCGCCGCCGCCCAGGCCGCCCGTGACGCTGCCGACCTCGTCGCCGGTGATCCGGCCGAGGCCGTTGTAGCCCATGATCAGCTCCCAGGCCGAGTTGGTCTGCGAGCCGCCGATGTAGGGGCGGCTGTCCGCGGGCCACAGCTCGACGAGCGCGACCCACCAACCGCCCGCGACGACCATCGCGGCTCCGGCCACGAGCAGGTCGCGGATGCGGCGACCCGGCGTGGTGGGTGCGGCGTACAGGTAGACGAGCGCGAACGCCGGCAGGGGAAGGAACGCCTGCAGGCTCTTGGTGAGGAACGCGAAGCCCACGAGAACGCCGGTCCACACGAGCCAGCGCATCGACGCCTTCTCGGTGGCGCGGATCGTGGTGTACGCCGCGGCCACGAGCAGCAGCACGAGCAGGGCGTCGGGGTTGTTGAAGCGGAACATGAGGACCGCGACCGGCGTGAGTGCGAGGACCGCTCCGGCGATGAGGCCGGCCGCTGCCCCGGCGACCCGGCGTACGGCGAGGTACAGGATGCCGACGCTCGCCACGCCCATGAGGGCCTGCGGGACGAGGATGCTCCAGGAGGTGAGGCCGAAGAGCCTCACCGAGATCGCCATCGGCCACAGCGCGGCCGGCGGCTTGTCGACCGTGATGAGGTTGGCGGCGTCGGACGACCCGAAGAGGAACGCCTTCCAGCTCTCGCTGCCCGCCTGGGCTGCGGCGGAGTAGAACGCGTTGGCCCAGCCCGACGACCCGAGGTCCCAGAGGTAGAGCAACGCGGTGCCGAGCAGCAGCGCGAGCAGCGACGGGCGCACCCAGCGCGGATCGTCGAGGTTTCCGCGCACAAAGCGCGCGGCGCGGCCCGGGCGCACCGCGACGGGCAGCGGCTCCGGCTGAGGTGCTGCCACGGGGCCCTCGAGCGGCAGCGGCGGCACGAAGGTCGGGTCGTCGACGGTGCTCATGAGGTGGTCCTCCGGTCGTCCTGGACGGGTAGGGCGGGGGTCTCGCGGCGCGGGAACACCCACGAGCGGAACAGCAGGAAGCGCACGAGGGTGGCGCCGATGTTGGCGGCGACCAGCACACCGACCTCGAGCCAGCGCGGTGCGGCCGGTGCTGCGGTGTGCAGCGCCCACAGCGAGCTCGAGGTGAGCGCGAGCCCGATGCCGAACACGACCAGCCCCTGCAGCTGATGGCGGAACCGGTCAGTGGCGCCGCGCACGCCGAACGTGAGTCGGCGGTTCAGCGCCGTGTTGCCCACGGCGGTGAGGAGCAGCGCCGTCGCGTTGGCCCACTGCGCGCCGAGGCCCGTGCGCAGCAGGAGGTACAGCACCAGGTAGGCGAGCGTGGACAGGACGCCGACGGCGGCGAACCGGACGAGCTGGCGGCCGAGGCGCGGCGGCACGTCGGCGCCCTGGTACGACGGCAGCGACGCGACCGGGATCGACCCCGACGCCATGCCGCGCGCGAGCCGCACGATGCCGCGGATGTCGGCCTTGGCGGTCGCGACGATGTCGACCCGCGAGTCCGGGTCGTCGACCCAGTCGACGGGCACCTCGTGGATGCGCAGCCCGGATCGTTCGGCGAGCACGAGCAGCTCGGTGTCGAAGAACCAGCCCGTGTCCTCGACGAGGGGGAGCAGCTCGCGGGCGCGGTCCGCGCGGATGGCCTTGAAGCCGCACTGGGCGTCGGAGAACCGGGTGGCGAGGGAGAGGCGCAGCAGGAGGTTGTAGCAGCGCGAGATCACCTCGCGCTTGGCGCCGCGCACAACGCGCGATCCGCGGGCGAGGCGGGTGCCGATCGCGAGGTCGCTGTGGCCCGACAGGAGCGGAGCGACCAGCGGCAGCACGGCCGCGAGGTCGGTGGACAGGTCGACGTCCATGTAGGCGAGCACGTCGGCGTCGCTCGCGGACCAGACCTGGTGCAGCGCCCGGCCCCGGCCCTTCTCCTCGAGGCGTACGGCGTCGACGTGCGGAAGGGTCGCCGCGAGGTCCTGGGCGATCCGCCACGTCGCGTCGGTGCTCGCGTTGTCGGCGATGGTGATGCGGTACGTCACCGGCAGATGCAGATCGAGGTACGCGTGCAGGCGGCGCACGCTCGGCGCGAGGTCGGCTTCTTCGTTGTAGACCGGGACCACGATGTCGACGACACGATGCTGGTCGGGCCTGCTCTGGTCGGTCGCCGTGGCCCCGGCCGCCGAGGGAGGTGCGGCGGGGGCGACGGCGACCAGTGGAGCGAAGCCGGCCTCCGGGCTGTCGGACCAGGCACGGAGGGGGAGGCCGTGCCGGTCGGCTGATGCGTCCATGGGAGGACGGTCCCGCCCGACCCTGTGAGCGCGCTGAACTCGCTATGTGCCGGTGATGCGGGTGTTTGCCGTCCGTTGACCCGGCGTCAGCCGGCAGCGCAACGACGTACCGCGCGGGGGCCGCATGCCGCACACTGAGGTTGTGCCCAACCCGGTGGTGCGGTCGCTCGAGGAGATCGGCGACCTGATCAAGCATCCGACGACCTTCCGGCCGCCGGTGCTCACCGCTGTGCGCGAGAACCTGTCGGTGCTGCAGGTCGCGGGCCGGATCATCGCCCAGCGGTCCGAGCCGCCGCAGCCCACCGTCGTCGACACCGATCGCGTGCCCGTGCTGCTGGTGCCGGGGTTCGCCGCCACCGACATCGCGATGGAGCCGATGGCCGAGGCGCTGCGCCGGCGCGGCCACTGGACCTCCCGGAGCGGCATCGGCCCGAACGTCGGCTGCACGGTGGAGGTCGCGGACGCGCTCGAGCGCCGGCTCGAGGTGGTGGCCGAGCGCGTCGGGCAGCGCGTGGCGATCGTGGGCTGGAGCCGTGGAGGCACGCTCGGCAAGCTCGTCGCCGTACGCCGTCCCGACCTCGTCGAGTCGCTCGTCACCCTGGGCACGCCCAACACGCACCCGCTCGCGGTGAGCGAGACGCTGTCGGCGCAGATCGCGCTGCTGGCCAAGCTGCACGCCCTCGGCGTACCCGGGCTGCTCGACCAGGACTGCCTGTCGGGCGACTGCGCCCGCTCGGTGATGGCGGTGCTCGAGGGTCCGTTCCCCGACGGCATCGGCTACACGGCCGTGTTCTCGATGGAGGACGGCGTCATCGACTGGCGCGCGTGCCTCGACCCCGACGCGACGCACGTGGAGTGCACCGCGACGCACATGGGCATGGGCGCCGACCCCGAGGTCATCGACCTCGTCGTCTCCCTCCTCGGCACCCTCACCCCCCGCCCCCTCCCCACCTGACGGCTTTTTCCAGGTCAATGTGGCTTTCACTGCCTTCTGCAGAGAGATCGCCACATTCATCGGCGCGACAGCGTCGCCGCGCGATCCGCAGCCGCAGCTTTCGATGTGGAGTTATCTCTGCCTAGCGGAGTGAAAGCCACATTGACCCGAGAATCTGCGGCGGGTGGTTGTCCACGAGTTTTGTGCACAGGGGTGGGGACAACGGGGGGCGTGAGCACGGTGGGGTGTGGACGAGGGTGTGGGTGGAGCTGTGCATGAAGATTCGTCGCTGAGAACCCTTGTGCGCGTTGGTCGAACGCGACTATCAATCTCCTCACGTCCTCACGGACGGGGCAGGCGCCGGGGCGACCCGGAGCAGGCGCCGGACGCGAGCGGCGGCCCGGACGGAGAACGTCGAGCCATCCCGGGAGGGGCAACCTTCCTGGCTGCGAGTGCCATCGCAGAGGAGCGACGGGCCCTGCCGGGCGGGCATCCGCTGGTCGGAGCCCGGGTCTCCCGGGCCGAGCACGGCGGCCGCGGCGGCACCCGCGGGTCGCGCCGGCCCCCTTCGGGGGGCGGGCCGACGGCCACCGCAGGGCCCCTCGACCTCATACGTCGAGGGGCCCTCGCGCGTTTCCTGGCACCTGCGCAAACCTCAGTGTTTCCAGCATGTTTCGCGATCCTCTCGATCAGCGGACCAGTACTGCCGGGTAGCGTGACGCGCCGTTCGCGGACCGTTAACCTCTGCCGCTGACCGTCGACTTCCCTCGACCTCTCGGCGGCCCGTCCCTCCCGGAAGGCACACCCCCATGGCTGTGGAAGCCCCTGACCGCGCAGTGACAGGCTGGGACCGCTGGTTCCACCTGACCGAGCGCGGCTCGACCCTGTCGCGCGAGGTGCGCGGCGGCGTCGTCACGTTCTTCACGATGGCCTACATCGTGGTGCTCAACCCGCTGATCATCGGTACGGCGAAGGACAGCACCGACCAGTACCTCGGCGGGGGCAACGTCGTACAGGCCATCACCATGGTGTCGGCCGCGACCGCCCTCGTGGCCGGCCTGCTCACCATCGCGATGGGCGCCATCGGCCGCTTCCCGGTCGCCATGGCGGCGGGCCTCGGCCTCAACGGCTTCGTGGCGTTCACCCTCGCACCGCAGATGACGTGGGCCGACGCCATGGGCCTTGTGGTGGTCGAGGGCGTGATCATCGCCCTGCTGGTGCTGACGGGCTTCCGCACCGCGGTCTTCCAGGCCGTCCCCGAGCAGCTCAAGTACGCCATCGGCGTCGGTATCGGCCTGTTCATCACGATCATCGGCCTGGTGGACGCCGGCATCGCGCGGCCCGGCACGCCGCTCATCAGCTTCGGCACCAACGGAGCGCTGCGCGGCTGGCCGACGTTCGTGTTCGTGTTCGGCCTCATGCTCACCGCCGTGCTCGTCGCCAAGCACGTCAGGGGCGGCATCCTCATCAGCATCGTGGTGACCGCCGTCCTCGCGGTGGTCGTCGAGGCGATCGCGAAGGTCGGTCCTCGCTTCGGCGCCGACGGCTCGGTCAACGACGGCGGATGGAGCCTCAACGTCCCGCGGGTGCCCGACCAGGTGTTCTCCACCCCGGACCTCGGCCTGCTCGGCCAGTTCAGCCTCTTCGGCGGCTTCAAGGCCATCGGCATCGTGGCCGCGATCCTCGCGGTCTTCTCGCTCATGCTGAGCGACTTCTTCGACACGATGGGCACGGTCTTCGGCATCGCCAACGAGGGCGACATCGTCGACGAGACCGGCAACCCGCCGCACCTCGAGCCGATCCTGCTCGTCGACTCGATCGGCGCCGCTGTCGGCGGCGCGGCCAGCGTCTCGAGCAACACGAGCTACATCGAGTCGGCGTCGGGCGTCGGCGAGGGCGCGCGCACCGGTATCGCCTCGCTCGTCACGGGCGTGCTGTTCCTCATCGCGATGTTCTTCTCGCCGCTGGTGTCGGTCATCCCGCACGAGGCGGCCACCCCGGCCCTGGTCATCGTCGGCTTCCTGATGATGACCCAGATCCGGCACATCGACTTCACCGACTACGAGATCGGCATCCCGGCGTTCCTCACGCTGTCGATCATGCCGTTCACGTACTCGATCACGAACGGCATCGGCGCGGGCTTCGTCTCCTACGTGCTCATCAAGGTCTTCACGGGCAAGGCCCGCGAGATCAAGCCGCTCATGTGGGTGTGCGCGGCGGCGTTCGTCATCTACTTCGCGTACGACCCGATCGAGCAGATCTTCGGCGTCGCCTGAGGCCCGTCCGGTCCGCTGCACGTCCCGGTGGGGGCGGCTCCCGCGTGGGAGCCGCCCCCACCGCCGTTCCGGGGTACGGCGAACACAGGAAGAACAGTTCGTTCATGGTGCGTGAACGGACGCTGAACGCGCTGCGGGCGGGCGTGTCGCCCCACCCGGGGCTCGTTCACCACCCGTTCGTGGTCTGTTCACTCCACTGCATGGACAGGCGGGGCGGGAGGCTCCACATTGGGCCCGACCGGGCTGCCCAGGGGGGCCGGCCCTCGCACGGTGGAGACCCCTGTGGACCTCACGCTGATCGCCCTGGTGGCGGTCGTTGCTCTGGCCCTGCTGTTCGACTTCACCAACGGCTTCCACGACGCCGCCAACTCCGTGTCGACGGTCGTCGCCACGCGGGCTCTCCCGGCGAAGTGGGCCGTCTGGTTCTCGGCGTTCTTCAACTTCGCCGCCGTCTTCATCGTGGGCACCGCGGTGGCCAACACGGTCGCCAAGACGGTCAAGGCCGACGTCACCGGCATCGCGGTGGTGTTCGCGGCCCTGTTCGCGGCCATCGCCTGGAACTACGCCACGTGGTGGTTCGGGATGCCGTCGTCGTCGAGCCACGCGCTCATCGGCGGCCTCGTCGGCGCGGGCCTCGCGGCCGGCGGCCTCGACGCCATCAGCTGGTCGAGCGTGCAGAAGACCGCGATCGCGATCGTCGTCTCGCCGCTCGTGGCCTTCTTCATCGCCTTCATCGCGATGTACCTCATCGCAGCCATCCGCAAGGCCACGGGGGCCGGCGAGAACGCCAAGCCCTTCAAGTGGCTGCAGCTCGTCTCGGCCGCCGCCGTGTCGTTCGGCCACGGCGCCAACGACGCCCAGAAGACCATGGGCGTCATCGCCGCGCTGCTCGTGGGCACCGGCCACCTGGCTGCTGGGGCCGACGGCAACATCGCGGTGCCGACCTGGGTCGAGTTCGCGGCGTACGGCGCCATCGCGCTCGGCACGATCTGGGGCGGCTGGAAGATCATCGAGACCATGGGCCTCAAGATCACGACGCTGCACGCGTCGTCGGGCGTGGCGGCCAACGCGGGCGCCGTCACGGCGATCTTCGGAGCCACCGGCATGGGCGTGCCGATCTCGACCACCCACGCCGCCGCGTCGTCCGTGGCGGGCGCCGGAGTCGCCTCCGGCGTGGGCATCAACCTCAAGGTCGTCGGCGAGATGGTGATGGCGTGGATCATCACCCTGCCCTCGACCATCGCCGTCGGCTTCCTCGCCTTCAAGGCGACCCAGCTGCCCGGCGTCCTGGCATGGCTCGTCACCGGCGCGCTCGTGCTCGTCGCGGGCGGGCTCATCGCCTGGGCGATGGCGCACTCCATCACGGCCGAGGACGTGGAGGCCGAGATCCCGACCGAGGACGAGCTCGAGCAGCCGCTCGCCCTCACCCCGCACCTCGAGGGCCACGGCCCGGCCGCCTGACCCTCACGACGTACGAAGGCCTCCCCGATCGGGGAGGCCTTCGTCGTGGTCGGGTGCTGCGGCTCTACCAGTGCCAGCGGATGACGCCGTCGTCGTCGCGCGCGGAGTTCTGCGCCGCCTCGACCGCGGCGAACACCGGGTCGTGCTCGGCGGGCGCGGCCTGCTCGGTGAGGTCGAGGACGGGCTCCTCGCCGGTGCCCGGCGTCTCGTCGACGGCCTCGGCCGCCATCGTGTGCTCGTACGCCGCCGCAGGCTCCGCCGCCGGGGGCTCGTGCGCCGCCGCAGGCTCGACCGCCGGGGGCTCGTCCGCCGCCGCAGGCTCGACCGCCGGGGGCTCGTACGCCGGGGGCTCGTACGTCGCCGGCTCGTACGTCGTCGCGGGACGTGCCTGCTCGGGGACCCATGCGCTCACGTGCTGCTCGGTGTGCTCGATCCGCGCCACCTGCTCGTACGACCACGCGGGCGGTGCTGCCGACGCGGCCGGCGGATCGATGCGCTCGACGGCAGGCTCGGGGAGCGCCTCGGCCGGGATATGGGCGACGTCGGACGGCACCGGGGCGGTGGCGGCCTGGACCGGCACGTTGAGCTCGAACGCAGCCAGCTCGTAGGCGACGGGGTCCGGTGCGCTGTGGACAGGGGCGGGCTCGGCCACGCTCGGTACCGCCGGTGTCTCGGGCAGCGTCGTCGCCGGAGCAGGCGCGGGTGCGGCCTGCTCGACCGGAGGCGCCGAGGGCAGGGGTGCCGGGGGCAGAGGTGCCGGGGGCAGCGGGGCCGGGACGACGACGGCGGCCTGCTCGGCGGGGGCCGGAGCCGGCACGGCGTCTGCTGCGGGCCGAGGGGCGGGCTGGATGGTCCCGATCCCGGCCGATACCGGCGTGGTGACGCCCTCGCGGACCGACGGGCGCAGGTCGAGGATCGACAGCCGCTCGGTGATGTCGATGGGCTCGGGCTCAGGCGAGCGCTTCTTCCCGAACTTCACTCCCGCCCCTCCCCGAACGCCGCATACGTCAGGGACAGTTGTGCCATAGAACGCGCGCCGCGTCACCTTTTCGGCCCATCCAACGCTCGATCGTGTGGTGGAGAGCGCCGAAAGGCCCGATCCCATGGGGGACCGGGCCTTTCGGCGGCGCGCTTCGACGACGGTCAGTCGTCGTCCGACTCCGAGGAGTCGTCGTGGCGGTCGCCGCCGTGGTCGTCTCCGCCGTCCGCGTGCTCGGAGCTGCTGTCGTCCGGCTCGTCCGCGTGGTCGCTGCCGTGGTGGTCGGAGTCCTCGGCCTCGTCGTCGTCGGAGTCGTCGTGGCTGCGTGTCGCCGTCGGGGCGGCGGACCGCGGCGCGTCGTCGGACTCGGAGTCCTCCACCCGCGGGGTCGTGGGCTCGGTCGCCTCGACCTCGGGGGTCTCGGACTCGGTGACCTCGACGCTCGGGGTCTCGGTCGGCTCGGGCGCCTCGGTGGTCTCGTCCTCGGTCGGCTCCGGCACGGCCGTCTTGACGGTGTCCGCGGAGGGGGCCGTCTCCGGCACCGCGATGTGGCTGGAGGCGAATGCGGCCGTGGAGCCCATGAACAGGGCGGCTGCGGCGAGCGGGACGGCGACGCGGATCTTCATCGGGCTTCTCCGGATGTCCTCGACGAGCGTTCTGACTCCTCGATCATCGGCATCTGCCGTGCGGTGTTCACCTCGCGGACGTCCAAGAAACGTCCCAGATCGCGGGACGTGGGCCGAACACTGGGCCGACCGGGTGATCGCGGCGTCAGGCGTCCTCGAACGCCGCGACGTCGGCGGTGGAGGAGCGCAGGCGCGCGGACAGGCTCCGTGAGATGGCCAGCACGAGCTCGCCCGCCGATGCAGGGTCGCGGCGGCGCAGCTCGGCGAACGCATCCGGGGACATCACGTGGCAGATGGTGGGCTCCAGCGCCACGATCCGCGTCGAGCGTGTGCTGCCGTCCACGAGCGCGAGCTCGCCGAAGGACGAGCCCGCGGAGATCGTGCTCAGCCTCCGGCGCCCCGACTGGTTCTTGATCCGTACGTCGGCAGCCACCTGCCCGGCGCCCACGAAGTACAGGCCGTCCGCCTCGTCGCCCTCGTCGAACACGATCGCTCCTGCCGTGATCACGCGGGTGGTGCAGCGCTCCTCGATCGCGCGCACGGCGAAGTCCGGGAGCCCCTCGAGCAGCTCCTGCGAGGCGAGCGGCACGAGGCCGTCGCTCATGTCGTCCTCGATGCCCTGCTCGCGCAGCAGCTCGGTCTCGCACCACTCGAGGGCGGCGTCGGCATCGGCGAACCGGTGCACGGAGTCCGGGAGCGCGCGCAGCGTCGTACGGGGCTGCATGGTCCGCGGCTCGACCACGCCGACGACGACGCCCGACGCTTCGAGCTGCTCGACGAGCGAGAGGAGCAGGGCCGTCGCGGCGGTGTCGATGCGGGTGACCCGGCGCAGGTCGAGCACGCGCCAACGGGCGGCGCGCGGGTCGTCGAGCACCGCGCGGATGAGCAGCTCCGTGCTCGCGAACCCCTCGTCGCCGACCAGCTCGTGCACGACGATCGCGGAGGCCTCGGAGTCGAGCACCGCGCGGTGCGCCCGCGGGCGCCCCCGGCGCGAACGGATGGCGTCGGCGCGGTACGTGCGACGCAGCCCGGACCGCGTGCGCTCCGACGGCAGCAGCAGGTGCATGCCGAGCCGGTTCGAGAGCAGCTCGGCCGCCGCGACGCCTCGCACGCTGTTGCCGTTGGAGTCGAGCAGGGGGCTGTGCAGGCCGAGTCCGAGCTGGCCGGGCAGGGCCGCCGAGACTCCGCCGCTCACGCCGCTCTTGGCCGGCAGCCCGACCCGGTACAGCCACTCGCCGGCGTAGTCGTACATGCCGCAGGTGGCCATCACGGTCAGCACCGAGGCCACGACGTCGCGCGGCACGACCTGCTCGCCGGTCACCGGGTTGACGCCGGAGTTGGCGAGGGTGGCCGCCATGACGGCGAGGTCGCGGGCGGTCACGAGGATCGAGCACTGGCGGAAGTAGCACTCGACCTGGTCGTCGACGTCCTCGTCGAGCAGGCCGGCCGAGCGCATGAGGTAGGCGATCGCGCGGTTGCGGTCGCCGGTGGCGCGCTCGCTGGCGAAGACGTCGTCGTCGACCGCGAGCTCGTGCCCGGCGAAGGCCGAGAGCCCGGCGTGGATCCGCTCGAACTGCTCGGTGCGCGTCTGCCCGTGGACGAGCGTCGAGGTGACGATGGCCCCGGCGTTGACCATGGGGTTGAAGGCCCGGCTCGACCGGTCGTCGAGGCTGATGCTGTTGAACGGGTCGCCCGTCGGCTCGACACCGACCTTCTCGAGCACCGCGTCCTGGCCGCGGTCGGCGAGCGCGAGGGCGTAGACGTACGGCTTGGACACCGACTGGATCGTGAACGGCACGAGGACGCCGGCGTCGTACACCTGGCCGTCCAGGGTCGCCAGGCTGATGCCGCACGTGGCGGGGTCGGCCTTGGCGAGCTCGGGGATGTAGGTGGCGATCGTGCCCTCGTCGTTGGCCGCGACCTCGCGGTAGACCTCGTCGAGGAGCGTCTCGATGGGTCCGCGGGGTCGGCTCGTCCCGGCGTCGGTCACTGCTGCTCTCCCACTGCTCGTCGTCCTCCCGGGCCCAGAGTGGCAGGCAGGTGTTGCGCGTGCGTTTCGTTCGGTCACGACGCCGGACCTGCGGTGGGCCGGCCCCCGCCGGGGCCTAGGGTTTCAGGCTGGAGCAGGAGGAGGTGCGATGGGCGAGGTTCTGCCGCTGGCGCTGGGCATCGCGGCGTCGCCGTTCCCGGTCATCCCAGCGATCCTGCTGCTGTTCACCGACCGGGCCCGCGCCGCCGCCTGGTCGTTCCTGCTCGGATGGATCGTCGGCATCGCGCTCGCCGCGGGCGTGTTCACGCTGCTCGCCGAGGTGGTCGACCAGACCCAGGACACCCCGACCTGGGCGGCGTGGTTGCGCATCGTGGCGGGCGTCGCGCTGATCGCGTACGGCGTGAAGCAGTGGCTCGGGCGCGGCGCGGCGTCCGAGCAACCGGCGTGGATGCGCTCGATCAGCTCGGCGACGCCTGCGAGCGCCTTCCGCCTCGCGCTGCTGCTGTCGGCCGCCAACCCCAAGGTCCTGCTGCTGGCGGCAGCCGCAGGGCTCGCGATCGGCTCCGACGACTTCACCGCCCAGGGCGACGCGATCGCGGTGGTGCTGTTCACCCTGGTGGCCTCGGTGAGCGTGGCGGTGCCCGTGCTCGCCTACACCGTGCTCGGCGAGCGCGTGCTCGGGCCGCTCGGCGTGGCGCGCGATTGGCTCGAGCGCAACAACGCCGCCGTGATGGCCGTGGTGCTCGTGGTCATCGGCCTGCTGCTGCTGCAGAAGGGCGTGCTCGGGCTGTAGTCGGGTCTACGCCTCGGGGGAGTCCGGCCCGTGGATCTCGTCGTCGCGCCTGCGGCTCAGCAGCCAGCCGGCGAGCGCTGCGACCGCGGCGAGCAGCAGCAGGACGATCCAGCCCCACGGGGGCATGCCGGAGGAGTCCGCGGCCGGCGGCGGCGTGCCCTGCCCGACCGACGAGCTCGGGCTCGGCGCCGGCGTCGACGACTCCGCGCTCGGGCTCGCCGACGTCGGCTCGGGGGATGACTCGGTCGGCGAGGCCGAAGTGGACTCCGTCGGTGCAGCCGACTCGCTGCTCGGCTCCGGCGACGGCGTCGGGGATGCGCTGGTGCGCGAGGGCGTCGGCGACGGCGTGGGTGTCGGCGCCGACGAGGTCGGTGTCGGCGTGGGCGAGGCGGCTTCGGTCTCGCTCTCCGAGGGCTCGGGTGTCGCGGTGTCCGAGGGCGTCTCCGACGCCGTCTCCGAGGGCGTCTCCGACGGAGCCTGGGTCGGGCTCTCGCTCGGCGGCTGCGACGTGCGGCTCGGCAGGGAGAGCGACGGAGTCGGCAGGGTGGGCCGCTCGCTGGGGAGCGTGATGCTGCCGCTGCCGCAACCCGTCGCGACCGCCAGCACCAGCACCGAGCCGCCGAGCGCGGCGATGAGCCTCGAGCGCACCCCGACCACCCCTCCCCATAGGCGGCCCCCGCCGCAGGCACACCTCAGCACAGCCCGGCCCTGGCGCGCGGGTTTCCTGCCGAGTCGTGACCTTGCCGGGCGCATCGGGCGGCGCGGGGTGGTTGGCTGGGCGGCGTACGACGAGGAGGGTGCATGAAGGCGCTGGTCAAGGCGGAGGCCGCCCCCGGCCTGTGGCTGCAGGACGTCCCGGAGCCCGCGACGGGCCCGGGGGAGGTGCGCATCCGCGTGCTGCGCACCGGCATCTGCGGCACCGACCTGCACGTGCGGTCGTGGGACCCGTGGGCGCAGGGCGCCGTGCGCACGCCCGTGACCCTCGGGCACGAGATCGCCGGGCGGGTCGAGGAGGTCGGCACCGGCGTCGACACCGTCGATGTCGGCGACCTGGTCAGCGTCGAGGGGCACATCGTGTGCGGCCGCTGCCGCTGGTGCCTGGGCGGACGGCGCCAGCTCTGCCCCAACACGGTCAGCGTCGGCATCGACCGCGACGGCGGCTTCGCCGAGGTGGTCGTCGTACCGGCCACCAACGTGTGGCGGCACCCGAAGCCGATCGACCCCGACGTCGCGGCGATCTTCGACCCGTTCGGCAATGCGGTGCACTCCGCGCTCGCGTTCGAGGTGCTCGGCGAGGACGTGCTCGTGACGGGCGCCGGGCCGATCGGGATCATGGCGGCGTCGGTCGCGCGGCATGCGGGCGCGCGCAACATCGTCATCACCGACCTGTCGCCGGAGCGTCTCGAGCTGGCCGAGACGATGGGCGCGGTGACGCGCGCCGTCGACGTCCGCACCGGCGACCTGCGCGCGGTGATGGCCGAGCTCGGCATGGTCGAGGGGTTCGACGTCGGCCTCGAGATGTCCGGCGCCGCGCCGGCGCTGCAGTCGATGATCTCGACGATGGCGCACGGCGGGAAGATCGCGCTGCTGGGGCTTCCCTCGGCGTCCGTCGAGTTCCAGTGGGACCGCGTCATCCGCTCGATGCTCACGGTCAAGGGCATCTTCGGCCGGGAGATGTTCGAGACCTGGTACGCCATGTCGGTGCTCGTCGGCGCCGGCCTCGACATCTCCCCGGTCATCACGCACCGGTTCCCCTACACCGACTTCGACGAGGCGTTCGACATCGCCGCCTCGGGCCACTGCGGCAAGGTCGTCCTCGACTGGGAGGTGGCGTCATGACGGCGTCGCTCGACGCGCTGCGCGCGGACATCAACGGCCGGCTCGACGAGATGCGTTCGACCGGCGTGTTCAAGCCAGAGCGGATCATGGCCTCGCCGCAGGGCACGCACGTCGTGGACGCCGAGGGCCGCGACGTCCTCAACCTATGCGCCAACAACTACCTCGGCCTCGCCGACGACCCGCGCGTGGTGGCCGCGGCCGAGCAGGCCGTGCGCGAGTGGGGCTACGGGATGGCGTCGGTCCGCTTCATCTGCGGCACGCAGACGATCCACCGCGACCTCGAGCAGCGCATCGCGTCGTTCCTCGGCACCGAGGACTCGATCCTCTTCGGCTCGTGCTTCGACGCCAACGGCGGCGTCTTCGAGGCGCTGCTCGACGAGCGCGACGCCGTGATCTCCGACGCGCTCAACCACGCGTCGATCATCGACGGCGTGCGGCTGTGCAAGGCCCAGCGGCTGCGGTACGCCAACCGCGACATGGCCGAGCTCGAGGCGCGGCTCGTCGAGGCGGCCGGCGCGCGCTACCGCCTGATCGTCACCGACGGCGTGTTCTCGATGGACGGCTACCTCGCGCCGCTCGACGAGATCGTGGCGCTCGCCGACAAGCACGACGCCCTCGTGATGGTCGACGACTCGCACGCCGTCGGCTTCGTGGGCCCCACCGGGCGCGGCACTCCGGAGCTGTTCGGCGTCAGCGACAGGGTCGACATCGTGACCGGGACCCTGGGGAAGGCGCTCGGCGGGGCGTCGGGCGGGTACGTCGCGGCACGCGCTGAGATCGTGGCGCTGCTCAAGCAGCGGGCGCGCCCGTACCTCTTCTCCAACTCGGTCGCGCCGCCGATCGTGGCCGCCTCGCTCGCGGTGCTCGACCTGCTCGAGGGCGAGAGCGCCCTGCGCGACCGGGTGCACGCCGCGGCCGCGCGGTTCCGGGCCGGGATGGAGGCCGAGGGCTTCGACCTGCTGCCGGGCTCGCACCCGATCGTTCCGGTGATGTTCGGCGACGCCGTGGTGGCGAGCCGCGTGGCCGAGGAACTGTTCGCCCGCGGCGTGTACGCCGTGGCCTTCTCGTTCCCCGTCGTGCCGCAGGGCCAGGCGCGCATCCGCGTGCAGCTCTCCGCCGCGCACACCGACGACGACGTCGACCGGGCCGTCGCCGCCTTCGCCGCAGCCCGTTCCGCCGCCGTACCGGCGTAGTACCGGGACCATCGGCCGGGTTCCGCGCCGCCCTCACGAGGCCGCAGCCTTCTCGTGCCGGGAGGACTCCCCCTCCTCCCGTACACCTCGAGGAGAACGCCATGGTCAGCATGCGCAGTGTCGTCGCAGTCGGTACGGCGGCGGCCTCGTTGGTGCTGGTGGCCGGAGTGGTCGCCACCGCTCCCGCGTCCGCGAAGAGCACCGCCGTGATCAAGCGCGGCACCTGCTCCCTCGGACACACCTTCACGCTCAAGGCCAAGCCCGACAACGGCATGCTCGAGGTCGAGTGGGAGGTGGACCAGAACCGCAACGGGCAGAGGTGGACCTGGGCCATCACGCACGACGGCGTCGTGAAGAAGTCAGGTGCTGCCACCACCGTCGCACCGAGCGGGTCGTTCACCGTGACCCGCCGTATCGTGAACGCGGCAGGCGTTCACACGATCAGCGGTGCTGCCCGAAACGCCGTGACCGGTGAGATCTGCCGAGGGTCGCTTCGGATCTGATCTCCGGCACGGAGCCACCGCGTCGGACGCGGCCCGGTGGCCCGTCCTTCTCCCACCGGGTCGCACGGCTCACGCGCCTCCCCTCCCCGTGCGCGGGAGGCGCGTGGGTCCGCCCCCTCAGTCGCCGTCACGCATGCCGCCATCCCCGTGGAGGCGTGCGTGACGGCCCCGGCTCCGCCGGGACGTACCGCCTCCGCCCCGCCCACCTCGGCCTCCCCCGACACGAGGTGAGCGGGGCGGTCGGCTGCCAGCACCTCCTCCACGCGGCCACCAGAACCGGGAAGATCGCGCCCTTCACGGGCTGATTTCGTCCTCTAAGGACGATCTGTTCCGTTGAGGGGCGTGTTCTGTCCGGAACGTCCGGTCTGTTGGCTGGCTGCCGGTGGCGTGGGAACCTGGTGGGGTCTGGAGGCGTCGGAACGTACGCGCCCGGGCACACCGGGGGACGAGGGAGGCACGGATGGCCGGCAACCGGAAGAAGGCGGCGTACGCCGCGGCCGCAGCAGCAGCGGCCAGCGACGGCCCGATCGGCTTCGCGCAGCGCGTGGGCTCGATCCCGCGCATGGTGCGCGATGTGATGTCGGGGCGTTTCGACGGCATCGGCCGCGGCCGGCTGCTCATCATGGCCCTGGCCGTGCTCTACATCGTGTCGCCCATCGACCTGCTGCCCGAGGCCGTGCTCACCATCCCCGGGCTGCTCGACGACGCCGGCATCGCCGCATGGCTCGTGGCCGCGCTGTTCGGCGCGACGACGGCGTACCGGCACTGGGAGAGCGGGCAGGCCACCGCGCCCACCGTCGACGACCCGCGCGTGGTGCCCGGCGAGGTCCTGCACCCCTAGCGAGCCTGGCGACCGGTAACCGGCCGTGCGGGTGTCGGTACGGCCGCCGGTCGTGGCGCCGTGGCTACGCTGCCTCGCATGCGCCGTGGCCGAGTCCTTGCAGCAGCTGCCCTCACGACCTTCGCGCTCGCGCTGACCGCGCTGCCGGGCGCCGCGACGGCGGCGACGCCGTCGGTCGTGATCGCGCCCACCTGGACGCCGATCCCGTCGTACTCGGCCGCCAAGCACGACGAGCCGATCACGTACGCGAACGGCTGCCACGTGAAGGGCGTCGTCACGACGCCGAAGGTGTGCACCTTCTCGTCCGGCACCCGCACGGTGATGCTGTTCGGCGACTCGCACGCCAACCACTGGTTCGGCGCGGTGCTGAACGCCGCCCGGGTCGGCGGCTGGAAGTTCAAGACCATGACCAAGTCCGGCTGTCCCGCCGTGAAGGTCAGCGTCAAGCGCTACAAGTCGGCGAACTTCTACCCCGAGTGCGACACCTGGCGGGCCCGCGCGCTGTCGGGCCTCACGCACGTGTCGTACGGCAAGATCGACGTCCTCGTGATGAGCTCGTGGCACTTCCACCAGGTGCTGACCTCGACGTACGGCGTGACCCTCACCGGCGCGAACAAGTACGCGAAGTGGAAGAAGGGCATGACCGCCACGCTGACCGCGGCGCTCAAGGGCGTGAAGCAGATCGTCATCCTGCGCGATTCGCCGGATCTTCCCGGCGACATGCTCCAGGCGCAGGCCTGCTACGCGGCGTACGGCCTCGCGGCGCAGACCAAGTGCGGCACGACTCTGGCGAAGGCGACCAGTGCGGGCATCTGGAACGCCGAGCGCAAGGCGGTGGCCGAGCTGCCCGCCGCGCTGCGCGCCCGGGTGCGCACGGTCGACCTGACGACCGCCACCTGCCCGAACAACTGGTGCGGACCCATCGACGGCCCTTACCTCGCGTTCAAGGACGACAACCACTGGACGCAGACCTGGGTGAAGGCGCGCATGAACAAGCCGATCTACACCCAGGTCAAGGCCGCGATGCTGCGCGGCGCCTGACCGGCACCCGCGGCGGACCGTCGCGTCCGATGTTTATCGATCCGCTCCGGGGATAGGCACGGGGGCGACCCGCCCAGCCCTGGAGGACCGCATGCCCGCCAAGACCCGTGCCCCGAAGACCGCCGCGAAGACGGCCGCGAAGCGAACCGTGAGCAGCAGCGCCGATGCGCCGTTCACCGTGCCCGGCATGACGGTCGACGACGGGCACGAGGTGGCGCGCCTGCTGCAGGGCCGCCTGCACGCGCTCAACGACGTCGCGCTCACTCTGAAGCACGTGCACTGGAACGTCGTGGGCCCCCACTTCGTCGGCGTCCACACGATGCTCGACCCGCAGATCGATGGTGTTCGCCTCATGGTCGACGACGTCGCGGAGCGCATGGCCATGCTCGGCGCATCGCCCAACGGTCTTGCCGGCGCGCTCGTCGCGGAACGGTCCTGGGACGACTACGCCCTCGCCCGCGCCGATGTGGCGAGCCACCTCGGCGCCCTCGACCTCGTGTACGCCGGCGTCATCGAGAGCCACCGCGAGGTCATGGACAAGACCGAGGACCTCGACCCGGTCACGCAGGACATGATCATCGGGCAGATCGCCGACCTCGAGAAGTACCACTGGTTCGTGCGCGCCCACCTCGAGAACGCAGGCGGGAAGCTCACGACCCAGGGCGCCACCAGCGAGCCGGAGGCCGCCCGTGCCTCGACGCCGCGCAGCGGCACCGGCCGCCGCCGTCCCGCCGCGCGGTAGTTCACGCCGCGCGGCGGCGGTACACGGCCATGGCACCTGCGTAGGCCGCCACGAGGATGGCGACGCACCACGCCAGCGCCGTCCAGATCCCGGCACCCACTGCCTGCTGCTCGTAGAGGTGGCGGATCGCCTCCACGATCGGCGTGACCGGCTGGTTCTCGGCGAACGCTCGTACTGGCCCGGGCATCGAAGCGGTGAGCACGAAGGCCGAGCTCACGAAGGGCAGGAAGATGAGCGGGTAGGCGAACGCGCTCGCTCCGTCGACCGAACGTGCCGAGAGCCCTGCGATCACCGCGAGCCAGGTCAGCGCCAGAGTGAACAGCGCCAGGATCCCCGCGACCGCGAGCCATCCACCGAGACCGGCACCGGAGCGGAAGCCCAGCAGGAGCGCCACCAGCACCACCGTGACGAGCGACACGGCTGTAGCCACAAGCGACGTCAGCACATGTGACCAGAGCACCGCCGACCGCGAGATGGGCATCGAACGGAACCGCTCGAACATCCCGTCCCGCACGTCGAGGAACAGCCGGAACGACGTGTACGAGATGCTCGAGGCGACGGTGATGAGCAGGATCCCGGGCAGCAGGTAGTTCACGTACGGCGTCGTGCCGGCGTCGATCGCGCCGCCGAACACGTACACGAACATGAGCAGGAACGCGATCGGCATCACCGAGGTGGTGATGATCGTGTCGGGGCTGCGCACCACGTGCCGGAGCGACCTGCCCGTCAGCAGGGCAGTGTCCCCGAGGAACCGAAGCGTCATCGGGACCCCTCCGCATCCACGCCGACGAGCGCGAGGAACACGTCCTCGAGCGTCGGCTGCTTCTCGACGTACTCCACCGTGGCGGGAGGCAGCAGGTTCTTCAGCTCCGCCAGCGTGCCTTCGACGAGGATGCGGCCGTCATGCAGGATCGCGATGCGGTCGGCGAGCTGTTCTGCCTCGTCGAGGTACTGCGTGGTGAGGAGCACCGTCGTCCCCGCGGATGCCAGCTCGCGGATGGAGCTCCACACCTCGAGTCGTGCCTGCGGGTCGAGGCCCGTCGTGGGCTCGTCCAGGAACAGCACCGCCGGGTCGCCGATGAGGCTCATGGCGAGGTCGAGGCGGCGACGCATCCCTCCGGAGTACGTCGCAACGCGGCGGTCTGCGGCGGAGGCCAGGTCGAAGCGCCCGAGCAGGGCGTCGACGACGTCGCGCGCGCTCGGCACTCTGCGCAGCCGGGCCATGAGCACGAGGTTCTCCCTCCCGGTGAGCACCTCGTCGACGGCGACGAACTGCCCGGTGAGGCTGATCGACCTGCGGACCCCGTCGGGGTCGTCGTGCACGTCGTGGCCCGCCACCGACGCCGTGCCCTGGTCGGCAGCGGTCAACGTCGCGAGGATGCGCACCAGCGTGGTCTTGCCTGCTCCGTTCGGTCCGAGCAGGGCGACGATCGCCCCCGACGGCACGTCGAGATCCAGGCCGCGCAGCACGTCGATGTCGCCGTACGACTTCACGAGCCCGCGGACCTCGATGCCCACGACGTCCACGGCCGTCATGGCGCGCTCCCGTCGTCGCCGGACTGCGCCTCCGCTTCGGTGGTTGTGCGTCGCAGCCGGTCCTGCTCGCGGGTGATCCACGAGCCGGAGGGGTAGTTGCGGACGAATGCTTCGACGAACTCGACCGGGTCGTCGCCCATCACGGTCCGCACGGGGGTGCCGTCGGCCGCAGCCGCCTCGAACAGGTCGGCGAGATCGTCGAGCATCCGCAGGATGCTGCTCGCGTCGCCGACGCCGCCGAGGTGGTTGAGGTACCGCTCCACACCGCCGACCGCCGTGCGGTACGACGGCGGTAGCGCGGCGATCCGCGCCTTGTACCTGCGGTACTGCCGCTTCTGCTCGATCCAGGCGAACGCCATGACTACCTGCCTCCTTCGCGGAGCTCTGCCAGCTGGTCTGCGAGGAAGCTCCAGGTCCTCCAGAACTCGTCGAGGTGGGCCTGACCCGCTGCGTTGAGCGAGTAGACCTTCCGGGGTGGGCCCTTCTCCGAGGGCTCCTTGGCGACGTCGACCAGTCCACGCTGCTCGATGCGGATGAGCAGGGCGTAGATCGTGCCCTCCGCGATGTCGGCGAAGCCGCGCTCGCGCAGCCAGGCGGTGATGTCGTAGCCGTGGGTCGGACGCCGGCCCAGCAGCGCGAGCACGATCCCCTCGAGGATGCCCTTGAGCATCTCCGTCTCCTGCTTGCCCATGGCCCGGCCCCACTACTCAGTGATGATGACTACTGGTAGACAGTAACACTAGGTACCGGTAGGAGTGCAAGCCCGGATCGGCCCGCTTCTCGCACGGTGGGCGCAGACTGGGCCGATGGACCTCGACGCCGTACGCCGCGTGCTGCTCGACAAGCAGCGCGACCTCGCCGAGCGCGCGGACGGCCTGACCGCCGCACCCGACCCGGTCGGCGGCATCTCCTTCGGCAAGCGGGTCGGCGACGGCACGAGCCTCGCCGTCGAGCGGCTCACCCAGGTCGCCGCGCACGAGCAGCTGCTCGTGCAGGCCGAGGAGGTCGCACGCGCTCTGGCCAAGCTCGACGAGGGCACGTACGGCGTGTGCGACGCGTGCGGCGGCCCGATCCCCGAGGGGCGCCTGGAGATCCACCCCTGGGCCGTGCGCTGCGTGGCTTGCGCGGGCTGACGGCGTACCTGGCCGGAAGTACGACGCGCGGCGACCGGATCGCGGCCTGCAGGCGGATGGATCCGCGTGCGGCGCGCGGCACGCTCGATCACGTTCACGGACGCGATCGAGGAGGCCCAGCATGTCGGACGGATCGTGGAAGCAGTGGCGGGTGACCGCGGGGCTGCTCGCGCTGTCGTTCGTGCCGATGGTCGCGGGCGCAGCGCGCCTCGGCCAGCTCGCCAGCGGCGCGGAGGTGACGGCCGCCAACCAGCGGTTCTTCGACCAGCCGCTCCCCGTCGTGCTGCACATCGTCGGCGCGACGGTGTTCAGCCTGCTGGGCGCGTTCCAGTTCGTGCCGTCCCTGCGCCGTCGGCGCTGGCACCGCATCGCCGGGCGGGTCGCGCTGCCGATGGGTCTCGTTGCGTCGCTGTCGGGGCTCTGGATGACCTTCTTCTACGCCTGGCCGGCGGGCGACGAGCTCTCCCTCGCCGTGGTGCGCACCGTCGTCGGCGTGGGGATGACCGTGTCGCTCGTGCTGGCGCTCGTCGCCGTACGCCGCAGGGACTTCCGCGCGCACCGGGCCTGGGTCACCCGCGGCTACGCGCTCGGCCTCGGCGCCGGCACGCAGGTGCTCACGCACCTGCCGTGGCTCGCCACGGGGCACCCGCCGCTGGGATGGCCGCGCACGTCCGCGATGGCGGCGGGCTGGGCGATCAACCTGGCCGTCGCGGAGTGGGCGATCCGCCGCAACCCCACCGGCGCCCCTCGCCGTGCCGCCCGTCCGGCGCGCGAGCCGCTGGCCGCATGAGCGCCGCACCTACAGTGGCCGCGTGATGCGACGCGCGCTCCGGGCGGCCTGGGCCGCCCCCCGGGTGCCGGACGCGCCGGGCCCGCTCGCGCGCGACTGGGCGCTCGTGGCCGTCGTCGTCGTGGCCGCACTGGGGGAAGGGCTGCTGCGCGCGGACATCGAGCTGCGGGCGCTGGAGATCGTGCTCGTGGCCGCGATCGCGTTCACGCTGCCCTGGCGCCGGGTGCATCCGCTGCCGATGCTCGCCCTCGGGATGGGCGCCAAGGCCGTGGTCGTCGCGCTCGTCGTGGCCTCGGGCTGGTCCGTCGTCGGCCTGACCGCGGGCGTGTTCGTGCTGCTGCTCATCTACGCCGTGTTCCGCTGGGGGTCGGGCCGCGAGGCGTTCGGCGCCGTCGGTGTGCTCGTGCTCGTCGTCGCCCTGGGCTTCGGGCGCGACTACCGCTCGCTCGCCGAGCTGCTCCCCGAGCTCGCGATCCTCGCCATGCCGGCGCTGCTCGCGGTCGCGGTGCGGGCCCAGACCACCACGCGCGCACGGGATCTCGAGCGCGTACGGCTGGCCGAGCGCGAGCAGCTCGCCCGCGAGCTGCACGACACCGTCGCCCACCACGTGTCGGCGATGGTCGTGCGTGCGCAGGCCGGGCGCGTCGTCGGCGCGGGGGATCCGGCGGCCGCGATCGACGCCCTGTCGGTGATCGAGGCCGAGGGTGCGCGCACGCTCGCCGAGATGCGTGTGCTCGTGGGCGCTCTGCGCGACAGCGACGATCCGGCTCTTCTTGCGCCGCGCACGGCGGCCGATATCGGCTCGCTCGCGCGCATCGACGGGCGCCCGACGGTGTCGGTGTCCTTCGACGGCGATGTCGACGGCCTGCACCCGTCGGTCGGCGCCGCGCTCTACCGCATCGCGCAGGAGTCGGTCACGAACGCGGTGCGTCACGCGGTCGGCGCGACCGAGGTGCGCATCGACGTCGCCGCGGGAGGGGACGCCGTACGCCTCCGGGTCGTCGACGACGGCGAGCCCGTGCCGGCCGACCGCGTGCGCCAGGGGTACGGCATCGTGGGCATGGCCGAGCGCGTGTCGCTGCTCGGCGGCACCCTCACCGCCGGACCCGGCGACGGCCGCGGCTGGGTGGTCGACGCGCTGGTGCCGAGGACGGGAGTACGCCGATGACCATCCGCGTGGTGCTGGCCGACGACCAGGAGATCGTGCGCACCGGGCTCCGGATGATCCTCGACGCGCAGCCCGACATCGAGGTCGTCGGGGAGGCGGGGGACGGTCGCGAGGCGGTGCGGCTCGCCCGCGAGCTCCGCCCGGACGTATGCCTGTTCGACATCCGCATGCCCGAAGTCAGCGGGCTCGAGGCGACGCGCGCGCTCGCCGGTCCCGACGTCGAGGACCCGCTTGCCGTGGTGGTGATCACGACGTTCGACCTCGACGAGTACGTGCACGGCGCCCTGAAGGCTGGGGCGCGGGGCTTCCTCCTCAAGGACGCCGGCCCCGACCTGCTCGTGCAGGCCGTGCGGGCGGCTGCCGACGGCGAGGCGCTCATCGCGCCGAGCGTCACCGTGCGGCTCCTGTCGGAGTTCGCGCGGCTCTCGACGAGGGTGGCGCCCGCGCAGCCGGTGGACCCGCTGACGCCGCGCGAGGAGGAGGTGCTCGTCGCCGTCGCGCGCGGGATGACCAACGCCGAGATCGCCGACGCGCTGCACATCAGCCTGTCGACGGTGAAGTCGCACCTCGCCGCGTTGATGGCCAAGCTCGGCGTACGGAACAGGGTCGAAATCGCCCTGTTCGCCTACGAATCCGGGCGACTGGACGGTTGACCGTTCACATAGCGGTGGCAGGCACGGAGCGGTGGGTAAGGATTGCCTCTGAAACGCGGGTTCAGCAGTTACAGGAAACCTGAATCCGACGTACAGTGACGGAGTCCGGGGGCTGACGTCCCCCCTCTGCCCCCGGGCCCTCGCGTCCCGCTCCGGCCGAGTCCCCCTCTGGTTGGAGCGGGACGCACCTGTTCCTCTCGGCGTTCTCCGCCGTCACACGCGACGTCACACGCCGCCGCCGTGGACTTCTCCCATCCACCACGGACGCCGCCCTCGGGCGGACCGCATAGCAGGGAGAGCCCGATGCCCCGATTCATGGACGTGCACAGCATCGCCGGCGGCGTGACGGAGGCCGATGTCGCGGGCGCCCACGCCGCCGACCTCGCGACCCAGGACGCGCACGGCGTGCAGTACCTGAAGTACTGGGTCGACGAGGAGGCGGGCAAGATCTTCTGCCTCGTCGACGCCCCGGACGCCGAGGCCGCCAACACGGTGCACCGCGAGGCGCACGGCCTCGTCGCCGACGAGATCTATCGCGTCAGCGAGCACGAGTAGGGGCGCGGGCGTCCGACGACGGGGGTGCCGGATGACCCGCGGAACCACCTCCGGGCAGGGCGCGCAGATGGCAGGCTCGGCCTCCGTGGGCGTGGAGGTGCAACTGCTCGGCCGTCCCGCCCTCCGGCGGGACGGCGAGCAGCCCTACCGCTTCCGCAGCCAGAAGAGCTGGGCGCTGCTCGCCTACCTTCTGCTCGCCGAGCGCCCCGCCACGCGGAGCCGCCTCGCCGAGCTGTTGTTCTCCGAGACCGAGGACCCGCTCGGCGCCCTGCGCTGGAATCTCGCCGAGGTGCGCCGCGGCCTCGGCGACGGAGCCGTCCTCGAGGGCGACCCGGTGCAGCTCGAGCTCCCGGCCGGGTCGAGCGTCGACGTGCATGTGGTGACGCGCGGCGCCTGGCCTGAGGTGGTCGGCGTACCGTCCGTCGGCGACGAGCTCCTCGAGGGCATCACGGTCCGCGGAGCGTCGGGCTTCGAGTCGTGGCTCGCCACCGAGCGCCAGCACCTGGCCGCCGCGTCCGAGGCGGTGCTACACGAGGCGGCGCAGGGCCTGATGGCGCGCGGCTCGGTCGCCGAGGCGGTGCGGTACGCGCGCCGGGCGGCGGCGATGAGCCCGTACGACGAGAGCAACCGCGCCCTGCTCATCCGCCTCTTGCGCATGAGCGGCGACGACCGCGGCGCCGAGGCGGAGGCCGCGGCGTACACCCGGCTCCTCGACCAGGACCTCAGGGCACTGCCCGGCCCGGTCATCGGCTCGGCGATGCAGGAACCTGTACCGCGCCCGGCACCGATGACGAACAGCGTGTCGATCGAGGCCATCCTCGAATCGGGCGCGGCCGCCGTCGCCGCAGGGGCCACGGGGGCCGGCCTCGCGTCGCTGCGGTCGGCTGTGGCGCTCGCCGACCTCGCGGACGAGCGCGGGCTGCAGGTGCGCGCCCGCATCGTGCTCGCCGAGACGCTGGTGCACTCGTTGCGCGGCATGGACGAGGAGGGAGTCGCGGCGCTGTTCTCCGCCGACCGCGTGGCCGAGGAGGACGGGCTCACGGGCGCGCAGGCCGAGATCCGCGCCGAGCTCGGGTACGTCGACTTCCTCCGCGCCCGCTACGACCGGGCCGAGCGCTGGCTGCGCGACGCCGAGCAGCTCGCTACCACGGACGCGGTGTCGGCCAAGGCGCTCACCTACCTCGGCTCCGTGCAGATGGACCGGGCCGAGTACGACGCCGGCTTCTCGTCGCTCGCGGCTGCCGTCGAACTGGCGCGGACGGCCGATCAGCCGAGGCGGGAAGCGTTCGCGCAGACGATCCTCGGCCGGGCGCACCTCCTGCGTGGCGAGGTGGATGGTGCGCGGGAGGCCCTGCGGCGCTCACTCGAGCTGGTGGAGAAGGACCGGTGGCTGGCGTTCCTGCCGTGGCCGCAGGCCTGGCTGGGGGAGGCCGAGCTGCTTGCGGGCGATGCGCGATCCGCAGGGGCGCTGCTCGACCAGGCGTTCGCCCGCGCGTGCCAGCTCGGGGACCCGTGCTGGGAGGGCACCTCGGCGCGGGGGCTCGCGCTGGTGGCCGAAGCGCAAGGGCGTACCGGGGAGGCGTTCGCGCTGCTCGCCGATGCACGTGCGCGGTGCAACCGCCTTGCCGACCCGTACGTGTGGCTCGACGCCCACATCCTCGACGCGCAGTGCCTGTTGGGACGACGCCACTCCCATCCGCAGACCTCGGAGTGGGTGGGGACCATGCAGCGGCTCGCGTCGCGCACCGAGATGCGAGAGATGACGGTGCGGGCGCTGGTGCACGCAGCCGCCCTCGGAAGCGAGGAGGCGGCGGACGGAGCCGCACTGCTCGCGGCGTCGATCGACAACCCGGTGCTCGCCGAGCAGGTGCGCGAGGTGCTCCTGGCCGCGTGAATCGGTGCCGGTTCAGTGGCCGACGGCGGCCACCTGCGGGTTCGGGATGGTGACGGTCTGCGGGTGCTGGCCGGGGTCGCCGACGATGAGCGCGACGACGCAGGCGGCGAGCAGCGGCGGGACGACCGTGCGGGCCGTGTCACGTGCGGTGTTCATAGAGATCCTCAAGGACGTCCGGGCAACGGAGTCCCCCCACGCATGCCTTCATCGGCCCGTTGGCGCCACGGTCTTGAGCGCCGCGCGCCTCAACATCTGCTCATGGCTCGCCGGGCTCAGCGTCCGGCCCACGCCAGCAGCTGGTCGACGTCCCACGTGGTCACCACCCGGTCGGGGTCGACGCCGCACTGCACCGCGCGGGCGACGCCGTTGGCCTGCCAGTCGAGCTGGCCCGGGGCGTGCGCGTCGGTGTCGATGGCAAGGAGCAGCCCGGCCTCGACGGCAGCGGACAGGATCCGGCGCGGCGGGTCGAGGCGCTCGGGTCGGCTGTTGATCTCCAGCGCGACGTCGAACCGGCGGCACGCCTCGATCACGAGCTCGAGCTCGAACTCCGACTCCGGGCGCACCTTGCCGCCCGCGACCATGCGTCCGGTGCAGTGCCCCAGCACGTCGACGTGCGGGTTGGCGATCGCGGCGACCATGCGCGGCGTCATCGCCTCCGACGGCGAGCGCAGCTTCGAGTGGACGCTCGCCACGACCACGTCGAGCCGTGCGAGGAGGTCGTCGTCCTGATCGAGGCTGCCGTCCTCGTTGATGTCGACCTCGATGCCGGTGAGGAGCCGGAACGGTGCGAGGTCGGAGTTGATGCGAGCGACCAGGTCGAGCTGGGCCTCGAGCCGCTCGCGCGAGAGCCCACGCGCGACGGTGAGCCGCGGGCTGTGGTCGGTGAGCACCGTCCAGTCGTGGCCGAGGTCCATGGCTGCACGGGCCATCTCCTCCGGCGGGCTGCCGCCGTCGCTCCAGTCCGAGTGCGTGTGGCAGTCGCCGCGGATGAGTTCGAGGAACGCCCGGCCGGCGTCGTCGAGCTGGTCGCGCGGCTGCGGCCTGGTCTCGAGCTCGAGGATGTACGCCGGCGTCTCCGCGTCTAGTGCTTCGGCCGCGATCGCTGCGGTCTTCGGCCCGACGCCCGCGAGCTCGGTGAGCGTGCCGGCCGCGATGCGTCGGCGTACCTCGTCGGGGCCGATCGCATCGAGCGCGGCCGCGGCCTTGCGGTAGGCCTGCACGCGGTACGACTCGGCGTTCTCGCGCTCGAGCAGGAACGCCACGCGGCGCAGCGCCTCCACCGCTTCCATCCCCCGACCGTAGGCGCCGCGCGCTCTTCCCGCCACGCTGCCGGATGGCCGTGCAGGTCAGACGACGCGATGGTCGGTGTCGTCGGTCAACTGCAACCACGATGGCACCCGGGACGCGCGTGCCGCCCCGCGAAGGCGGGGCGTCGAGCACGGTGATCAGGTGGGCCGCCTGGGGATCGAACCCAGAACCCGCGGATTAAAAGATGACTCCGATGCGTCGCATGAGATGCCGGAGGGTTCGTGATGGGTCTATTTCGTGCTCAGATCCGTCCGCGTGGTGCGTTGTCGTGATGGTCAGTGACTGCGTTCACCGGCGCGTTTGAACACAGTTCTGAACACAGCCAGTGGCCGACGAGGTCGCCGTTCACAAGTCCTCGACCGCGTTCATCACATCGGTGGCACCGAAGACACGGCGGTAGCTCCGCCCTGTCAGCTCGTGCAGTACGCCGATCTCGCAGAGCCGGTCGATGGTGGACTTGGCCGTGGGCGCGGAGACGCCGTACTTGTCCTGGACGAAGCTGGCGGAGATGACCGGCCAGTCGATGAGGTCGTCGACGAGCGAGGCGATCGTGCCGTGCCAGCCGCGCTCGTTCAGGGTCTGCCTCACGCCTGCCACCCAGATGTTGAGCCGGTCGACGATGCCGACCGAGAGCATCGCTTGCTCCGAGACGGCTTGGCAGAAGAAGTCGATCCAGGGATCCCATCGGCCGGTCTGGCTGATGGCCAGGAGGTGGCCTTGGTACTCGGAGCGGCGCTTGAGGAGCCACGGCGAGATGGTGAGTGCCGGCTCGGTGAGGGCGCCGAGCCGGATCAGCTGAAGCACGATGAGGAGGCGGCCGAGACGACCGTTGCCGTCGCCGAACGGATGCAGCGCCTCGAACTGGTAGTGCCCCATCGCCGCCGCGACCACTGGTGGCAGCCCAGGGTGCGGCGCGTCGATCCAGGCTTGCCACAGCTCGAGGCCGGCGGTGAGCCGGTCGTCGGGTGGCGGCGGGATGTATCGGGCGTCGTACACGGTGGAGCCCTCGGGGCCGATGACGACCTGGTGCTGGCGGACGCGGCCGGGGTCCCGTTGGGTGCCGCGGGAGTCCGCCGCCAGGACGCCCTGGAGATCGCTGAGCATTGCGATCGTGACGGGCCGCTCCTTGATCCAGTCGAAGGCGGTGTGGGCGATGCGCTCGTAGGCGCGGATCTCGGCGACCTCGGGGGACGGCGGCCGCTGCTCCGACAAGCGTGCTTCGAGGACGTCGGCGAGGGCGCCGTGCGTGCCTTCCAGCGCGGAGGTGTCCAGGGCCTCGCGCGCCAGGGCAGGGGCGATGAGCAGCCGAGGGTTTGGCAGCGTCGCGCAGGCCTGCTGCAGCCGGCCCAGCGCCTGCGATGCCTCCGCCACCCGCGTCCACGTGGTCCCGTCGAGCTGGACGGTCTCGGGCAGGGGGTCCGGGAGGAACGCGAAGTGGGAGAACTCGCGCAGTCGCGCATCGTGGCCCTGGATCGGCACGAGCTGCCCCACGGGGCTGTCCTGAATGCTGTCGAGGTCCACAAGTTAAGTCTATCGGCTCCGGACCTAAATTTCGACGGTGACATTTAAGGGGCGCGCTAAGTGGGCCGGTCCTAGGTTAAGGCGGTAAGCGCAGGTACTTAACGTTTCAGAGCGCGACTGTAGGGGCGCCCGAACTTCCGCCCGGCCTCGTTCGAGGCCGATGACGTCGAGAGCGCAGTCATCCGGAGGCAGCGCATCGCTACGTCGGCTTCACGGGGAGGCAGTCATGAGCACCTCGGAGTACCCCAGCCGCCCCGCCCGCATCGAGGGCTCGAGCCCGAGGGGCGGGCTCGGTGTACCGCCGCTGCGGGTGCCGCGGCCCAGACGGTCGGCAGCTGGGCCGCCACTGCCCTGACCTGCGCGACGAGCGGCACGGCACCTGGACCCTCGACCTGCGGATCCCCGGCCCCGTCGGGGCCGGGAAGGCGCGCCGCCTGCGGCGCGGCGGCTACGCGACGCGCGCGCAGGCGGACCGCGCGCGCAAGAACCTGCTCAGCGCTCCCACACGCCGCCAACGGGCGGCGGCGTGGACCACGTCCTCTTGGCTGCACCACTGGCTCGAGGCCGAGCAGCGCTGGCGCGACACGACGCGGCGCAGCTACGCCTCGCACGTCGTGCACTACCTGGAGCCCTACCTCGGACGGGTCCCGCTCGACGAGCTCGCCACCTGGCAGGTCCAGGCGATGTTCGACGACCTGGCCCGGAACCCTTCGCCGAGCGGGCACATGCTCGCTCCGGCCACGCTGGTCCGTCTCCAAGCGACCTTGCGCGCCAGTCTCAACGCCGCCCTCCGCGCGGGCATCCTCGAAACGAACCCGGCTCGTTGGCTGCGGCTGCCGCCCCATCCCCACATCCGCGCAGAGATATGGACCCCCGGCCGGGTCGCTGTCTGGCAGGCGACCGGAGCGCGCCCCGCAGCCGAGGTCTGGACGCCGGAGCACCTGGCCCAATTTCTCGAGAATCGGGCTGCCGTGGGCGACCCGCTGCTCCCGCTGTGGCGCGTCATCGGGCTGCGTGGCCTCCGGCGCGGAGAGGCATGCGGACTTCGGTGGGAGGACGTCGATCTTGACGACGGCACCGGCCACGGGACCATCCGCATCGTGCAGGCCCTCGTCGACGTGGCCGGCCGCAGCGTGGTCGCTCCGCCGAAGACAGCGGCCAGCCGACGCCTGATCACGCTGGATGCGGTCACGACCCGCTGCCTGTCCCGACTCCGCGAGGGCGCACGCGACGCGCACTACGACCATCGGTACGTGTTCACCGACGGCGACGGCCGCCCGCTGCGACCGGAACGAGCAACCCGCGCGTTCCACAAGGCTGTCGAGGAGTCCGGGCTGCCACCCGTGCGCCTGCACGACCTGCGCCATGGCGCGGCGAACCTCGCGCTCGCGGCCGGAGCGGACCTGAAGACTTTGCAGGAGCTGCTGGGCCATTCGACGATCATCACCACGGCCGACATCTACGCCCATGTCCTGCCGGTGTTGCACTCCCGAGCCGCCGACGCAGTCGCCGAACTCGTAGATAACGCCGATCGGAGACGCATTCCCCTGAATCACTGAAAGCGCAATCGATTAGAGCGTCACTTCGATCGGGACATTGATCTGGGCCGCTACGTCGGCCCAGAGATCGAGGTCGATCTCGGCCGACTCGATGGAGACGATGAGCGCATATCTCACCTTCAACTCCTCACGGTCGACAGACTTGGCCTCTTTGGTCCATCCGCCGACGGGGAAGACGGCTATCTCGCCTCGAGACGCGAGTTCGGCCGCGCTACCTCTCCACACGTCCGAGTGCAGTGAACCGCGGACGCGCTGAGTTGACCCGAGTACCCATTGCGGCCCGTCTGACGCAGCGGAATTGCCGCCTGATTCGAGGTCATCCGCAAGCTTGTTCAGCCGTTGGTTCATCTCCTCGCTTGTCTCCGTCGGCCGACGAACATCGAAGCGCAGGCCGTGCGACGCATAGCCGTATCGTCCTTGCCAACCACGTCGGCTGGGGTTCGGTTCGATGAAGTACGAAAGTGTGACTCGCAGGTCTACTTCCGTCGCGCCGAGCGACTGCAGCACTTGAACGGGCCAGGGCAGCCGATGCCGATGCATCTCCCGAAGTCGCCCGTCCGCGCTGAACGGCGAGATGTGCTGCTGCACGACCAATGTCAGCGAATCGCTCGCGCTGCGGGTGGCCCGGACCAGCGAGGGCACACCCATCCCATACCGGCGGAGCAGGGACGTCTTGGCCTGTTTGGTGGTCGCACTCGCGATTTGTTTGGACATGGGACCTGTCCAACGCGCGGACTGCACGACGAGTGCGCGAACTGTCTCGGGCCAGAGTTGCGGGTATTCAGCCATCACTGCGGCAGCGAGGTGCGCGGCGGCCGCTGTCGCCGGTGACGTTCCCGCCACGGTTGTGAACGGGGCCGCGACCGCATCCATGCGTCTCGTGGTCAGTGTTTCGAGAGCCGCGCAGTGATCAACGGTGCTGCCGGTGGCATCGATGGCGGCGTTGCCACCTTCCATCACGATGTCGGGCTTCAGCACGGATACCGCCGGCCACGTTGTAGACGTCCGCGAGAACGGGGAAAGCTCCCCATGGGCTGCGAGCGCCGTGTAACCGTGGAAGGCAGCCGGCGCGTGTTGCATGTCGACGCTCTCTGTGTACGCGCCGACGGTCAGCGCGTTCCACGCTTGAGCAGGATCCTCGATGGGGCGCAGGTCGCTTACGTCGAGGTGGTTCGGGGTCAGGTGATGCGACCTCACGTTCCCGGCAGACACCACGAAGAGGCGTGGGGCTCGATCATTGCGGTCATCAAGGAGCGTCACGCCAGTGGCCGTGACATCCACGGCGGCACCGACGGCCAACGCGTCGATAGCAGCCGACCACGCGGTCGGGCGCTCCCCGGACACGTCCTCGGCCGTGGTCGCCAATGAGAAGACTCTGCGACGTGTCGGTGCCTGTGTCTCTAGGCGCGCCACAGCGTTCGCGGTCACGGCGCCGTAGACCTCACTCGCCTGGGCGTGACCGACCTGATTCAGAATCTTCACGGACTCGAGCCGGTGACGCAGACGGACGGTTGACGTGGTCGCGGCAGCAGCTGCCACGTCGCCGTAAAGGGCTATGCCGGCCATCGTCGTGCCGTGCCCGATTGCGTCGTGGAGTCCCCAGGCCTGGTGGAGCGTGTGGGCGTCAGAGGCCCTGAGGGAGTGGTTGAGGAGAGGGTGCCCGAACTGGACGCCCGAATCCAGCAAGGCTACCGCCAGCTCTTCGTCAGTGGCCGCCTGCGTTCGCGACAGCAAATCGTCGACCCAGTCCCGCTGCTCGAAGGCCTGCTCGGAGGCGAGCCAGGCCATGGGAGTCGCTGGTCGCCGGATCTCCGCCATCTCGTCGATCGAGTTCAGGGTGACGGAGAGCTGGCGCAGCGAACACCGGGCGTTGAGGACCAACCGATCGCGAAATCGGATCGTAGCAAGGGACAGTTGGACCGACGTCGCCTCCGCGAAGTCTGCGAATCGGTCCAATTCCCCGGGCCTGCGCCGGAGCCAGAGTTCCAGCCACACAACCTCGTCGTCGCCCGGCCGGTCGTCAATGCGGTCCGTCCAAAGCGCATGCACCGTTGCGAGGCTAATCTCATCAATCGTGTCCAAGAGGGCGCGATGCCTTGGCGCATCCTCCTGCAAGGTGTCGCGGTATTGGTTCAGGCGCCGCTGGAAGTAGCTGGCCTTCCCATCGGGGAGGAACACGACCGCCGTCTCGACTCCGTCGTCAACGGTCAGGGCACGCAACTCTGGTTGGGGTCCGCGGGAAGCAGGGTCCAAGGACGTGAGCTTGAGGGCGGTGCCGGGCGGGCTCTTGAACGTCAGGTAGACGCCCGCGATCGCCCCGGGTACCTCGACGGCGTCAGTCGTTCGATTGCTGATGCCGCTCGCGAGCGCCGCCTCAAACCCGGAGGTAAGGCGATCAAGATGTGCCTGTCGAGATGCGGGCGGGTTCGGCCCACTGCTGCGGGGGCTAGTCCGTGGGCGGTAAGGCTGCACCTGCGGCGCCGCGTCAAGGAAGAGATGCGGACGATTCCGTTGTGCCACGACGCGTCAACTTGCCGTCGGTCGCTGACGGCTGATGAGCGACTCCACGACGCGAGCAGTTGTCACGGTCTTGCGTCCGGCGAGG
The DNA here is from genome assembly GCA_050251215.1 of Candidatus Nanopelagicales bacterium. Lineage (GTDB taxonomy): Bacteria > Actinomycetota > Actinomycetes > S36-B12 > CAIYMF01 > Longivirga. The sequence continues at coordinate 46,400 of JBFWNE010000030.1, forward strand.
ATTGCTTCCTTGGCGGCTGTTTCCGCCGCGGCCGTGAGGTCAGCGTGGCTCAGACCCTGTGAAGCAGGAAGGATGCGGTTCCAAGCCAATCGCGACCCCATTCCAGCGAGGCGATTCTCGAGCACCGCTCTGGTCACCGACGGCGATGGCAACGGGAAGTTGATGCGGACGTCGAAACGGCGACCGAACGCGCGGTCCAACAGTTGGGGGTGGTTGGTTGCGGCAACCAGCAGGCTATCGGCGCCGTCTTGCTCGAGGAACTGGAGGAACGAATTGAGCACACGGCGGATTTCACCGACGTCGTTGCCCGTCGATCGTTCTCCGGCAAGCGCATCCACTTCGTCGAAGAGGTAGACCCCCCGCGTGTCCTGCATCGCGTCGAACACCAACCGCAGTTTGGAAGCGGTCTCGCCGAGATGCTTGGTGATCAGCCCGTCGAGGCGGAGCGTGAAGAGCGGGAGTCGCAGATCGCCGGCCAGTGCCCTCGCGGACATGGTCTTCCCAGTCCCCGGGGGGCCAACGAACAGGCAGCGCCGGCTGGGCGCGAATCCGTGCGCGCGAAGCACGTCACGCTGACGTTGCTCGGCAACGATCCTCTCGAGGCCGTCTCGGACGCCACCGTCGAGCGACAGGTCCGTCAATGAGATGTCGGGGTAGGCGACCGTAAGAAGATCGGACAACTCGCCCCGAGGCTGCGCGACGGCGGTTACATGCGCGGTTCGGGGTGAGGCCGAACGAGCCTCATCGATAAGGCTCTGCAGCTCCTGTGCTTGGCGGCCCTTTCCCCCGCGCGCGGCGCGAGCCGCAACCTGCATGGCGATGGCGTAGAACCGCTCATCATCACCCGCTCCGTGACTGGCGATCAGAGCACGGAGCTGATCTGCCGTGGCCACTCGTCCTCCCCCTGCCGCTCCGGAGGGCGGTCGTTCGTTAAGTGAAGCGTATTGGCGGATGCTCGCGTCCAGGGCGCGCCCCCGGCAAACGCTAATGCCTCCGTCGGACCATCTGCCGAAGGTGAGGTCGCACGGCGGTCTCACACTGGTCTCACGGAATCCCGGAGCACACATGGCAGCGAGTCCGCAGTCGCGTATCGGTGCAGGTCAGACGGGTGGGCCGCCTGGGGATCGAACCCAGAACCCGCGGATTACAAGCCGACTGTGTCGCTTGGTGTCTCGTTGCAGCGCTTCGTGCGTGGCGAGGTCCGCGTGGTGTGTTGGCGAATGTTCTCGTGGCCCTTACCTTCTGCGCGTTTGAACACAGTTCCGAACACAGTCTGCGTCCTTCGGGATGTCATTCGGCCGGTGCCGCTCGCCCATCGAGCTTGGCGTCGGCTCGTGTCAAGTGGCCCGTCGCATTTTCGCCGTCAAGGACGCGCTGCAGGCAGGCGGTTGGGATTCGGATGAGCTTGCCCATCCGGACAACTGGGGTCGGCCACCCGCCACTGCGTACAAGGTCGTAGGCGAGGCTTCGACCGATGCCGAGGACACGAGCTGCAGTGGGCACGTCGACCATCGCAGGCAGCTGACCGAGCTCCGAACGGTTCATGGCGTACTCCTGATCTCCAGTGAAGACGCACGCGCGCCCATTACAAGGTGCGCGGCGCCAAGCACCGACAGGAACGGTTCCACTCCTGGACACCACGGACGTCAGGGGCTGTGGCTGCCTCGCCGCGCTTTCGCCGAGCGCCCGCGCTGTGCCACTCCAAGAGCCCGTCGGGGCGGCCACCACCCGTGACGTCGCTCGGCGATGGTTCGTGCACATCTGAAGGAGTCGGCGTGTCGTCCCCAACCTTCGTCGAAAGCCGCTGGGTGCGCACTCGACCTGGAGCGACGCTCCTCGCTGGCCTGAAGGAGGCACCGCGTGACCGAATTCGATTCGTCCGCCCAAGCTCGGCTCTGGGGAGCTCTGGAGTCCAGCCTGTCGGGGCTTCACCGCGCCACTTTGGCCGCGTCGATCGCTCGCGACGACACCGAGGCCATCGTGGTGGCGGTCGGGATGCGGGAGGCGCTTGAGCGCATCGCCGACCTGGCGGCGCCTGCCAAGGGTTCGCTGCCGTCCGCATCGGCCTTCGGCAAGTCGAGCGTCGAGGCGACGAGATTGGTGCGAAGTGGTCGAGCCGCGATCACGGAGCTCCTCGCCGTCCCCGTCGTGCATGACGTCGCGCCGGCGAATCTGCTGCTGCTGGCCAGGGTGGCGCATCTGCTGGCGCGGGCGGAGGACCTCTCGGCTGAGGCTGCGGCGTGATCGCCCCGGTTTCAGCGGGTGCTACCTACGGCGAGCTCATGCACACCGCGACTAGGCATGTGGCCTGGGCGGCGATGATGGTGACTACCGAACGTTTCGCCGACCGTGCAGCAGCGTTCAGCGCCATCGATGCTCATCGTGCGTTGCTGGTGGCCGCGGGCGGGCATTTGCTGTTCCTGGCTGGCGGTCCCCACCGTGGCGAAGGCCTGGTGTCGGCGCCGGACCCGTCGGACCGGCCCGCGCTGGCGCTTGCCAGGGCACTGCAATCGCTGCATGCCCGCGACGTGGCCGACCGAGATCAGGGCCTCGGCGGCCCGGCGCAGTCCTGGGCTGCGGCCGTGAAGGCGTTGGGCGCGGCCCGGGACCTGGTTGCCACACACCGCGATGCACGGGGCGCTGACCGCACCCCGGACGCTGGCGTCCTGGACGACGGCGCCGAACGCGCCGCCGGCTACCTGCTGGTCGCAGACCTCGTCGACACGGTCGCCGCGGCAGACCGTGACCTGGCGCTGCGCGCGGCCCAGGCCGGCATCGCATGGTCGAAGGTCGAACGCGCGATGCCCGACCTGACCCGGGTGAGTGAGGCAGCGCGGGTGCTGCGTATGCGGGCCGCCTACCCCGCCTCGGGCGCGGCACGCCTCGCCCGCCTCCCGTTGGCCCGGCCGGGCGTCACCTCGCCCACGCCAGCCGGTGCGCTGCTGCAACGCGCCGACCGGCTGCGGCTCGGGGCCTGGACGCTGGCGCGGCATCCGCGGCGCGCCACCGCTGCGGACCTGGTCGAGTACGCCGCAGCAGCGGCCATCTTGCGCACCCACCTCGCCGCACACGCTTCCGCCCTGAACGACCCCGCCCTGGCCGGGGCGTGGTCGCAGCAGCGCACCGCTTGGGTCGACCAGCACCGGCTACTCGTCAGGTTCACCAGCGGCACCCCCGCGACACCGGGCCTGCGGGCCGACGTGGCAGCGCTGCCCGCCGCCGCAGCGATCGCCCTCCCCCTGACACGTGACGCAGCCGGGATTCGCGCCTACGGCCCGGCCCAGCTCAGCCCCGCGCAGATGCTGGAGCTGTCCGCAGCGTGCACCGAACTCGCGGCAACGAACCAGACGACGCTGCGCGCCTTGGTCGACCGGGACGCCCTGTTCATCGATGCCCGCTATCTGACCGGCGACCAGGTCACCGACCACCCTGACCTGATCGAGGCCAAGATGGCCGGGCGGTACGTCCCCGCCGCGGCCAGCGACCTGACGCCCGCCCTCGCCGGCTACACCACCCTCGCCGCAGCCCAACCCACCGCATCAACCTTCCCGCCGGACTGGGCTCCCGCCGATCGCCTGGTAGCGACCAAACGCGTCGACCGACCCACCCTCGAGCGCACGTGACCGGCTCGCCGACTTCCCGCGAGCCCGTCACCGACTCCGTCACGAGTACGAACCGACTCAGTCACGAGCTCGAACCGACTCCGTCACCGACTCCGTCACCGGCGAGAAGGGCCGCTATCGCCGCAGGTCAGGGCGCTGCCGAAGTTCGCGACGGAGTCCATGACGGAGTCGGCCACCACGCTTGCCCCGCATCGGATCCATCGAGAGGAGGTCGCTGTGGCGACCAAGCACATGCTCGATGTTGAGCCCCGATCGGGCGGGCGCTGGCTCCGACGTGGACTCCGTCATCGACTCCGTCTCGAAGCTAATCGGTCGGTCGAGAGGCGGTTCCTTCCTCGCAAGTCACCCGCGACGGAGTCCATGACGGACTGCCTCACAACGCTGGCCCTGCCATCGACCAACCCGATGCAGGAGGATCACATGACCGCCATCACGACCCTGGATCCCGCCCACCCCGCGAGTGAGCCAACGGCGGTCCTGCACCGCACCCGCATGAGCCTGCTGGCGCACCTGGACCTTGTCGACGTCCACGGCTGGGACAGCGCTGCCGGCTGCGCACTGCTCGCGTACGTCCGCGACACCGTCGTGCGCCCCCAGGTGGCTTACCGTCGGCTGACGGGCCCGGTCGCAGCGCAGGCGGAGGCCACGGCGTGGACGATGACGTGGCGAACGCTGACCTCGCCCCGGATCCGCGAGGCCGAGTCGCCCTGGGGGATCCTGTGGTCCGCCGCGCGCCGGGCGATCGAGGACGAGTCGATCGCCGCCGCGTACGGCACACAGCCGCGCAAGGCCTGGCAGCAGCGCGCACTTCAGCGTCTCGCCGACCGCAGCGCCGACCCGTGCCTCGTCAGCGTTTCGCTGCCGCCGTTGAGCTGGGAGCTCCTCTCCGAACATGGGCTAGAGCCCGCAACTAGCGTCAGCGAAGGCACTTGGTCGGTCAGCAACGGACCGATCCTGTCCGCGGTGGTCGCGATCCTGCTCGAGACCGGTTGGCAGCTGGAGCCGGCCTCACGGGCGCTGCTGTCCATCGCCGCCCGCAGTCGCCACCGCGACGGCCGTCCGCATGTCGAGGGCGGGTACCGCGGCGTCGCGGCCGACGCGACCATCCCCGGCTGGCAGGCGCGCCGACTGGTGCACGTGCTCCTCGGCACCCAGCAGTGGCCCGGCCTGATTGAACGTCTTGCGGCGCGGCCCGAGCGAGGCCCGCTCGACGTCGTCATGCACGCGGCCCTGCAAGCCACGCTCGACAAGACACTGACGAGCCCCAACCTGCTCATCCGAAACGCCACCCTCCAGGCCGCGTCGTGACCCGGCCCACGAGCCGCGCTGCGAGCTGCGTTCCCACGTCACTCGATCGAGTACATCCGGAGCGCGCGTCCTCCACAGGTTCCGGCGAACCGGGTGCCGCGTGTCACCTGTGCGCGGTACAAAGAACGGATCGACGGGGGAACGTCCCGCCACACCGACGCAGCAAGGCGGTGGTGACGATGATCAGCGGCCATGCCTG
>JBFWNE010000031.1:0-46273 GCA_050251215.1 Candidatus Nanopelagicales bacterium
CCCGAGCCGCCGACCGAGCCGGCACCGCCGCCGAGGAACTGCGCGAGCAGCGGGGCCGCGGAGGTGCCGCCCTTGTCCGCCTCGGTGATGGCCTTGGAGCCCACGAGCGCCGCGGCGCCGAAGCCCAGGAACGTCGTCATGATGTAGAACGCGCCGATGATGCCGATGGCCCAGTTGACCGACGTGCGGGCCGCGCGGGCGGTGGGCACCGTGTAGAAGCGCGTCAGGATGTGCGGCAGGCCGGCGGTGCCGAGGACGAGGGCGAGGCCGAGCGAGAGAAGGTCGACCGGGTCCTTGTACTTGTTGCCGGGGGCCAGGAAGTTCGGGTTTCCGCTCGCGTCCTGCGCCGCCGTGAGCAGCGACGAGATGTTGAAGTTGAACTTCATCAGCACGAGCACCGAGATGAGGATCGTGCCGCCCATGAGCAGGAGCGCCTTGACGATCTGCACCCAGGTCGTGGCCTTCATGCCGCCCACGATCACGTAGATGATCATCAGCGCGCCCACTGCTGCGATGGTGAGGCTCTTGCCCGCGTCGGACGTGATGCCGAGCAGCAGCGACACGAGCGCACCCGCGCCGGCCATCTGGGCCAGCAGGTAGAACAGCGAGATCGTCAGGGTGGAGATCGACGCCGCCGTCCGCACAGGCCGCTGGCGCAGGCGGTAGGCCAGCACGTCCGCCATCGTGAACTTGCCGGAGTTGCGCAGCGGCTCGGCCACGAACAGCAGCACGACGAGGTACGCGACGAGGAAGCCGACGCTGTAGAGGAAGCCGTCGTACCCGAACAGCGCGATGAGTCCGGCGATGCCGAGGAACGACGCGGCGGACATGTAGTCGCCGGAGATGGCGATGCCGTTCTGGATGCCGCCGATGGAGCGGCCCGCGGCGTAGAAGTCTTCGGCGTTCTTGGTACGCCGGCCCATCACGACGGTGATGCCGAGCGTGATCCCGACGAACACGAGGAACAGGACGATCGCGAGGATCCGCTGGGAATCGGTGGTGATCGCGGCAGCGAGGGTCGTGGTCACTGTCAGGCTCCCGTCGAGAGGTCGGCCTCGAGGAGCTCCTCGTCGGACGTGTGGGTGGGGTGGGCTCCGCGCAGGGCGTCGAGGCGCTCGACCTCGGCCTTGAGCTCGGTGGCCTCCGGGTCGATGTTCTTGTCCGCGTAGCGGGTGTAGAGCACCGCGATCACGAAGGTGCTCACGAACTGCAGCAGGGCGAAGATGTAGCCGACGGTGATGGCGCCGAAGACGGGCTGGGCCATCCACTCGCGCTGCCAGCCGGCGCAGTAGATGAGCAGCAGGTACCACGCCATGAACAGCGCGCCCATCGGGAAGATGAAGCGGCGGTAGCGGCTGCGCAGGTCACGGAACTTGGGGCTCCGCTCGACGACGAGGTACGGGTCCTCGTGCGTGCTTTCGGTAGAGCTCACTGGGACTCCTCCGGTCGGTACGTCCGGTCGGGTGGACAGCTCGTGTGACCTCGGTCACCCGGCGAGGAGGAGTGTGGGTGCGCCGGATCTGCAGCGGAACGGGGTTCGGGCCCCACCTCGCCCGAAGGCGCGCACCGCGAGCCGAGAGGGACTGGACGGCCGTCCGTCGTGCGCCGAACGGTCGCCCGGGCGCGCCGAGCGGCAGGACGTCCCGCATCCGGTGAACCGTTCGTGACGGGCGGGTTTCTCCGTGCGGCACAGGGTGTTTCCGCAGGTCAGCGGCGCGCCTCGAGCTCCTCCGGTGCGTGCAGACGCGTCATCGCCGCATCCGCCGTACGCCGGCCGCGCTCGGACGACCGGAGCGACACGACGATCGCGGCGAAGAAGGCGAGAGGCACCGTCCACGCCGCAGGCTGCCCGAGCAGCGCCCCGAGGATGCCGGTGAAGGGGCCGAACGACAGCACCAGCACCACCGCCGCGAGGGCGGTGCCGCCGCCCACCCAGAGCGCTGCCAGGGCGCCGCGGGTCGTGAGCCGCGGCCACCAGATGCCGAGCACGAGCAGCGGGCAGAACGTCGAGGCCGCGACGGCGAACGCCAGCGTCACGGTCTGCGCGAGGTTCGCCCGGCCCGCGACGAGAGCCAGCAGGAACGGCACGACGACCGCGATGACCGTGCCGAGGCGGAACCGGCGTACGCCGTCGCCGAGGCGCCCCTCGTGCCGCAGCAGGTCCTGGGACAGGACGCCGGCGACCGACACCGACAGGCCGCTCGCGGTCGACAGGAACGCCGCGAACGCGCCCGCCGCGACGAGCGCCGACAGCGCCTGCCCCGGCCAGCCCTCGAACACCAGGGACGGCAGCAGCAGGACGACGGTGTCGGCCTGGTCGGTGCCCGCGAGCTCCGGCGCGTACACGCGCCCGAGCGCGCCGAGGATCGGCGGGAACACGTAGAAGACGCTGAGCAGGCCGAGCACCGCGAGCGTCGTACGCCGTGCCGCCCGCCCGTCGGGGTTCGTGTAGAACCGCACGAGCACGTGCGGCAGCCCCATCGTGCCGAGGAACGTCGCCAGCAGGATCGAGTACGTCGAGTACAGCGGGTACTCCCGGCCGCCGTACCCCGACAGCGGATCCCCCCACGCGCCGTCGGTGAAGACCGGTGCGCCGTCGCGGTACCACGCGGCGACGAGCAGCACGGCCGGCAGTGCGATCGCGACGAGCTTGAGCCAGTACTGGAACGCCTGCACGACGGTGATCGAGCGCATCCCGCCCACGGCCACCGTGATCGCGACGACGACTGCGGCCACGAACGACCCGACCCACGACGGCGCGCCCGTGAGGGCCGACAGCGTGAGGCCCGCCCCCTGCAGCTGCGGCAGCAGGTACAGCCATCCGATGAGCACGACCAGCGCCGACGACGTGAGACGCACCTTGCGCGAGCGCGTCCGCATCTCCGCGAAGTCAGGCAGCGTGTACGCGCCCGAGCGCCGCAGCGGAGCGGCAACGAGGATCAGCAGCACGAGGTAGCCGACGGTGTAGCCGACCGGGAACCACAGCATGTCGACGCCGTACGTCAGCACCAGGCCCGCGATGCCGAGGAACGAGGCGGCCGACAGGTACTCGCCGCCGATGGCGGAGGCGTTGAGCAGCGGGCTCACCGAGCGGGACGCGACGAGGAAGTCGGACGTCGTACGCGACACGCGTACGCCGAACAGCCCGATGCCGATGGTCGCGACGACGACCGCGACGATCGCGGCCACCGGCCACCACGACGTCATCGGCTCACGACCGCTCGACGAGGTCGACGAACTCCGCCTCCGTGCGCTCGGCGGCCCGCACGTACCACCACGCCGCGCCGCAGATCGCCGGGAACACCAGCAGCCCCAGCACGATCCAGCCCAGCGACAGGCCGCCGATGCGCAGCTCGCGCAGGCCGGGCACCGCCAGGAACACCACCGGGATCCCGCCCAGCACGACCACGAGGCCCGTGCCGACGATGACGGCGAGGCGCAGCTGCGCGCGGCGCAGCGACGTGATCATCGTGACGCCGAGCGGCGTCTGCTCGCGCACGTCGCCCCGGAAGCTGCGCCGGGCGCTGCTGCGCGCGGCCGCCGTACGCGGGTGCGTGACGGTCACGCGCTTGGCCGGGCGCTCCTCCATGTCAGCGGCCCGGCCGGGCGCTGCGGACCAGCTTGTCGCGCAGCTCTCGGGTGTGCCGGCGCGACACCTGCAGCACCGCGTCGCCCACGCGCACACTGACGCGTCCGCCGTCGGTGCGCACCTCGTCGATCGCGTCGAGCGGCACCAGCCAGCGCCGGTGGATCCGCACGAAACCGGCCGAGGCCCACTGCTCCTCGAGCAGGGCGAGCGACACGCGCACGAGGTGGCGGCCGTCCTCGGTGACGAGCCGCGCGTAGTCGCCGTGCGCCTCGACGTACTTCACGTCGGAGCGCTTCACGAACCGCGTGACGCCGCCGAGCTCCACCGCGATCGTCTCGTCGTCGTCCTCGGGAACCACCGCCGCCGGCGCGGTGCGCCCGCGCGATTCGAGCACGCGCCCGACGGCCTCCGCGAGGCGCTCGTCGCGCACGGGCTTCATCAGGTAGTCCACGGCCCGCAGGTCGAACGCCTCGAGCGCGTGCTGGTCGTACGCCGACACGAAGACCACCGCGGGCGGCGAGGTGAACCGGCGCAGCACGCGCGCGAGGTCGAGGCCGTCGAGGCCGGGCATCCGGATGTCGACGAAGAGCGCGTCGTACGCCGTGTCCTCGAGCATGCGCAGCGCCTCGGCGCCGTCGCCGGCCGTGCGCACCTCGTCGATGCGTTCGTCGCGGCCGAGGAGGTAGGCGAGCTCGGCGCGGGCGGGGGCCTCGTCGTCGACGGCCAGCACGCGCAGGCCTGCTGGCGCGGGGATGCTCTCGTCGCTCATGCGTGGACTCCTGGGGCGTACTTCGGGACGCGCATCGACACCTTGGTACCGAGACCGGGCCCAGTCTCGACCACGAGGCCGTATTCGTCCCCGAAGACGCTCCGCATCCGCTCGTCGACGTTCCCGACGCCGATCGAGTCGCTGTCGCCCTCGCCCGTCATGGCGAGGCGGATCTGCTCGGGGTCGGCGCCGATGCCGTCGTCCTCGACCGAGATGAGGCACTCGCTGCCGGAGTCCTCCGCGAGGATCGTGATGCGGCCCGGGCCGGCTTTCCCCTCGAGCCCGTGGCGCACGGCGTTCTCCACGAGGGGCTGCAGGCAGAGGTAGGGCACCGCGACCGGCAGCACCTCCGGCGCCACGCGGACCGTGACCTGCAGACGGTCGCCGAACCGGGCGCGTTCGAGGGTGAGGTAGCGGTCGATCGAGCGCAGCTCCTCCGCGAGCGTCGTGAAGTCGCCGTGGCGGCGGAACGAGTAGCGGGTGAAGTCGGCGAACTCCAGCAGGAGCTCGCGCGCGTGCTCGGGGTCGGTCCGCACGTACGACGCGATGGCGGTCAGCGCGTTGTAGATGAAGTGCGGCGAGATCTGCGCGCGCAGCGCGCGCACCTCGGCCTCGGCGAGTCGGGCGCGGGAGGCGTCGAGCTCGGCCAGCTCGAGCTGCGAGGACACCCAGCGCGCCACCTCCGAGGTCGCCCGGACGAGGTTGGCTGTCGCGTCGTGCGTGACGGCGGCCAGTGCTCCCACCACGCGGTCGTCGACGACGAGCGGGGCGACCACCGCCACGTGCCCGAGCCGGCTGATGTCGCGGACCACGGCGGGGCTGCCGCTCGCCAGCACGCCGGCCACGGCGTCCATCCCGAGGCCCTGCGCCACCGTGCCGTCGGTCGCGAGCACGCGGTCGGTGTCGGTGATGGCGAAGCCCTCCGACCCCAGGAGGGCGTGCAGGTGGCGGGCCGCGCTCTCGGCGGCGTCCTCGGTGAGCCCTTCGCGCAGCGCGGGCGCTGCCTGCGAGGCGCGGTTGAGCGTTGCGTACGTCGCCTTGTCGGCCTCGCTGCCGAGGTCGCCCGGGCGCAGCATCCGCAGCGCGACCACGGCGACGGCGACGAGCACCACCGCCACCACGACCGCGATCACCACCGGAGGCACGGCCCCGACCGTAGCGCCGCATCCTCCGCCCCGACCGCGAGAGCACGCGAGTTACTGCCCAAATGCTCGTCGAAGGACGTCGCTCAGGGAGCATTTGGGCAGTAACTCGAGGACCTCCAGGGGGTCGCGGAGCGGGGGGCACGTAGCGTGGCGGGGTGCCCACGGACGTGCTCGCGCCGCTGCTCGACCTGCCGGGTGTCGCCGACGCGACGACCTCGGCGCGCGACGCGGTCGACCAGGTGCTCTGGGACCGCGCGGTCCGTGCGCGGGCGGGCGAGATCGTCGGCTCGTCGCGGATGCGGGGCGGCTGGGCCTCGGCCGCCATCGACGGCGCCGAGGTGCGCCCCGACGCTCTCGTCTCCGGCGACGCGCTCGACGGCTCGCCCATCGGCCGCGTGGTCGCCGCCGCCCTCGCCGTGCAGGTCGAGACACCGCTGCTCGTCGACACGTTCGGCCGTGCCCCGCTGCAGGCGTTGTCGCGCCTGCATGCGGTCGCGGCGGCCGGCTTCGTGCCGGACGACGGCCGAGGTCGGCTGCGCACCGACGACCAGGCCGACGACCCGCTGCGCCTCGGCGGGCTGCCCGCGTACGACGAGGCCTCGCGCCGGATGACGCAGCTGGCCACCCTGCTGACCGCGCCGACCGAGGCTCCTGCCCTCGTCGTCGCAGCCGTCGCGCACGGCGAGCTCGCGGTGCTGCGCCCGTTCGCGTGGGGCTCCGGCCTCGTGGCACGCGCCTGCACCCGACTCGTGCTTGCCGCCCGCGGCCTCGACCCGGACGGCCTCACGGTGCCGGAGGCCGGGCTGTTCGCCGCCGGGAGGCCGGCGTACGCCGAGGCGCTGCGTGCCTATGCGAGCGGCACGCCGGAGGGCGTCGCACGCTGGATCGTTCTGCACGCCGAGACGGTGACGGTGGGCGCGGCCGAGACGCGGCGGATCCTCGCGGACCTGGCCTGACCGCGCCGGACAGCGAACGACGCCCCTGCATGCGAGAGGCGTCGTCGCCGCACGGCGTCCGGGCGATCAGTGCGCTGAGATCTTCGTCGGGTCGGGTGCGGTCTGCCGCGCTCCCGGCCGTGACGCCCGTTACGTGGGTTGTCCGCAGCGTGGGTATCCCGGGTGGTGCCGTGCTCTGGTCGTTTCTCGGTCGCCTTTCGATCCGCTGGTCGGCCCCGTCGGCCGGCTCCCGTGATCCTGGTGTACTCCGGTCTTCGGGTACACGGAAGACCCTGCGCCCCTTGACTTTCCCGGGATCGCGTATCTCGTCCGAAGTCCGGGCGGCGGGTCACCCGCCGCTGCAGGTCACGGCAGCTGCCAGCCCTGCTCGACGAGGAGCTCCGGCGTCAGCTGCGGGCACGCGTCGGTGACCCACGGGGCGAGCGTCTCCTGGTCGAGCGGCACGCGCACCGGCGTGGGCCGGATGCCGTCGACGAACCGCACGTCGAGAGCCGGAGGGGTCGGCGCCGAGAAGCACGTGAACGTCCACGTCGCCTCGGCCCGGCCGCCACCGCGCGGAGCGAGGGTCCACACCGAGCGGGAGGGGTCGGGGTAGCCGAGCACCGGGTCCTGTGTGATGCCGACCTGGGCGAGGCGTCCCGCCGGCACGTCGACGTCCATGACGAGCGTGAGGCTGGTTGTCGCGATCGCCTCGTCGGTCGTGCTGCGCACCACCGACATGCTCCCCACGGCCACGTCGGGCGCGCCCGCGCAGACCGACGCCAGACCGCGCCGCACCTCGGCGGACTGCGCGGGCGTGAAGGCGACGGCTGTTACCCCCCACGCCTGACGATCGGGCGAGAAGACCTGCAGGCCCACCCCCTCGACCATGCGCGTGTACCGCTGGCTGGTCGGGTCTTCGGGCATGGCGATGGTCGGCACCGGGGGCGTTCCGCCGGAGCAGTCCCAGACGTCGAGCCTGCCGCTGACGGTGGTGACCGCGCCGGGAGGGAGCGTCGTGGCGTACCCCGTCGGCACGATGGCCGTCTCCGCGCCGAACGCCTCGAGCGAGGCCTGCACCTCCCCGGGGATGCTGCTCGTGAGCGTGACCTCCAGCCCGAGGGCGCCCGACCCCTCGTCGACCACGGCCTCGACGTCGCCGATCTTGACGCTGGTGGCGATCGCCTGCTGCCAGCAGTTCTGGATGACCGCCTCGCGCCAGCTCGCACCGCCGGAGGGGATCGCCGCGAACGTCGTGGCGGAGCGTCCCCATGCGTCGGTCGCCGTGAGCCGCATGCGGTACTGGTCGGGCGTCGAGGTGAGGCTGTCGTCGTCGCAGCCGAGGACGGCCCGCACCAGACGCGCCCGCGGGTTGCCGGTCGCGAGCGGTGCGCCGACGCTGCTCGCCCGGATGCCCGGGCCCTCGATGGCGTCGATGGCGATCGTCGCGCCCGGGTCCTCGCTGCGGACGAGGTACGCCGCCATGGCGGTGCCGTCGTCCAGCGTGCGCACCGACGTGCCGGAATCCGTGGTCAGCGTCGCCGGGACCATCTCGTACGCGGGCTCGTGCCACGGAGGCGGCTGGGCGCGGACCCATGCGGTCGCACCGATCGCGACCACCAGGACGGCCGCGGTGCTCGCCGCGACCGCCGCGCGGTGCCGACGCAGCCACGGCGTGATGCCCGCGCGCTCGAGCCGCTCGCCCCAGGTGCGTGCGGGCTCCTCGCCGACGACGTCGACGGGCTCGTCGATGCTGCTCGCGTGCTCGATGACGCCGCCGAGGTCGTCGAGGTCGAGGCGCCCGTCGCCGTTCATCCGCGCACCAGCACGCGGGCCGGCCACCCGGCGGCGGTCAGCGCCTCGGCGGTCTGGGTGGGGCAGCTGCGCAGCACGGCGCGCTCCACGGCCTCGTCGTCGAGCCGGGCGAGCTGCGGCCAGGTGCGGTCGCCGTCGGCGAGCGTGAGCGCGACCGTCGGCGGGCCGGGGGTGTTGGCGCAGGTGAACCGCCACAGCGCCTCGACCGTGCCGTCGGCGTCGGGGAGCGAGCGCGCGGAGAACACGGCCGGCAGGCCGGCGTCCCCCTCGACGTCGATGGAGACGAGGCGCCCCGAGGCCGGACGTACGTCGAGCCGCACGCGCAGTTGCCGCTCGTCGGTCGGGCCGCCGAGCGCCTGCACCACGGGCGCCCCGAGCGTGGCCACCTCCGCCCGCGGCGCGCCCGCGCACACCGCGCGGACGGCGCTGCCGACGCGAGCCGCCTGCTCGGTGGTGAACGCGAGCGGCACCGTCGTCCAGAGCTGGCGGTCCGGCGACGCCGCATCGAGCACGAGGCCGGCGCCGCGCGGCGATCCGACGACGACGCGGTCCTGCGCCGCTCCGAGCACCGGGGCGGCGGCGCGGTCGCAGCTCGTCACGGTGAGCAGCACCTCCGTCTCGCCGGTGCTGCCGGCGCCGAGGTTGATGCGGAAGGACTGGCCGACCTTGATGCCGCGGTCGTCCTGCTCGGCGGGAGCCGACCCCGCGAGCAGCCGCAGCGGCGTGCTGTTGGAGAGGCCGAGCCCGAGCGTGACCGTGCCGCGGACGGGATCGGAGCGTACGTCGAGGGAGTCGAGCGCCACGCCCGCGCGGACGGCGCCAGCCCAGCAGGTGGCCTGCACCCGCGCCGCCCAGTCCTTCGCGCTCTCGGGGAGGAGCTGCGCCGCCTGCGTCGTGCGGCCCCAGCGGTCGGTGCGCTGCAGGACCACGGCGTACTCGAGGGGGTTGGCGGTCAGCGAGCGCGGGCTCGTGCAGTCGATGGCGGTGGAGACGGTCCAGGGCACCGAGCCCGGACCGTCGGCCGCCGTGTCACCTGTAGCAAGGACCGAGGCGGCGCTGGGCCCGAGGCCGGGCCCGGAGATCTCGAGCACCTCCACGGAGTCGCCCGGCGGCACTCCGGTGACCGCGAGGCGCGCGACGAGGCGGCCGTTCGAGGGAGGAGCGCCCACGTCGTCCCCGCGCTCGGGCGGCAGGGGTGCGACGGACGCCGTGACCCGCGGGTCGAACGGCGGCGGCTCGGTGGCCTGATGCACGGCGAGGGCGATCACGCCGGCGCACGCCGCGACCGTCAACGATGCGCTCAGGCCGCGATGCCGGCGGAGCCACGGCAGGACGCCGGCGTCCTCGAGCCGCTCGGCGAACGACGGCGCCACGAAGGCGTCGTGGAGCGTCTCGCCGCCCGCAGGGCTCGCCCCCTCGATCACCGAGCCCAGCTCGTCGAGATCGAGGCGGCCGTCACCACCTGCTCGGGCCCCCACGCGGCAGAGCCTACGTTCGGCGGCGCAGGCGCATCACGCGCTCCGCCACCCTCGGGCCTCGGCGGCGGCGACATCCAGGTCGACGCCGCAGGTGCGCGCCACCGAGCGCAGCAGCGCAAGGTCGTCGACCAGCACCTCGTACGGATGCACCGACCGGTCGGCGGTGAGGACGCGGACGGCGAGCTGCTGCGGCGGAGCCGTCTGCAGGTCGGAGCAGAGGCCTCCCCGCACCGGTACGAGCATGCGGCCGGCGCCGCCGTCGAGCTGTGTCGGCCCGAACGTCCACTGCTGCCCCGCCGCCTCGCTCGGCGGATCGCTCGTCAGCAGCGACCCGGCTCCCGACGCCCCGCCGTCGAAGTGCTCGCGCCCGAAGGTGATGCCGATGCCGTCCGACCTCGCCGCGACGAGCGCGGTCGCCGTCCAGGTGCTGCGGGGCCCGATCACCGTGCCGCCGATGCGCTCCACCGATGCGCTCACCCCGGTGGCACCGGTGCAGGCGGCGGCCAGCGC
This sequence comes from Candidatus Nanopelagicales bacterium, assembly GCA_050251215.1. GTDB lineage: Bacteria > Actinomycetota > Actinomycetes > S36-B12 > CAIYMF01 > Longivirga. The sequence goes on from JBFWNE010000031.1 coordinate 10,242, forward strand.
GCTGCCGATCGCGTCGGCTGCTGGCACGGCGTACGACGCGAGACGCGTGCGGTCGCCGATCCCGACCTCGAACGTGAGACCCGCTGAGGCAGCGGGGCCTTCGGGGTTGGGCAGGTCTGCGAGCCGGGTGAGCGCGGGCTGCGTCAGGCAGTCGTGCACGAGCGCGCGCGTGGTGATGACCCCGGTGTCGCCCGGGGCGATCCCCACCAGCGCAGACAGGTCGATCTCCACGCGCGAGCCTGGATGGCGCACCGTGCGGACGGTCAGCGGCTGGGGCCCCAGGTTGGCCACGCGCACGGTGAGGTCGGCGAGCGGAGTGCCGGGCACCGCGGCCGCTCGCACCGAGGACACCGTCACCGCGTCCGGGGCGATCCGGGCGAGGCACCAGTCGGTGATCGCACGGTCGAGCGAGGTCACGGGCCGCGCGCCGCTCACGGCGAGGGGCACCGAGCCGGCCTCGGCGTCCGAGCCGCCGGTCGCCGCGAGGCGGTACGACGAGGCCGTCGCGCTCACCAGCGCGGGGTCGGTGCAGTCGACCGCCGCCGTCGCCTGGACCCGCTGCTCCTGCTGGTACGTGACGACGGCGCCCGTGATCGCCGATCCGCGCAGACCGGGCCCGGTCAGGCCCGTGATGGTGACGACCTCGTCCGGCGTGCGTCCCCGGGCGACGAACGCGATCTCGAGCCGACCGTCGGCGATCCGCGGGCCGCCGATCGAGGCGCCGTCGAGCACGGCGTTGTACAGCGCGACGTCGAACGTCGGCGGCACGTACGGCGGCCGCGACGTGATCCACGCGGCAGAGGCGAGGACGACGGCGGCGGCCCCGGCGGTCCACCGCAGTGCGACGCGATGGCGGTGCAGGAACGGCGAGGCCGTGGAGTCCATCCACGCCTGCACCCGGTTGGGCCGCAGCTCCTCGGTGGCCCCCGGGTCGTGCAGGTCGAGCACGGCGGTGGAGCCGGCCGCGTCCACGACGCGGCCGTCGTCGTCCAGCTCGAGCCGGCCGTCGTCGGTCATCGCACCCTCACCACGGGCCGACGGTAGGCCCGGACCGCCCGAGGCGCACCCGAGACCGCGCTACCGGACGACCGACGCGACCGTGCTGCCGCACAGCCGGTCGACGTTGAGCCGCAGCGGATCACCGTGCAGGCGCAGCAGGTAGGGCCGGCGCACGTCGTCGGCCACGAGCCGCACGCTCAGCTCGGGCGCCCCGGACGACAGCAGGTCGAAGCACTGCGGAAGGACCCACGTCAGGTGGATGCGCGCGACGCCGTCGACGACCTGGGTGGGCGTCTCGAACGGCGTGACCAGGCCGCGGGCGTCCGGCGGCTGCGTCTGCACCTCGACGAGGAACGCGCCGGGCGCGGTGACGTCGACGTACATCGTGAGGGTGCCGGCCGACTCCTCGGTGGTGCCGCCGGCGACGCGGGCGCGGACGATCGTCGAGGTCGGCGGGGTCGCGGTGCAGATGCTGCGCAGGGCCGCGGCGACGGTGTCGAGCTCGGCCGGGCTCAGCGGGAGCGTGAACGACGGGTTGAGGCGCTCGAGGCCGACCTCCTGGTCGCCGATCGCCGCCCGGAGCGGGACGCCCTGCGCCAGCGGCGCGACGGGGTCGGTGCAGTCGTCCGGCCACAGCCGCACCGGCACCCAGGCGGACTGTCCCGGCGCGATGTCGACGTCCTGCCCGTTGGCGACGATCGTCGGGCCCGCGTCCGTCGACACCCGCATCCCCGACCACGGCTGGTCCGAGGAGTTGTGCACCTGCAGCCGCACGTCGGTGGCGATGACGCCGTCCACCGGCCGCACGTCGACGGCCTGCACCTCGAGGTCGCGCTCGGCGGCGATCTGCACGCACGACGAGCGCACGTCGCTGAGCCACTCCTCGCTGCCCGACAGGGGCACGGTGTCCTCGCGCACCTCGCCGAGCGCGGAAGTACGCCGGATCCGCACGACGTAGTCGTCGGCGTGCGCCCGCGCGACGGCCGTGCTGGCCTCCTCCGTCGAGCACTCGACCTGCGAGGTGACGGCGCCGGTGACGGTGTCGCCGGGCTGCGCGGTGATCACGCGCGACTGAGGGCGCTGCAGGCCGGGGCCTTCCACGCCGACGGTGTCCACGGTGGTGCCGGTCGGCTCGTCCGAGCGCACGAGGACGAGCTGCGTGATGGCGGTGACGAGACCCGTCGACGCGTCGAGGATGAGCCGCGCGGGCTCGTTGCCGCCCGTCGTCACCGACACGCGCGGGTCGGCCATCGGCTTCGGCCGGCCCTCCCACCAGACGCCGGCGACGACCACGGCCACGGCTGCTGCGGCGGCGATGCCGGCGGCAAGGGCCCTGTGCCGGCGGATCCACGGCAGGACGCCGCTGCGCTCGAGGCCGTCGCGGATCCGCTCGGACAGCAGCGGGCGGTCGTCGACGTCGTCGCCGAGGACGTCGAGCGGCGTCGCGTCGTCGAGGTGGTCGAGGTCGAGCCGGCCGTCGAGCGGATCGGCGTACGAGGATCCGGCCGCGCGGTCGTCGCGGCGCGTGCGACCCCGCCCGCCGGAGGCAGGGGAGGTCGCCATGGTCGCCCGCTACGCCGCCGAGCCGCGCCGGCGGCTGGCGTACCACGCGATGCCGAGCGCCACCGTGGCCGCGCCCACGCGCAGGGCGGTGCGGCGGTTCTTCTCGGTGTTGAGGGCGGTGATGCGCTCGCGCATCGTCTTCATCGCCACCGGACGGGCGAAGTCGACCACGGGCCAGTCCCGCTCGACCGCGATCCTGCGCAGCGGGGCGTCGGGGTTGACGCAGACCGGGTGCCCGACGATCTCGAGCATCGGCAGGTCGGTCATCGAGTCGGTGTAGGCGTAGCAGTCGGCGAGGTCGTAGCCGTTCTCCTCGGCGAGCGCGCGCATAGCCTCGGCCTTGCCCTCGCCGTACGCGTAGAACACGATCTCGCCGGTGTACTTGCCGTCCTCGATCGCGACCTGCGTGCCGATGGCGCGGTCGACGCCGAGGCGCTCGCCGATCGGCTCGACCACCTCGGTGCCCGACGAGCTGATGATGATGACGTCGCGCCCGGCCTCCTTGTGGTGCGCGATGAGGTCGACCGCCTCCTCGTACACCATCGGGTCGACGATCTCGTCGAGCGTCTCGGACACGATCTGCTTGACCGTCTCCACGTCCCATCCGCTCACGAGCGCGCTCATGTACTTGCGCATGTACTCGAGCTGGTCGTGGTCGGCGCCGGACGCGACGTACGAGAACTGCGCGTACGCGCTCTTGAGCACATCGGCGCGCCCCAGCAGCCCGCCCTTGTAGAACGGGCGCGCGAACGCCAGGGAGCTCGACTTGGCGAGGATCGTCTTGTCGAGGTCGAAGAAGGCGGCGCTGCGCGACATGCGTCGATGGTAGGGGCGTACGGCGACGCCGGCGCCAGCGCTTTCGTCCACAGGTCGGGCGGAGCGGCGTGTCGTCCACAGGGCCGGTCCGCCGCCGCCGGTCCCGCGCGGGTGGCGGTCGGGACCGTCGGGGCCATGGCTGCGACGACCCTGCTGGTGACCGAGGACCCCCTGCTGACTGAGACCGTGCGCCGCGTGGCCGCGGTCGCCGCGCGCGAGCTCGAGGTCGTCGCCGACCCGCACGACGCGCGCGGGTCCTGGATGCGGGCCGACGACGTGCTCGTGGGCGACGACGCCGTGCACGGCTGCCTCGACGCCGGGCTGCGCCGGCGGCCGCGCGTCGCGGTCGTCACGGGCGGCCGCGATGCCGAGCTTCCGTGGCGGGCCGTGCTGGCGCTGGGCGCCGAGGCCGTGGTGCCGCTGCCGGCGGGCGAGGGCCAGCTGCTCGAGCGGCTCGCGGTCGCCTCGCAGCAGGGCGGCGGCCTCGTCGTCGGCGTGACGTCGGGGAGCGGCGGCGCCGGAGCGAGCGTGCTGGCAGCGGCCCTCTGCCTCGCCGGCGTACGCGCGCGGCTGTCCCCGCTCCTGCTCGACACCGACCCGGACGGCCCCGGCGCGGATCTCCTGCTCGGCGCCGAGGACGCCGCGGGAGCGCGCTGGCGCGACCTGTCCGACGTCACGTCCGGGCTCGACCCGGCGAGCCTGCGGGCTGCGCTCCCCTCGGCCCACGGCGTGCACGTGCTGGCCGTCGACCGCGGCGAGGGCGAGCCGCTCCCGGTGCAGGCGCTCGAGCCCGTGCTCGCGAGCGCGCGGCACGCCTTCGACCTCGTGGTCCTCGACCTGCCCCGCGGCCGCCCTCGCGTGCTCGAACGGCTGGTGCCCTCGTGCGACGACGTCCTGCTCGTGGCCACCGGCGACGTGCGCGGCGCGACGGCTGCCGCCCGGGTGGCCGCCCGGCTGCGCGGCGCCGCGCCCGTCCGCCTCGTCTCCCGGGCCGTCCCGGGCGGCGGCCTCGACGGGCCCGCCCTCGCGGAGTGGCTCGGCCTGCCGTCGGCCGCTGACCTCGCGCACGACCCGCGGCTCGTCGCAGCGCTCGACCGCGGGGAGCCGCCGGGTGCGGGCGGGCGTCTGGCGAAGCTCGTCGATCAGATCCTGTCCCGCACCCTCGCCGGCCAGGCCGCGGCATGACCGCGGATCCGGACGTGCTCGACCGCGTCCGCACCCGGCTGCTCACCGCCGGCCTCGCCCCGACGGCCGCCGAGGTGGCCCGGGCCCTGCGCGAGGACGGCGTCCTCCTCGGCGGCGACGGCCTGCTCGCCGAGGCCGAGCGGCTGCAGGCCGAGCTCTCCGGAGCGGGGCCGCTCGAGCCGCTGCTGCGCTCGCCCGACGTGACCGACGTCCTCGTCACCGCGCCCGACGAGGTGTGGGTCGACCGCGGGTCCGGCGTCGAGCGCGTGGCGGTGCGCTTCCGCGACGAGTCGGCCGTACGCCGGCTCGCCCAGCGCCTGGCCGCGAGCTGCGGCCGTCGCCTCGACGACGCCGTTCCGTACGTCGACGGCCGCCTGCCCGACGGCACCCGTCTGCATGCCGTGCTCGCGCCCATCTCCGTCGGGGGTACGTGCCTGTCGCTGCGCGTCCCGCGCAGGCGCGGCTTCACCCTGGACGAGCTCGTGCACGCGGGATCGATGCCGGCCCCGCTGGCCCCGTGGCTCGCTGCGGTGGTGTCGGCGCGGCTGGCCGTCGTGGTCAGCGGCGGAACCGGCACCGGCAAGACCACCTGGGTCTCGATGCTGCTCGCGCAGTGCGATCCGCGCGACCGCATCGTGGTGGTCGAGGACTCCGCCGAGCTCGTGCCCGACCATCCCCACGTCGTGCGGCTGGAGTCGCGGCCGCCCAACATCGAAGGGGCCGGCGCCATCACCCTGCGCGACCTCGTGCGCCAGAGCCTGCGCATGCGCCCCGACCGCGTCGTGGTCGGCGAGGTCCGCGGGGCCGAGGTCGTCGACATGCTCGCGGCGTTCAACACCGGCCACGAGGGCGGCCTCACGACCGTGCACGCCAACAGCGCCGCCGACGTGCCGGCCCGCCTCGAGGCCCTCGCGCTCACCGGAGGGCTCGACCGTGCGGCCGCGCACGCGCAGATGGCGGCAGGGCTCGACCTCGTCGTGCACCTCGACCGTGGCCGCGACGGCGTACGCCGGTGGTCGTCGCTCTCGGTGGCGCGCCGGATGGACGACGTGACGGTGCTCGACGATGCCTTGACCTGCGGCCGCGACGGATCGCTGCAGCGCGGCGCCGGCTTCGACCAGCTCGTGCGGCGGCTCGGCGACCACGCGCCGCCCTGGTCATGACCGCCGTCCTGCCGGTCGTCTGCGCGGTGCTCCTGGTCCTCGTGCTGCTGCCGCTACCGGCGTACCAGGGGCGGCGGGTGCGGCTGCCTCTGCCGCAGCTCCGCCCGCGCCGGCGTGCCGAGGTGCGTCGCGCGGAGCTCGAGTGGGTGGAGGCGCTCGCCGCCGAGACCCGGGCCGGCCGCGATCCGTCCTCGGCCGTGGTGGCGGCGGGCACGTCGGCCTCGTCACCGGCTGTCGTGCTCGCCACGGCCGCGGCGGCGGGCGGCGGCGATGTCGCCGCAGCGCTGCGCAGGGAGCCCTCGGCGTCCGAGCTCGTCCGAGCGGTGGCCGCCTGCTGGGAGGTCGCCCACGGATCAGGCGCAGGCCTGTCGGCATCGCTCACCGCGCTCGCCGATGCCGCCCGCGAGGCCGAGCGGGTACGCCGCGACCTGCGCGCGGGGCTCGCCGAGCCGAGGGCCACGGCCTGGGTGCTCGCCGCGCTCCCCGTGGTGGGCCTCGGCCTCGGTGCCGGGCTCGGCGCCGACCCGTTCGCGTGGCTCCTCGGGACCACCGCGGGCCGGCTCGTGCTCACAGCCGGTCTGGTGCTCGAGGGGCTGGGGGCGCTGTGGTCGTGGCGCATCATCCGAGCGCTGGAGGCGGATCTGTGAGCGCCCTCCTTCCGGTCGCGCTCGCCATGCTGCTCGGCGCCGTCGTGCTGGCCAGGCCGACCGTCCCCGCCTCCCGACCGACGGCCTCCAGGCCGCGGCCGTCGCTGCCGCGGCCGGGAGCCCGGTCCGCTGCGGTCGTGGTGGCACTCGGCGCCGCGGTGCTGCTCGGCGGTGCCGCAGGTGCCATGGCGGGCGTCCTGCTCGGAGCACTCACCTGGTTCGGGGTGCCACGGCTGCAGACCTCCGCCGACCGCGCCCGCCGCCTCGAGCTCGCCCGGCAGGCGCCGCTCGTCGTCGACCTGCTCGCCGCGTGCCTCGCGTCCGGCGCGTCGGTCGAGGCATCGGTCGCCGCGGCGTCGCGCGCCGTCCCCGGTGCCGCCGGGGAGGTGCTGGCCACGGCCACCGCCGCGCTGCGGCTCGGCGCGGACCCGGTCGACGTGTGGCGGACGGTGGGGGAGCTGCCCGAGCTCGCCGGGCTCGCGCGTGCAGCGGCCCGCTCCGCGGCGACGGGCGCGCCGCTCGCCACGCTGCTGCCGCGGGTGGCCGACGACCTCCGGGCCACCCACCGATCGGCCGTGGAGGCGCGGACGCGCACCGCCGCCGTACGCCTCACCGCGCCGCTCGGGGCTGCGTTCCTGCCGGCGTTCGTGCTGCTCGGCGTCGTGCCCGTCGTCGCCTCGTGGGTCGGCACGCTGATCTGAGCACGCCTGAGATCCGTTGCGGCCGTTGCCCTCTGCGGGGCAGCGGCCGCAGCCGTCTGGTGGGCCTGCGTCGTCCACAACCCGCGGTGAACCGGCCGTCATCCACAGATCGCGGCTGCCACGGCGGCGGCGCTGCGGCAGCCGCGGCCACGGTTCCGGCACCGGCGACGGTCGCCGGCACCAACCGCGAGGAGATCCGCATGACCCGTCGACACGCCGCGCTCGTCCGTCCCACGCCGTCCGGCCGCCTGGCCCGCCTCCGCCGCCTGCGGGGCGACGCCGGTGCCGCCACCGCCGAGTACGCCGTCGTCTCCGTCGCCGCCGCCGGCCTCGGCGGCATCCTCATCAAGCTGCTCACGAGCGACTGGTTCCTCGAGCTGATCAAGAAGATCCTCGCGTGGATCATCACGATCGTCCTGCAGTTCTTCGGCATCGGCTGAGATGACCGGTCCGCTGCGCGTCCCGGGGGCCTCCCGGCTCCCGGGACGCGTCCGCGCCGAGGACGGCGCCGTGGCCGTCGAGACGGCCCTCTCGCTCGTGGCCCTCGTCGCCGTGGTCGGGATGCTGCTGTTCGGCGTGGGGCTCCTCGGCGCGCAGCTCGCCGTCGGCGAGGCCGCTCGCTCCGCCGCTCGGGCAGCAGCACGCGGGGAGCCCGGCCCGGTCGTGGTGGACGAGGCCCGCCGGGTCGCGTCCGATGCCGACGTCGTGGTCGAGCACGCAGGCGACCGCGTGCTGGTGCGGGTCGAGCGCGCGGTGACCCCGCCCGGTGTGCTGGCGCGGCTCGGGCCGATCCGGCTCTCCGCGGCCGCGACCGCGGGCCTCGAGCCCGGGGCGGCACCGTGAGGCGGCACGGCGACGAGGGCGCCGCGACGGTGTGGGCGACGATGCTGATCGCCCTGCTCGTCACGATGCTTCTGGCCGGCTCGCTCGTGGTGCAGGTGCTCGCCGCCCGGTCCCGAGCCGCGGCCGCCGCCGACCTCGCAGCCCTGGCCGCCGCCCCGTCGGCGGCGCAGGCGTCGCCGACCACGTGCGCCGTCGCTGCCGGTGTCGCCGAGGCCAACGGCGCCGAGGTGCGCGCCTGCACCGTGGGCTCCGGTGAGGTGCGGCTGGTGGTGCAGGTGCCATGGCAGGGGCTGCTGCAGCGGCTCCTGCCGCTGGTGGGAGGGCCCGGCGGCGCCGAGGCCTCCGCCCGCGCCGGTCTCCGCTAGAAGGCGAGCCCGCGGGGGATGAGGCGGTTCTCGTACGCCTGGCGCTCGAGGTCCTCGCGGAAGTCGGGGTGCGCGATCGCGATGAGCGCGTGCGCGCGCTCGGCGACCGACTTGCCCTTGAGGTTCGCGATGCCGAACTCGGTGACGACGTACATCACGTCGGTGCGCGGCGTCGTGATCACCGTGCCGGGCCGGTGCTCGAGCACGATGCGGCTCTTGCGCTCGCCGTGCCGCTCGTACGTCGAGGTCAGGCACATGAACGACTTGCCCTCGTACGACGCGTACGCGCCCCGCACGAACTGCAGCTGCCCGCCCGTGCCGCTGATCTGGCGGTGGCCGTCCGACTCGGACGCCGCCTGGCCCGTGAGGTCGACGGCCGTCGTGCTGTTGATCGACACGACCCGGTCGTTCTGCGCGACGACGTGCGGCAGGTTCGTGCGCTCGACGGGCAGGCACACGAGGTCGTGGTTGCGGTCGATCGCGTCGTACAGCGCCTGGCTGCCGAGGGCGAAGCTGTAGCCGATGCGCCCGGGCTGCAGGGTCTTGTGGGCTCCCGTGATCTTCCCGGCCTGGTAGAGCTCGATGATGCCGTCGGTCAGCATCTCGCTGTGCACGCCGAGGTCGCGCACGTCGCTGTCGAGCAGCAGCGAGCACACGGCGTTGGGCATCGCGCCGATGCCGATCTGCAGGCACGAGCCATCGACCACCTCGGCGGCGATGAGCCGCGCGACGGCGGCGTCGACGTCGCTTGCCGGCGGGTTCGCGAGCGTGGGCGGCGGCCCGTCGTCGCCGGGGATGACGTAGTCGACCTCGCTCACGTGCAGCGCGTTGTCCTCGCCGTACGCATGGGGGAGCCCCGGCGTCTCCTCGACGACGATGATCCGTGCCCGTTCGGCCACCGCGCGGTGCCAGAGGTTGGACGGACCCAGGTTGAAGTAGCCGTCCTCGTCCATCGGCCGCGTCTTGATGACGAGGACGTCGACGGGGTCGATGAACCGGCGGTAGTAGTCGGGGATCTCACCGAGGTTGACCGGGAGGTACGTCGCCCGCCCGGCATCGGCCTTCTTCCGGTCGTAGCCGCTCATGTGCAGGCTGAACCAGTAGAAGTGCTCGCCGTCCGGATCGGCCTCGAGCACCGCGCGCGGCCGCGCGGTGATGCAGGACCGGATCTTCACCTGCCGCAGCTCGTCGGCGCGCGAGGCGAGCGCGCGGTCGAACGCGTCGGGCTGGCAGAGCACCGCGCCGTAGTCGACCCAGTCGCCCGAGCGCACCACTGCCGCGGCCTCTGCGGCGCTCACCCGCTGCGCCGGGACGTTGCGTCGTGCCATCGGTGGCCTCCCGTCGCACGCGGACCCGCGCGGGCCCGAGCGTAGGGACGAACGGCACCCCGCGTACGGCGTTCGGACAGTCCCAGCGGTCAGGTCCCGCTCACCGTGCTCAGCGGTGTGCGGATCGCGTCGACCAGCGCCTCGTCCGCCTCGACCCGCGCCCCGGGCCACACGACGCAGCGGGTGATCGACCCCTCGACCACCGCGCTCGCGGCAACGACGCTCGCCCCGCCGGACACGTGCAGGTTGGCTCGCAGGTAGTCCGCTGCCGTGCCGCAGTCGATCGACGTGCCGCGCGCCTCGACGGTCTCGAGGAGTCCTGCGTCGTACGCCGGCTTCCACGCCCAGGAGTAGAGGCCGCACGGCTCGTCCGGGAGCGTGCCCGCGATGCGGGCAGGCAGCAGCGAGACGCCGAGGAACCGCCAGGGCCCGAAGTCGCTGGGGTGCGGCTCGCGGCGTACGAGCAGGCGGGGCTGCTCGCCGGTCCAGCCGTCGACGAGCGCCGAGAGGTCGTCGTCGACGAACGAGTCGGCGTTCTGCACGAGCACGTGCCGGCCGTCGATCCAGCCCCGCAGCCGCCCGAGCGCGCCCGCGGTGCCGAGGCGCTCCCCGCTCTCGACCGACACGTGCGCGCGACCCGCGAGGTGTTCGACGAGCTGCGGCTGGCTCTCGTGGGCGTTGACCGCGACCGACGACACGTGCGGCGCGACCCGGTCGATCGCCCAGTCGACGAGCGGCCTGTTGCCCACGGGGCACATCGCCTTGGGCAGCTCATACGTCAGCGGCCGCAGCCGCGTGCCCGCCCCGGCAGCCAGCACCACGCCGGCGAGCTCGTCCCGCCGCACCGTCATGCCGCGATCCAACCACCGCTCGAAGCGGGCGTGGTTGCGCGCTCTCTGCGACGCGTTCCTGCACCCGCTTCCTCGGACCGCGCGGAGCGGGCGTGGTTGCGCGCCCTCTACGACGCGTTCCTGCACCCGCTTTCCGGTGGGCGTCGAAGCGGGCGTGGTTGCGCGCTCTCTGCGACGCGTTCCTGCACCCGCTTCGGTCAGGGGGCGCCGGCGAGGAGGACGTCGAGGAGGCGTACGGCGCCGGCCTTGTCGAGCGGGTCGTTGCCGTTGCCGCACTTGGGCGACTGCACGCACGAGGGGCAGCCGTCCGGGCATTCGCACGACGCGATCGCCTCGCGCGTCGCGGCGAGCCAGGTGCGCGCGGCGGTGAAGCCGCGCTCGGCGAAGCCGGCGCCGCCGGGGTGGCCGTCGTACACGAACACCGTGGCGCGGCCGGTGTCCGGGTGCAGCGCGGTGGAGACGCCGCCGATGTCCCAGCGGTCGCAGGTGGCCACGAGCGGCAGCAGGCCGATCGATGCGTGCTCGGCCGCGTGCGCGGCGCCGGGTACGTCGAGGTCCTGCAGCCGCGCGGCCGCGAGCTGCTCGGCCGTGACCGTCCACCACACCGCCTGCGTGCGCAGGTGCCGCGGCGGGAGGTTGAGCGGCTCCTCGCCGAGCACCGTGCCGGTGAGGTAGCGGCGCTTCAGGTACGCCACCACCTGGTTGGTCACCTCGACGTGACCGTGCACGAGCTCGGCGTCGCCCCAGGCCTCGCGCGCGATCTCGCCGACGATGCGGATGTCGGTCGTGTCGCGCGCGCTCGTCGTGTAGTCGACGTCCTCACGATGCGCGACCGCGACCGAGTCGTCGAGGTCGAGGTGGTCGACGAGGTACGTCGCCCCCTGGTGCACGTACACCGCGCCCGTGTGCACCGTGGTGTGCGCGGCGCCTGGGTCGACCGTGCCGAGCATCCGGCCGGTGCCGTCCTCGACCACGCGCACCATGCCGCCACCGATGCCGCGCAGGTCGGCCATGTCGCTCGCGCGCTCCTGCCGCGTCCAGAACCAGCCGCCCGGACGCCGGCGCAGGAGGCCGCGCCGCACCAGGGCCTCGAGCACGTCGTACGTCGTGGGCCCGAAGACCGCGGCGTCCTCCTCGGTCATCGGCAGCTCCGCGGCGGCCGCGCACAGGTGCGGCCCGAGCACGTACGGGTTGGTCGGGTCGCACACCGTCGCCTCGACCGCCGCGCCGAAGATCGACGCTGGATGGTGCACGAGGTAGGTGTCGAGCGGGTCGTCGCGTGCGACGAGCACCGCGAGGGCGTCGTCGCCGGACCGACCCGCGCGCCCGGCCTGCTGCCAGAGCGAGGCGCGGGTGCCCGGCCAGCCGCAGAGCAGCACGGCGTCGAGGCCGGTCACGTCGACCCCGAGCTCGAGGGCGTTGGTCGCCGCCACCCCGACGAGCCGGCCGTCGCGCAGCCGGTCCTCGAGCTCGCGCCGCTCCTCCGGCAGGTAGCCCGCGCGGTACGCCGCGACCCGCGGTGCCAGCTCCGGCTCGACCTCCGCGAGCGAGTCGCGGGCCGTCATCGCCACCGCCTCGGCGCCGCGGCGCGACCGGACGAAGGCCAGGGTGCGCACACCCTCGATCACGAGGTCGGTGAGCAGCATCGCGGTCTCGGCGGTCGCGGTGCGCCGGGTGGGGGCGTCGTTCTCGCCGCCGTGCTCGGTGAGCGGCGGCTCCCACAGCGCGAACTGCGTGGCGCCGCGCGGCGAGGAGTCGTCGGCCACCGCGACCACCGGCAGCCCGGTGAGCCGCGACGCCGAGCCCGCCGGATCGCCGGCCGTGGCCGACGCCAGCACGAACGTCGGCGACGAGCCGTACCGCGCGCAGACGCGCTGCAGCCGGCGCAGCACGTTGGCCACGTGCGACCCGAAGACGCCGCGGTAGACGTGGCACTCGTCGACCACGACGTACTGCAGCGCGCGCAGGAACGACGCCCACCGCTCGTGCCCCGGCAGCATCGACCGGTGCAGCAGATCGGGGTTGGTGAGCACGTAGCCGGCGTGCTGTCGGATCCACGCCCGCTCCTCGTCGGGGGTGTCGCCGTCGTACGCCGACACCCGCAGGCCGTCGAGCCCGAGCTCGGCGATCGCGCGCCACTGGTCGTGCGCGAGCGCCTTGGTGGGGGAGAGGTACAGCGCCGTCGCGCCGCGGCCGTTCGGCGCCCGGGTGCCTTCGAGCACCGAGGTGAGCGCGGGTAGGAGGTAGGCGAGGGACTTGCCGGACGCCGTGCCCGTCGCGACCACGACGTGCCGCCCGGCACGCGCGTGCTCGGCGGCGTCGGCCTGGTGCGCCCACGGATTCGTGACGCCGCGCCGGCCGAGGGCGTCGCGCAGCCCCGGATCGACCCACGACGGCCACCCCACCGCGGTGCCCACCCGCGCGGGGACGTGCTCGACGTGCAGGAGCCGGTCGGGGCGCCCGGCCGCGAGCCGCTCGAGCAGCTGCTCGGGGTCGGCGGGGCGGTGCGGCACGCGCCGATCCTCCCCGACGCCGCCCACCGCGGGCGCGCGCGGTCCTGGAACCGCTTGCACGCGAGGGCCCTCGCGCGGGGTAGCGCGGTGTGACGTAACCGGCACCGGGGGCCCCGTGGCCCAGGTCACATCCGTGCGTAGACTCCGGCGCACCGAGGGTCCGCGCCCCTCCCGGCTCTGTGGCGGGCGGCGGCGGACCCCCTCCCCTGTTCAAGGAGCTTGCATGTCCGGGTCGACGTTCGCCGCGGTCAGCGGCGTGACCGTCTCGGGCGGGAACTACACCCTGGTGGCGGTGGTCGCGCTCGTCGCGGTCCTCGCCCTCGGCGTGGCGCTGGTTCTCGTCCGTCAGGTCCTCGCCGCCAGCGAGGGCACCGAGAGGATGAAGGAGATCGCCGGCGCGGTCCAGGAAGGTGCTGCGGCGTACCTCAGCCGGCAGTTCCGCACCCTGGCCGTGTTCGCGGCCCTCGTCTTCTTCCTGCTCTTCCTGCTGCCCGCGGACACCACGAGCGAGAAGATCGGTCGCTCGATCTTCTTCATCGTCGGTGCCGTCTTCTCCGGCATCACCGGCTACATGGGCATGTGGCTCGCCGTGCGCGGCAACGTCCGCGTGGCCGCGGCCGCGAACGACTCCGGCGAGCACGCCGCGATGAAGATCGCGTTCCGCACCGGCGGCGTCGCGGGCATGTTCACCGTCGGCCTCGGCCTGCTCGGCGCGGCCGCCGTCGTCCTCATCTACAAGGGCGACGCCCCGACCGTGCTCGAAGGCTTCGGCTTCGGCGCCGCGCTGCTCGCGATGTTCATGCGTGTCGGCGGCGGCATCTTCACCAAGGCCGCGGACGTCGGCGCCGACCTCGTCGGCAAGGTCGAGCAGGGCATCCCCGAGGACGACCCGCGCAACGCCGCGACCATCGCGGACAACGTCGGCGACAACGTCGGCGACTGCGCCGGCATGGCGGCCGACCTGTTCGAGTCGTACGCCGTGACCCTCGTCGCCGCGCTCATCCTCGGCAAGGTCGCCTTCGGCGACGCCGGCCTGGTCTACCCGCTGCTCGTCCCGGCCATCGGGGTCATCACCGCCGTCATCGGCATCTTCGTCGTCGCCCCGCGCGCGGGCGACCGCTCGGGCATGACCGCCATCAACCGCGGCTTCTTCATCTCCGCGCTGATCTCGATCCTGCTCGTCGGCGTCGCGACGTGGTTCTTCCTCCCGGCGAAGATCGTCGAGCTCAAGGGCGTCGTCGGCGAGAACCTCGGCCTCGTCACCGTCGACACGTTCAGCCCCCGCGTGTTCGCGATCCTCGCGGTCATCATCGGCATCGTGCTCGCGGCGGCGATCCAGCTGCTCACGGGCTACTTCACCGAGACCAACCGCAAGCCGGTCGACGACGTCTCGGCGTCCTCGCTCACCGGCCCGGCCACGGTCATCCTCGCCGGCATCTCGGTCGGGCTGGAGTCGGCCGTCTACTCCGCGCTGCTCATCGGCGCCGCGGTGTACGGCGCGTTCCTGCTCGGCGCCGGCTCGATCACGCTGTCGCTGTTCGCGATCGCGCTCGCGGGCTGCGGCCTGCTCACCACCGTCGGCGTCATCGTCTCGATGGACACCTTCGGCCCGGTCTCGGACAACGCCCAGGGCATCGCCGAGATGTCCGGGGATGTCACCGAGGAGGGCGCCAAGGTCCTCACGAGCCTCGACGCCGTCGGCAACACCACCAAGGCGATCACCAAGGGCATCGCGATCGCGACGGCGGTGCTCGCCGCCACCGCGCTGTTCGGAGCGTTCCGCGACGTCGTGGTCACGGCGACCAAGGCCGCCATCGCCGCAGGCAACGTCGTGGTGCCGGACCCGGTCGACCAGGCGCAGTACAGCGCCGTGCTCGACGTGAGCAACCCGCGCAACCTCGTGGGCCTCATCATCGGCGCGTCGGTGGTGTTCCTGTTCTCCGGCCTCGCCATCAACGCGGTGTCCCGCGCTGCCGGTGCGGTCATCTTCGAGGTGCGCCGCCAGTTCCGCGACCACCCGGGGATCATGGAGGGCACCGAGAAGCCGGAGTACGGCAAGGTCGTCGACATCGTCACCCGCGACTCGCTCCGCGAGCTCATCACGCCGGGTCTGCTCGCGGTCCTCACCCCGATCGCGGTGGGCTTCGGCCTCGGCGTGGGCGCGCTCGGCTCGTACCTCGCCGGCACCATCGCCACCGGTGTGCTCATGGCCGTGTTCCTCTCGAACTCCGGCGGCGCGTGGGACAACGCGAAGAAGTTCGTCGAGGACGGCCACTACGGCGGCAAGGGCTCCGAGGCGCACGCGGCCACGGTCATCGGCGACACGGTCGGCGACCCGTTCAAGGACACCGCCGGCCCGTCGATCAACCCGCTCATCAAGGTGATGAACCTCGTGGCGCTGCTCGTCGCGCCCGCGGTCGTGGCGATGTTCCTCTCCGAGGGCACCACGCTCCTGCGCTGGGGCATCGCGCTCCTCGCGGTGCTGATCATCGTCGGGGCGGTCATCGTGTCCAAGCGCCGCCCGGTCGCGGTCGGCGAGGTCGAGCACGACGAGCCCGCGCCCGTCGCGAGCTGACACCACCCGCACGCACGACGCGGCCCCGGAGCACCCGCTCCGGGGCCGCGTCGCCTTTCTCCGCGAGTAACTCGAGATACGGCGCGAACCGGTCCTCAATGCGCGCCCCAACTCGAGTTACTCGAGCACATCCCGGTGCGCGAGGATCGGGGCGTGAGCGATCCGACCATCGACGCCGCGGCGCGGCTGCGGCCCGTCCTCCTCGACGCCGGGTTCACCGCCGACGGCCTGCTCGCCCTGCTGGGCGCCAGCGCGTACGCCGCCCTCGGCCGCGGCGAGCCCGTGCCCGCACGGCGCGTGCTCGAGGGCCGCAGCGGCGCCGACGTCGTGCTCGCGCACCTGTTCGTCCTCGGCGACGCCGTGCCGCGCAGCACCGTCGCCGCGCACCTCCCGCTCGACGACCTCCTCGCGGCAGGCCTGCTCGACGGCGGCTCGGACCTGCACGCGGTGGTCGACGTACGCCCCTACGGCGAGCCCGACACCGACTGGTACGTCGTGAGCGACCACGGGCCCGACTCCAGCGGCCGCGCGGTGCCCGAGGTGGCGGTCGACCACGTGCTCGGCGTCGGCGGCGCGAGCCTCACCCTCGCGCGGATCACGCCGCGGGCTCAGGTCGACCGCGCGCTCGACCTCGGCACGGGCTGCGGCGTGCAGGCCCTGCACCTCGGCCGGCACGCGCGCGAGATCGTCGCGACCGACCGCAACCGCCGAGCGCTGCGGCTCGCGGCGCTCACGGCTGCGCTGTCGGGCCAGCGGTGGGACCTGCGCGAGGGGTCGCTCCTCGAGCCGGTAGGCGGCGAGCAGTTCGACCTCGTGGTGTCGAACCCGCCGTTCGTCATCTCGCCCGGCCACCGCTACACGTACCGCGACGCCGGGCTGCCCGCCGACGACCTCGGCCGCCTGCTCGTGCAGCAGGTGCCCGCGCACCTCGCCGACGGCGGCACGGCCGTGGTGCTGGCGAACTGGCTGCACGTGCGCGGCCAGGACTGGCGCGAGCGCGTGGCGGAGTGGGTCGGCGCCGTCGGCTGCGACGCGTGGGTCGCCCAGCGCGAGGTGCAGGACCCCGCCGAGTACGTCGGGCTCTGGCTGCGGGACGCCGGCGGCGGCGAGGACCGCGCCGAGCACGACCGCCGCTACGGCGAGTGGCTCGACGCCCTCGATGCGATGGACGCCGAGGGCATCGGCTTCGGCTGGATCGTGCTGCACAAGGGCGGCACGTACGGCTCGCAGGGCCCACGGCTCGAGGACGTCGCCGGGGCGCCGCGCCTGCCCGACGGTGCCGAGGTCGCGGCCTTGGTGGGCGCCCGTACGGGCTGGGCCTCGACCGACGCCTTCGCGCTCCTCGCCGCCACGCCGCACCGGGTCGAGGGCCTGCGCCTCGCCGAGACCGACGTCGCCGGGTACGACGGCCGCCTCGCCGCCACGCCGCCACGCCTCTCGGTCGTGGACGGCTGGCGCCCCGAGGTGCTCCTCGACTCCGTCGGTGCGCACATGGTCCGCACCTTCGACGGCCTGACGACGGTGTCCGAGGCCGTCGAGCGCGCCGCCGCGGTGTTCGACCTCGACCCCGACGACGTGCTGCCCGGCGCGCTCATCGCCGTACGCGGGCTCGTGGAGGAGGGGTTCCTGCGCCTCTAGGCCGACCGCTTCAGCGGCGCGCCGGGGCGAAGCCGGCCACGATCTCCGCGGTCTCCGGCGCCACGGTGTCGAGCACCTTCGACGCGATGCGCCCGAGCTGGTCGACCTGCGCAGGGGTCAGTGCGTCGAAGACGAGGCGCCGTGCCTCGCGGACGTGCGCCGGGGCGCACTCCTTCATCTTGGCGACGCCCTCGCGCGTAAGGGTGGCCTCCACCGCGCGCGGATCGTCGGCGGCGGGGCGGCGTACGACGAACCCCTGCTTCTCCAGCCGCCCCACCGCGTGCGACAGGCGCGACGGCGAGCCCGACGCGAACGCAGCGAGGGCGCTCATGCGGATCGTGCGGCCGGGCGCGTCGGAGAGCCCCGCCATCACCTGGTACTCGAAGTAGTTGAGGCCGGCGTCGCGCTTGAGCTGGGCGTCGATCGCCGAGGGCAGGGCCTCGAGCAGCACGGACAGCGCGATCCACGTGTGGAGCTCGCGGGGGCTCAGCCAGGGGACGTCGTCGGCCATGCGCGCAGGCTAGCGGATCCGAGCACTTGAATGTTCAACTCCAATCGGCTAACGTCGCCGAGAGTTGAACGTTCAAACGAGGAGGACGACGTGAACATCGCTCTGTGGGTCGTGGCCGGGCTGCTCGCTGCGGCGTTCCTGGCCGCCGGCCTGGCGAAGATCACCGGCAAGCGCGAGCAGATGCTCGAGCGGATGGCGTGGGTCGGCGACTATCCGCAGTCGCAGGTGAAGCTGATCGGCGTCGTGGAGGTGGCCGGCGCGCTCGGCCTGATCCTCCCCGGCATCACGAAGATCGCGCCGATCCTCGTGCCGATCGCGGCGACGGGGCTCGTCATCGTGATGGTGCTCGCCGCGGTCATGCACCTGCGCCGCGGCGACGGGGCGAAGGCGGTCGTCCCCAACATCGTGCTCGGTCTGCTGGCCGCGTTCGTGGCGTGGGGCCGCTTCGGCCCGTACCCGCTCTGAGCCGCCCATGAGCAGGGCCCCCGCCGCGGCGGGGGCCCTCGTCATGCGGTCTAGAGGTGGTAGGCGTACTCGCGGAACTCCCAGTCGGTGATGAACCGGGAGAAGCGCTCCACCTCGTTGCGCTTGTAGGTCAGGAACGACTCGACGAAGAACTCCCCGAGCACCTCCTGCAGCTCCTTGTCGGCCTCGAGCGCGTCGAGCGCCTCGGGCAGCGACTGCGGGAGCATCGGCGCGCTCTCCGGGTCGTAGCCGTACCCCTCGAGCGGGTTCGGCGGCTCGAGCTTGTCGCGCACGCCGAGGTAGATCGCGGCGCAGACCGCGGCCATCGCGAGGTAGGGGTTGGCGGTGGCGTCGCCGAGACGCACCTCCATGCGCGCCGCGCCGCCCCGCTCCGGCGGGATGCGGACCATCGCGCTGCGGTTGTCCAGGCCCCAGTCGATCAGCCACGGCGCGAGGGTGTCGGGCCCGAACCGCTTGTAGGAGTTGATGGTCGGGTTGAGGATCGCGGCCAGCGCCGGGGCGTGCGCGAGGACGCCGGCGATCGCCGCGCGGCCCACCGTCGAGAGGCCGTCGACGCCCGACTCGTCGCCGAAGACGTTCGTGCCGTCGCCGTCGACGAGCGAGATGTGCAGGTGGAAGCCCGAGCCGCCCTCGTCGTTGAAGGGCTTGGCCATGAAGGTCGCGAGCATGCCCTCGTGGCGGGCGATCTCCTGGACCGCCGACTTCATGCGGAAGGCGCGGTCGGCGGCGTCGAGCAGGTCGGAGTGGTTCAGGTTGATCTCGAACTGGCCCGGGCAGAACTCGTGGTTCGCCGCCGTCACCTGCAGCGCGGCGTCGCGCATGTTGCGCAGCATGGTGAGCAGGACGCCCTTGGGGTCGCCCTTGCGGCCGACGACGTACACGTTGCCCGGCTGGTCGGCGTACCGGCGCCAGCCGTTGGGCGCCGACGCGTCCTCCTCGAGGAGGTAGAACTCCAGCTCGGGACCGATGACCGCGCCGACGCCGAGCTCGTTGAGCTTCGCGGACACGCGGCGTGCGACCTCGCGCGGCGACTCCTCGGCCGCGCGTCCGCCGAGCACGCTGGTGTCGGCGAGGCACCAGGCGGCGCCCGGCTCCCACGGGAGGTTGGTCAGCGTGGAGAGGTCGGGGCGGGCGCTGATGTCCGGCAGACCGCTCTCGATGCCGCCCTGCACAGGGACGACGTCGCCCATCGGGGAGGTGTGGTAGACCGCGCGGCAGAACGCGATGCCGTGGCCCATGACGCTCTGCAGCTCGTCGATGAGCACGTCGCGGCCGCGGTCGACGCCGATGAGGTCCGGGTACGACACCCGGACGACGTCGATCCCCTTGCCGCGCAGGTCCTCGACCAGTGCGCTGACGTCAACGTGGTCCATGCCGAGCTCTCCTCGTGATCGAGCACCAGGGATCAGTCGTTCGGGTACGAACGATGATCGGGACGATAGTGGCCGTTCCGCGCGATGGGAAGAGCCTGCCGCAAAGTCCTCCGCCCCTTGCCAGGTTCGGGGAGCGCACTTATGTTCGGGCCCGAACGAGAGGAGCCGCCCGTGCGCGCGCTGTTCGTCCAGCAGGACCACGTCTCGCCCGTTGGGCCCGTCGGTGCGCAGCTCGCCGCGCGCGGGTACGACGTCGAGGAGTTCCTCGTCGTGCCCGAGGACCGGTTCCACGAGCCCAACGTCGACGCCGTCTTCCCCGACCCGCGCGACTACGACGTGATCGTGCCGATGGGCGCCCCTTGGTCGGTGTACGACGAGAGCACGATCGGCGCGTGGATCCTCGAGGAGCTCACGTTCCTGCGCACCGCGCACGAGGCGGGCGTGCCCGTGCTGGGCATCTGCTTCGGGGGCCAGGCCCTGGCCTCCGCGCTCGGCGGCGCCGTCGAGCGGGCGCCCGAGGCCGAGGTCGGCTGGTACGAGATCGACAGCGACGCGCCCGGGCTCGTCGAGAACGGCCCGTGGTTCCAGTGGCACCACGACCGGTGGGTCGCGCCGCCTGGAGCCGAGGTGATCGCGCGTACGCCGGTCGCGCAGCAGGCGTACACGATCGGGCGGAGCATGGGCGTCCAGTTCCACCCCGAGCTGACCCCCGACCAGCTCCGCGGCTGGCTCGACAACGGGGGCACGGCGTACCTCGAGGCCCACGGCATGGACGCCGACGCGCTGCTCGAGCGCACCGTCGCCACCGCCGCGGACGCCGAGGCCCGGAGCCGGCGCCTCGTCGACCGGTTCCTCGACCAGGTGGCCTCGCGGCCGGTCGGCTGAGACCGCCGTGCGCGGGTACGTCGCTCTCGTAGACTCGCGCCCGTGGCTGCCGTGAGCACGTCGGGCAAGACCGCCGCGGGCGCACGCCGCGCCGTGGCCCATGTCGTGCATCCCGACGACTGCGACCCAGCCAGCTGCCCCTGCGACGACGCGGAGTGCTCCTTGAGCAAGTACGTCCGGGCCACGACCGCGGCCTCCGACCCGAGCCCGACCGGCGAGCACACGCTGGAGGCGACCGAACAGGCTGTGGCCGAGCGGCTCAAGGGCCTCGAGGTCGACATGGCCGCCATGGCGGCGGTGTCCAACATCTACCGCGCGGCCAACGCGGTCCGGAACCACCTCGAGCGCACGGTGCTCGCGCCGCATGAGCTCACCTGGACCGGCTGGGTCGTGCTCTGGGTCGTGTGGATCTGGGGCGACATCGAGAGCCGCCACGTGGCCGCCGAGGCCGGCATCTCCAAGGGGACGCTCACCGGCGTGCAGAACACCCTCATCGCCCGCGGCCTGGTCAAGCGCCGCGTGCACCCCGACGACGCGCGCCGCGTGCTGCTCTCGCTCTCGCCCAAGGGCCAGCGGCTCATGGCCGAGGTCTTCCCGAAGTTCAACGCCGAGGAGGCCTTCGTCTCGAGCCAGCTCGACGAGGCCGCCAAGCTCGCCATGGCCCGCAGCCTGCGCACCGTGGTGAAGAAGGCCGAGAACGGCTGACCTTCTGACGCCTCTTCTCTGACGCCTCCAAGCTCGGGCGCTCGTTCCTCGCGCCCTCGCGTCGGCGTCGCCGCTCGCTTCGGCTCCCGCCGCCGTGCTCGCTGGCGCTCGCCCTTCGGCCCGCTCGCGGGGCCTCGTGCCTCGGCCCCGGTCGCGGTCCTCGACGCTCGGTCCGCTCCGCGGCCCCTCGTCCCTCGGGGCCGGTCGCGTACCTCGGGCGGCGGGAGGTCTGACCGGCTGCGCCGGTGGGCGAGCAGCGGGGCTCGCACGCAACAGGCACAGAGCGTCACCGGGATTTTCGGGTCAATGTGGCTTTCACTGCCTTTGGCAGAGATAACTCCACATCGAAAGTCGCGCGGCGCGGGTCAGCGGGCGGCGTCGACGAGGGCGCGGAACAGGGCGAGCTGGTCGGGGTCGGTGTCGAAGGTGTCCTCGGGATGCCACTGCACCGCGAGGAACCAGCCCTTCGCGTCGGGCAGCACCGCGGCCTCGATCGTGCCGTCGGCGGCATGAGCCACGGGGACGAGCCCGGCGCCGAGCCGGCTCACGCGCTGGTGGTGGTAGCACGACGCCGCGGTGCTCGCCCCGACCACGTCGGCCAGCACCGTGCCGGCGTCGACCGCCACCTCGTGCACCACGTGCCGGTGCGGCTCGGCCATGTGCTGCTCGAGCTCGCCGCCGAGCGCGACGTTCGCGACCTGCCACCCGCGGCAGATGGCGAGCAGCGGCGTACCGGACTCGACCGCCCACCGTGCGACCGCGAGGTCGAACGCGTCCTGCTCGGGATCGACGTCGTACACCTCGGAGCTCGCGACCGCCTGCCCGTACGTCGACGGGTCCAGGTCGCCGCCGCCGGGGAGCAGCACGCCGTCCGCGAACGCGAGCCGCCGGCCGACCTCGTCCGGGCTCACGACGCCGCCGGGGGCCCAGGGGTGGATGGTCGCCGGCTCGCCGCCGGCGCGCAGCACGGCCTCGGACAGCGCCCGCGCCGTGCTGATCGCGCGGTGCCGGTGGGCGGACGCCGAGGCCGAGAACCGGGCCGGGATGGCGATGATCGGGGTCTTCGACATCTCTTGACGCCTCCGCGGCCGGGCCATACGTTTGTGTCCGAACGATAGCCGCGTCCGGCTCGCTCGTGCCACCCCCATTCTCCGCGGAGGGCCCGCCCTATGACCACGGCAGTCGTCGCCGGCGTCGCAGTCGACACCCGGCACTGGATCGGCGGTCAGCGGGTCGCGAGCGCGACCACGTTCGAGGACGTCTCGCCGCTCGACGGCACGGTCATCGCCGAGGTCAGCCGCGGCGGCCAGGCCGAGGTCGACGCCGCGGTCGCCGCCGCCAAGGCCGCGTTCCCCGCCTGGGCCGCGATGCCGGTCGCCGAGCGCTCGGCCATCCTGCTCAAGGTCGCCGAGGGCATCGAGGCCCGGATCGAGGAGCTCGCGCAGGTCGAGACGCGCGACAACGGCTCGCTGCTGCGCTCGCACCGCCGCGGCGTCATGCCGCGCGTCGCGATGAACATCCGCTTCTTCGCCGAGTACGCCGTCCAGGAGCTGTCGCACCCCGACTTCGACACCCGGGGCCACCGCAACCACGTGTCGTGGGATCCCGCCGGCGTCACCGCGATCGTCACGCCGTGGAACGCGCCGCTCATGCTGGCCACCTGGCGCATCGGCCCGGCCCTCGCCGCCGGCAACACCGTGGTGGCCAAGCCGCCGGAGTGGGCTCCGCTCACCGCATCGCTGTTCGCCGACATCGCGCACGAGGCCGGCCTTCCGGCGGGCGTGTTCAACATCGTGCAGGGCCTGGGCACCGAGGCCGGCGCCCCGCTGGTCGCGCACCCCGATGTGCGCCGCGTGTGCTTCACCGGATCGGTGCCGACGTCCATCAAGATCGGCGAGTCGGCAGCGCGCAACGTCACGCCGGTGAGCTTCGAGCTCGGCGGGAAGTCGCCGCTCCTGGTCTTCGACGACGCCGACCTCGACCTCGCCGTCGACCTCGCGGTCGAGCAGTTCGACAACTCCGGCCAGGTCTGCCTCGCCGCCGTACGCATGCTCGTGCAGGACGGCATCTACGACGAGTTCCGTGCCCGCTTCCTCGAGCGCGCGGCGCAGGTGAAGCAGGGCGACAGCCGCGACGAGGCCACCGACATCGGGCCGCTCGTCAGCAAGCAGCACTTCGAGCGCGTCGACGGCTTCGTGAAGCGCGCGATCGCGGACGGCGCCCAGGTGGTCCTCGGCGGCGAGCCCAACCACGAGCTCAACAACGAGACCGGCGGCTTCTTCTACAAGCCCACGGTGTTCGAGGGCGTCGACTCCTCGATGGAGATCACCTGCCAGGAGGTCTTCGGGCCCGTGCTGACCCTGCAGCGCTTCTCCACCGAGGAGGACGGCGTACGCATGGCCAACGACACGGAGTTCGGACTCGCGGCAACGCTCGTGACCGGGTCGCAGGAGCGCGCCGAGCGGGTCTCCTCTCAGCTGCGCGCGGGCACGGTCTGGATCAACTGCTTCTTCGTGCGCGACCTGTCCGCGCCGTTCGGCGGGAGCGGACGCTCCGGCATCGGCCGCGAGGGCGGCCTGTGGTCGTTCGACTTCTACTGCGACGTCAAGAACTCGGTGTTCGCCCCGAAGGGATGGAACTGACATGGGTGAGGTTGTCGGAGCGGGCCTGCTGTCGCACGTCCCCACGATCATGCTGCCGCTCGAGACGCGGCTGCAGCTCAACGAGGGCAAGGAGATCTCGCTGGTCCCCGCGCTCCACCAGATCCGGGCCGAGAAGTTCGAGCAGCTCGACTACGACACCGTGATCGTGCTCGACTCGCACTGGTTCACCACCGTCGAGTTCGTCGTGACGTCGCAGGACCTGCGCGCGGGCCTGTTCACGGCCGAGGAGCTCCCTCGCGGCATGTGCCGCATCCCGTACGAGTGGCGCGGCGACCGCGAGCTCGCCGAGGCCATCGCGGCCGAGGGCGAGCCCGCCGGCACGTGGATCACCGCGATCGACGACCCGTACCTGCCGCTGTACTACCCGTCGATCAACCTCTGGTCGTACCTCGGCAAGGGCCTGGACAAGCAGTGGATCTCGATCTCGGTCTGCCAGACCGGCGAGACCGACGACTTCCTGCGCGTGGGCCGGGCCATCCGCGCGGCGATCGAGAAGACCGACCGCAAGGTCATCATCATCGCCACCGGCTCGCTGTCGCACACGTTCTACAAGCTCAAGGAGCTCCGCAAGCACGAGGCGAGCGACCCGTCGCACATCATCAGCCAGAAGGCGCGCGACATGGACCACGAGCGCCTGAACTGGTTCTTCGAGGGCCGGCACGACCGCGTGCTCGAGACGATGCCCGAGTTCCTCACCGTGCGGCCCGAGGGCATGTTCGCCCACTACCTGATGATGGCCGCGGCGCTCGGCGAGTCGGAGTTCTCCGCTCCGGGCGTGCAGTACGGCGACTACGAGAACTCGGTCGGCACGAGCCAGGTGCACGTGTGGTTCGACCGCCCCGCCTCCGGCTGGACCGCGCCGCGCGCAGCCGCTGCGTCCGCCTGACCGACGTACCCCACCCACCCGACGGGCCCGCTCTGGATGGTGGATCTCGCTGTATGGAGCGAGATCCACCATCCAGATCGATGAAGGAGACACCGTGACCGAGTACCGCCGGATCCTGCTCGAGGGCAGCGCAGTGCAGGTGGTGCGCCACGGCGACACGCTCGTGGCCGCCGACGGCCGCGAAGTGGGCGTGGACGGCGCGATCCACCTGCCGCCGAGCGAGCCGACGAAGATCATCGCGGTGCACCTCAACTACGACAGCCGCACGCAGGAGTTCATGACCAAGCTCCCGCCGGCTCCGACGTACTTCCACAAGCCGATCACGGCGATCAACAGCCACAAGGGCGCCGTCGTGCGGCCCGAGGGCTGCAAGTGGCTCAACTACGAGGGCGAGATCGTCATCGTCATCGGCCGCACCTGCCGCAACGTCTCGCCCGCCGAGGCTGGCGACTACATCGCGGGCTACACCGTCGGCAACGATTACGGCCTGCACGACTTCCGCGATACCGACGCCGGGTCCATGCTGCGCGTCAAGGGCTCCGACACCCTCGCGCCGGTCGGCCCCGGCCTGGTCACCGACTGGGACTTCCGCGGCAAGCAGATCCGCACCCTCGTCAACGGGAATGTCGTTCAGGACGACACCACCGACGGCATGGAGTGGGACATGAACTACCTCGTCGCCGACCTCGCCCGCACCATCACCCTCGTGCCCGGCGACCTCATCTTCTCCGGCACGCCGGCCAACTCGCGGCCCGTGCAGCCCGGCGACGTGGTCGAGGTGGAGGTCGAGGGCCTCGGGAAGCTCACCAACCACATCGTCACCGGCCCGACCGCGATCCGCACCGACGTCGGCGCGCAGCCGACCGAGAGCGAGGAGGTCGTCTCCACAGCACTCGGCGGCGACTGGGAGTTCCGCGGCATCCGCACCCCGTCCAAGGACCTGTACCCCAGCACGGTTCAGGAGAAGTAGCCCTCCGGCCTCCTGAAGGACGCGAGTTACTGCCCAGATCGACGCTTTCTCCCGTCCCATCACGTCGATGTGGGCAGTAACTCGGAGAAGAAGAAGGGGTACGGCGCGATGGCGGACGTGCGGTGGCTGATGGTGCTCACCGAGAACGAGGCGATCCTGGATCCGCGCGACCTCGGCGGGCTGGTGCAGCTCGCAGCGACGGCCGAGGCGAACGGCATCGACGGCGTGCAGCTGTCGGAGCACGTCGTGCTCGGACGCGACTCCGGCGCGGCCGGCGAGATGCACAACCCGCGGGCGTACGCCGCACCCGGCAACCAGTCGCCGGCGTACCCCTGGCCGAGCAGCCTCGTGCTCATGTCGGCCATCGCGCAGGCGACCTCGAGCCTGCGCCTCGTGGCAGGCGCGATCATCCTTCCGCTGCGCCACCCGCTGCTGCTGGCCAAGGAGCTCGGCACGCTCGACCTGCTGAGCAACGGCCGCCTCGTGGTGCTGCCCACGGTGAGCTGGAGCAAGGACGAGTACGCCGCCCTCGGCGTGCCGTTCGCCGAGCGCGGCAAGATCCTCGACGAGCAGCTCGAGGTGCTCGCGAAGTCGTGGGGTCCGTACCCCATCAGCCACGACGGCCCGCGCTTCCCGTTCGCCGACGTATGGCTCGAGCCCGGCGCCGCGACGCCGCAGGGCCCGCCGCTGTGGTTCGGCGGCCAGGGGATGCCGCCCCACGTCGTACGCCGGATCGCGCGGTACGGCAGCGGCCTCAACCCCTTCGGCCGCCTCACCGACGACGACATGGCCGCGCTCGCCGCAGGCATGCGCGACGCCGGTCGCGACCTGTCCGAGCTTGAGCTCGTCGGCGGCATCAACGGCACGTTCCACGGCCCCGACGACATCGCGGATGTGGACGTCGCGCTCCGCGACCTCCCGCGCCAGCTCGATCAGGGCTTCACCACCATCTGCTTCAAGCCCTCGATGTTCGTGCGCAGCCTCGACGAGGTCCCTGCGCTCTGCCGCCACCTCGTCGACGAAGGCCAGCGCCTCACCGCCTGATCGCCCGCCGCGCCCACGGCCCTCTCACGCGACTTGGCGCGAGCAACCGCCGGTGTCACCGGTTTCGGACGACAGAATCCGGCGACACCGGCGGTTACTCGCGTACCGACGCACGTGAGGGGTGGACGTGCGGAGGGCCCGGAACCTGTGTGCGGTTCCGGGCCCTCGCGGGTCGTGACGGTGGATCAGGTGACGAGGTCGGCGATCGCGTCGACGTTCTCGCTCTTCTTGCGGACTGCGCCGACGACGAGTCCGACCACGAACATCACGAACGGCGTGAGCACGAGGATCCAGCCGGTCGCGTTGAGGCCCCAGGCCTCGGTCGTCGGGTCGACCCCCTCCTGCACCGTGCCCGCCAGCAGGCCGAAGCGGGACGCGAGCAGGTAGAGGCCCAGGGCGAGGCCGATGATGGCGAGGACGGGCGCGATGACCGAGGCCCAGACCGATGCCTCTCCCTTGTGGCGCTGGAAGAACGCGATCACGGCGATCGACACGAGGATCTCGACGAAGACGATCGCGAGCACGGCGAGGCCGGAGAACCAGTAGAAGAGGTTCAGGATCGGGTCGAGGTTCTGCACCACGAAGATCAGGATCACGATCAGCGTGATGACGGAGGTCACGACCGCCGACGTCCACGGAGCTCCGCGGCGGTTCACCCGGTCGAGGCGGGTCGGCAGCACGCCGGCGCGTCCCATCGCGTAGAAGTACCGGGCGGCCGAGTTCTGGAACGCGAGCAGGCCGGCGAAGAGCGAGGAGAGCACGAGCCAGCTCATGAGGTCGGACATCCAGGTGCCGACGTACTGCTCGGCCACCGCGAACAGCACCGCCGCCGGGTTGGCCAGGCCGTCCGAGAGCTCGAGGGTCTTGTCGATCACGACCGACGAGCCGAGGCCGCTGACGATTGCGAACGCCGTGAAGCCGAAGATGACGGTGATCGTGATGACGGCCAGGTAGGTCGCCCGCGGCACGGTCTTGTGCGCCTCGCGCGACTCCTCGCCGTAGATGGCGGTCGCCTCGAAGCCGATGTACGACGCGAACGCGAACGCGAGCGCGATGCCCGCCGAGCCGGTCAGGCCGCCGGCGAGGATGTTCGAGGGCGCGAACGACGCAGCGAGGTCGAGCGGCTCGGGGCGGCTCGAGGAGAAGAAGACGGCGAACGCGGTCACGATCAGCGAGAGCAGCTCGAGGCTCATGAGGACGCCGAGCAGCTTCGCGCCGACGTCGACCGACAGGACCGACAGGCCCAGCACGATCGCCCAGGCGATGAGCACCCAGACCCACCACGACCACTCGATGCCGAACTTCTCGGCCATCTGCCCGGCGACGACGCCGCCGAAGAAGCCGTACACCGCGAGCTGGACGGCGAGGTACGCCACGAGCGACACGAACGCGGAGCCGACGCCGGGGACGACGCCGAGGCCGCGGCCGACGTAGGCGAAGAAGGCGCCGACGTTGGTCACCTTGCCCGCCATCGCGGCGTAGCCCACGGAGAACAGCAGCAGGATGAGACCGACGGCGACGTACGCGCCGGGGGCGGCCGCGCCGTTGCCGAGGACGATCGCGACGGGCACCGCGCCGGTCATGCCGACGAGCGGCGCGGCTGCGGCGACGACGAAGAACACGATGCCGAGGACGCCGAGGCGTCCGTGATGCAGCGCGGTCTCCGGTGTCTCCTGCGGCGGGGGCTGGAGCTGGGTCATGGCTCTCCTCGTGGCGCCGGGGTGCGGCGGGGTCGGCACGATCCGTTCGGATCCGAATGACTGCGCAAGAGTGGCGCGTGCCACAGGCGGCGTCAAGGGTTTCCGGGCAGATTTGTGCGGGACCGAACAACGTGGCCGGAGCGCACTGGGCAGATTGCCCAGCCGCAGAGGGCGAGGCGGTCGGAACGCGTCCCCAGATGGCCGGACGGCTGCGCAGGCGCAGCAGCGGCGGTCAGGACCCGGAGTCGGCCCGGCTGAAGAGCGCGAGCAGCTCGCCCACCTCGTGGTCGGCCTCGGCGGGGTGCCGGAACCGCCCCGACGGGTGCAGCTCGTAGGTGTTGCGTCGCCCGACCCGCGTGCGGGTGAGGAAGCCGGCGTCGACCAGGTCGCGCACGATCGCCTGGGCCGCGCGCTCGGTGATCTGCGCGGCGTCGGCGAGGTCGCGCAGCCGCGCATCGGGGTCGCGGGCGATGAGCAGCAGCACGCGGGCGTGGTTGGTCAGCAGGGTCCAGGATCGTGCAGGGGCTTCCGGCGTCTGCGGCACGGGCGTCATTGTTGCGGGTGGACGCGCCATAAAGAAATCACGACCCATTAGACATGAAATAATCTTCGTGTATTCTCCTTCGCATGTCCTCTCTGCGCGCCGCCACGTCCGCCCTGGCTGTCCTCGCCCTCAGCTGCCTCGCCCTGCTGCTCGCCGTCCTGCTCGCCGGCCCCGTCTCCGCGACCGCTGCCTCGGTGCAGATCGCGGGGGGCACGCTGACCCTCGGGATCGCCGTCGACGGCGTGCGCGCCGTGCTCCTGGTGCTGGTCGCCGGTGTGGCGTCCGTGGTCGCGGCGTACTCCGGGCGCAACCTCGCCGGGCAGCAGCGCGTCGCCCGGTACGCCGCGCTCCTCTCCACGGTGGTGCTGGGCCTCGCGCTGGCAGTGTCCGGAAGCAGCCTGCCGCTGCTCCTGCTCGGCTGGACCGCCGCCGGCCTCGCGATGGCCGCCCTGGTCGCGCACACCGGCACCGACGCCGCGCAGGCCGCTGCCCGCGCGGTACGCCGGCGCCTCCTCGTCGGCGACCTCGCGCTGCTGCTCGCCGTCGTGGTCGCCGGCCTCGGGCTCGGGGCGTGGGACGTCGCGGCGCTCAGCTCCGCGGCCTCGGACTCCCCGGTGCTCGCGGCGCTCGTGGCCGCGCTCGTGGTCGTCGCCGGCGCCGTCCGCAGCGCGCTCGTGCCGATGCACCGCTGGCTGCCCGAGGTCGCCGAGGCCCCCTCGCCGGTGAGCGCCCTGCTGCACGCCGGTTTCGTCAACGGCGTCGGCCTGCTGGCGCTGCTGCTCTGGCCGCTCGTCGGCGCGAGCGCCGTCGCGCGCGGGCTCGCGCTCGCGCTCGGCGTGCTCTCCGTGGTGGTGGCCACGATGCAGATGCGCGTGCGTCCGGACGTCAAGGGCCGCCTCGCGTCCTCGACCTCGGCGCAGATGGGCTACCTCGCGGTGACTTTCGGCCTGGGCCTGCCCGCCGCGGCGCTCGTGCACGTACTCGGGCACGGCATGTGGAAGGCCGGGCTGTTCCTGGGCGCCGGCGGCGCCGTGGAGCGCGCTCGGGCCGCGCGCGCAGAGCACGTCTCCGCCTCGCGGCGCGCCCGCGTCGCAGCCGTCGTCCTCGCCGTCTCCACCGTCGTCGTCGCGGCGGCTGTGCCTCTCGCCTCGTCGTCGTCCCTCCTGTCGATGCCCGCCTATCTGCTGCCCGTCGCCGTCGCCGCGCTGGCGACGGCCGTCGGTGCGCGCTCGGCCGCAGCACGGCCTGCTGCGGTGGTCGCCGTGCTGGCCGCGGGCGCGGCCTACGTCGTGGGCGTCCGGCTGCTCGACCACGTGCTGGAGACGGCGTTCGGCTGGTCGTCCCCGGCGTGGGGCGCGCCCGGCGCGGCGCTGCTCGCCGTCCTGCTCGGTGCGCTCCTGGCGGTGGGTGCGGCGCTGGCGCTGCTCGACGCGCGGGCCCGTCGCGGCGCCCTGCCCGGCCTGGTCCGCCGGGTCGCCCGCACCACGCTCGCCGGCCCGCGCACCGCCTCCCGTGTCGCCGTGCCCGCGCAGCGGATGCCGGCCGCGGCCGACTCCGGGACGGACGTGGTGCGGGAGGCGGTCGAGGTCGCCTCGCGCTCGGTCGCGCCGAGCTGGCCGCTCACGTCGTTCGTCGCGAGCAACCCGCTCGCGGGCCTGGAGCACCTCGACTTCGCCGACGCCCTCGAGGTGGCGCGCTCCACCTGGGGGGCGCGGGCCGGCGTCGATGCCGCGCTGCTGCGCGCCTCGCTCGCCGACGGAGCAGCCGACGCCGGCGCCCTCGGGCGCGTCGCCTCCTCGGTGTCGCCGGGGCCCGACCTCATGCTCGCGGGCGGCGTCCGGGAGCGGGCGGGTCTGATCGCCGCCGCGCTGGTGGCCGACGAGCCGAGCGAGGCCGACATCGCGTGGGCCCGCTCGGCTCTGGGCGCACGGTCGTTCGCGGCGGCGCGCCGCTGCGTGGTGTCCTCGCCGGCCGAGGCCGCTGCCGATGGCCGGCCGGAGCTCGTGGCCCTGGACGAGCGCGGCCGGCGCCTGGTCTCGTCGTACGCCGCCCTGCAGTACGGCGCACCCGCGTGGCCCACCGCCGGCGCCGGGATCTGGGCCTCGCTGCGGGCCGACGCCGACCACCTCGACCAGCTCCTCGGGACTGCCGGCGCCGGGACCGCGGTGCGCGGCCTGCCCGACGAGCCGGCAGCGGTGGTCGCGCTCGTCGCCGCGCGCTGCGGCCTCTCCGGCGAGCACCTCGTGCCCGCGTTCTCCCGGGTGCTGGCCCGCGACCCGGGCTGGGTGGCGCACCTGGCCTGGCGGCGCCGGCTCGGGCTGGCGGTCGGCGTGGACGAGGTGGTCGACCTGCTCGCGGCGCGTCTCACCCTCGAGCTGCTCGTGGTCGACGCCGCCGGGCAGCACGCACCGCTCGTCCGCGAGGTCGAGGACGACCTCGCCCCGACGGTCGCGCTGCTCGCCTGCGCGTCGGGTGCGCCGCTGACCTCGATCGTGCCGGCCGCCGTCGCCGAGCTGCTCGACCTCGCGCATGCGCTGCACGAGCAGGGACTCGAGCTGCTGCGGCTGCGCGTGCTCGAGGAGTCGTACCGCGCGCCGCTCGTCGCGGGGCTGGCCGCCGCAGCGGCGGCCCCGGCAGCGCCTACGTCCGAGGTGAAGGCGCAGGTCGTGCTGTGCATCGACGTGCGCTCCGAGCGCCTGCGCCGCAACCTCGAGCCGCTCGGCCCGTGGGAGACCGTGGGCGCGGCCGGGTTCTTCGGCCTGCCGCTCGCGCACGTGTCGGGCTCCGGCGCGATCACCGAGCGGCTCCCCGCGCTGCTCCGCCCGCAGCACACGGTCTCCGAGGCCGCGTCCACCTCGCTGGTGCGCGACGCCGGCGACGCGGTGCATGCGGTCGAGGGCGCCGCTGCCGCTCCCTTCGCCCTCGCCGAGGCCGCGGGCTGGGTCACCGGCCCGGCCTCGCTCCTGCACACCTGCGCACCCGCCGCCTGGGACCGCGTACGCCGCCCGCAGCAGCCCGCGCGCGGGCAGATCCTGCTCGAGCGCTGCGACGCCGCACCCGAGGCGTTCGACGTCGCCGAGCTCGTCGACGCCGCGGCAGCGTTCCTGCGCACCACCGGGCTGCTGCACCCGGCTCCGGTCGTGCTCCTCGTCGGCCACGGCGGCCACGCCGCGAACAACCCGCACGTCGCGGCGTACGACTGCGGTGCCTGCGGCGGCTTCGCCGGCGACGTGAGCGCCCGCGCGATGGCCCAGGTGCTCAACGACGCCCGGGTCCGGGAGGGCCTTGCTGCGCAGGGGATCGACGTACCGGAGGGCACCTGGTTCGGAGCGGGTCTGCACGACACCACGCGCGATGTCGTCGACCTGCTCGTCGACGTGCCGGACCAGCACGCCGACGTGGTCGCGCAGCTGCGGGCCGACCTGGCGCGCGCGTGCGATGCCACGGCGCTGGAGCGGGCGGCCCTGCTGCCGGAGCCGCTGCCCCGGGAGGCCGGAGCGCTGCGCAGGGCGCTCTCGGCCCGCGCGGTCGACTGGGCGCAGGTGCGTCCGGAGTGGGGCCTTGCACGCAACGCGGCCATCGTGATCGGCCCGCGGTCGCTGACCTCCGGGCTCGACCTCGACGGCCGAGTGTTCCTGCACTCGTACCGGCACGACCTCGACGCCGACGGCAGCGCGCTGGAGTTCCTGCTGTCGGCGCCGATGGTGGTGGCGCAGTGGATCTCCACGCAGTACTGGTGCTCGACCGTCGACCCGGAGCGGTTCGGCGCCGGCGACAAGACCACGCACAACGTGCTCGTGTCGGCCGACGGCGGCCCCGCACCGCTGGCCGGCGTGGTCACCGGCGCGCGCGGAGATCTGCGGATCGGCCTGCCGTGGCAGTCGGTGTCGGCGACGGGCCCGGTCGACGGGCGGTGGGTCGGGCGGCCGTTCCACGAGCCGCTCCGCCTGCTCGCCGTGGTGCATGCCGAGGCGTCGGCCGTCGACCGCGTGCTCGCGCGGCAGCCGGAGGTCGCGCGGCTGGTGCTCGGGGAGTGGGTGTCGCTCGTGGTGCTCGAGCCCGGCTCCGGCCGGGCGCTGCGGCACGACGCGGCCGCTGGCTGGGTCCCGGCGCACGGGGACCCGGAGCGGGAGGACGCCGAGGCGGGCCTGCGCTGACGCGGGCCTCCGCGGCACCTCTCGATCGGCTCACGACGTACGGGAAGGCTCAGGCGCGGAGAGCACGGGCCGATCGGGCCAGCAGGACTCCTGTCCTGCATGCCCGAAACCCGGAGGCTCCACGTGTCCGTCCCCACCGCCGCCCCCCGCCGCGGCCTGTCCCTGTCCGTCAAGCAGCGCCTGTACGCGCTCGTCGGCGCCCTACTGGCCGTGTGGCTCGTCTCGGCCGCCGTCGCCATCGTGGGCCTCAACCAGGCCAAGGCCGGGTCCCAGGAGCTGGCGGCGTCGTTCGACGACGCGAACCTCGGCAGCGAGGCGTACACGGCCTGGCTGTCCGAGGACGGCGCGGTCAACATGGCCGTGCTGATCCAGGCGCTCAACGACCCGACCCAGGCCAAGCTGGCGGAGGAGACGTGGCAGGTGGCGGCCGACTCGCACGCGGCCGCGCTCGACGCCATGGCGAAGCTCGAGGCGAGCGACTCACCCGAGCTCGTGACGCTGGCGCAGTCCGCATCCAAGGCTCTCGCCGACTACGAGGGCTTCGTGGACAAGGTGAAGTCTGCTGTCGACGCCAACGACCTGGCGCTGGCCACCCGGATCCAGACCGTCGACAACTACCCCGCATCGACGGCCACGGTCGAGGCCTTCGACACCATGAACAAGGTCTCCGACCAGCGTGTCGCCGCGATCGTCGCGGACGTCGACGCCAGCGTCACGCGCTGGACCCTGGTCCTCGTCGTGCTGCTCGTCGTCGCCGTGGCTGTTGCGCTCGTGCTCACCGCACGCATCATCGGCTCGATCATGAAGCCGCTCACCGCGGTCGACGTCGCGCTCGGCCGCCTCGCGGCCGGCGACCTCTCGGTCCGGGTCGAGGTCACCGGCGACGACGAGCTCTCCCGCGTCGGCCGCAGCCTCAACACGGCCGCCGAGGCCCAGCAGCAGAGCGTGGCCGCGATCGCGGACAACGCCCAGATGCTCGCCGCCGCCGCCGAGCAGCTGACCGCGACGTCCAACCTCATGTCGACCTCCGCCGAGGCGACGTCCCACCAGGCGTCGGAGGTGGCGGAGCGGTCGGAGTCGGTGAACGAGAACGTGCAGACGGCAGCCACCGCGACGGACGAGCTCACCGCGAGCATCGCCCAGATCTCCTCGAGCGCCTGGGACGCCGCCCGCGTGGCCTCGACCGCCGTCGAGGTGGCCGGCAACACCAGCCTCATCATGAGCAAGCTCGAGGAGAGCAGCTCGGACATCGAGAAGGTCATCAAGGAGATCAAGGGCGTCGCGGACCAGACCAACCTGCTCGCGCTCAACGCCACGATCGAGTCGGCCCGCGCCGGCGAGGCGGGCAAGGGCTTCGCGGTCGTCGCGAGCGAGGTCAAGGACCTCGCCCGTGCCACCGCCACCGCCACGACCGACATCACGCAGAAGATCCAGACGATCACGAGCGACACGGCCGAGGCGATCGCCGCGATCCAGGAGATCACGTCCACGATCACGCAGATCAACGAGATCCAGCACTCGATCGCCTCGGCGGTCGAGGAGCAGACCGCGGCGATCAACGAGATCGCCCGCTCGATGTCGGACGTCTCGATCGGCAGCGGCATGATCGCGCAGAACATCGACGGCGTGACCGAGGCCGCCCAGAGCGCGAGCTCCGGCGCGGCTCAGACGCGGCAGGCTGCCGGCGAGCTGGCGCACATGGCGTCCTCGCTCGAGGGACTGGTCGGCACCTTCCGGTTCTGATCGACCGCCGCGTCACGACTGCGGCACGACGACGTACGGGCCCCGGGGCGATCCCCCGGGGCCCGCGCGCGTCTACCGGGCGAGGGTCAGGATCGCGTGGCCGAACCCGTCGAGGTGCACGGCGTCGGGGGCGACGCGTACGCCGCGCCCGTGCACGAGGGCCGCGCCGCGCGCCTCCGGGACGTCGAGCACGGCGGGCTCACGCCGCGGGTTGACCACGACCAGGTGCGACTCGCCTCGGACGTACGCGAGCGGGTAGCCGTCGTGCAGCACGCGCGTGCTCGCGCGGGCCGACAGCGCGGGAGTGCTGCGGCGCAGCGCCACGAGCTCCCGGACGAGGTGCAGAAGGGAGCCCGGGTCCTCGCGCTGGGCGGCGACGGTCGGCCGCGCCGGGTCCGGGTCGATCGGCAGGTAGAGCCGGTCGGGGTCGGCGGTGGAGAACCCCGCGTTGGCCGTGCCGTCCCACTGCATCGGCGTACGGCAGCCCGCCCGGTTGTAGGTCGGGTTGCAGATGCTGCCTTCGACGTCGGGCAGGCCTTCGAGGTAGCGCATGCCGATCTCGTCGCCGAAATAGATGAGCGGCACCGTGCCCCACGTCAGGAGGAACGTGAAGGCGGCGCCGAGCTGCTCGGCGGTCCGGGAACCGCACGCGAGCCGCGAGTAGTCGTGGTCGGCGCTCGACATGAGCACGAGGCGGTCGGGGTCGTCGGACTTGACCTCGTTCCACGAGCGCAGGAACGGCTCG
Organism: Candidatus Nanopelagicales bacterium; assembly: GCA_050251215.1. Lineage (GTDB taxonomy): Bacteria > Actinomycetota > Actinomycetes > S36-B12 > CAIYMF01 > Longivirga. The sequence goes on from JBFWNE010000031.1 coordinate 45,841, forward strand.
GTGCTGCCGAGGCCGTCGGCGTCGAAGAACGCGTGGTCGAACCTCCCCCAGAACAGCTCGCCCGCGCCGCCGTTGTCGAACAGGCTCGCGTGCTCCTGGTAGATCACCAGGAAGAAGTCCGCGTGGAAGGCGAGGCGGCCGCCGGTCCGCGGCTCGCGGCCCTCCGGGACGATGACGGCGTCGGGGTACGTCGCGTCCAGCCACTCGCGCAGCTCGCGCCAGAGCGCCGTCGTCTCGACCTTGCCGGGGTCGTCCTTCACGAGCGAGAAGGCCATGTCGACGCGGAATCCGGCTACCCCGCGGTCGAGCCAGAACGCCATGACTTCCTTGAGCGCCTGCCGGTTGCGCCTCGGTCCGGGCGCGTCGACCGGCTGCCGCCACGGCTCGGCGGGGTCGAGGCGCGCGTAGCCGAAGTTGAGGGCGGGCTGGGCGT
>JBFWNE010000032.1:0-42282 GCA_050251215.1 Candidatus Nanopelagicales bacterium
GGCCGACGCTTCGTTCGAAAGCCAACCGTCACCGGCAGCAGGCACTTCTCGAGACGACCCGCCAGGACCTCGGACGCTACGAGCACACGCTCAACGCCCGCCAGAACCATCCATCAGGCACATCTGCTCGCGTGGGACTCGGGCAGACTGTCGGCCGCGCACCTAGTCGACGGCCTCCCCGTCGACTATCAACTGCCTTCGCAGTTCCGCTGCCTCTGATCTCAGATGGGCCACCCACTCCTCGCGACCCACCCGCTGCGCGACGTCCGGGTCAAGGTGCAGCGCTTCCATCAGCTCTGCCTGCCGCTCACGCCGCCAGAGTGTCCTGCGCCGGGGGGTCCACTCGGCCCAACCGTCGGGCTGCCACTCGTCGGAGTTGTCAGCCGGGGCGCCTACCTCAACCAGCCAAGCAGCGAGTTCCTCAGGTCGCTCGATCGCCCGGTCACCGTCGAGCGAGGTTCGGAGCCACCTTGCCCCGCCGAGGACTCCGTACTCTGCGATGACCGCTCTCCCGTCGAGGAACACCAGCGAGACTCGGGGCCACTCCATCCAGGCGTGTGACTCGCCGCCTCTCGTCGCCAGAAGGTCGGCGACCCTGCCGATCACCTCGGGGTCCCGCTCGGTGTGAAGCACGGTGTTGTCCTGACGGTGCTGCGCGTTGTAGCCGCTGCCAGCTATGACGACGAGTGTCGATGCCATCGCGTCCTGCCGTTCCATGCGCTCGATCCTGCCGGATACGCGGCGTCGCGGGTGGGCGCTAACGGCACTTCGCGTGCTACCGGCTGGGAGGGACGCCTTCGGCCGCGCTGTTGATGAACTGCTCCACAAGTCGGAAGGGCAGCGGGTCCGTGGTGAGCGCGGTGAACGTGAACAGTCCCGTGCTGTCGTCCCAGAACGCCTCAAGGACCATGCCTCGCCCGCCTGAGCCCAACTCCCACAGCTCGTACCCGAAGCCGTCACGAGTCGACACGTTGCTGGCCGCGATCACCTCATACGAGACCCCGTCGAAGGTCCATTCGGGTCCCGCCCCCGGCTTCATCACGAGGTTCATCCTGCCCGACGATACGAGCGCGAACGGCACCTCGGCGCCGCCCGGACTCAAACAGTCAGGCGCCGGACGACGCCCTACTCCTGCGCTGTGCTTCACGCTCAGCCCGATAGGCGAGTTCCTGCTCGATTGCGGGGTCGAGGCCGCTCTGACGCCTGTCGGGCTGTGCCACGTCTAGGAACCACGGCGGCCGTGCCCCATCAGCGTCCTCGAGGTCCTTCAGGCTGCTTGGGCCGGCACGCATACCTTCCACTCCGTCAACCACCCAAGCGATACTGCCGGGTCGATCGCCGAGAGGCGAGCGCGAACGAAGCCTCTGCGCTGCATTGACTCACGGCAGCAGCCCGTTCAGGGCACTGACGACGATCAGACGCACGAATCGCCAGAAGCCATCGCGGTAGGTCTCCCCTTTGGCCAGGGCCGCGATCGTCTCGATCGCCAGCGCCCGAACAAGGAGGCCGACGATCCACAGGGACAGCAGGACCCAACCGACAACCAGCAGGGCCGTGTTGTCGGCGACGAGACCAGCAATCCAAACGACCCCGAAAACGACGAGCGAAGCAGCGACGACGGGCCAGCTTTCCGCCCGGAGCAGGTATGGCGGCCTGCCCGATCGGTTGTTCGCCACCCGAGCGATACTGCCGGTTCTTTCTCTGTTTGTCTCGACGCCTCAGCGGTCGGTGGTGGCGACCGGGCGGGCTGGATCGGTGATCCAATCCGACCAGGATCCGGCGTAGAGCGCGGCGTCGATGCCGGCCTCGGCCAGAGCCAGCACCTCGTGCGAGGCCGTCACGCCCGAGCCGCAGTAGACGCCGACCGGCGAGCCGGGGCGCACGTCGACCCCCGCGAACAGCGTGGGCAGAACGTCGGCGGGCAGGAACCGGCCGTCGGCGTCGACGAGGTCGAGGGTCGGGAAGCAGACGGCGCCCGGGATGTGGCCGGCCACGGGGTCGATCGGCTCGGTCTGCCCGAGGTAGCGGGCCTCGGCACGTGCGTCGAGCAGGACGCCGTCGCGAGCCAGGGCCGCGGCACCATCGGCGTCCAGCACGGGTAGCCGCGCCACGTCGGCTGTGAACCGCGCGCCTGAGGAAGGCCCGTCGTCACCGTACGGCGGACCCTCGTCGCCGGTGGCCACGTCTCCCCCGGCCGCCGTCCATGCGGCGAGGCCGCCGTCGAGCAGCCGCACGTCGTCGTGGCCGTGGTGCCGCAGCAGCCACCAGATCCGCGCGGCCTGCGACCCCTCGCGGCCGTCCATCACGACGACCGGCCGGTCGAGCGTCACGCCGGCGCGGCGCATCGCGGCGGCGAACCGTCCCGGGTCGGGCAGCGGATGCCGGCCGCCCGCCCCGGGCGGGTCGGCCAGGTCGGCGTCGAGGTCGACGAACACCGCGCCGGGCACGTGGCCCTCGGCGTACACCTCACGGCCGAGCGGGCCGGCCAGGCTCCACCGGGTGTCGAGGAGCACGGGCGGGCGGTCCGAGCCGAGCTCGGCGGCGAGCGTCGCCGCGTCGACGAGGAAGCTCACGCCGGTGCGGGCTCGTCGAACGGCAGCGGCGTGGGGCTCATGTGCGCGTGCATCGCCGTGGCCGCGGTCATCCGCCGCGTGTGATGGCGCCGACACAGCACCTCGTACGCCACGACGTCGGCGCTGAACGTGTCGCCGACCACGACCTGGTCGCCCTCCACGACCATCACGCCGTTGACCGTGCGGGCGTTGTGCGTGGCGCGGCGCCCGCACCAGCACAGCGCCTCGACCTGCAGCACCTGCACCTTGTCAGCGAGCTCGGTGAGCCGGCGCGAGCCCGGGAACAGCTCGGTGCGGAAGTCGGTGAGGATGCCGAAGGCGAAGACGTCGATGCCGAGCTCGTCGACGATGCGCGCGAGCTGGTCGACCTGCTCGCGCTCGTAGAACTGGGCCTCGTCGCAGATGAGGTAGTCGACCCGGCCGCCACCGGCGAGCACGTCGGTCACGTGCTGCCAGAAGTCGGTCTCGGCCGATACCTCGACCGCGGGCACCTTGAGCCCGAGGCGGCTGGACAGCGTGTCCTCGCCCGCGCGGTCGAGGCGGCTGAACACGATCCCGGCCCGGCCGCGGGCCGCGTGGTTGTGGTCGGTCTGCAGGGCGAGGGTGGACTTGCCGCAGTCCATGGTCCCGGAGAAGAAGACCAGCTCGGCCATGCGGCTCCTCGAAACGACGGAGCGGCCACCGCCAGGCGGTGCCGCGTACGGGGTCGGACGTCGTGCTCGGGGAAGAGCCCCAGTATCCCTGGTCCCGCGCGCCGGCGGGAAGAGACCCGCCGGGGACGGATCAGCGGGTGCGGTGCGCGGTGGCCTGCGAGAGCGCGGCGGCGAATTGCAGCGTCTGCGCCACCACCTCGGCGCCGTCGGCGGCCTCGGAGACGCGCAGGGCGAGATCGTCGTTGGACGCCGTGCCCGTGTAGCCGTGGTCGGCGTCGCACTGCGGGTCTCCGCACGAGGCCGGCTCGAGGTCGATCCGGCTGACCGCGCCCCACCCGATGGTGAGCACGACCTCGCGCACCGGCGAGCCCTTCTTGTGCTTGGCGGCGTCGGCCGCCACGCGGGTCACGACCACGGAGTCGATGCGCTCGATGCGCACCGCCTCGGTCGAGGCCGTGGCGTACGGGTGCGACGACGTCTCGTCGGCCGGGTGCTCGTCGGTGTGCCCGACGATGAGGCGGGTCGGCGTGAGCGCGAGCACGGTCACGTGCCTGCGCAGCTCGTCGTGGTCGAACGTGGCCTCGTGGTGCACGACGTACGCCACGACCGGCTCGTCGGCGAGCGCGGTGTCGAGCGTGTCGCTCACGAGCTCCGGGTAGTAGCCGCTGCGCTCGATGTCGGCGCGCAGGCGCGGGGCGAGGGTGGCGTCGTTCGACATGCCCTCATCCTCGCACCCCTGCGGCGCTGCTCGCCCCGGCAGGCTCGCGCCGGCCGTCCTCGGCAGGGGTGAGCAGGCTGCGCAGGGACAGCAGCACGAGGCCGGCGAGCAGCGCGCCGCCCGCCACGACCAGCGCCCACAGCACGCCGAGACCCGCCCCGAGCATCGCACCGGCGACCGCCGGGCCGATCGCCCCTGCGACGCTCCACACCAGGCCGCCCACCGCGTTGTAGCGCCCGCGCAGGTGCGGCGCCGCGAAGTCGTTGACCAGCGACGGCGCGACCGGCGACCAGAGCGTCTCCCCCACGGCGAAGATGCTCACCCCGATGGTGATGATGATCGCTGCTGCGAGAGTGCTCACCAGCGAGGACGCCGCGAGCAGCACCCAGCACGCCGACCATGCGACCGCCACGAGCAGCAGCACCTTGGACCGCGACCGGCCCTCGATCCGCTTGATGACCCACACCTGGGCGACCACGATCACGAGCGTGTTGAAGAAGAAGACGACGCCGATCGCGTTGATCGGCAGGCCCGCCTCGGTCGTCATGAAGACCGGGATGCCGACCTCCATCGAGCCGTAGCCGCAGGTCAGCAGCAGCAGCGCGCCGAGCACGTAGCGGCGCAGTCGCCGGTCGCGCAGCACCTGCAGGTAGCCCCCGGGGCCGTCGTCGTCCTCGCCCGGCGCGTGCGTCTCGGGGCCGCTCACGCCGCGCACGCCCGCGACCGCCACGGCGTACGCCAGGAACGTGATGGCGTTCGCGGCGTAGAGGACCGTGAAGGTCCACGGCCGGTCGACGTCGACCACCGCGGCGCCCACGAGCCCGCCGAGCCCGATGCCGAGGTTCAGCAGCATGAACTGCAGCCCGAACACGCGCTGGCGCCGCTCGGGGGTGGTGAGCCGAGACAGGATCGCGGCCTGCGGCGCCCAGAGCCCGGCGTTGCCTATGGCCATGACCCCCGCGGCGAGGAACGCCTGCGGCGCGGTCTGCGCGAACCCGATCGCCACCGTTCCGACGGCCTCGATGCCGAGCGCGGTGAGCAGCACCGGCTTGGGGCCGATCCGGTCGACGACCATGCCCACGATCGGCGAGAACGCGAGGCCCAGCAGGGCCTGGAAGGTGAGGACGAGGCCTGCGAGCTGCAGCGGCAAGCCCCGCACCTGGTGCAGGTAGACCGCGAGCAGCGACATGATGAGGCCGCCGCCGAGCGCCGAGCATCCGATGCCGACGAGCATCCGCGCGATGGGCGGGTTCAGCACCTCCCGGATGGAGACGGGCTGCTCCTGCGCCACGTCGCCGTCCATGCAGGAGAGTCCATCAGAGACCCCCGACACCCGGCCACCGCGTTACGGCGCAGCGGACGCCCGCTATGCCGACCCGACGCCGAGCCGGCGGGCCTCGGCGTCCGTCCGGGCCTGGGGGCGGCGCAGCACCGCGCGCGCCCCGAGCACCGCGAGGCCCTCCTCGGCCACCACGACGGGCTCGAGCCGCAGCTCGCCGAGCTCGGGCACGTCGTCCGCGAGCTGCCCCACGCGCAGCAGCAGGTCCTCGATGGCGGCGTGGTCCACCGGTTCCGTGCCGCCGATCCCGTTGAGCATGGGCGAGGCGCCGGGCGCGTCGACGAGGTCGTGCGCGTCGGTGTCGGTGAGCGGCGGGATGCGGTAGCCGCGGTCGCCGAGGAGCTCGGGCACCAGGCCGGCAAGGCCGAACGACACGACCGGCCCGAAGAGCGGGTCCTCGGTCGAGCCGACGACGCACGCCACGCCCGGCGTGGCCATGTGCTGCAGCACGAGCCGGTCGGCGGCGTCGGGGTCGAGGTTGTCCGACATCGAGCGGAACGCCGTCCGCACCGCGCGCTCGTTCTCCAGGTTGAGCCGCAGGCCGCCGAGGTCGGTGCGCGAGGCGAACCGCGGGTCGAGCGTCTTGAGCACCACCGGGTAGCCGATGCCGTCGGCTACCTCCACCGCCTGCTCGGTGCTCGTCACGGGGATCACCGGCCACACGGGGATGCCGTACTGCTCGAGCAGCAGCGTCAGGTCGTCGTCGGAGTCCTCGGCGTAGAGCAGCACCTCGTCGGCGCCGCGGTCGACGTACGACGTGTTCGTCGTGGCGGCAGGTCCGCTCCCGGCCCGGCCGCGGCCGGTGAGGCCCCCGGCCCGCTCGGCCGGATCGAGCTCCTCGCCCACCAGCCGGTCGACGATGGCCCGGGCCTGCTTGCGGTCGATGTCGGCGAACTCCGGGAGGTCGCCGAGCGGCCGCGCGCGCCACTCGGCGTACCGCGTGACGCGCCGCAGAGCCCGCACGGCGTCCTCGACCGTGCCGTAGAACGGCACCGACCCGTGCTCCGGCATCGGCAGCGCCTCGGCGTCCTCGGACGCCGACAGCAGCCCGCTCTCCTCCTCCGCGGCGACGAGGACGGCGACGACCGGCTTGGCCCCGCGCACGACGGTCTCCGCCACCACGCGCTCCCAGGCCCGGCCGTCGTGCCCCAGCATCGGCACGTGCGACACGACGACCGAGTCGACGGCGGGATCGTCGAGCACCGCGGCGAGCGCACGCGACAGCTCCTGCGGCGAGCAGTCGCTGCGCAGCGTCACCGGCTCCCCCACCACGTCCAGCTCGGACGACGCGCACGCGTCGGCCGCCAGCACCGCGAGCGCGTCGGAGTTGCCCACGATGGCGACCCGGCGCCCGGCCGGCAGCGGCTGGTACGCCAGCAACCCCGCGACGTCGAACATCTCCCCGAGCGACTCCACCTCGACGATGCCCGCCTGCGCGAACATCGAGTCGACCGCCGCGACCGGCAGCGTCGTACGCCGGATCGCGTGCCCGATCGGATACGCCTGCGTCGACCGCCCGGTGCGCATCGCGACCACGGGCTTGCTGCGCGAGAGCCGCCGCGCGATGCGCGTGAACTTGCGCGGGTTTCCGACGCTCTCGAGGTAGAGCAGAACCACGGAGGTCTTGTCGTCGTCCTCCCAGTACTGCAGCAGGTCGTTGCCGCTGACGTCGGCCCGGTTGCCGGCCGACACGAACGTCGAGACGCCGAGCCCGCGGCGGACCGCGCGCGACAGGATCGTGCCGCCGAGCGATCCGCTCTGGCTGAAGAAGCCGATCGGCGCGTGGCCCGGCATGCGCGGCGCGAGCGAGGCGTTCATCGACACCTCGGGGTCGGTGTTGACGATCCCGAGCGCGTTCGGGCCGATCACCCGCATGCCGTTCCCCCGCGCCTTGCGCACGAGCGTGCGCTGGCGCTCCACACCCTCGGGCCCGCTCTCGGAGTAGCCGGCGGCCACCACCAGCAGCCCGCGCACGCGCGCCGCGGCGCAGTCGTCGACGACCGCGTCGACCTCGTCGTGCGGCACGCACAGCACCGCGAGCGTGACCTTCTCGGGGATGGCGCTGACCGAGGCGTACGTCGGAACGCCGAGCACGTCGACGCCCTCCTCCGCCGCCGCGCGGTTCACCGCCGACAGCCGGCCGGTGTAGCCGCCCTCGAGCAGGTGCCGAAGCACGCGATGGCCCAGCGACTTCGGGTCGCGGCTGGCACCGACGACGACGACGGCCTCCGGCGCGACGAGGGCGGCCACGCTGCGCGACTCGGCGCGGTGCTCGCGGGAGAGCCGTACCGCAACCGACGACTCGGTCGGCTCGAGGTCGAAGGCGAGCGAGACGACGCCGTCCTCCATCTTGTGCGAGGGGTGGTAGCCCGCCTCCTCGAACGTCGACAGCATCCGGCGGTTCGTCGGCAGCACCTCGGCCACGAACCGGCGCACGCCGCGCTCGCGCGCAGCCGCGGCGAGGTGCTCGAGCAGCACCGACCCGAGGCCGCGGCCCTGGTGCGCGTCGCGGATCACGAACGCCACCTCGGCATCGCGCGCGTCGACGCGGTCGAACCGGCCGACGCCGATGATGTCGTCGCCGGTGAGCGCCACGAACGCCACGCGGTCGACGTGGTCGACGGTGGTGAAGCGGGCGAGGTCGCGGTCGGTCAGCTCCGGGTACGGCGCGAAGAAGCGGTAGTAGATGGTCTCCTCGGACAGGGACCGGTGGAACTCCGCGAGCCGCTCGGCGTCCGAGGGGCGGATCGGGCGCAGCCGCGCCGTACGGCCATCGCGGAGGACGACGTCGGCCTCCCAGTGCTCCGGGGGCACGTGCTCGACCGGGGTGCTGGGCGCGGCCTCCTGCGACACAGCCCCACCGTAGTGGGCGCGGGGTGCCCGTTACCTTTCATCCATGCACCTGCAGATCCATCCCGAGGTCGCCGACGCCCTCGAGTCGGGCCGCCCCGTCGTGGCCCTGGAGTCCACGATCATCAGCCACGGCCTCCCGCGCCCCGACAACCTCCGCGTCGCCCGCGAGATCGAGGACTCGGTGCGCTCCGGCGGCGCCGTGCCCGCGACCATCGCCGTCGTCGACGGCGTGCCGCGGGTCGGGCTCGACGACGAGGCGCTGCGCACCGTGGCCGAGGACGACTCCGTCGTGAAGGTGAGCGTGCGCGACCTCGGCACCCTCGTGGCCAAGCGCGGCAACGGCGCCACGACGGTGGCAGCCACCTCGCACCTCGCCGCCCTCGCCGGCATCCGCGTCTTCGCCACGGGCGGCCTCGGCGGGGTTCACCGCGGCGCGCGCGACACCTGGGACGAGTCGGCCGACCTCACCACCCTCTCGACGACCCCTGTCACCGTCGTGTGCGCCGGGGTGAAGTCGATCCTCGACGTCGCCGCCACCCTCGAGCGGCTCGAGACGCTCAACATCCCGGTCCTCGGGTACCGCACCGACCGGTTCCCCGGCTTCTACCTCGCCGACTCCGGCTTCGGCCTCGACTGGCGGGTCGACGACGCCGCCGAGGTCGCCGCCGTGATGCACGCCCGCGCCGGCCTGCACTGCGACTCCGGTGTCGTCGTGTGCAACCCCGTCGCGCCGGAGGACGAGCTCGACCGCGCCCTCCACGACAGCGTGCTGACCGCGGGTCTCGCGGCCGCCGACCAGGCGGGCGTGCGCGGCAAGGACGTGACGCCGTTCCTGCTCGAGTTCTTCCACACCGCCACCGAAGGGCGCAGCCTCGAGGTCAACGTGGCGCTTGTGCGCAGCAACGCGGTGCTGGCCGCCGCGATCGCCGCAGCCGCCGCGGCATGACCCGCGCGCCGCGCCCCGACAGGCGGTTCGTGTCGGTCGGGCAGTACATGACCGACGTCGTCGCGTCCCTGCCGAGCGCCCTGCGCGAGGGGACCGACACACCCGCCGACGTCCGCGTCATGGGCGGCGGCGCCGCCGCCAACACCGCCGCCTGGCTCGCCCACGACGGCCACGCGAGCACGTTCGCGGGCCGCATCGGCGACGACCTGCTCGGCCGCGCCGGGCGCCGAGAGCTCGAGGACGGCGGCGTCACGTGCGTCGTCGCCGTCGACCCGCTCCGGCCCACCGGCACGTGCATCGTGCTGGTGATGCCCGACGGCGAGCGGACGATGGTGCCGGACCCCGGCGCGAACCAGGCTCTGACCCCGCAGGACCTCGGCGACGACCTGTTCGCCGCCGGCAGCCACCTGCACCTGTCCGGGTACACGCTCATGGTCGACAGCAGCCGGATGGCCGGCCTGTCGGCGCTGGACCGCGCCCGCCTGAGGGGGATGACCACGAGCGTCGACGTCGCGTCGGTCGGCCCGCTGGCCGACACCGGCGCCGCCCGCTTCCTGTCGTGGGTCTCGGGGGTCGACGTCCTGCTCGCGAACGAGGAGGAGGCCGCCTTCCTGGCAGGGCTCCCTGCGCCTGTCGAGGAGGTGGACGCCGAGGCAGCCCTGGCCGCGGCGCACGAGGCGGCGCGCCTCCTGCTCGCGTCGGCGGGCACGGTCGTGGTCAAGCTCGGGCACCGCGGGTCGCTCGCCCACGACCGGGAGCAGGGCGTGGCCTTCTCCCCCGCTGTCCCGGTCGACGTGCTCGACACCACCGGGGCCGGCGACGCGTTCGCCGCCGGCTTCCTCCCGGCCTGGTGCGACGGCGTCGAGCTCGACGTCGCGCTCGGACGGGGGAACCGCGCGGCGGCGCGCGTCGTGGGACGGGTCGGCGCCCGTCCGTGACGCCCGCCGCACGCTGCGTGCACCGGCGTCGCTCGACCCGGCGTCCTTCGACACGGTGACGCGCGGGCCGAGGTGCGGGGCCTGGGGGCGGCGACCTGGGAGGATCCGCCCATGAAGTCCATGGCCCGCCTCGTGGCGCTGCTCCTCGCCGCCGCCCTCGCCGGCTGCCAGTTCCTGCCCTGGGTGGGTGAGCGCGCCGCCGTCGACATCCCGTGGCGCAGCGTGCTGTCGCCCAGCAGCGTCGCCGCCGACGGCTGGATCGCCTCCCTCGGCCTCCCCCTCACCGTCGTGGCGGGCATCGCCGCCGTGGGCGCCATCGCCAACACCCGGGCACTCGTCGTGATCGGAGGGCTGCTCGGGGTGGCTGTGCCGATGGCCTGGATCGTGATCAACGCGCTCGACACGACCGGCGGCGTACCGCTCACGGCCATCCGGTTCGGCGCCTACGGCGCAGCCGTCATCGGCTTCATGCTCCTGCTCGTGGCGGCGCTGGCGCAGGACGCCCGGGAGCAGAACCTGCGCTGAGAAGGCGCATGATGGGGTGCCCAGGCACCCGCACGTCCCACCCGTCCGTCCCCGAGGAGCAGTGCAGTCCCGCATGGCCCGCCGTACGACCACCCCGCCGCCGGACGTCCCGGAGAAGATCGTCGACATCGACGTCGCCGAGGAGATGCGCGGCTCGTTCCTCGAGTACGCCTACTCCGTCATCTACTCCCGCGCGCTCCCCGACGCGCGCGACGGCCTCAAGCCCGTGCAGCGCCGCATCCTGTTCGGCATGTCGGAGATGGGTCTGCGCCCCGACCGCGGCCACGTGAAGTCCTCGCGCGTCGTCGGCGACGTCATGGGCAAGTACCACCCGCACGGCGACACCGCGATCTACGACGCCCTGGTGCGCATGGCCCAGCCGTTCTCGCTGCGCCTCCCGCTGGTCGACGGCCACGGCAACTTCGGCTCGCTCGACGACGGCCCGGCCGCGATGCGCTACACCGAGTGCCGCCTCGCCCAGAGCGCGCTGCTCATGACCGCCTCGCTCGACGAGGACGTCGTGGACATGGCGCCCAACTACGACGGCCGCGAGAACGAGCCCCTCGTGCTGCCGGCGGCGATCCCCAACCTGCTCGTGAACGGGGCGTCCGGCATCGCGGTCGGCATGGCCACCAACATCGCGCCGCACAACCTCGTCGAGGTGGTCGCGGCCGCCCGGCACCTCATCGCGCACCCGCGCGCGACCCTCGACGACCTCATGGGCTTCGTCCCCGGCCCCGACCTGCCGAGCGGCGGCCGGATCATCGGCCTCGACGGCGTGCGCGAGGCGTACGAGACCGGCCGCGGCGCCTTCCGCGTGCGGGCGACGGCGCACATCGAGAACGTCACGCCGCGCCGCAAGGGCATCGTCGTCACCGAGCTGCCGTACAACGTCGGCCCGGAGAAGGTGATCACGCGCATCAAGGAGGCCGTGGACGCCAAGAAGCTCACGGGCATCGCGGCCGTCGACGACTTCTCCGACATGGAGTCCGGCCTGCGCCTGGTGTTCGAGGTGAAGAACGGGTTCGTCCCCGAGGCGGTGCTCGAGCAGCTCTACGCGCTCACGCCGATGGAGGATTCGTTCAACATCAACGCGGTGTCCCTCGTCGACGGCCAGCCGCGCACGCTGGGCCTCAAGGACATGCTCGAGGTCTTCGTCGACCATCGCCTCGAGGTCGTACGCCGGCGCTCGGCGTTCCGCCGCCGCAAGGCCGAGGAGCGACTGCACCTCGTCGACGGCCTGCTCGTCGCCATCCTCGACATCGACGAGGTCATCGCGCTGATCCGGTCCTCGGACGACTCCGCCGCGGCGAAGGTGCGCCTCATCCAGGTGTTCGACCTGTCCGAGGTGCAGGCGACGTACATCCTCGAGATGCCGCTGCGCCGCCTCACGAAGTTCAGCCGCCTCGAGCTCGAGAGCGAGCGCGACGAGCTGCGCGCGCGCATCGAGGAGCTCACCTCGATCCTCGACGACGAGAAGAAGCTGCGTCGCGTCGTGAGCGACGAGCTCGCCGCCGTCGCCAAGGAGCACGGCACGCCGCGGCGCACGGTGCTGCTCGAGGGTTCCGGCGCGCCCACGAAGGCCGCTGCAGTGCCGCTCGAAGTCACGGACGACCCCTGCGTCGTCCTCCTGTCGAGCACCGGCCTGCTCGCGCGCACCACCGACGACCGCGACCTGCCGGTCGACGGCGAGCGCGGCGCCCACGACGTGATCACCGCCGCCGTCCGCACGACCGCCCGCGGGCACGTCGGGCTCGTGACCAGCGCCGGGCGCGTGCTGCGCCTGCCGGTGCTGGAGATGCCGACGCTGCCGCCTACGCATGGCGCGCCGTCGCTTGCGGGCGGCGTACCCCTGGGCGCGCTCGTCACGCTCGACAAGGGCGAGCAGCCCGTCGGCCTGTGCTCGGTCACCGGCGAGGGCCCGGGCCTCGCGCTCGGCACGGCCGGCGGAGTCGTGAAGCGGGTGGCGCCGGACGTGCCGTCGTCGTCCGACCAGTGGTCGGTCATCCGCCTCGACGACGGCGACCGCGTGGTCGGCGCGGTCGAGCTGACCACCGGCGACGAGGAGCTCGTGTTCGTCACGACCGACGCCCAGCTCCTGCACTTCCCGGCATCCGCCGTGCGGCCGCAGGGCCGACCCGCCGGCGGCATGGCAGGCATCCGCCTCGACGACTCCGCCCGCGTCCTGTGGTTCGGCGCCGTCGACACCGCGCGCGAGGCCGTGGTCGTGACCGCCGCCGGCAGCACCAGCGCGCTGCCGGGCACGTCCGGCGCGACGGTGAAGGTCACGCCGTTCTCGGAGTACCCCGGCAAGGGCCGCGCGACCGGCGGGGTCAGGGCCCAGCGGTTCCTCAAGGGCGAGGACACGCTCCTGCTCGCCTGGGTCGGCCCAGCACCCGCCCGCGCGGCCACCCCGCAGGGTGCTCCGGCGCCGCTGCCGCCGAACGACCCGCGCCGCGACGGATCGGGGCTCCCGACGTCCAAGCCGGTCGCCGCGGTCGGCGGCCCGATCGAGCCCGGTGGCCCGCGCCGCGCCGCCCCGGCGCGCGAGGCCGCAGAGTGAGCGTCGCCGACTCCGAGCGGTGCTCGGTCGTGTCGGAGCGGCTCGGCGAGCCGATGCCGGGCACCGCACCGCTCGCGCGCGCATGGCTCGTCCTGGAGCAGCCCGGTCCGTACGGCCGGGTCGCCCTCACCGACTCGCACTTGCCGGCCGCGGTGGGCGAGGCGTTGACGCGGGCCGTGGACGGCACCCGTACGTCGGTGCTGCTCGCGCGCACGACGGGCCGCCATGCCGACGACCACGAGCAGGTGACGAGCCGGCGGTTCTGGTTCGCGCACACGGCGCCTGGTGGGGTGCGGATGCGCAGCGGCGTGCTGCAGGACTCGGTCCTCCTGCGCCCCGACCTGCCCGAGGTCCTGCGCGAGGCGGGCCGCGGGCAGCTGCCGCCGTGGGGCACCAAGGACGACGCCCCTCTCCTGCTCGTGTGCACGAACTCCCGACGCGACAGGTGCTGCGCGATCACGGGACTGCCTCTGGCAGAAGGGCTCGCGGCTGGTCCGCATGCCGGCCGCGTGCTCGAGGTCAACCACCTCGGCGGCCACCGGTTCGCACCCACCGCGATGCAGCTGCCGCACGGCTACGTGTACGGCCGGCTCGACGTCGCCGCCGCCGACGACGTGCTCGACAGCGCCGCCGCAGGCCGCATCGGGGCGGTCGAGCGGCTGCGCGGCCGCACCTCTGCCGCGCCTGCCGCTCAGGCCGCGGCCATCGCCGTACGCCGGGCCTTCGCCGTTGACGGCCTCGACGACCTCGACGTTCTGCGCAGGGTGGGCGAGCACGCGGCACCGCTGCCGCTGTCGTTCGCGCCCGAGGACGGCGTCGCCGAGCTCGAGGTGCGGCACGTCGACGGGCGGACGTGGTCCGTGCTGGTCCGGCGTACCTCGGGCGAGCTGCCCGACCGCGCCGAGTCGTGCGGCAAGGCGGCCGTGCCGGTGGCCTCCTGGGTGCCCGAGGAGCCGGTCCCCGGGGTGCCGTGGTCCTGACCTCGGGCTAACGTAGGAAGTTTGATTCCTGTATGGTGGCTGGTATGACCACGACGTTCCCGGGCGACGCGTTCGCCGACGTGCTCGCGGGCAACAGCGACTACGCGGCGCACTACGCGCCCTCGGCGCTCGGCGGCCGGGCCGCCAAGGGCCTCGCGATCATCACGTGCATGGACAGCCGCATCGAGCCGCTCGGGCTCGTCGGCATGCACCACGGCGACGTCAAGATCCTGCGCAACGCCGGCGCCCGGGTCACGGACGACGTGCTGCGCACGCTCGTGCTCGCCACCTACCTGCTCGGTGTCGACCGCGTGCTCGTCATGCCGCACACCGACTGCAAGATGGCGAGCGCCACCGAGGAGCAGATCCACGACACGATCCGCGAGGAGTTCGGCGTGGAGACCTCCTCGGTCGAGTTCCGCACGGTCGACGACCAGGAGGCCGCGCTCGCGCTCGACGTACGCCGCGTCCGCTCGTACCCGCTGCTGCCCAAGGACGTCACCGTCGCCGGCGCCGTGTACGACGTGCACACCGGCGTCCTCCACCCCCGCGACGTCTAGCGGCGGCGCCGCAAGCGGGCGTGGACGCGCGTCGTGGAGAGCGCGGTTCCACTGCCGCTTCCGCCGGCGGCCCGAAGCGGGCGTCGATACGCGTCGTAGAGCGCGCGTTCCTGCTGCCGCTTCCCCGCACCCGCGTCGACGCGGAGCGTCTTCCTACGTCCCCTCAGGGGCGGGCGGCGGCGTGCAGGGCGTCACGGGTGTGCAGCGTCGTGCGGTCGCGGCCCTGGGTCGCGCCGAGGGCTCGCTCGGCGGCGTCGATCGACTCCCAGCCCAGGAGCCCGACCGGCGTAAGGCCGCGGGAGGCGAGCAGCGGCACGACGCCGTCCCCGCCCCGCTCGGCGGCGCCGTCGAGGTCCTCGAGCAGGTGGGCGACCGTGGCGGCGGCGTCCTTTTTGTTGGTGCCGATGATCCCGCTCGGCCCGCGCTTGATCCATCCGGCGACGTAGAGGCCCGGCACCTGCGCGCCGCTCTCGTCCACGACGCGTCCCTCGTCGTTGCGTACGACGTTGCGGCGGTGGTCGAACGGCACTCCGTCCAGCGGCAGCCCGCGGTAGCCGACCGACCGGATCACGAGCTGCGCGGGCAGCTCCCAGGTCTCGCCCGTGCCGTGCGCCGCGCCGTCGTCGTCGACCGTGGTGCGCTCGACGACGAGCGCCTCCACGCGGTCGGTGCCGCGCAGCTCGGCCGGGCGGGCGTGGAAGTGGAAGTGGATCCGCTTCGGCGCACCGGTGAGCGAGCGGTGCGACCACTCGTGCAGCACCTCGAGGTTGCGGTGCACGACGCGGTCCTCCTCGTCGAGCCGGTCCGCCACAGGCTCCGACACGAGCTCGACCTCGCCGCACACGACGTCGACGCCGTCGAGCTCGCCGAGCTCGCGCAGCTCCTTGGTCGTCCAGTTCGCGTGCGCGGCAGTACGCCGGCCCAGCACGTGCACGTCGGTGATGCCGGTCGCCGCGATGAGGTCGAGCACGTGCTGCGGCATGTCGGTGGCCGCGAGCCGCTCTTCCGGGGCGACGAGCACGCGCGCGACGTCGACGGCCACGTTGCCCACGCCGACCACCACGGCGGACGTGACGCCCGAGAGCGCAGCCTCGATGCGCTCGCGGTCCGCATCCGGATGCCCGCAGTACCAGTTGACGAGGTCGGTGGCCGCGATGCTGCCTGGGAGGTCCTCGCCCGGCACGCCGAGCTGCCGGTCGCGCGAGGCGCCGTAGGTCAGCACGACCGCGTCGTACGCGGCGACGAGCTCCTCGACCGAGACGTCGGCGCCCACCTCGACGCCGGCCAGCAGGCGCACCTCGGGGCGCGCCAGCACCTTGGCGAGGGTGTCGCGGACCGACCGGATCGAGAAGTGGTCCGGCGCGACGCCGTACCGCACGAGGCCGAACGGCACGGGCAGCCGCTCGAGCACGTCGACCTGGACACCTGCGGAGGCGAGGGCGTCGGCCGCGTACAGGCCCGAGGGCCCGGCACCGACGACAGCAGCGCGGTACGTCACGCTCGCATCCCACCACACGCGCGCCCCGCGACGCGGCGCGACGGGCCGGACGGCACCCGCATGTCTAGGCCGTGATCCCGAGCGCCGCGCGCACCTCGACGTACGACGCCTCCGGCGCGGTCACGTCGAACCAGACCGTGCGCATCCCGACAGCCTCAGCCCCGGCGATGTTGCCCGGCTGGTCGTCGACGAACACGCACTCCCCCGGCTCGAGCCCGAGCCGCGAGGTGACCATGAGGTAGATCCGCGGATCGGGCTTGAGCACGTGCTCGACCGAGCCGTCGACGAGCACGTCGACGAGCTTCAGGAACTCGTTGCTCTGCACCCACTCGAGCCCGTGGAAGGCCTGCATGTCGTTGGTGCAGACGGCCACCGGCACCCCGGCGGCGCGGGCGTCCTCGGCGAGGCGGCGCGCCTCAGGACGCACGAGCTCGTCCTCCGGCGCCGCGAACAGCACGTCCATCAGCCCGCGGAACGACGCCTCGCGTCCAGTCAGCGCCGCGAACTCGTCGGCCTTGCGCTGCCAGTAGTCGCGCTCGGTGATGCCGTGCGCCTGCATGAGCCGCCAGTCGGCGTCCGCGTCGGGGTCGAACGGCCCGGTCCAGGCCAGGGACCCCTCCGACAGCCCGACCCGCGCCTCGCCGCCGCGCAGCAGCTCGAACGGCGTCCGCAGCACCGGACCGCCGAAGTCGAGCACCAGAGCCGTCACCGTCGTACCTCCACGATCCGTTCCCCGAAGCTGCTGTGGCTGAACGCGGCCGCCACGACGCCGCCCGGCTCGATCGCGTACGCCGCGGTCAGCCCGCCGGTGATCACCACGTCCCCGGGCGCCAGGGCGAGCCCGCGCGCGGCGAGCTGGGCGGCGAGCCAGCCGATCCCCGCCGCCGGATGCCCGGAGGCATCGGCACCGCGGCCTCGAGCGACCTCCGATCCGTCGACGGAGAGCACGACCCCCACCTCGTCGAGGTGGTCGAGCGGGATCTCCGCGCCCAGCACCACGCCGGCGGCCGACGAGCCGTCGGCGGTGTTGTGCTCGAGGTCGAACCGGTAGCCGGTCCAGACCGAGTCGACCACCTCGAGCGCGATACGCGCAGCGCGGCACGCCGCCAGCACCTCGTCGACCCCTGCGCCGGGGCCGGGGTCGCGATCCAGGACGAGGGCGATCTCCGGCTCGATCCGCGGCTGCACGAAGCGGTCGTCCAGCCGCTCGACCAGCATGCTCGACAGGAGCGGCCCCAGATTGGGCTCGGCGATGCCCATCTGCTCCCGCATCACCGCCGAGGTGTAGCCGAGCTTCCAGCCGACGCGGGTGGCGCCGCGGGCGAGACGGCGAGCGGTGAGGGCGTCCTGCACGGCGTAGGCGCGCTCGAGGCCGCCGACGCGCACATCGGCGGCCTCGAGCAGGTGTCCGCGCAGGTGGGCACCGTCCAGCAGCTCGGCAGCAGACTCCACGTCCACGCCGGCTCCGGGGTTCAGTGCTCCTCCTCCATGATCGTGACCCGGTCGAACCGGACCACTTCTCCGAACCAGCCGCACTCCCCGCACCAGGTCATGAAGTTGCGGGTGTCGCCCGTCCAGTACTCCGTGGTGATGCCCCCGTGCTCGCCGATGGACGCCGCGCACATCGGGCAGAACTTCGGGCGGTCGAGGTAGTGCCTCTCGGCGTCCGGCGCGAACCACTGCCCGGGGTCCGGGAGCTGGTGCGGGTCGTGCGGCAGCGGCGCGGACTCGGCAGCCCGCGCCACGACCTCCGAACGCTCGTCAGGCACCAGAGCCGGCCTTCTCCATGTTGGACCAGTAGGACTCGTGCAGCTCGAGCAGCTGCTCCTTGATCGGGCTGTAGCGCATCGAGCCGCCGTTGATCCACGCCGCTGCGAACGTGCGCTCGGCGCCGAATTTGTCCTTCTCGCAGGGCAGGTTGATGATGTCGTGCTTCTCGCGGATGGTGCCGATCGGGTCCTCGCCGTTGGCGACCTTGCGCATGTTCTCCTTGAACATCTTGCGCAGCAGCGCCACGCCGGCGTCCGAGCGGCCGAGGTGCTCCTGGGTGCGGTCCGTGATCTCGCCCTGCGACACCCAGGCCATGATGTCCTGGCCCTCGATGTAGTCGGTGATGAACCGGCCCTGCTCGTCCTTCCACAGGTACTCGTACACCGTCGGACGCTCCTGCGTCGTCAGCTGCTCGCCCGGGTTGTGCGTGGAGTAGAAGAGCTTCCAGGTGTGGGTCTCGTCGATCGGCACGCGGATCTGCATCTGGTCGATGTACGCACCGCCGACGCGCATGTAGAACGGGAAGACGAGCGGGTGGCCGATCTTCCAGTCGTCGTTCTCCTCGGTGCCGCCCTCGAGCACGCGGCGCTTGAGGATGCCCCACTCCATCTCGTCGAAGCCGGTCTTCATGTGCTTCTTCTGGAACGCCTTGGGCGCCTCGAAGCCGTTGGTCTCGCCGAGGAAGTTGAAGTAGTAGCCGTGCAGCCACTCGACGTGGTGCGGGTCGACGGAGTTCTCCATGATCTGGAGCCAGTTGCACGGGATCGTCGTGTATCCGACGTCGCGGATGCCGTCCTTGACGAAGACGTCGAAGCGGGGCAGCTCGGGCGCCGGGTCGGGTCCGACGTACACCCAGACCATGCCGCCCATGACCTGGGCCTTGCCGGCCTTCATCTTCACGCGGTCGCGGAAGTTCTGGTTGTCGGCCTCGGCGGGCTGCTCGACGCACTGGCCGTCGAAGTCGAACTTCCAGCCGTGGTAGCCGCAGCGGACGCCGTCCTCATGCACGACGCCGTACGTCAGCGACGCGCGGCGGTGCGCGCACTTCTCGCCGATGATGCCGTACTTGCCGCTCGGGGTCTTGTAGAGCGTCCAGTCCTCGCTGAGCAGGCGCACGGTCTTGGAGGGCACCGTGTCGAAGTCCTGCTCGAACGCGATGGGGTACCAGTAGCGCCGGAGCAGCTCGCCCATCGGCGTGCCCGGGCCGATCTGGGTGAGCTCGTTGTTCTGCTCGACGGTGAGCATCGGGTTCCCTTCGTCCGTACTGCTGGGTGGTACGAGTGTGGCGGGTCGTCCCGCCTGGGGGGCCGAAGCGGCCCCCCAGGCGGGACAGGCAGCCCTTAGCCCTCGAGGATCGTGACCTTGCCGTTGGAGCCGTCGACGCGGATCCGCTGGCCGGTCTTGATCGTGGAGGTGGCGAAGCCGGTGCCGGTGACGGCCGGGAGGCCGTACTCACGGCAGACGATGGCCGCGTGGCTCATCATGCCGCCGGTGTCGGTGACGGTGGCCTTGATCTTGCCGAAGATCGGCGCCCAGCTCGGCGCGGTGAGCGGGGCGACAAGGATCTCGCCGTCCTGCACCTCGTTGATCTGGTCGGGCCCGAAGATGACGCGGGCGATGCCCTCCTCGACGCCGGGCGAGGCCGACATGCCGCTCAGGGAGCCGTCGTCGCTCGCGCCGCCGCCGAGCCAGTTGGCGATCGAGTCGGAGGTGATGCCCCAGAGCATGATAGTGAAGGGCTCGGTGACGACCTCCGGCGGCGTGCCGAGAGCCGGCGTGGGCTTCCACGCGTTGAGGGCCGCGTGGATCTCCTTGCGCTTGGCGATGATCGGCGGCCAGTACGACGGACCCGCGGCCTGGGCCGGCGCCGCCCACGCGCAGAACAGGTCGAACAGAGCGTCGGGGATCTCGTGGCGCTTCATGAAGAAGATGTCCTCGGCGTCGCCCAGGAAGCCCTCCTTGGCGAGGACCCCGCCGAGGTCCTTCATCTTGCGCCAGATGACCGAGTGGCTCCAGTGCTCGACGTAGAAGTTGTGGTTCTCGACGTACGGGAACACCACGCGGGCGAGTCCGAGCTTGCCGTTGAAGGCCTCGCGGTCCTCGTCCGAGCCGAGGAGGGCGACGTACTCGCTCACGATGCGGTCGCGCTCGGCGGAGATGGCCTCGGTCGGGCGCGTGATGTCGTCGCCTTTCTGCAGGTTGTCGATGTAGCCCTTGATGAAGTCGAACGGGATCTCGACGTGCTCGATCCAGATCTTGTCCTGGCTCGAGAAGCCCGAGCCGGTCGAGAAGTTGAACCACGGCTCGGCCGACTGCTGGAACGAGGAGATCCAGGCCTGGCCTACCTCGCCCTTGGAGCGCAGCGCCTCGCACGTGCCCTCGACGTCGCCGAGCTTGAAGGCGTCGGTGATGCCGGTGTCCACAGCCATGCGGGCGAGGCGCTTGAGCTCCTCGTCCGGGCGGAACAGGTCGACCTCGACGCCCGCGACCATCTTGGCGATGGCGAGGTCGGAGATGCCGGGGAAGGCCTGCTTGCAGAAGCCGAAGAAGTCGAGGTAGGCGGCGTACCCGAGGTTGAGGAACTCGAAGTGGTACTGCCAGAGGGTGCTCGCGCAGGTGAGGAGCTTGAGGTAGTTCGCCTGCAGGTCGCCGCCCG
This sequence comes from Candidatus Nanopelagicales bacterium, assembly GCA_050251215.1. Lineage (GTDB taxonomy): Bacteria > Actinomycetota > Actinomycetes > S36-B12 > CAIYMF01 > Longivirga. The sequence goes on from JBFWNE010000032.1 coordinate 20,573, forward strand.
CGCCCTTGCCGGCGCCGGAGGTGACGACCTCGAGGGGCTCGATGTCCGGGAGGGGCTCGAAGGAGATGCCCTCCATCTCCTTGACCAGGTCGCGGATCTTGATGAGCCAGTTGTCGTACAGCTCGTTCCAGTTCATGAAGTAGTGGCCTGCACGCTGCATGAAGTGCTCGGCGCGCGCGGGGATGTCGGCCTCGGGCGCCGGCACCGGCGAGAGGTAGGTGTACCCGTTCACGATGCGGTAGTCGATGCCGTTCGCCGGCGGGACCAGCAGGTGACGGGTGTTGTACTGGGACAGCGACATGATCGCGACCTCCATGAGGGAGGCGTCCCACGGGAGCAGGGCCTTGGGCCAGTGCACACCGTCCTGGAACCAGAACATCGAGTCCTCGTACGCCGCGCGTGCGGGACTGCACGTCGAGGAGTACGAGTACAGCTCCTGCCAGCCTTCGGCGCCGGGCGGAGTGGTGATCTCCGACGGGAGCGGGAACCCAGCCATGCGTTCTCCTTCTAGAACCCTCGCGGGTCTTCACTGGGGTGGACGGCCGCGCAGCGCACGGCCGTGGTGGTGCGACGTACGACGAACGGCCGGTCAGGAACCGTCCGCCCCCTTGGTGTACAGCGGCGACATCAGCGTCGAGACGATGCTGGACATGAAGTCGTTGCTCGTGGCGCCGGGCTCCACGACGGTCGTGGGTCCCTTCTTGCTCCAGAACGTCTCGGGGCGGCTCTGGAGAAGGATGATGTTCTCGCCCTCGGGGAGGTCGAGGTCGACGGCCCACTCGATGTCCTGCGGGCAGCCGTAGTGCCGCTCGGCCGTCTTCGCGAGCTTGGTGATGGCCTTGATCTCGGCGTCGGTGAGGCACGGGGCGGAGACGCGGTCGGCGGGCACCTCGGCCTTCTCGACCGAGTCGTGGTCGGTGAGCACGTACTCGTGCGTCTTCTCGCTCACGATGCGCTTGGTGATGTCGAGCATCACCTTGTCGACGCGGTAGTTGTCGGGGGTCACCTCGCCGGCGACGACCCCCTCGCCGAAGCCCCACGCGGCGTCGATCGCGACCTGCGACCGGTCGCCGTTCGTCGGGTCGAGCGTGAACGCCACGCCGGCGGACTTGGGGTGCACCATCTTCTGGATCACGACGCACATCTCGACCGAGCGGTGGTCGTAACCCATCTCGACGCGGTAGCACGTGGCGCGGTCGGTGAACAGGCTCGCCCAGCACCGGCGCACGGCGTCGATGACGTCCTCGGCTCCGCGCACCCAGAGGTAGGTGTCGTGCTCGCCGGCGAACGACGCGTCAGGCGAGTCCTCGGAGGTGGCCGACGAGCGCACGGCCACCGGCACGTCCTTCATGCCGAAGCGCGCGCCGAGTTCGAGGTAGGCGCCGCGGATCTGCAGCTCGATGCCCTCGGGGATCGGCATGGTGGCGATCGCCTGACGGATCTTGGCGCACCGCTCGGACACCATGTCGGTGTCGGTGATGTCGAGGCCGTGCAGCAGGCGCGCGATCTGGGCGTCGAGGTCGGACTCGTCGCGGGCGCGACGGTACGCCGAGGTCGTGATGGCGAAGCCCGGGGGCACCGGGAGGCCGGCGCCGGTCATCTCGCCGAGGCTCGCGGCCTTGCCGCCGACCTCGGTCTTCATGCCGGCCCAGTAGCTCTCGAACCAGGTGATCGTCGTCATCAGGCCTGCTCCCCGGGGGTCGGGTCGTCGTTGGTGATGCTGGTGATGCGCCACCAGTCGGGCAGTGCGGTGAAGTCCGGCACGTGCACCTCCTGGACGCGGTTGCGGTACAGCACGAGCGCGGTGACACCGCCCTCGATGAGGCGCACGCGCACGAACTCGGTGTTGAACGGCTCGCCCGGGTCGTAGCCCATCGCCGCGGTGGCGAAGGCGCGGATCGGGCCGGAGTGGGTCGCGACGACCACGGAGTCGCCGGGCGTCTCCTGGTGGATGCGCAGCAGGCCCTTCCAGAACCGGCGCACGGCCGAGATCGGCGGCTCGAAGTGCACCATCGGCATGGTGAGCCAGTGGGTGATCGGGTCGCCGCCACCCTGCTGGATCTTCCAGAACCGGTCGACGTCAACGAGCCAGCCCGGGCGCTCGCCGAGCGAGAGCCGCTCGTACTTCTCGAGCTCCTTGGCGTACAGGCGGAACGCCGAGGTCACGTCGCGTACGCCGTCGGGCGTCGCGACGCCGAAGTTCTGGAACTCCGGGTAGGCGACGATCTCGCCGACCTCGGCCTCGCGGCCGAACAGCTGCATCCCGTCGAGCAGGCCGCGGCGCATGTGCTCCGCGGTCTGACGCGCGCGGTTGGTGTCCGCGCACGCCATCCGCACGGTGTGACCGTTCATGACGCGGCGGGCGAGCTCCTGGCCGCGGCGGTGGGCCTGCCACGAGCCGAGCGGGGTGAGGCCCGACTCCGAGCTGTAGCCCTGCGTCTCGCCGTGGCGCACGAAGTAGACGTCGGTGACCGTCTTGACCGCCTGCTCGCGACGCTCGGGGACGATCTCCTTGGTGCGCGTGACCTCCGCCCACCCGCGGGTGGTGCCGAGCTCCTGGCCCTCGTACGTCGGGACCGGCGTCTCGAACGGGTCGGTCGACTCGCGGCGCTCGCGGAACCGGCGGAGGTACAGGGGCGCGCTCTCGTCCTCGACCTCCTCGGTCGTGACCGTACGGCCCTGGCGCTCGAGGTAGCGCGAGAGGTACGCCGGCGCGTCCGGGCGCTCGGTGCGCGGGAAGCTCGAGCCGGCCGTCGGCTCCTGCACGGCGGTCACGTGTGCACCGTCAGGAACTTCTGGTTGACCACGCCGTCGTACCAGAACAGGGCTCGACCCATCTCCGCCTCGGTCCAGATCGTGGGCTCGCTGTCGGGATCGACCCAGTAGCCGCCGGTGAAGACCTCGTTGCGGTTGCCGACGGGGTCGAAGAAGTACAGGCAGTGGCCACGGGTGGCGCCGTGCCGCGTGGGGTTCGTCTCGATGCGCACGCCGTGGTAGGCGCAGACATCGGCCGCGTCGCGGATCGCCGTCCAGTCCTCGACCGCCCACGCGAAGTGGTGCAGGCCGCCGTTGGGGCCCGTGACGAGCGCGATGTCGTGGCTCGCGTGCGAGACCTCGAGCCACGTGGCGATGCGGAAGCCGTCGTCGCCGACGACCTGCTCGGTGACGCGGAAGCCGAGCACGTCGACGAAGAAGTCGGTCATGCCGCCGACGTCCTCGGCCGTGAGGAACAGGTGGTCGATGCGCGGAGGCGCGATGCCCACCAGCCCGAGGGGCTTGGGCGGCGGGTTGGTCAGCGGCAGCAGGTTGCCGACCTGCTGCATGCCGTGGACCAGCTCCATCGAGTGGCCGCTCGGCAGCGTGAACCGGATCGACTCGCCGTGGCCGGGCGCCCACTCGTCCGGGCCGTAGCGCACGACGTCGACGCCGGCTTCCTTGAGGCGTGCGGCGTAGTGGTCGAGGTCCTCGGCGTCGGTCACCTTGAAGCCGAAGTGGTTGAGGCCGTGGGTCGGCTCCCAGGTGAGCACCACGGAGTGGTGCTGGTGCTCGTCCCAGGCCTTGAGGAAGACGCGCTCGCTCTCCCGCGCGGTCTCGATGAGGCCGACGACCTCGCAGTAGTACGCCGTGGCCAGCTCGAGGTCGGGCACGCGGACCTCGACGTGGCTCAGTCGCAGGATGCTCATCAGGTGTGCACCTTCATGAAGCGGTCGTTGAGCTCGCCCTCGTAGTAGAAGACGGCTCGGCCGATGTTGTCCTCGGTCCAGGTGATGGTCGGGAAGTCCGGGTCGGGGCGGTAGCCGCCGGTGAAGACCTCGTTGCGGGTGCCCAGCGGGTCGAAGAAGTAGATGGTGCTGCCGCGGGTCACGCCGTGTCGGGTGGGCCCGACGTCGATCTGGATGCCGTTGTAGGCGAGGGTGTCGGCGGCCTTGCGCACCGCCTCCCAGTCGTCGAGCCAGAACGCGAAGTGGTGCAGGCCGCCGTTCGGGCCGGACACGACCGCGAGGTCGTGAGGCGAGAACGACCGCTCCATCCAGGTGCCGATCTGGTGGCCGTTGCCGTCGAGCAGCTGCTCGGTGACGCGGAAGCCGAGGACGCTCGTGTAGAACGTCGTGGCCTCGCCGACCTCCTCGGCGGTGACCAGCAGGTGGTCCATGCGCGGGGGTGCGATACCCGGCACGCCGGTGACGAAGGGCGCGGGGTTCACCTTCGGCAGCAGTCCGCCGACCTTCTCGACGTCGTGGACCAGCTCCATGGTCTGGCCGGACGGAGTGGCGAACCGGATCGACTCGCCCTGCCCGACCGACTCGCCCTTGGAGATCCGCTGCACGGGGAAGCCGTAGCGGGTCACGGCGTTCTCGAGGTCGGACAGGTCGTCCTCGTGCTCGACCTTGAACGCCATGAGGTCGAGGCCGACACGGGGTGCGTAGATGAGCCGCAACGAGTGGTGGTCCACCTCGTCCCAGCACTTCAGGTAGACCGATTCGGCGTCGCGCTCGACGACGATCATGCCCATCACTTCGGTGTAGTAGGCCGTCGCGAGGTCGAGATCGGTGACCGTCACGTCGACGTGGCCGAGCCGCAGGATGCCCATGGCCGGGAAGGTAGGCCGTGCTGTCCCGCACAGTGGACCGATGTGCCGCCATGCGGGACAGGTTCGGCGTACCTTCGCCGCCATGAGCGCAGACCCCGGCCAGATGCGGGACGCGATGGCCCAGTTCGTCGCCGCGCTGCACGGCGCCTACCTCGACCAGGCCCGCCACCTGCCGGTCGGCGAGCAGGCCGGCCTGCCGCTGCTGCGCGGGAGCCATCTCACCGTTCTCGCGGTCGGGGTCAGGCACCTGCACGTGCTCGCCACCACCAGCGAGCTGCCCGCCCCCCACGGCCCCGAGGTCGAGGTGGCCGACGGGATCGACGGCCTCTCGTGGACGCTGCGGTTCTTCGACCCCGTGGTCGCCCCGGGCCTTGGCGGCGTCGACGAGTCCGACGGGCCGCGCCCCGAGGAAGTGCGCCGCGTGCTCGGCGTGCCCGACGTGGTCTACCACCTGTCGGTCTCCCCCGGCGGCGGCCTCACGCCGCACCACGCGCAGCACGCCGGCACGGGGCTCGCCAACCAGCATGCCGCGGTCTTCCGCGACCACGACACGATCCGCGCGCATGCCGGCTCCAACCTCGACCTGGCCGAGGAGTACGCCGTCGCCGAGCGCGTCGGCCTGCACCGCACCGTGCGCCTCCTCGCCCAGCAGCTCGCGCCGAACGACGGGCCCCTCCGCGAGGTCTGCGCGGATCCGGGCGCCGACGACACGGCCGTGCGGCACGCCCTCGTCTCCGCGCTGCGCCCGTCGCCCGCCGGGGTGCGCTGACGTGGCCGACCGCGACTTGCGCCCCGTGGGCGACACCCAGGTGCTCGCCAGCGTCAGCAACGCTGCGCGGCTGCTCAAGGAGTTCGGCAAGGGCGACCGAGAGATCGGCGTCAGCGAGCTCTCGCGCCGCCTCGGGCTCGGCAAGAGCACCACCCACCGGCTCCTGCACACGCTCACCGTCGAGAAGCTCCTCGAGCAGGACCCCGACACCGGCTCGTACCGCCTCGCGCTCACGATGCACGAGCTCGGCGCGAGCGTGCAGTCGGCCATCGACCTGCACTCGGCCGCCAACCCGGTCATCGAGCAGCTGCGCAACATCACCAAGGAGACCGTGCAGATCGCGGTGCTCGACGGTCGCCACGTGGTGTACGTCGAGCGCCGGGAGAGCCCGCAGACCATCAGGCTCTTCGGCCGGGTCGGGCACCGCAACGACGCGCATGCGACGTCGACGGGGAAGGTGCTCCTCGCCCACCTGCCCGCCGACGAGCTCGACGTCCTCATGTCGGGCTGGCGGCTCTCGCGCAAGACCCACTACACGATCTCCGACCACGCGACCCTCCGTGCGCAGCTGGCCGTCGTGCGCTCGCAGGGTTGGGCCGAGAACGTCAACGAGTCCGAGGTGGGCGTGGCCTCGATCGCCGCCCCCATCCGGGACGTCCGCGGCGTCGTCGTCGCCGCCCTCTCGATCGCCGGCCCGGTGAGCCGCATGGAGGGGGCGACCCTCCGACGCTACGTGCGGCCCGTCACCGAGGCCGCAGCAGCCATCAGCCGCCGCATGGGCTACGCCGAGGCGCCCGCCCGCAAGGAAGGATCGCGATGACCCTCACGCCCGAGCGCGCCGACGAGCTCGCCGCCTCGCTGTACGACGCCCGCCGCACGCGGGTGCCCGTGCCGCCGCTCACCGACGACGACGCGACCCTCACGCTCGAGGACGCCTACCTGGTGCAGCAGGGCGTCGTACGCCGCTACCTCGACGACGGCGACCGCATCATCGGCTACAAGCTCGGGCTCACGAGCAAGCCCATGCAGCAGATGCTGGGCGTGGGCTCGCCCGACTTCGCGCCCGTGATGGCCTCGCACGTGCTCGAGGACGGCGCCGCCGTCGCCGTCACCGACTTCATCTCCCCCAAGCTCGAGGCGGAGATCGCCCTCGTGCTCGGCTCCGAGCTGTCCGGGCCTGACTGCACCACGCTCGACGTGCTGCGAGCCGTCGAGGGTGTGGTCGCGTCGATCGAGCTGGTCGACAGCCGGGTGGCCGACTGGCGGATCAAGCTCGTCGACACCGTGTCGGACATGGCGAGCAGCGGCGCGATCATCATCGGCGGCGGCTCGACGCCGGCGGCCGACGTCGACCTGCGCACGCTCGGAATGGTGTTCACGCGCGACGGCGAGGTCATCGCCACCGGCGCAGGCGCTGCGGCGCTCGGCAACCCGGCGGCCGCCGTCGCGTGGCTCGTCCGCACGCTGCACCCGTTCGGCGCCACGCTGCCGGCCGGATCCATCGTCATGACCGGCGCGCTCCATGCTGCCGTGCCTATCGCCGCCGGCGAGACCTACCGGGCCGAGTTCGACCGGCTCGGATCCGTCTCCGTCCGGATCGTCTGAAGGGATCATCGTGGGACTCCCCGTCGCCATCATCGGGTCCGGCAACATCGGCACCGACCTCATGTTCAAGCTCGAGCGCTCGCCGCACCTCGACCTCGTGGCGCTCATCGGCATCGATCCGGAGAGCGACGGCCTGGCCCGCGCTCGCGAGCGCGGGTACGAGGCTCCCGCGAACGGCATCGACTGGGTCCGTGAGAACCCGGACGCCGTGAAGATGGTCTTCGACGCGACGAGCGCCTACGCCCACGTGCGGCACGCCAAGGTGCTCGACGAGCTGGGCATCCGGGCGGTCGACCTCACTCCGGCAGCCCGCGGTCCCAAGGTCATCGCGGCGGTCAACCTCGAGCAGCATCTCGACGCGCCGAACGTCAACATGGTCACCTGCGGCGGCCAGGCCACGACTCCGATGGTCTACGCGGTCAGCCGTGTCACCCGCGTGCCCTACGCCGAGATGGTCTCCGCGGTGTCGTCGCGGTCCGCCGGGCCGGGCACGCGCCAGAACATCGACGAGTTCACGCGTACGACGCGGGCCGCGCTCTGCGAGGTGGGCGGGGCCGAGATCGGCAAGGCGATCATCGTGCTCAACCCGGCCGAGCCCCCGATCCTCATGCGCAACACGGTCTTCTGCGCCCTGCCGGAGGGCACCGACCACGACGCCGTCGTCGCCTCGATCGAGGAGATGGTTGCGGAGGTCGCGAAGTACGTCCCCGGCTACCGCCTGAAGTCGCCGCCCCTGATCGAGGAGGGGCCGTTCAACACCCCGGGAGGCGTCGTGCCGTTCCGGTCGGTCGTCCTGCTCGAGGTGGAGGGCGCGGGCGACTACCTCCCGACGTACGCCGGCAACCTCGACATCATGACCGCCGCCGCCGTGCGCGTCGGCGAGGCCATCGCCACCCACCAGGAGGTGACGGCATGACCGCCGTCGACACGACCACGCCGACCGCCACCGGCGTCACGCGCGACTTCCGGCTCATCGACTCGACGCTGCGCGACGGGTCGCACGCGATCTCGCACCAGTACACCGAGGACCAGGTCGTCTCGGTCGTGCAGGGCCTCGACGCCGCCGGCGTCCAGGTCATCGAGGTGACGCACGGCGACGGGCTCGGCGGCTCGTCGTTCAACTACGGCTTCAGCAAGGTCGACGAGATGAAGCTCGTCGAGGCCGCCGTGAACGCCACGACGAACGCCGACATCGCTGTGCTCCTCGTGCCCGGCATCGGCACCGTCGACGAGCTGCGCCGGGTGCGCGACCTCGGCGTCAACGTCGTGCGCATCGCGGTGCACTGCACCGAGGCCGACATCACCGAGCAGCACATCAAGATCGCCAAGGAGCTCGGGATGGAGGCCATCGGCTTCCTGATGATGAGCCACATGAACACGCCGCAGGGCCTGCTTCAGCAGGCGAAGCTGCTCGAGGGGTACGGCGCGGACACCGTGTACATCGCCGACTCCGCGGGTGCGATGACCACCAACGAGGTGCGCGCCCGTGTCGCGGAGATCGTCGGCGGGATCGACGTCCCACTCGGCGTGCACGCGCACCAGAACCTCTCGCTCGCCGTGGCCAACAGCATCGCGGCGTACGAGGAGGGCGCGCGCAACCTCGACGGCACCAGCGCGGGCCTCGGCGCGGGTGCGGGCAACTGCCCCACCGAGATCCTGGCCGCGGTCTGCGAGAAGAACGGCATCGCGAGCGGCGTCGATCCGCTCAAGCTGATGGACCTCGCGGAGGAGGTCACCCGCCCGCTCATGCCCCGCCAGCAGGTCGTCGACCGCGCGGGCCTGCTGCTCGGCTACGCCGGCGTCTACGGCTCCTTCCTGCTGCACGCGGAGAAGGCGGCCGAGCGCTACGGCGTCCCGCAGGCGGAGATCCTGCTCGAGCTCGGCCAGCGCAAGGTGGTCGGCGGCCAGGAGGACATGATCATCGACGTGGCGGTCGAGCTCGCCCGCAAGCACGCGGAGCAGGAGGGCCAGGCGTGAGCGCCGTCGAGGACTACGCCGCCCGGCTCGTCGGCGCGGTGCGCGACCGCGCGCCGCTCGCCCCTCTGTCGGACACCATGCCGATCGACGAGCCCACCGCGCTCGAGGTGCAGGACGCCGTGGTCCAGGCCCGCATCGATGCCGGAGCCACGCTGGTCGGCGCGAAACTGGGGCTGACCAGCACCGCGAAGCAGAAGCAGATGAACGTCGACCGCCCGCTCTACGGCTGGCTGACGTCCGACATGCAGCTCGACACGGGCGAGGTGCTGCGCGCCGAGCGCTACATCCAGCCCCGCGTGGAGCCCGAGATCGCGTTCCTGCTCGGCCGCGACCTCGAAGGCCCGCACGTCACCGCGGCGCACGTTCTGGCCGCGACCGAGGCGTGCTTCGGCGCGATCGACGTCCTCGACTCCCGGTACGCCGGCTACAAGTTCACCTTCGACGACGTCACGGCCGACAACGCGTCGTCCGCGGGGTTCGTGCTCGGCGGCACGCCGCTCGACCCGTTCGGCATCGACCTGCGCCTCACCGGCTGCGTGCTCGAGAAGAACGGCGAGCTCGTCGCGACCGCGGCGGGCGCGTCGGTGATGGGCCACCCCGCCAGCGCCGTGGCGTGGCTCGTACGCCGCCTCGCCGAGCGCGGCCGCGGCCTCGAGACCGGTGCGGTCGTCATGGCCGGTGGCATGACCGAGGCCGTGCCCGTCGCCCCGGGCGACACCATCGTCGCCCGGTTCGACAGGCTGGGCTCCGTCGAGATCCCGGTCCGGTAGGAGACGCCATGCCCCTCATCCAGGTCACGCTCGTGCAGGGACGCACGGTCGAGCAGAAGCACGCCCTCATCCGCGCCCTCACCGACGCCATGCACGAGGCGATCGGCACGCCCAAGGACCGCATCCGCGTCGCCCTCTACGAGATCACCGGCGACGAGTGGGGCATCGGCGGCGAGCCCTTCGCCGCCGTCCGCGGCAGCGATCCCAACGCCGCTCCCGAATCCACCCGCTAAGGACAAAATGCGCCCTCCAGGGGCGGTTTCTGTCCTTTTCTCCACCGCAGCAGTAGGGGTACGCCGAGTGACGCAGACGTTCAGCGTCGGCCTGGCCGAGCTCGAGCAGGCCGGACGGCTGCGCCTCGAGACGCCCGCGTGCCCGGTGCTCGTCGCGTGGGTCGAGGGCACGCCGTACGCCGTGCAGGACGCGTGCCGGCACCGGCAGGCGTCCCTGGCCACCGGCGTCATCCGCGACGGCGTGGTCACCTGCCCGTCGCACTTCTTCCAGTACGACCTGCGCACCGGGGCCCGGCACGACAACGAGGGCGAGCCGCTGCCGGCGTACCCGGCGCGGGTGGTGGGCGACCGCGTGGAGGTCGACGTGCCCGACGCCGTACGCGCACCCAGCCTGCGCGAGGTGCTCCTGGCCCATGCACGGGAAGGCAGTTGAGGACAGAACGCGCCCTTGAAGGGCGCTTGTTGTCCTTAACGGGTGGATTCGAGCGGTGGAGGAGGTCGTGGTGAGCGGGATCGACGTGGTGCTGTGGGACATCGGGCAGGTGGTGTACGAGAGCCCGTTCGAGCGGTTCGGCGAGCTCGAGGCGCACACCGGCATGCCCGAGGGCACGCTCCCCCGCGGTCCATTCGTGCCGGAGGGCGACGCGGAGTACGACCGCGTCGACAGCGGCGAACGCGACGAGCCGGAGTACTGGCGCGACATCGAGGCGCTGGCCCGCGAGACGGTTCCCGGTCTGCACCTGTACGACGCCCTGCGCGAGCTCGGCTGGGAGGGCCGCGGCCGCCCGGTCGTGCTCGGACTGCTGGCCGACATCACCACGCGCTACCGCCAGGCGGTGCTCACCAACGACGCCACGAAGTTCCTCGGCGAGGGCTGGAAAGACTCCTGGGAGTACGCCGGCTACTTCGAGCGGATCGTCGACTCGCTCGACATCGGCGTGCGCAAGCCGGACCCGGCGTCCTACACCGCGGCGGTGCAGGCCCTCGGCGCCGACGCCGGCCGGGTGCTGTTCATCGACGACCTCACCGCGAACGTCGAAGGAGCACGGACCGCGGGACTGCAGGGGTTCCGGTTCGACACGACCGACCCTGCCGCCTCGGTCGCCGAGCTGCGCGCCCTGCTGGACCTGCCTGCCTGACGACTCGGGCATGGATCGGGCACGACGTACGTTGGAGCGTGCAGCGCGCGGCACCCGCCGCCCGCCCGATCAGGCAGGACGACGATGAGCGACGTGGTCGAGCTCGGCATCGACACCTTCGGCGACACGACCGTGCGCGAGGACGGCACGCCGGTGCCGCTCCCCCAGGTGATCCGCGACGTCGTCGAGCAGGGCGTGCTGGCCGACGAGGTGGGCATCGACTTCATCGGCGTGGGCGAGCACCACCGGCCCGACTTCGCGGTCAGCTCTCCCGACGTCGTGCTCACGGCGATCGGCGCCCGCACCCAGCGGATCCGCCTCGGCTCGGCCGTCACGGTGCTGTCCAGCGACGACCCCATCCGGGTGTTCCAGCGGTTCGCCACGCTCGACGCGATCTCGAACGGGCGCGCGGAGGTCATCCTCGGCCGCGGGTCGTTCATCGAGTCGTTCCCGCTCTTCGGGTTCGACCTCGGCCAGTACGAGGAGCTGTTCAGCGAGAAGCTCGACCTGTTCGCGCAGCTCCTGGCCGAAGAGCCGGTCACCTGGTCCGGCCGGACGCGCCCTCCGCTGACCGACCAGCGCGTCTACCCGACGACCGAGCGCGGCCTGCGCACCTGGATCGGTGTGGGTGGCAGCCCGGAGTCGGTCGTGCGCGCGGCCCGCTACAACATCCCGCTCGTGCTCGCGATCATCGGCGGCCCGGCCGAGCGGTTCGCGCCGTTCGCCGACCTCTACCGCCGCGCGCTGGCCGAGCTCGGCCGCCCGGAGCTGCCGATCGCGGTGCACTCCCCCGGCCACGTCGCCGACTCCGACGACGAGGCGCGCGAGCAGGTATGGCCGCACTACAAGGCGATGCACGACCGGATCGGCGCCGAGCGCGGCTGGGGCCCGACCAACCGCGCCCAGTTCGAGCTCCAGGCCGGCCCCCAGGGCGCGCTGTACGTCGGATCCCCGGAGACCGTCGCGACCAAGATCGCGGCCACCGTGCGGCTGCTCGGCCTGAGCCGGTTCGACATGAAGTACTCCAACGGCCCGCTGCCCCATCACCACCTCATGCGCAGCATCGAGCTGTACGGCACCAAGGTCATGCCGCTCGTCCGGGACATGCTGAGCTGATGGTCTCGGCGTCGCTGGCAGAGCTCGTGCGCTGGGAGGAGTCCGGCGGCGCCTGGGAGCTCGTGTCGGACGCCGGCGGCATCATCGTGCTGGCGCTGCTGCCCTGCACCGGCGGCGACCCGGTCGGGTCGATCGAGAGCCGCGACTCCGACCTGCGCGAGCACGTCGGCCGATAGGGGCAGGACTGCCGGCTCAGGCGTCGATGCGGGCGCGGTCGAGGCTCTGGGCCCCTTCGACGATGAACTCCTTGCGGGGGGCGACGTCGTTGCCCATGAGCAGGTCGAACACCTCGAGCGCGGCGTCGGTCTCGGAGACCGTGATGCGGCGCAGGGTGCGGGTGGCGGGGTCCATGGTGGTCTCGCGCAGCTGCGCGGCGTCCATCTCGCCGAGGCCCTTGTAGCGCTGCGGCGTCTTGAACGAGCGTCCCTTGGCCGTCAGGTCGGCCAGCAGCGCGCGGTACTCCTCCTCGGAGTACGTGTACACGACGTCGTTCTTCTTGCCGCCGGGGTTGGTGATCTCGAACCGGTGCAGCGGCGGGACGGCGGCGTACACGCGGCCGGCCTCGAGCAGCGGGCGCATGTAGCGGTGCACGAGCGTCAGGAGCAGGCAGCGGATGTGGGCGCCGTCGACGTCGGCGTCCGACATCAGGATGACCTTGCCGTAGCGCGCCTGGTCGAGCTCGAAGGTGCGCCCGGAGCCCGCGCCGATCACCTGGATGATCGCCGCGCACTCGGCGTTCTTCAGCATGTCGGCGACAGACGCCTTCTGGGTGTTCAGGATCTTGCCGCGGATCGGCAGGAGGGCCTGGTGCTCGGCGTTGCGGGCGAGCTTCGCGGTGCCGAGGGCGCTGTCGCCCTCAACGATGAACAGCTCGCTGCGCTCGACGTCGTCGCTGCGGCAGTCGGCCAGCTTGGCCGGCAGCGCGGAGGATTCGAGTGCGTTCTTGCGGCGCTGCACGTCGCGGTGCGTGCGCGCGGCGATGCGGGCGCGCGCGGCGTTCGCGATCTTGTCCAGCACCGCCTTGGTGGCGGCCTTGTCGCCGCGCGGCGGCGAGGTGAACCACGACGTGAGCTCCTTGGCCACGACGTTGGACACGATGCGTGTGGCCGCCGGGGTGCCGAGCACCTCCTTGGTCTGGCCCTCGAACTGCGGCTCGGCCAGGCGGACGGTGACGATGGCTGTCAGGCCCTCGGCGATGTCCTCCTTGGTGACGTTGTCCTCGCTCGCCTTGAGCACCTTCTGCGTGCGCAGCACGTCGTTGACCGTCTTGGTCAGTGCGCGGTCGAACCCGCTGACGTGGGTGCCGCCCTTCGGGGTCGCGATGATGTTGACGTAGCTGCGCACGTCGGTCTCGTAGCCCGTGCCCCAGCGCAGCGCGACATCGACGCCGAGCTCGCGCTCGACCTCCTGCGAGGACATGTGGCCCTTGCCGTCGAGCACGGGCACGGTCTCCTTGAAGTGGCCCGTGCCCTTGAGGCGCAGCACCCCGGTGACCGCCTCGTCCTTGGACAGGAACTCCACGAACTCGGTGATGCCGCCCTTGAACAGGTAGGTCTCCTCCGAGACCTCGTCGGCGCGCTCGTCGCGGATGACGATCGCGAGGCCAGGCACGAGGAACGCGGTCTGCCGGGCGCGGGTGCGCAGCGCCTCGACGTCGAACTCGGCGTCCTTGGTGAAGATCTGCCGGTCGGCCCAGTAGCGCACCCGGGTGCCGGTGACGCCCTTCTTGGCCTTGCCCGCCACGACCAGCCCGGACTTCTTGGTGAACTCGGCCTCGGGGCCCTCGCCGTCGAACAGGCCCGGCACCCCGCGCTTGAACGACATCGTGTGGATCTTGGAGTCGCGGTCGACCTCGACGTCGAGGCGCTCGGACAGCGCGTTGACCACCGACGCGCCCACGCCGTGCAGACCGCCCGAGGCGGTGTACGACCCGCCGCCGAACTTGCCGCCCGCGTGCAGCTTGGTCATGACGACCTCGACGCCGGTGAGCCGGGTCTTGGGCTCGACGTCGACCGGGATCCCGCGGCCGTCGTCGCGGACCTCGACCGACCCGTCGGCGTGCAGGACGACGTCGATCCGGTGGCAGAAGCCGGCGAGGGCCTCGTCGACCGCGTTGTCGATGATCTCCCAGAGGCAGTGCATGAGCCCGCGGCCGTCGGTCGACCCGATGTACATGCCCGGGCGCTTGCGCACCGCGTCGAGGCCCTCGAGCACCGACAGGTGCTTGGCCGAGTAGCCGGCCCCGGACCCGCTGGACGTCCGTGGGGCTCGACGGGCGACGGGCTCGGCGGTCATGGGCGGGTGCTCTCCTGGCGTTCGGGCGTTCGGGCGCCCGCGGCATGCTGGCGCGGGCACGGGCGTACGGCGCTCCCGCGGCCGGGGCGCCGCTCCGAGGGTAGTCGGCGGGTCCCACCGCCCCTCGGGGCCACGCCGGGGCCGGTCGGGTGAGAGGTCCCGGAAAGGCTCGGGCCCGACCCGGGCCTGCCGATGGAGGGGTATCGGCGCCGCGCCGCGTGTCCGCCGCGTTTCGGGCGGGTCACGGCCGCGCAAAGGTTCGGTGCCGAGTGCGACACGCCGGGCCGAGGTGGTGGTGGCGGCGGGGTGAAACGGGTCACGATGCGGTTCAGCCGCAGGCGAACTCGGGACTACCCCGGCGGTGAGTGTCGTTGGTACGTGCAAGACTTACAGGCACCGAACCGGAGGTAGAGGATGACTGCGACCCTGAGCCCGTCCACGCCGCTCACTGCGCTCGACCGCTGTGACCGCTGTGGCGCCCAGGCCTACGTCCGTGTGAGCCTCACCGCCGGCGGCGAGCTGCTCTTCTGCGGGCACCACTTCCGCGAGCACGAGGCGCGCCTGCGCCCGCTGGCCAGCGACGTCCTCGACGAGACGGCCAAGCTCACCGAGCCCGCGCCGGTCACCGAGCACGAGGCCTGACCGGCCCGCACCCGCACGTCGCGGAGGCCCGCCCCGATCCGGGGCGGGCCTCCGCGCGTCCGGGGCGGCTACCAGCGGTCGTGCACCAGCGGCCGCACGAGCCGGTCGTAGACCTCCGCGACGGCGGCCAGCTGCTCGGCGGTCAGCGGCGGCAGGGCGGCCGCCGCGGCGTTCCCCTCGGCCTGGGCACGGTTGCGGGCACCGGGGATCACCGTCGTGACCCCGGCCTGGTCGAGCGCCCAGCGCAGCGCGAACGCCGCCGTGGCCACTCCGTCCGGAACGATGCCGCGCAGGGCGGCCACGGCCTCGAGGCCGACGTCGTACGGGACGCCGGAGAAGGTCTCCCCCACATCGAACGCCTCCCCGTGGCGGTTGTACGTGCGGTGGTCGTCGGCCGGGAACGTGGTCGTGGCGTCGTACCGGCCGGAGAGGAGCCCGGAGGCCAGCGGCACGCGGGCGATGATCGCGACGCCGGCTGCCGCAGCCGCCGGCAGGACCTGCTCGAGCGGCTTGCGGCGCAGCGGGTTGAGGATGATCTGCACGCTGGCCACGTGCGGGCGGGCGATGGCCGCGAGGGCCTCCGCGCAGGTCTCGACGCTCACGCCGTACGCCGCCATCCGACCCTCGGCCACCATGGCGTCGAGGTCGTCGAACACGGCGTCGAGCGCATAGAGCGCGGTGGGCGGGCAGTGCAGCTGCACGAGGTCGAGCGTGTCCACGGCCAGGTTGGCCCGCGACCGGTCGTTCCAGGCCCGCATCGCCGCCGGCGTGTAGTTCTCCGGGCGCTGCTCGACGCGCCGGCCCATCTTGGTGGCGACCACGACCTCGGCGTCCGGCCGGCTGGCCCGCCACGCCGCGATGAGCCGCTCGCTGCGGCCGTCGCCGTACACGTCGGCGGTGTCGAAGAACGTCACGCCGGCGTCGTACGCCGCGTCGAGGACGTCGAACGCCTCGGCATCGTCGACGGGGCCCCAGTCGGCGCCGAGCTGCCAGGTGCCGAGCCCGATCACCGATACCGGGCGGCCTGCGAGGGTGCGCGTCTGCATGGCTCGACCCTAGTGTCGACCCATGCCGGCCTGGGGTGAGCTGCTCGTCCTCGTCGCCTGCCTCGTGGGCATCGTCGGCACGATCGTGCCGGTGCTCCCCGGCAGCATCCTCGTCGGCGGGGCGATCCTGGTCTGGGCCCTCGTGGAGGGCGGACCCACGGCCTGGGTGACCGCTGTGCTGGCGTGCGCGGTGCTCGTCGTCGGCCATGTGCTCACGATCCTGATCCCGGGCCGGCGGATGAGCGCCGCGGGCATCCCGACCCGCACGCTGGTCGCGGGCGGGATCCTCGGGATCGTCGGGTTCTTCGTCGTACCCGTCGTCGGGCTGCCCCTCGGCTTCGTCCTCGGGGTGTACGTCGCCGAGCGCGTGCGCCTGCCCGACCACGCCGCCGCGTGGCCCTCCACCGTCGAGGCCATGAAGGGGACGGGCCTGTCGGTGCTCATCGGCCTCGCCTCGACCGTGCTCGCTACCACGATCTGGGCGACGGTGGCAGCGCTCACCTGACCGGCTGCCTCCCTCCTGGTCGGATCTTGAGCGGCGCGCAGCGGCTCGCGTGAGGGAGCGCAGAGGGTCGGTCGAGAACCTGAGGGGGCATCAACCGAACGGCTGATGCGCCCGCATCGTCACGGAGGACGACCACCATGATCCGCCTGCGCACCGCCCTCGGAGCCCTCGTCGGCTCCGACGAGGGGCAATCCCTCGTCGAGCTCGCCGCGAGGTTGGTCGTGGCCTTCGTCCTCGTCGGCCTGCTGTTCGCGGCATACAACACGATCGTCGCCGGCGGCCGCGTGCCGCTCGAGCAGTGCATCGAGCACGAGAGCTGCCAGGCCGCCCAGCAGGCCCACGGCTTCTAGCCGCGCCGCGGAGCCCGACCGCACACGTCTTGATCACGCGCAACGGGTCGGCGTGAGCGTGCGCTGAGGTTGGCCCCCCACTCTCGTGGTGGAGCCGGCTGCCCCAGGCCGGCCGTGGGGAAGGACCGCCATGAGCCTGCTCGCCCGCCTGCGCACCGAACGCGGAGCCTCCGCCGTCGAGTACGCCCTCATCGTGACCCTCGTGGGCGGTCTCGTCCTCGTCGTCACGATGCTCGGCCAGAAGGTGGTCGCCAACTTCGCGTCCGTGGCCAACTGCTACGACAACACCTGCCCGGCCGGCTCGCCGGCAACGGCGGCGCCCGCGGCCGCACCTACCCCGGCGGCCACCACCACCGCAGCGCCTGCCCCCGCGCCGTCGAGCAGCAGCACGAGCGGCTCCGGCAACAGCGGCAGCGGCAACAACGGCGGCAGCAACAACACCGGCTCGAACAACAACGGCGGCAGCAACAACACCGGCGGCGGCTGGAACGGCGGCAACGGCAACAACGGCCACGGCAACAACGACTGACCCGCCCCTCGAACGCACCGCACCCCCCGGCCGAGGGCCGGGGGGTGCGGTGTTTCTGCCGGTCGTGCGATCCGACCGCAGGGGGCCTCAGGCGACCGGGATGCTCTCGACGGCCGGGGCCTCGAGGAGCTCGGCCTTGTGGAGCTTGTGCGCGTGGCTGAAGCCGTAGAGCGCGAGGCCGACCATCACGACGGCGGCGGCGAGGGCCACCCAGCCGGCGATGAAGGCGACGGTGCCGAAGATGCTGAACGCGTACACGTTGAGCAGCAGGCCGCGGAGCGTCTCACCCATGAACAGGGTCTGGCGCAGCTGGCCGAGGGCCGGGTCGCGGTCAGCGGGGTTCTCGGCCGACGCGATCCACTCGCCGGAGACCTCGGAGTAGGTCTTGCCGTCGGCCATGGCCGCCAGGTGCTCGGCGATCATGTCGCTGTAGGCCTTGGCGAGCGGGCCGGTGGTGACGTCCTGGCCGGCGTACTGCGCGAGCTCGGGCGAGAGCTGCTCGGCGGCGGGGAACGTGATGTGCTGCGCGGCGAGCTGGTCGGTGATCGTCGTGTTGGTGAACGACGCAGCGAACAGCAGCAGCGCACTGGCGATACCCAGAACGACTGCCATCACCAGGCCGACGGTGGCGAGAGTGAGGTCGAGAGTCCTGCGCTTCATGGTGGAGCCCCCTTGCGGTGTGGTTGTCGTGGTCCGACACGCAGGAACCTACGCCGTTAGTTCAATCTTGGATAAGTGATCGCGTGTGGTAACCACCACGCAGGGTAGCCTTCACTAAACTCTCGGTCACATCATGGAACCCTCTCGATCCGTTGCGCTGCAACGCTTTTCGAGGATTCTCCGATCAGCCGTCGAGAGCCTGTCGCCTGCATTGTGTCTGGCAGGTCACACGTCGTTCGACGTCGAACGACTGGACGCCGGCGTGTCGCGGCGTAGCTCAGCTCAGCGACAGGTCGTCGACGACCGGGGGCTCCATGGTCTCGAGGCCCTCGACGAGGGCGTCGATCCGCTCGGGCTCCTCCAAGGCCCAGTCGAGGAGCCCAGCGGCGTCCGAGCGCGGCGCGGCCAGCAGCTGGCAGAGCTCAGGGAGCCGCTGCGCCGGGACGCGCCACACGACCTCGCTGCCGCCGCGAGGGGTCAGCGACTGGCGCACGAGCACGAGCGCGTCGTCCTCGCTGGGCACGGCCCAGGTCGCGCGCGACCAGTCGGGGCCGCGCACCTCCTCGAGGTCGCGGACCCCCCGGCCCTGCGGGCTCTCCCCCACGGCCGCAGGCTAGCGCCCCTCGAGCGGCTCGTCCGCGATCCGGCGGTACGGCACGGTGAACGGCCGGCTGGGTCCGTGCAGCAGGGTTGCGGCGTCGGTGCTCGCGAACATCTGCGCGAGCCGGGCGACGACACCGGTCCAGCCGGTCTGGTGCGAGGCGCCGAGCCCGGCGCCCGTGTCGCCGTCGAAGTACTCGTAGAACAGCAGGTCGTCGCGCCACAGCGGATCGCTCGCGAAGCGCTCGTCGGCGCCGAACACGGGCCGGCGCCCGTCCGGGCCCGGCGTGAAGATCGAGACGAGCCGCCGGCTCAGCTCCTCGGCCACCTGGTACAGCGTCATCCGGTTCCCCGACCCGGTCGGGCACTCCACCGTGAGGTCGTCGCCGTAGTACAGGTAGAACTGCAGGAGCGCGCGGATGAGCAGCACGTTGACCGGCACCCACACCGGACCCCGCCAGTTGGAGTTGCCGCCGAAGAGCCCGCTGCGCGACTCGGCCGGGTCGTACCTCACCTCGTAGCGCTCGCCGCCCGCCTCGAACACGTACGGGTTCTGCTCGTGCCACTTGGACACCGAACGGATGCCGTGCGGCGAGAGGAACCGGTCCTCGTCGAGCATCCGCTCGAGGATGCGCCGGAGCTTGTGCTCGTCGACGAGCGCGAGCAGCCTGCGGCCCTCGACGCCCGGCACCCGCGGGTCGGCGATGCCGCCGAGCAGGTCGGCGTTGCGCTCCACGTAGTACCCGAGCTCGGAAGCGACCTTCGGGAACCGCTCGAGCACATGCGCCGGCACCACGGCGGTGGCGCACAGCGGGAGCAGCCCCACCATCGAGCGCACCTCGAGCCGCTGCCCCGTGCCGTCCGGCAGGCGCAGCACGTCGTAGAAGAAGCCGTCCTCCTCGTCCCACATCTCGTCGGGGTGCTCGCCCAGCGGGTCCATCGCCATCGCGATCCGCATCCAGTGCTGCACGAACGTGACGATGAAGCCCTCGTACGCCGGTTCGTGGTCCGACAGCAGCACGGCGAGCTCGATCATGCTCTGGCTGAAGAACGCCATCCACGCCGTGCCGTCGGCCTGCTCCAGATGGCCGCCGGTCGGCAGCGGCTTGCTGCGGTCGAAGACGCCGACGTTGTCCATGCCGAGGAAGCCGCCCTCGAACACGTTGTTGCCGCTGGGGTCCTTGCGGTTGACCCACCAGGTGAAGTTCACGAGGAGCCGGCTGAACGCGTCCTCGAGGAACGCGACGTCGTCCGCACTCGCCGCGAGCTCGCCGGGCTCGTCGGCCATCATCCGGCCGAGGCCGTAGGTCAGCGCCACCGCCCACGCGTGCACCGGCGGGTTGACGTCGCTGAAGTTCCACTCGTACGCCGGGATCTGCCCCGTCGGGTGCAGGTACGCCGTGGACAGCATCAGCTCGAGCTGCCCCTTGGCGAAGTCCGGGTCGACCATCGCGAGCGCCATGGTGTGGAAGGCGAGGTCCCACGCGGCGTACCAGGGGTACTCCCACGTGTCGGGCATGGAGATGACGTCGTCGTTGAACATGTGGGCCCAGCCGGCGTTGCGCACCCCTGGCCTGCGCGGGATGCGGCGCGGATGCCCCCCGTGCTCCTGCAGCCACCGGTCGAGGTCGAAGAAGTAGTGCTGCTTGCTCCACAGCATCCCGGCGAGCGCGGTGCGCAGCACGCGGGCCTGCTCCGCATCGAGCGCCGGTGGCGTGATCGAGGAGTAGAACTCGTCCGCCTCGGACTCCCGTTGCGCCAGAAGCGCTTCGGCGCCATCGAGGGCTGCGCCCGATGGCGGTGCGTCGTCCAGCCTGACGACGAACGACATCTCGCCCCGGGCCGGAACTTCCGCGGTGAACCGCACGGCAACCTTGGTGCCACGCTCGGCGTTCACTGCGCCGCTCTCGCCGTGCACGACCGCGCGGTCGACGCCGTCCTTCACGTACTCGGTGGCGTTCGGCTGGCCCCACAGCCGCTCGGTGTTCGTCTCGTTGTCGCAGAACAGCAGCTCGGCGCCCGGGGGCACGTGCAGCCACCGCTCCCCCAGCGCATGGTGCGTCGCGCGCACGGCTGTGGCGCTGCCGGCGTCCACCCGAGCGAGGGCGGGCTTGTCGTGGTGGGTGTCCCATGACCACGTGTTGCGGAACCACAGCGTCGGCAGCACGTCGATGTGCGCGGCATCGGCGCCGCGGTTGCGGACGGTCACCCGCATCACGAGCGCCTGCGGGCCGTCCTTCGCGTAGTCGACGTCGACATCGAAGTAGCGGTCGTCGTCGAGCACGCCGGTGTCGAGCAGCTCGTACTCCTCATCGTCGTAGCCGCGCTCGGCATTGGTGCGCACCAGGTCGTCGTACGGGAACGCGCGCTGCGGGTAGCGGTAGCGGTAGCGCATGAACGAGTGCGTGGGAGTGCTGTCGAGGTAGAAGTACAGCTCCTTGACGTCCTCGCCGTGGTTCCCCTCGGCGTTGGTGAGCCCGAACAGCCGCTCCTTGAGGATCGGGTCGGCGCCGTTCCACAGCGCGAGCGCGAGGCACAGGTGGCCGTGGTCGTCGCTGACGCCGGCGATGCCGTCCTCGCCCCAGCGGTAGGCGCGGGAGCGGGCCTGGTCGTGGCTGAAGTAGCTCCACGCGTCGCCGTCGTCGCTGTAGTCCTCGCGGACCGTGCCCCACTGCCGCTCCGCGAGGTACGGGCCCCACTGCCGCCACGGCACGCCGCGGCGCGCCTCGCGCAGCCTCTGCTCCTCGACCGTCAGGCCCATGACGCCTCCCGCCGTCACGAGAGAGGGATGGGGGCGCGTGTCAGGCGGCTTCGACCACCGCGGCGCCGCCGCGCTGACCGGATCGCGGCATGGGTGACTACGACGTCCTCTTCGAGCCGGTG
>JBFWNE010000033.1:0-42137 GCA_050251215.1 Candidatus Nanopelagicales bacterium
CCTTCAGCCCCGACCGGATGCCCGACCAGAACACCCGCTCGAGCTCCCTCGGGAGCCTCGGACGCTTCCCCACAACAACCCCTCACGATCAGGGCGTTGCGTCACTTGCTGGAACCCAAGGCCCTTCAAGGGAGCTTTTCGTCCTCAACGGGTGAGCGTCAGTGCTCGAGGGCGACTTCTTCGACGGGCTTGGGGCGTTCGCCGGAACGGCGGCGCATCCACTCGCGGGCGGGCTCCTCGACGACCTTCCACATGAGCCAGGCGACGACGACGGCCCCCACGAACAGCACCACGGTCGCCAGGGCGTAGAGCACGCCGCCCTCGATCCCCACGCGCGTGAGCACGGCGCGCCACAGGCCGTACCAGACCGTGTGGGTCATGTAGAGCGAGAACGAGATGAAGCCGCCGAGCACCAGGCGGTCCGTGGCGAGGAAGCGGGACAGCCCGCGGCGCGAGAGCGCGAGCGCGCCGATCCACAGGATCAGCAGCGGCACGATGAGCAGGTGCCACTTCGGCGGCAGGTCCGCGGCGTTCGAGGTGTCCTCGAACCCCTCGCCGCCCCACTGCAGCCCGGGCACGTGGCCGAGTACGACGGACGCCGCGACGATCAGCACCGGCAGGGCTACCGACAGCGTCGTGGCGAGGCGCTCGACCCGGGGCCGCGGCCCGTCGGAGGTCTGCGACCAGAACCGCAGCACGATCACGTACGTCAACGCGCCCGCCGTGAACTCCGTGAGGATCCGGATCGTCGAGCCCCAGTCGGAGATGTAGTACGGGTCGCCCTGGTACGCGACGCCGTACCAGAGCAGCGGCACCAGCACGACGACCCAGGCAGCAGCGATCCACCGCGTCGCGAGCCGCTCGTGGAAGCGGAAGAACACCAGCACGAGCACGGGGAAGAGCAGGTACGCCAGCCACTCCATCGACAGCGACCACGCCGGGAAGTTCCACCCGCGCTGCGGGTCGCCGCCCCACTCGTGGATCAGCAGCACCTGCTTGAGGTAGTCGACGACGTTGAACCAGTCGCGGTCGACGCTCTCGCCGGCCACCTTCGCCTGCAGGAACACCGCGAGGCCCGCCACGTTGAGCATCACGAAGTGCACGGGGTAGATGCGCGCGAGGCGCAGCCACAGGAAGTGCCGGGACGCCGGCCAGGTGAGCCGCGGGCCGAGCTTCGTGAGGTACGTGTGCGTCAGGATGAAGCCCGAGAGGGCGAAGAACAGATCGACGCCGAGTCGCCCCACGCGCAGGAACTCGTGCACGACGGGCACGAGCAGGCCGAGCGTCGCCAGCGGCACCTGGAAGTGGTAGAGCATCACCCACGCCGCAGCCACGAACCGTACGCCGGTCAGCTGGCCGATGAAGCCCTTCATGCCTCGATCACGCCGTCGATCCTCGCACGGGCACCCGTGCCTCCGACGAACCCGCGCCGGACGCCGTCCGCGCACGCGCACCGCGCCGCCCGGTCGTAAGGTCGGGCGGGTGAGCGCCCCGCAGCCAGACCCCGCCGTACGCCAGCACATCCAGGACCGTCGCCAGGAGCTCGTCGAGACCCTGAGCGACTGGCTGCGGATCCCGAGCATCAGCGCCGACCCCGCGTACGCCGACGAGGTGTCGCGCAGTGCCGACTGGTGGGTGCAGCGCCTCCTCGCCGCCGGGTTCCCCGAGGTGGAGGTGTGGTCGACTCCCGGCCTGCCCGCCGTCTACGCCGAGTGGCCGAGCGACGAGCCCGATGCGCCCACGGTCGTCGTCTACGGGCACCACGACGTGCAACCCGTCGACCCGATCGAGCTCTGGGACTCGGCGCCGTTCGAGCCGTTCGTGCGGGCCACGGCGTACGGCGAGGAGCTCGTCGGGCGCGGCGCGATCGACGACAAGGGCCAGATGGTCTACCACCTGTTCGGGCTGGCGGCGCACCTCGCGGCGACCGGTCGCACGAGCCCGGCGGTGAACCTCAAGGTCCTTGTCGAGGGCGAGGAGGAGTCGGGCTCCACGCACTTCCGCCAGCTGCTGCTCGACAACCGCGACCGGTTGCGCTGCGACGTCGTGGTCGTCAGCGACAGCGGCGTCTACGACCGCGACACCATCTCCGTCGTCACCGGCATGCGCGGGATGATCGAGTGCCAGCTCGACCTGCGCGGTCCTGAGGGCGACGTGCACTCGGGCTCCTTCGGCGGTGCTATCCCCAACCCGGCGACGGTGGCGGCGCGGCTCGTCGCGGCGCTGCACGACGCCGACCGCCGCGTCATCCTGCCCGGCTACTACGACGGCGTCGTGCCCCTCACCGAGCGGGAGCGCGAGCTCATCGCAGCGCTGCCGTTCGACGAGGCGCGCTGGCTGTCGGGCGCGCGCTCGAGCGGCACCCACGGCGAGGCCGGCTACTCCACGCTGGAACGGGTGTGGGCGCGTCCCACCGCCGAGGTCAACGGCATCTGGGGCGGCTACACCGGCCCGGGTGGCAAGACGATCGTGCCGAGCGAGGCGCACGTGAAGCTGTCGTTCCGCCTCGTCGCCGGCCAGCGCAACGAGGACGTCATGACGTCGATGGAGCAGTGGCTGGCGGACCGGCGCGCGGACGGCACGATCCCTTCGGGCATCGAGGTGGCGGCGACGTTCCCGCGGATCGGGGTGCGCCCGTGCCTCACGCCGCTCGACCATCCCGCGCTGCAGAGCGTGACCCGTGCGATGGCGCGCGCGTTCGAGACCGAGGTGCTCTACACGCGCGAGGGGGGCAGCGGCCCCGAGGCCGACCTCGCCGACGTCCTCGAGGCTCCGGTGGTGTTCCTCGGCGTGGGCCTTCCCGACGACCGCATCCACGCGCCGAACGAGAAGGCCGACGTCGAGTTCCTCCTCAAGGGCGCCGAGGCTGTCGCCTACCTCTGGGACGATCTCGCCTCGACCTGGGAGCGCTGAATCCGTTGCCGGACAAGGGATTGCTCGACTCGCTCGCCCTAGCCCGCGGCTGGGTCGACCGTGCGGCCGAGCACCGCGACGACCACGCCTGGCTCGAGGCGGCGTGGGGCGATGAGTCCTCGCGCGTGCTGGTCGTGCATCACGGCCGGGCCGCCGCCGTCGTCGACCGCGAGGCCGGCGGCGTACGCGGATCGTCGGCGCTGCACTACGTGCCGCCGTCGCAGGCGCCGGACGACGGGGTGCGGGTGCTGCTCGCGGTGGTCGAGAGCACGGCGTACTTCGGCGTGCTGCTCGACGTCGCCGAGGAGGCGCCGCCGGAGCCTCCGGGCACGACGTGGCTCGGCCTGCGCGAGGTGGGTGCGTCGCTCGGCGACGTCGACGCCTCCGTCATGGTGGCGGCCGTGGCCCTGGCCAACTGGCACGCCAGCCACCCGCGCTGCCCGCGCTGCGGGGTCGCGACCGTGCCGTCGCAGGCCGGATGGTCTCGGACCTGCCCCGACGACGAGAGCCAGCACTTCCCGCGCAGCGACCCGGCGGTGATCGTCCTCGTGCGCGACGCCGACGACCGCGCGCTGCTCGGCCGGCGCGTGGACTGGCCGGCCGGCTTCTTCTCCACGCTCGCCGGATTCGTCGAGGCGGGAGAGTCGGCCGAGGCGGCCGTGCTGCGCGAGCTGTCGGAGGAGGCCGGCGTCGACATCGACCCGGCAGCCCTGGACTACCTCGGCTCGCAGCCGTGGCCGTTCCCCTCGAGCCTGATGCTCGGCTACCACGCGCGGCTCGCACCCGGCTCGCGCGTCGCGGTGCCCGACGGCGTGGAGATCGAGGAGGTGCGCTGGTTCACCCGCGAGGAGATGCTCGCGGCGTGCGAGAGCGGCGAGCTGCGCATCCCGCCCGCGGTCTCGATCGCGCGGCGCCTCGTCGAGGCGTGGTACGGCGCCGAGCTCCCCGGCGAGTGGTCGCGCCCCTGACGTTCCGTACGACCCGCGAAGCGGGCGTGGTTCCGCGCGCCCTGCGAAGCGGAACCACGCCCGCTTCGCGGTCCGGTGCTCCGGTCAGCCCATCGGGCGGCGCGTAGTGACGCGGTAGTGGTTGCCGGACGGGTCGCGGAATCCGTAGTCGAGGCCGTAGACCTGCTCGGTGGGCTTCTCGGTCACCTCGACGCCCGCGGCCACCATCCGGTCGTACATCGCCTGGGTGTCGTCGGTCTCGAAGAACAGCGCGGTGGCGAAGCCCTTGGCCACGAGGTCGTGCACCTGGGCGTTCGTCGCGTCGTCCATCACCGGCTGGCCGGGGATGGCCATGAGCACGATCGCTGTCTCGGTGTCGCCCTTCGGGCCGACCGCGAGCCAGCGGAAGTTGCCGAGCTCGGCGACGGTGACGTCCTCCTTCACCTCGAAGCCGACCTTGTCGGTCCAGAACGCGAGCGCCTCGTCCTGGTCCTCGACCCAGACCTGGGTCGCCGTGAGCCTGAGCATGGTTCCTCCGTGAGCTGGATGCTGATGGCGAGGACGAACCTAGGCGGCGTCAGGACACCCGGTCTTCTCCGTTCGTGCTCTTCACGGGACGGCCGTACGCCCGGAGGACGCAGCCGGGGATCGGCACCAGGGCGGCGGCCGGTGGGAACGACGCGCGGTACGCCGTGGGCGACAGGCCGTAGGCCGTCGTGAAGCTCGTGGTGAACGACCCGACGCTCGTGAGGCCGACGCGCATGCAGATGTCGGCGACCGACCAGTCGGTGCTCCGCAGCAGCGTCGCCGCGCGCTCCAGCCTGCGGGTGAGGAGGTAGGAGTACGGCGATTCGCCGAACGCACGCTTGAACTCGCGGCTGAAGTGCGCGCGCGACAGGTGCGCGGCGGCGGCGAGGTCGTCGACGGTGAGCGGCTCGGTGTACCGCTGGTCGGCGAGGTCGCGGGCGCGCGTCAGGTGGCGGACCGGCGGGCTCCCGGCGGTGGTCGACGGCACGGGCCAAGCGTAGGCATCCGGGCCGACGTCATGGGTGGGCTAGCCTCGCAACGTCATGGATGCCGTCCTCGTCGCCGCCGCGGTCGTCGCTCTCGACCGTGTGCACCGGCCCGGCTGGGTGCAGGTCGCGGGCGGCCGCATCGAGGCGGTGGGCGCCGGGGCGCCGCCTCCGGGCGAGGTCGTCGACCTCGGCGACGCCGTCCTGGTACCGGGATTCGTCGACGTGCACTGCCACGGCGGGGGAGGCGCGTCGTTCGGGGAGGACGCCGACGCATCGGCCGCCGCAGCGGCCGCTCACCTGGCGCACGGGACCACGTCGGTCGTCGCGTCGCTCGTCACCGGGCCGCACGACCGCATGCTGCGCGAGATCGCCTCGCTCGCAGCGCTTGTCGACGACAGCGTCATCGCAGGCATCCATCTCGAAGGGCCCTGGTTGTCGCACGCGCAGTGCGGTGCGCACGACCCGCAGCAGCTGCGCGCGCCCGCGCTCGAGGAGGTGCGCGCCCTCGTCGCGAGCCCCGCCGTGCGGATGGTGACGCTGGCGCCGGAGCTCGACGGGGGGCTCGACGCCGTACGCGCCATCGTCGACTCCGGGGCGGTCGCCGCGATCGGGCACACGGACGCCGACCATGCCACTGCGCGCGCCGCGATCGCCGCGGGTGCCACGCAGGCCACCCACCTGTTCAACGCCATGCGTCCGCTCCGGCACCGCGACCCCGGCCCGATCCTGGCGCTGCTCGAGGACGACCGCGTGGCGCTCGAGCTGGTGCGGGACGGCGTCCACCTCGATCCCGACTTGTGCGCGTGGCTCGACGCCACGGTGCCGCAGCACCGGCTGGTGGCGGTCAGCGATGCGATGGCCGCGGCCGGCGGCGACGACGGCCGCTACGTGCTCGGCAGCCTCGACGTCGAGGTGGCGGGGGGCGTCGCGCGCATCGCCGGCACGGACACGATCGCCGGCAGCACGGCCACGGCCGACGCGCTGTTCCGGGCCGTCGCGGGCACGGCGTACGACGACTCCTCGCTGCTGCGCGCCGGCCTGCAGACCGCGACGAACCCCGCCCGGGCGCTCGGGCTCGCGGGCGTCGGGGCGCTCACCCCGGGCGTCGGGGCGGACGCCGTGGTGCTGGATCCGGGTGCGCTGACCGTCCGCGGCGTGCTGCGCGCGGGCGCGTGGGTGTCCGGTCCGTCGGCCTGACGCAGGGGCCGCTCCCGCAGGTATCGATGGGGAGTTATCTCTGCCGAAGGCAGTGAAAGCCACATTGACCAGAGAAAGACGTGGGTGGGTCACGAGTGGATAAACGTGGGCGGAGGGTCTTGACCCGAGTTGGTTAGTAAACTTTACTAACCGCCATGTCCACCCGGTCGCCGCGTCGCCTGCAGCACGACAGCGCGGTCCTGCCCGCCGACGGTCGGCGGCAGAACCTCTCGCTGGTCCTGCAGGCGCTGTACACCGGGGGGCCGATGAGCCGGGCCGACCTCGCCCGCGCCCTCAACCTCACCAAGGTGACCGTGTCCGACCTCGTGTCGGTGCTGCTCGAGCGCGGCCAGGCGGTCGAGCTCGGGCAGTCCGACACCGTGCGCCCGGGCAAGCCGGCCACCCTCGTCGACGTCAACCGCACGGGCCTGCAAGTGATCGGCGTCGACCTCACCGCGCACGAGGTGCTCCGCGCGGCGGTGCTCGACCTCGACGGCACCGTGCTGCACCGCAGCGAGCGCCCGCTCGGCGGCCGCGCGGCGGGAGCCGATGTGCTCGCCGACGTGCTGGCCCTCGTCGCCGACGCCGTCGCGCTCGCGACCGAGCCCGTCCTCGGCATCGGTGTCGGCACCCCGGGCGTCGTCGGTCCCGACGGCGACGTGCTCACCGCGCCGAACCTCGGCTGGACCGAGGTGCCCCTGCGCGCGCTGCTCGCAGAGGCGACCGGCCTGCCGGTGCTCGTGTGCAACGACGCGGACGCCGCGGTGCACGCCGAGCACACCCTCGCCGACGGCGGCGACGACCTCATCCTCGTGCGCATCGGGCTCGGCGTCGGCTGCGGGCTCATCGTCGACGGCCAGCGGGTGCGCGGCGCGCACTTCGCCGCCGGCGAGATCGGCCACGTCACGGTCGGCACCGACGGCGGCGAGACCTGCGGCTGCGGCAACGTCGGCTGCCTCGAGACCTGGATCTCCGCCCCGCGGCTGCAGAAGGCGATCGCCGACAGCGCCACGGACTCCGACGGTGCGCTGCGATCGGCGGGCGAGCGCCTCGCCATCGCCCTCGCGCCCGTCGTGGCCGCGCTCGACCTCTCCGAGGTCGTGCTCGCCGGCCCCTCTGAACTTGTCGACGGCCCGCTGCTCCGAGCCGTGGACGAGACCCTGCGACGCCGGATGCTCGCGCGCAACGCCTCGGCCCTCGAGGTGCGTGTCGCGAGCCAGCCGGAGGACATCGTCCTGCGCGGGGCTGCAGTGCTGGTCCTCTGGGACCAGTGGGGGGTGGCCTGAATCCACCGAGCAGCAAGGACTCGAACCAGCCCGGCCGCCACGGCGGCCCATCCCACCGAATGGATGACCACGTCATGAAGAAGCTCCTCGGCCTCGCGGCAGCCACTGCCGCCGCGGCCCTCGCGCTCACTGCCTGCAGCAGCGGCAGCGGTGACGCGGGCACCAGCTCCTCGCCCAGCGCCCCCGCCTCGAGCGCCGACAACTCGGGCCGCACGATCACCCTGTGGCTCGCCGGCGGCGACACTCCGGACGAGCTCCGGACCTACCTCAAGGACACGTTCAAGGCGAAGACGGGCGCCACGCTCGCCATCGAGGAGCAGTCGTGGGGCGACCTGCTGACCAAGCTCACCACCGCGCTCCCGGACGCGGAGAACACCCCGGACGTCGTCGAGCTGGGCAACACCCAGGCCCCGACGTTCACCAACGTCGGCGCGTTCGCCGACGTCAGCGACATGTACGAGGAGCTCGGCGGCGCCAAGCTGCTGCAGTCGTTCGTCGACGCCGGCAGCGTCGACGGCAAGCAGTACGCCCTGCCCTACTACTTCGGCTCGCGCTACATGTTCGTGCGCAAGGACGTCTGGTCCGAGGCCGGCGTGAAGACGCCGACCACGCTGGACGAGTTCAACGCGGCCGTCGCCACGATCGCTGAGAAGAACCCCCGCGATATCAAGAACTTCTCGGGCTTCTTCATCGGCGGCCAGGACTGGCGCAACGGCATCTCGTGGATCTTCGCCAACGGCGGCGACCTGGCCAAGAAGGTCGACGGCCAGTGGCAGTCGACGCTCGCGGACCCGAACAGCCTCAAGGGCCTGGCGCAGCTCCAGGCGATCTACCGGACCGCGTCCAACGCCCCGGCCGACGCCAAGGACCAGTCGCCGTGGCTGTACATCAACGACACGGACGCCATCACCGACGCCAACGGCGAGGTGACCGGCAAGACCTCGCTCGCCGCCGCCACGATCATGGCTCCCGGCTGGGCGCACTGGTCGATCGGCGACCTGAAGAAGGTCGACGGCAAGGACACCCGCGAGTGGAACCCGGAGAAGTTCGGCGTCATGGTGCTGCCGGGCAACGACGGCAAGCCCGCCCCGGTCTTCGCCGGCGGCTCCAACATCGGCATCTCGGCCACGAGCAAGAACCAGGACCTCGCCCGTGAGCTCCTGCGGATCATCTTCTCCCCCGAGTACCAGCAGAAGCTGGGCGGCGCGGGCCTCGGCCCGGCCAACAGCGACTACGTGAGCTCGCTCGGCGACGACGAGTTCGCCGCCGCGCTCATCGCCTCGGCGTCCAACTCCAAGCTCACCCCGGCCGCGCCGGGCTGGGCGGCCGTGGAGTCGGCGCAGCTCATGGAGGAGTTCTTCGGCAAGGTCAAGGACTCGACCGACCTCGCGGCCCTCGCGGCCGAGTACGACGCCAAGATCACCCCGCTGCTCAACCAGCAGTGACGACGTCCGCGGCGGCCGGCGCTCCGGCACCGGCCGCCGCGGCACGTCCGGAAGTCCCGAACGATCCGCAGCCGACCCGCAGGAGGAGGAACACCATGGCCACCAGCCGCGCCGACCGTCGTGCGCCGCTGCTCCTCGTGCTCCCGACCGTGCTGATCCTGCTGCTCGCGCTCGGCTACCCCATCGGCTGGCAGCTCGTCACGAGCCTGCAGAAGTACGGCCTCAAGCAGCAGTTCGGCAAGCCGCCCGAGTGGGTCTGGCTGGAGAACTACCGCACCCTCGTCAGCGACCCTGCGCTGTGGGCCGTGGTGGCCCGCTCGCTCGTCTTCTGCATCGTCGTGGCGTTCCTGACCGTCGCGGTCGGCGGGCTGCTCGCCCTGCTGATGCAGCGGGTCGGGCGGTTCGCCCGCGTCGTCCTGCAGGTCTCGCTGCTGCTGGCCTGGGCGATGCCCGTCGTCGCCGCGATGACCGTCTGGATCTGGATCGTCGACTGGCGCCGCGGCCTGCTCAACTGGTTCCTCGTGCGCCTCGGGTTCGACGGCGCCGACCAGCACAACTGGCTCGCCGAGCCGCTCTCCTTCTTCATCGTCGCCGGCGTCATCGTCGTGTGGATGAGCGTGCCGTTCGTCGCGCTCTCCATCTATGCCGGGCTGACGCAGGTATCGACCGAGGTGCTCGAGGCCGCCCAGCTCGACGGCGCCTCGTGGTGGCAGCGGCTGCGCTACATCATCGCCCCGCTCATCGCGCCTGTGATCTCGATCGTCCTTCTGCTGCAGCTCATCTGGGACCTGCGCGTATTCACCCAGATCAAGATGCTGCAGGACGCCGGAGGCCTCGCCAACGAGACGAACCTGCTCGGCACGTTCGTCTACCAGCTCGGCACGGGCAAGGGCGACTTCGGGATGTCCAGCGCGGTCAGCGTCGTGATGCTGCTGCTCACCGTCGCGCTCAGCTGGTACTACGTCCGCTCGCTCATGAAGGAGGAGACCTCGTGACCGCGCGCAAGCTCGGCTCGGGCCTCTGGTCGGCCCTCGCGGTCGTGATCGCCCTCGCGTGGGCCTTCCCGGTCTACTGGATGGTCAACTCCTCGCTGCTGCCCAACGTGCGGCTGCAGTCGACGAACCCGTCGTTCCTCCCCATCGGCGGCTCGCTCGACAACTTCGCCGCGGTGGTCTCCGACCCGCGCTTCGGCCGGGCGCTCGCGACGTCCCTCGCGGTCACCCTGATCGCTGTGGTCGCGGCGATCGCCATCGCGTTCCTCGGGGCGCTGGCCGTGAGCCGCTTCCGGTTCCGGGGCCGCATCACGTTCGTGCTCGCGCTGCTGCTGATCCAGATGCTGCCCGCAGAGGGCCTGTTCATCGCGCAGTACAAGATGATGGCGTCGGTCGGCCAGCTCAACAGCGTCATCGGCCTGTCCGTGCTGTACGCGGCGGCCGTCATCCCTTTCACGATCTGGATGCTGCGCGGCTTCGTCGCCGGGGTGCCGATCGAGCTCGAGGAGGCGGCCATGGTCGACGGCCTCTCCCGCACCCGGGCGTTCCTGAAGATCACGTTCCCGCTCCTCGCGCCCGGTCTCGTAGCCTCCGCCGTCTACGCGTTCCTGCAGGCCTGGAACGAGTTCACCGTGGCGCTCGTGGTCATGACCGAGGAGCAGTCGCGGACGCTGCCGCTCTGGCTGCGCAGCTTCGTGCAGGCGAGCGCGACGCGCGAGACCGACTGGGGCCAGGTGATGGCAGCCTCGGCCCTCGTCGCCGTGCCGGTGATCATCTTCTTCATGATCGTCCAGGGCCGCATGAGCAGCGGCCTCGTCGGCGGGGCGGTGAAGGGCTAGATGTCCCACGACGCCCGCACGCTCGTGCTACGGACCCTCATGCCCGGCTTCGCCGGCACCGAGGTGCCCGGCTGGATCGACCGCGCCCTGCGCGACGGCCTCGGCTCGGTGTGCCTCTACGGCTCCAACGTCGTCGACGTGCCGCAGCTCGCCGCCCTCTGCTCCGACCTGCGCTCGCGCTCCTCCCGTGTCGTCCTCGCGACCGACGAGGAGGGCGGCGACGTCACGCGGCTGCACTACCGCACGGGTTCGCCGTACGTCGGCAACGCCGTGCTCGGGCGCCTCGACGACCTGGCCGCCACCCGTGCGCAGGCGGCCTGGATCGCCGCCGACCTCCGCGCCGTGGGCATCGCGCTCGACCTCGGCCCGGTCGTCGACGTGAACTCGTCCGACGACAACCCCGTCATCGGCAGCCGCAGCTTCGGCGCCGACGCCGCCCTCGTCGGGAGGCATGCCGCTGCCTGGGTGCACGCGCTTCAGGACGGCGGCGTCGCCGCCTGTGCCAAGCACTTCCCCGGCCACGGCGACACGACGGCCGACTCGCACCACGCGCTGCCCGTCGTCGACGCCGACATCGAGCTGCTGCACCGCCGCGAGCTGCTGCCGTTCCGCGACGTCGTGCTCGCCGGTACTGCGGCGGTGATGACCGCGGCGATCGTCGTGCCGTCGGTCGACCCCGTGAACGCGGGCACGTTCTCGCGCGCGCTGCTCGAGGGCGTGCTGCGCGAGGAGCTCGGCTTCGACGGCGTGATCGTCACCGACGCGCTCGACATGGCGGGCGCCTCGGCCGTCACCGGCATCCCTGAGGCCGCCGTGCGCGCCCTCGTCGCGGGCTGCGACCTGCTGTGCCTCGGGTCCGACACCGATCCCGCCCTGTTCGACGAGATCGTCGAGCACGTGCTCGTCGCTGTCGACGAGGGCAGACTCTCGGTCGAGCGGCTGCGCGAGGCTGCTGGCCGCGTAGACCGGCTGGCCGATGCGTACGGCGCATCCGTGGTCGCGACGTCCGGCGTTCCGGTCGAGATCGACGCGACGCCGGCGTTCGCTCTCACCGAGGCCGCGCGGCGCTGGCTCGCAGCCGACGGCGACGTTGCGATCGTCCAGGTGTCGAGCGCGAGCAACCTCGCAGTCGGACAGGTGCCGTGGGGGCCGTCCGCGCTCGGGGCCGCGGTCTCCGAGGAGGCGGCGTCCTCGTCGCGCCGGGTCGCCGTCGTGGGGCGCGACCTCGGTCCGGACCACCCCGCCTGGGCTGCGGCCGACAGGCTCCGCGCCGGCGGCACCGACGTCCTGGTGGTCGAGTCCGGGTGGCCGCGCAGCGGCTCGCGCGCCGACGTCGTGACGTGGGGCGGCTCGCCCGCGGTGGCTCGCGCCCTCGTCGCCCTGCTCACCGGAGCGGGCGCATGAGGCTCGGGGTCGACATCGGGGGGAGCAAGACCGCCTCCGTCGTCCTCGGCGAGGGCGGCGAGGTGCTCGCGAGCGCGACCGCGCCCTCGGGCCGCGGGCCGGCCGACGTGGTCGCTCAGGCCACGCACATCGCGCGCCTCGCGATGGCCGAGGTGGGCGGCCCTGGTGCGATCACCTCTGTGGGCGCCTGCATACCGGGCCTCGTCGACACCGCGGCCGGCACCGTGCGGCACGCGGTCAACCTCGACGTCGAGCACCTCGACCTGGCCGCCGAGCTCGGCGCGGCGCTCGGCATCGACGTGGCCGTCGAGAACGACGTGAAGGCCGCGGCGCTGGGCGCCCACCTCCTGCGCGGCCTCGACCCGGGAAGCACCCTCGCCTACCTCAACCTCGGCACCGGCCTCGCCGCCGCCGTGGTGCACGCGGGCGAGGTCGTGCGCGGGATCCACGGCGTGGCGGGCGAGATCGGGCACCTGCCGTTCGGCGGCGACGTCGTGTGCGCCTGCGGGCAGACCGGCTGCCTCGAAACCGCTGCCTCGGGCAGCGCCCTGCTCCGGATGTGGCCGGAGGCCGCGGCGCAGGGGTTCGACCTGCTGGGCGCGGCGTCCCGCGGCGACGGGGCGGCGGTGCTCGCGGCCGAGTCGCTCTGCGGCGGCGTCGCGCTCGCGGTGCAGGTGCTGGTGCTCGCGTCCGGCGCCCAGAGCGTGGTGATGGCCGGCGGGCTCACGGCGATGGGCGAGCCGCTGCTCGATGCCATCCGCGCCGAGCTGCGCGTGCGCGCGGCGGTCTCGCCGTTCCTCGCCTCGCTCGCCCTCGACGACCGCGTGTCGTTCCTGCCGGCCGGGGTGCCGGTGGCGGCCATCGGCGCCGCGAGCCTTGCGCCTGCGGCTGCTGCGGCCGAGACGGGGGGTGCGGCATGGAGGTCCTGATCGTCGCGACGCCCGACGACGTCGCCGACGCCGCGGCAGCCCTCGTGATCGACGCGCTGCCGACGTCGCGCCCGCCTGTGCTGGGCCTCGCGACGGGCTCGTCGCCGCTCGGCCTCTACCGCCGCCTCGGCGAGGCCGCTCGCGACGGAAGGCTGCGGGTGCAGGACATGTCCGGCGTCGCGCTCGACGAGTACGTGGGCCTGCGCGCCGGCCACCCGGAGTCGTACCGCTCGGTGCTCGAGCGCGAGGTGTGCGACGTCGTCGGTCTGCGCCGCGACCGGCTGCACGTGCCCGACGGCACCGGCCCCGACCTCGAGGCGCTGACGGCCGCGGCCCGGGCGCACGAGGCCGCGATCGCCGGGCTCGGCGGCGTCGACGTGCAGATCCTCGGCATCGGCGCGAACGGCCATCTGGGCTTCAACGAGCCTGGGTCGGCGCTGTCGTCGCGCACGCGCGTGAAGCGGCTGTCGGACCGCACGCGCGAGGACAACGCACGGTTCTTCGCGCAGGCGGACGACGTACCCACCCACTGCATCACCCAGGGTCTCGGCACGATCCTCGCCGCGCGCAGCCTCGTGCTGGTCGCGACCGGCCCGGCCAAGGCCGCGGCCGTCGCGGCTGCGCTGGAGGGGCCGCTCACGGCGTCGTGCCCGGCCTCGGTGCTGCAGTGGCACGCCGACGCCGTGGTCGTGCTCGACGAGGACGCGGCCGCACTGCTCGCGAACCGGGCGTACTACGACGCCTCGGCCGCGGGCCTCAGGCTCCCGGGCTGAGCAGCCCGGGCAGAAACAGAGCGGGGGCCCGGGGAGCAGCCCGGACCCCCGCTCTGTCGTTCAGGGGGATGCGAGTTACTGCCCAAATGCTCGCTGAACGGCTCGGTTCAACGAGCATTTGGGCAGTAACTCGGGTACGCCGATCAGGCGGAGATCGCCTCGAGCTTGGCCTTGACCTGGCCGATGCTGGGGTTGGTCTCGGCGGAGCCGTCGGGGTACAGGAGCGTCGGGACGGTCTGGTTGCCGCCGTTCACGCTCTCCACGAACGCCGCGGCCTCGGGGTCGCGCTCGATGTCGACCTCGACGTACTCGATGCCCTCGCGGCCCATCTGCGCCTTGAGGCGCTGGCAGTAGCCGCACCAGGTGGTGCTGTACATCGTGAGGGCCATCGGGCCGTGCTCCTTCGTCGCCGGGCGTGAGGTGGTCGACGGTTCAACCACCGGCTCCCCACCAGTGTTCCCGACCGGGCCCCGGCGCGCGCGCCGGGCCGGTGGACGGCCGGGCCCGCGGCGTCGGCGGCGGATGCGAGGATCGACCGGTGAGCGACCTCCTGCCCGGGCTCGGCCCCGACGCCTCGCCCGGCAGCGCCGAGGCCGTGCTCGCGGCGCTCGACCCCGAGCAGCGCGAGGTGGCGCTCGCCCTCTCCGGCCCTGTCGTGGTGCTCGCGGGCGCCGGCACGGGCAAGACCCGGGCGATCACGCACCGCATCGCCCACGGGGTGCTCACCGGCCGCCACGACCCCCGCCGCACCCTCGCCGTCACGTTCACCGCGCGGGCCGCCGGCGAGATGCGCCACCGCCTCGCCCAGCTCGGCGTCGAGGGCGTGCAGGCCCGCACCTTCCACTCCGCGGCGCTGCGCCAGCTGCGCTACTTCTGGCCGCGGGTGGTCGGGGGAGCAGCACCGGAGATCCTCCCGAGCAAGGCGCGCGTGCTGGCGCCGGTGCTGCGCCGCGGCGGGTGGAGCGACCCCACCCTCGCGCGCGACGTCGCCTCCGAGATCGAGTGGGCCAAGGCCAGCCAGGTGGTCGCCGCCGACTACGCCGCGGCCGCGCAGCGGGCGCGCCGCGAGCCTCCGGGCGCGCTGTCGCTGGACGACGTGGCGACGCTGTATGCGGCGTACGACGAGCGCAAGACGGCCGAGGGCCTCATCGACTTCGAGGACGTGCTGCTGCTGACGGTCGGCATGCTCGACACCCGCCTCGACATCGCCGAGGAGGTGCGCTCGCAGTACCGCTGGTTCACCGTCGACGAGTACCAGGACGTCAACCCGCTGCAGCAGCGGCTGCTCGACCTCTGGCTCGGCGACCGCGACGAGCTGTGCGTCGTCGGCGATGCGAGCCAGACGATCTACACGTTCACCGGCGCGAGCTCGTCCTACCTCCTCGACTTCCGCAGCCGCTTCCCGCACGCCACCGAGGTGCGCCTCGTGCGGTCGTACCGCTCCACCCCGCAGGTCGTGTCCCTGGCCAACCGCGTGCTCGGCAGCGCGACCGGCGCCGAGGCCCGTCTTCGCCTGGAGCTCAATGCGATGCGGTCCGACGGCCCGGAGCCGAGGATCACGGCGTACGACGACGAGCCGGCCGAGGCCGCCGGTCTCGCGGCAGCGGTGAAGAAGCTGATCGCCGCCGGCACGCCGGCCCGCGAGATCGCCGTGCTCTACCGCATCAACGCGCAGTCGGAGGTGTTCGAGGAGGCGCTGGGCGAGGCAGGTATCCCGTACGTCCTGCGCGGCGAGTCGGCGTTCTTCGAGCGCGGTGAGGTGCGCGAGGCGGTCACGCGCCTGCGCGGCGCGGCCCGCGGCGGCGAGGGCGCCGGCGACCTCGGCGCCGACGTCCGGTCGGTGCTGTCGGCGATGAACTGGACGCCGGAGCCGCCGAGCGGGCAGGGCGCGGTGCGCGAGCGGTGGGAGAACCTCCTGCGCCTCGTCACCCTCGCCGACGACCTCGCGGCCGCGAACCCCGCGGCCACGCTCGCCGACCTCGTCGCCGACCTCGACCAGCGCGCGACCGTGCAGGCCGCCCCGACCGCCGACGGCGTCACCCTCTCGACCGTGCACGCGGCCAAGGGCCTCGAGTGGGACGCCGTGTTCGTCGTCGGGCTCGTGCAGGGCACGTTCCCCATCCAGCACGCCGACACCCCGGCGCGGGTCGAGGAGGAGCGGCGGCTGTTCTACGTCGCGTGCACCCGCGCCCGCGTCCACCTCGCGCTGTCGTGGGCGCGCAGCCGCACCGGCCGCGGCCGGCGCGACCGCTCGCAGTTCCTCGACGCCGTGTTCGGGGCCGAGCCGTCCGACCGCGGCGGCTCGGGCGGCGTGGTGCGCGGCAGCGGCTCCCGCACGCGGGACCGGCGTACCAAGAAGCCCGCGGTCTGCCGCGTCTGCGGCAAGGCGCTGGTGTCGGGCCAGGAGTCCGCGCGCGGGCGGTGCGGCACGTGCCCGTCGTCGTACGACGAGGGCGTGTACGACCGCCTGAAGGCCTGGCGCAAGCACGAATCCACCCGCCAGTCGGTGCCGGCGTACGTCGTATTCACCGACGCCACGCTCGAGCAGGTCGCCACGCTGCTCCCTTCGGACGTTCGCGCGCTGCTCTCGGTGCCCGGCGTCGGCACCCGCAAGCTCGAGGCGTACGGCGAGGCCGTGCTAGCGATCGTGCGCGGCGAGAATCCCACTGCCGCAAGCGATCCGGACGTTCCTGCCTGAGCTGTTCCGTCCTGCCTGAAGGTTCAGGAACCGCATGATCTGCGGCGTCCGGGCCTCGTCGAGGTAACGAATCTGTCGCGACACGGAAGAAGTGGCAGAAAACCTCGTTGCGCTGGCAGAGAACATCCGCGTAACCTCACAGCCCTACGCGCGGAGCCGCTGCGCACATGACGAAGGAGGTGGCCACACATGTTCGGGTACATGAACTCGCTGCTGGCTGCTCTCGTCGTGCTGCCCGTGCTCGCCGCCGTGTCGGCTGCCTGGCGCCGTGATGTCGCGCCCACCAGCGGTGCCGCCATCCGTACGCGCGCGCACGTCCCGGCCACCGGTGCGTTCGTCGTCGCCGTCGATGGTTACGCCACGAAGTTCGGCCCGCAGTCTCGAGGATCCAGTTGGTGAGTCAGCTCACCGAAAGGCACCTCGAGGCCGCGGATCCCGACACCGGGAACCGCGGCCTTCGTGTTTGTCCGGGCACTCCCTCACCCGGCCAGACGCACCAGCCCCGCCGGCACCACCCCCGCCGGAGGGGACGCACCACAGCACCACCCCTGCCCTGCACGACATCGACGTCCGCGGAGGACCCCGCGGAGGATGAAGGAGGTGACCGCGCGATGAGCATGACCTTCGACCTCACCACTGCCCTCGGAACGGCAGCGGAGCTCGAGCTCAGCACGCCGTGCCGGTCGTACGACCCGGATCTGTGGTTCGCCGAGCGTCCCGACGACGTCGCGCTCGCCCAGGAGCTGTGCGGAGACTGCGCCCTGCGCGCGGCCTGCCTCGCAGGTGCCCTGGAGCGGCGCGAGCCGTGGGGCGTCTGGGGCGGAGAGCTGTTCGAGCACGGACGCGTGGTCGCGCGCAAGCGCCGCCCCGGCCGTCCGCGCAAGGACGACGCGCTCCGCCGCGCCGCCGCCGAGGACGCGCTCGCCGCCCGCCTGGCCGAGTTCTCGAACGAGCTCACGGCCGACGGCGGCATCGACGCCGACCTCGTCGACGAGCTCCTCGACGGCTGCGCCGTACCGGCGCAGCGCGGAGGTGCCGCCGCATGACCGTCCGTACGCAGCCCGCCCTCACGGGTCCGGGCTCCCTCCCCAGCGTCCCCCGGGCGCTGGACCCCGTCATCCCCGCTCCGTCCCTGACGGCGCGGACCTCGAAGCAGGAGACCGACATGCATCACATCCCCGAGCAGATGGCCCGATCCCATCTCGTGTCCCGCCAGGCAGAGGCCGAGGCGTCGCGCGTCCGTCGCGTCGCACTGGCCGCTCGCCGGGCGGCGGCGGCCGAGCGCCGCGCCCGGCTCGCCCGCGACGCGGCCGTCCTGGCCTCGCACCAGGCGGCAGTCGCCGCGGCCCGCTAGCACCGGCCGTGGTCGACCAGGCAGGGTGCACCCCAGCGGAGGCCCCGCGCACTCCGGAACGATGTTCCGGCAGGGCGCGGGGCCTTCGCGCGTCCCGGTGCGGGGCGCGCGGCCGGGCTCTGCGGCAGGATCGGTCGCGTGACCTACCCGCGTGAAGCCCTCGACGCCGCCGTCGCTGCCCTGCGCTCGCCCGACCTCGTCGACGCCGTCGCGCTGGTGTGCTGGCCCGACCCCGACGCCGGCCGCGACGCGACCGGGAGGCCGCGCGCCATCCGCGTGGCCGACCAGCACGGCGTCGCGCTGCTCGACGACGAGCACCCCGACGGCGTGGCGCTCGAGGGGCGGCACCCGCTGCCCAGCACCGACCCGATGGCGTTCCTGCCGTACGCCGCCGAGGTCGCCGACCCCTCGCCCGACCATGAGCGCAACGCCTACCCGCTGCCGTGGCTGCGGCTCGCGTCGTTCTTCACCGACCGCCGCAGCCCCGACGTCGCAGTGGTGCACACGGCCGGCCACTACTTCCCCGAGCAGGGCGGCCACGTCGGCGAGCACGGCTCGCTCGACGTGATCCAGTCGCGCGCGCCCTTCCTGGTCGCCGGGCACGGCGTACGCCGGCGCGGCCTCGTGCCGGAGTACACGCGGATCGTCGACGTGATGCCCACGCTGGCGCACGCCGCCGGCGTGCCTCTCGAGCAGCTCGAGGGCCTCGACGGCGTGGCGCGCACCGACCTCGTCGAGCCAGGTGCGCGGTTCGTCATCGGCCTGCTGTGGGACGGCGGGCACCCCGGCTCGCTGCTCGACCTCGCCTCGCGCGGCGAGCTGCCCGCCGTGGCACGCCTGCTCGACCGCGGCTGCGCGCTGGCCGGCGGCGCGGTGGCGGAGTTCCCGAGCCTCACCCTGGTGAACCACACCAGCGCGCTCACGGGCGTGGGCCCGGGCCGGCACGGCGTGGTCGGCAACGTCTACTGGGACCGCGACCTCGGCGAGCGCGTCGTGCCGAACGACGCGGCCACCTGGCACCGCACGGCCGAGCTCTACCGCCCCGGCGTACGGACGCTGTTCGAGACGGTGGCCGACGCGCGTCCCGGCGTACGCACCGCGTCGGTCAACGAGATGACCGAGCGCGGCGCCTGGGCCTCGACGTTCGCGCTCGTGCGCGCCGCGCTGTCGAGCGGGGACTCGGTCGACCCGGGCGCGGCCGGCAGTGCGGAGTCGCGCGACTTCCTCACCGCCGTACGGGCGCTCCTGCCCGACCCGCTGACCTCCGACCTCGTCACGCATGCGCGCTGCGCGGAGGAGGACTACTACGCCTTCTACTCCGGCATCGACCTGCTCGGCCTCTCGACGATGGTCGGGCTCTTCTCGGCCTCGCCGGAGGACATCCCGGTCGTCTCGTGGTGGTCGCAGTACACGACCGACGCGGGCCACCACCACGACGGCCCGCGATCGGGCATCGGCACCGATGCGCTGAAGGACTGCGACGCCCGGCTCGGCGCGTTCCTCGACCATCTCGAGGCGCGCGGCCTGCTCGACGACTGCCTGTTCCTCCTCACCGCCGACCACGGGTTCGAGCGGGCCCGCGAGGAGCTGCGCGGCGACTGGACGGCCGCGCTGCACGAGGCGCTCGACCCGCTCGGCGTGCCCTTCCGCGACGAGGGGGCCGGCTTCCCCGGCTTCCTCTACCTCGGCGTCGACCCCGCCTGATTTCTCTGGTCAATGTGGCTTTCACTGCCTTCGGCAGAGATAACCCCACATCGATACCCGGCGTGGCGCGGGTCGACCCGTGGCCGGCGGGTGGACCATCGTCGGCGTGACGGTGCTGGTGTGCGCCCTGTGCGGGCGGTCCCTGGACCCCGAGTCCGACGAGCAGAGCGGCCTCGCAGCCCTGTCGTGGGTGCACTCGCACGAGCGCGGCCGCGACCTCGTCTACTGCCCGACCTGCGCGCGGGAGAACCTGCGCTCGATCGAGAGCAAGCTCGACGCCGAGTTCTGGTGAGCAGAGCCTGGTGAGCGGAGCCCGGTGAGCGCCGAGGCGCTCAGCGCATCGACGCGCGGTACGCCGCGGGCGGCATGCCGCAGTCGCGCACGAACCGCTCGTACAGCCGGCTCGTCGACCCGAAGCCCGCGCGTACGGCGACGTCCGCGGTCGTGGCGTCGGTCGCGATGAGCAGCCGCTGCGCCTCGGCGACGCGGCACTGCGCGAGGTACTCCCCGATGCTCACGCCGGTGCCGCGGCGGAACACCGCGGCCGCGGTGCTCGGGTGAAGGTGCACGGCAGCCGCGACGTCCGCGACGCGGAGCGGCTCCCGGAAGTGCGTAGCGACGTACGACGCCATCACCGTGGCTGGGTCGTCGCCCGGGGACGCCGGTGCGCTCGGGCCGGCCGCCGCCGCTGCCCGCAGCAGGAATGCCTGCGCCTCCAGCGACACGGCGCGGGTGAGGACGGCGCCCGCCCCGATGTCGGACTGCCAGCGCGCCATCGGGGCCTCCAGCGCATCCCAGGCCGGGAACGTCGACAGACCTCCGCGCAGCAGGCCGCCGGTGAACGACGCCGGCAGCGACCAGCCGAGCGCGTCGGTGAGCGGCACGGTCAGCCAGGCGACGGCCGTGCCGTCGTCGTGGTCGGCGACGCGGTGCGGGAGCCCGGCCCAGAACACCGCGCACTCGCGGTCGCCGAGCTCGTGCCGGCCGGCGGCGTGCTCGAGCACCGCGCCGCCGCCGAGGGGCAGCACGAGCTCGACGTCGTCGTGCCGGTGCGCGCGGGCCATGGCGGGCACGGCCGACAGACCGCAGGCCAGCCCGAACACCTCGTGGAGCGGGGCTACCACGCGAGGATCCGGGAAGAATCGGCACGCATGAGGGAAGTATGCCCGGA
The DNA here is from genome assembly GCA_050251215.1 of Candidatus Nanopelagicales bacterium. Classification (GTDB taxonomy): domain Bacteria; phylum Actinomycetota; class Actinomycetes; order S36-B12; family CAIYMF01; genus Longivirga. The sequence goes on from JBFWNE010000033.1 coordinate 20,669, forward strand.
TCCGCCTGACCTAGCCTCGTCCGCATGACGACACCGACCGTGGCGCCGGATCCCGTTCGCGACCGCTGGCTCCTCACCCCCGAGCAGATCGAGCAGTTCGACCGCGACGGCTTCCTCCTGCTGAAGAACCGCATCGAGCCCGGCCTCCTCGCCCGCCTGCAGGCGGCGTCCGAGCGCTGGATCGCCGACGGCGCCGGTCGCGAGGACGAAGGCCCGAGCGACTGGCTCTTCGCCAACCGTCCCTCGGGCAAGGTGCTCTGGCGGGTCGACTACATCCACGACAAGGGCGAGGCCGCCTCGCTCGAGCTCCTCGGGTCGCCGGCCGTGCTGGGCATCGCCGAGAGCCTCGCCGGCCCGGACTTCGTGCCGACGTACGAGTCGCTCGTCGTGAAGCGCGCTGGCGACGGCGCGCCTGTGCCGTGGCACCAGGACGCCGTGCACGCCCGCCGGCACCGCCTGTTCAACGTCGACGTCTACCTCGACCGATCGCGCGCCGGAGCCGGTGCGCTGCACGTGATCCCCGGCTCGCAGCTGGGGCGTACCGACGCGTGCGCGCTCGCCGAGACGTACGGCTACGACCTGCCCGGCGCGATCGAGGTCGAGATGGAGCCCGGCGACGTGCTCGTCCACGACGACATGGTCGTGCACGGCTCGCCGCCGTCGGCCAGCGACGAGCAGCGGCGCACGATCTACTTCGAGTTCCGCGCCGCGCAGTCGATCCTGCAGGACGGCCCGTGGACGCCGGAGTGGATGGACGCCCGGCTCCGCCTCGTGCCGCTCGCCCTCGCCGAGCACGCGCGCCGGAGCGAGGAGACGTTCGACTGGCGGATCAGCCCGGACCTGCGCCCCGTCACGGGCGACGACGTCGAGGCCGAGCTGCGCGTGGTGCACACCGCGCACACGCCGGGGGAGTGGTGCAGCGCGGGCTGAGGCCTACGCCGTACCTTCGCCGACCACGTCGGGCGGGCCGTCGTCGCGATGGCCAGACCGCTCGGCTCCGATCCCGGCGACGACGACGAGACCGACGCCGAGCACCTGCACGGCGCCCGGAACCTGCGCGAGCAGCACTGCCCCGACCAGCGTGGCGATCGCGGGCTCGAGCGCCATGAGCGTGCCGAACGCAGCGGTCGTCAGCCGTCGCAGCGCCTGCAGCTCGAGCGCGAACGGGATGATCGGCAGGAGCAGCGCGAGGCCCGCGCCGACCGCGAGCACCTGCCAGGTGAGGCCGCCGATCGCTTGCGGCACACCGACGATCGCGGCCACGAGCGCCGCGACGGGCATGGTAAGCGCGAGCCCCTGCAGGCCGCTGAACCGGTCGCCGACCTTCTGGGTGAGCACGATGTACGCCGCCCACCCCACCGCCGCGAGCGCCGCGAACAGCACGCCGAGCGGATCGATCTCGCCTGTCCACGGCTCGGTGAGCAGCACGACGCCGACGAACGCGAGCAGCGGCCACAGCAGCCCGCGCCGGCTGCCGCTGCGCACGACGGCCACCGACAGCGGGCCGAGGAACTCGATCGCCACGACCGTGCCGAGCGCGATGCGGTCGAGCGCGAGCACGAAGAACACCGTCATGACGCCGGTCATCACGCCGAGCAGCGCGGGCGCAGCGAGGTCGCGAGCACCGAGGCCGGCGAGACGCGGCCGGGCGATGGCGAGGAAGAACGCGGCGGCGACGGTGAGTCGCAGCCACACCGTGCCCACCGGGCCGATCGCCGGGAACAGGTGGGTGGAGAGCGCCGCGCCGACCTGCACCGAGAGCATCGAGCCCACGGCGAGGGTCCAGGCCGGAGTCCGCTCGATCACCCGCAGATCCAACCACCCGGCGGAGCGTCGTACGGGCCGGGCCCGCCGCCGGCCCGTTGGTGCGAGTAACCGCCGTTGTCCTCGGTTTGGGCGGCTCGAAACCGAGGACAACGGCGGTTACTCGCGGACGGGCAGGGGCCGGGCGCGGGCGGGCGGCGGGGCGGTGACGGGCAGGGGCCGGGCTGGGGCGGGCTCAGCCGGCGAAGGTGGGGAGCCAGCGCTCGAGCTCGGCGCGCATGGGCACCGTGGCGTCCATCTGCGACAGGACGCCGATGCCGCCCAGCCAGGTGCGGTGGATGAGCATGTAGTTGGGCGGCAGGTTGATCTTGAAGCCGACCGAGAAGTCGGGGTTGCGCGGGTCGTTGAGCCGGTTGAAGTGCCCGCGCATCCAGTCGCGCGAGAAGTGGAACTCCTCGTGCATCGCCGGCTCCGCGAACGGCATGAGCGCGTTGTAGAACTGCTCGGTGTCGACCTGCACCTCGGGCTTGATGAAGCCCTCGGCGCGCAGGCCGGCGATCGTGGCCTCGGCGTCGCCGAGCATCGCGAGCCGCAGCAGCGAGCCCATCGCCTCGGGCGGGCCGTCGGGCAGCCGTGCGACCGCGCCGAAGTCGAGAACGCCGAGCCGGCCGTCGCCCAGCACGCGGTAGTTGCCGGGGTGCGGGTCGGCGTGCAGCAGCTTGGCGCGCGTGGGGCCGCTCATGAGGAAGCGCAGGTAGAGCGTGCCGTAGTGGTCGCGCTCCTCCTGCGTGCCCTCGGCGATGACCTTGGCGAGCGAGTAGCCGTCGAGCCACTCCGACACGACCACCGTGGGCGCCGCGGCGAGCACGTGCGGCACGACGAAGTCGTCGTCGCCCTCGTACGCCGCGGCGAACTGGCGCTGGTACTGCGACTCGACGAGGTAGTCGAGCTCCTCCGCGGCGCGCTCGCGCAGCTCGGCGATGAGGGGCTTGATGTCGAGACCCGGCGACATCGAGGCGAACATCCGCGCCATCCGGGCGACCTGGTTCAGGTCGCTCATCAGCGCCTTGCCGGCGCCGGGGTACTGGATCTTCACGGCGACCTCGCGGCCGTCGTGCCACACCGCCTTGTGCACCTGGCCGATGGACGCCGCGGCGGTCGGCTTGTCGTCGAACGACTCGAACCGCTCGCGCCATCCGTCGCCGAGCGCGTCGACGAGCTGGCGGTGCACGGTCTCCGCGGGCATCGGGGGAGCGGCGTCCTGCAGCTTGGTGAGCGTGGCGCGGTACGGCCCGAGCAGCTCCTCCGGCAGCGCGACCTCGGCGATGCTCATCGCCTGGCCGAACTTCATCGCGCCGCCCTTGAGCTCGCCGAGGGTCTTGAAGACCTGCTCGGCCGTGCGCTGCTGCACCTCGAGCGCGACGGCCTCGGCCGATGCGCCGCCGACGCGCTTGCCGACGCCGATCGCGGTGCGCCCGGCGTACCCGAGGGGCAGCGCGGCGAGGCGCGCTCCACGGGTGATGGCGCGGCGGGGGAGGTCGGTCACGAGGCCATTGTGGTGCCGACCCCGTCCCACCCGCACCCGCAGACCGGGTGGCGGGCCACCGGACGGCGCACCGCGAGCAGGTCCGGCGCGCGCAGCTCGACCTGCCCGTCGTACGTCGCGGGCGCTGCCGCCGCGCCGTCGTCGACGACCTGCAGGACCTGCGCGACGGCGAGCGACGCGGCGGCTGCGGCGGCGATCCCCAGGGACGCATGGGATCTCGGGTGGTGCAGCCTCAGCTGGTCGGTGAGCGCCGGCCACGCGGGATCGGCGTCGCGGTAGCGGTGGTCGAGGCACCAGAGGCACGCGGTCGCGCCCGGGACCACGAACGGTCCCACGAGCGCGGTCGTCCCGGACACCGCAACCGCCAGATGCGGGATGCCGTCGGCCAGCAGGTCGTCCGCGAGCTCGGGGTCGGTCCACGGCAGGTCGGCGTCCGCTGAGGCGCAGACCACGACCGCTGAGGGGCGCGTGCCGCGCACCGACATGCTCGCCGGGCGAGCCCCCTGCGCGCGGACGGCGGTCGACACCTGCTCGCCCCACGGCTCGCCCGGCTCGTGCGGGCCCACGGCTGTGCGATCGGACTCCCGCGCCAGGCGGTCGCCGTCCTGGACGACGACGGTGCCGATGCCCGCGGAGGCCAGGCCCACGGCGACGTGGGCCGCCGCCCGGTCGTCGCCGCGCACGACCACGGTGGCCCGCGCCCGCCGGGCCAGCAGGCGTACGGCGCCCGCCGTGCCGTGCACGTGCGCCAGGGCGGCGAGGTCGTCGGCGTACCGCTCGCGCCGGGCGGCCGCGAGGGCGGCGGGCGGGGCGTCGTCGTCGGCGATGAGCCCGCGGTCGTGCAGCGCGTCGAAGAGCCCGTGGAGCTCGGGCATCCGGACGGCGAGATCGCCGGCCGTGAGCGTGCCGTCGAGGCGCAGCAGCGCGGCGCTGGCGGCGTCGGAGAGGCGGTCGATGACCACGGCGGTCCGCGGATCGAGGCCCACCTGAACGCGCTCGCGCGAGCGGCGCAGGAACGGCAGTCCGGGGCGTGCTGCGGGCAGGTAGCGGCTCATGCCGCCGAGCCTGCGGCCGGTCGCCTGTGCAGCGCCCCTGCCGTCCCCAGGCGGGGTGCGCTAGGCGGTGCCGCAGTGGGCGAGGATCGCGAGGACCAGGGCGCGCGCGGTGGTCATCATGTCGTCGGTGCGCACCTGCTCGATGGGCGCGTGCGCGTGCCGGGCGTCACCCGGGCCGTACTGCAGGACGGGCATGTGCGGGGCGAGCAGGCGCAGGTCGCTGCCATAGGGGCCTCCGTACACCTCCTGCTCGCGCGCGTCGGGGGCGGCGGTGCGGTGCGCGCCCTTCACGAGGTCGACGAGGGCGGCGTCGCTGGACAGGCCGGGGGCGAACTGCCCGCCCCACCACTCGACCTGCACGGGGTGCTCGCGCAGGAAGTCGTCGGCCTCGCACAGCGAAGCCACCGCCTCCTCGAGCGCGCGCCGCGCGTCGTCCGGCGACTCCTCGAGGGCGACGCCGAGGCGGCCCTCGGCTACGAGCAGGTCGGGCACGGTGGAGGCCCAATCGCCCGCGTGCACGGTGCCGATCGACAGCGGGTACGCCAGGCGCCAGCGCTGCATGAGCGGGTGCACCACGGCGTTGCGCACCGACTCGAGGTCGTGCAGGCCGTGGAACACCGGGATGAACTTCTCGATGGCGCTCACGCCCTCGGTACGCCGCGAGGCGTGCACGGCGCGGCCTGGCACCCGCAGCCGGAACGTGAGGGCGCCGCCGTTGGCCGGCACGATGTCGAGGTCGGTCGGCTCGGGGATGATGCAGACGTCCGCGCGGACGCCGCGGCGTACGAGCTCGAACGTGCCGAGGCCGCCGTCCTCCTCGCCCACGACCGGCGCCATGAGCACATCGCCCGCGAGCTGCACGCCGGCGTCGCGCAGGGCGCGCAGCGCCACCAACGACGCGACGACGCCAGCCTTCATGTCGCACGTGCCGCGGCCGAGCAGCGTCTCCACGCCGTCGACGTCCTCGCGGCGCAGCACGAACGGGTCGGCGCTCCACGCGCCGGGGTCGCCGGGCGGTACGACGTCGGTGTGCCCGTCGAGCAGCAGCGAGCGTCCGCCGCCGGTGCCGCGCAGGGTGCCGAGCACCCCGACCGCCGCGGTGCGCTCGACCTCCTGGCCCGGGAAGGCGGGGTCGCTGGTGACCGCGTCGAGGTCGATGTCCCAGGTCTCGACCTCGAGGCCGGCGTCGCGCAGCAGCTCGGCGGCCTCGTGCTGGATCTGCACCTCGGCCGGCGTGCCGCCGATGCTCGGGATGCCGACGAGGTGGGCGAGCAGCCCGACGGCCGACTCGCGCTGGGCGTCGACGGCGGCCAGGACGCGCGCGACGGCGTCGGCGGGGGTGGCGGGGGTCGCGGTCACGGGGCACCTCGGATGGGGCGGGCTCGGGGCGGCACGAACGCTAGCCCTCGGCGAGCGGTGCCCGGCGCGGGGGTGAGGCGACGGCGTACGCCGCGGCCCGGGAACGGCCGAGCCCCCGACCGCGGGCGGTCGGGGGCTCGGCGTGGAAGCTCGGGGCGCTCAGGCCTTGCCGAGGATCCGGTTGACCTTGGTGTTGCAGACGGGGCAGATGCCCTGCGCCATGCGACGCCCGTTCTTCTCGACGACGACGCCGGTGAACTCGCGCTTCTCCTTGCACTTCACGCAGTACGCCTCGCCGGTGTAGCTCTCGTCAGCCATGGGGGTCCTCCTCCTGGTGTGGGTACGTGCCGTGGGCCGGGCTCCCGCGAGCGGGGCAGGAAGCCGATCCGCAGCACGGGCCACCGGGGTGGCCTGGGCGACCCCGACCCTACGCGCGTTCCCGTGCGTGATCGCGCAGGCGCGCGTGGTTCCCGTGCTGAGGAAACGGACATTACCGGACAAATCCGGGCGTACGATGCCGCCCGGTGTGCGGTTGCCCACGCGCCCGCGGCCGCGGGCGCCGTGCTCGGGCGGGTGGCGGCGGCACCTGCAGGTCGCGCCGCCTGCGGTGCGCGGGGGTCCGGAAGGCGGTCCGCGGAGCCTGTCGCCCAGCCCATGCCGGGCCGGGGACGACGAGAGCCCCCGGGTCTCGCAGCCGCTGTCCGCCTTCCCCTTGCGGACACCGGCCCGTTCTCCCGGGGGCCCTGTCGAGGGAGGAACCTAGGTGCCCGCGTGAACACCGGTCAACGCCACGGCGACCCCTCCTGTGGACGCAGCTGTGCATGCGCTGGGGACATCCCCGCGCGTCGCTGTGGACCGGGGGTGGACGGCCCTGGGGACGGCGCCGTGGATGATCACGACACGCCGACGCTGACCTGCGCCGACACAATCCCCCGCCTGTGCACGCAAAGTTCTTGGGCTCGACGGCGTGTCTGCTCGGTCACGATGGCCCGCCTCGCCGGCTGCGGGTGGCCGTCGGATGAACTCCCGGGGCGCGTACGAGCCCGTCGGCGGTGCGGGCGCACCGGTGTCGGAACGGCGTCGTACTGTCATCGGCGATGAGCCAGCACGTGGTCGAGATCCCGGGCCTGCCGCCCGACGTCGAGGTGCGCCGCAGCACCCGGCGCCGCCGTAGCGTCACGGCGTACCGCGAGGACGGCCGCACGATCGTGGTCGTGCCCCAGCGCATGGCGCGCGCCGACATCAAGCCCTATGTCGAGGAGCTCGTCGGCAAGCTCGCCGCGCGCGAGCGGCGCTCGGCCCGCAGCGACGAGCAGCTGATGGTCCGCGCCCGCCAGCTCTCCCGCCGCTACCTCGACGGCCGGGCGGTGCCTACTTCGGTCCGGTTCGTGTCCAACCAGCGCAAGCGCTGGGGGTCGTGCACGCCGCTCGACGGCTCGATCCGGCTGTCGGACCGGCTGCACTCGATGCCCGAGCACGTCGTCGACTACGTGCTCCTGCACGAGCTCGTCCACCTGCTCGTGGCCGACCACGGCCCCGACTTCGAGGCCTGGATGGCCCGCTACCCGCGCCTTGTCGAGTCGCGCGCGTTCCTGGCCGGCGTCGACCACGCCACCGGCCTCGGCCTGCGCGCCGAGCCTGACGACGACGAGGCGCCCGAGCCCGTCGACCTGCGCGAACCGGCGCCCGCGCCTCAGCCCGCGCCGCGCCGGCGCACGGCCGCGCCCGACGACGGCACCGCGCCGCTGTTCTGACCTGGCTCAGAGTGCGGCGTGCACGAGGCGGCGCAGGGCGTCGTCGGTGAGGTCGGGCAGCGCGTCGACGTCGAACCAGGCGAGGTCCAGCGACTCCTCGCTCATCACATGGACGGCGTCCGCCGGAGCGACCGCGACGTACTGCACGTCGAGGTGGTCGCTCCCCCCGTGGCAGGTGACGCGGTGCCGGTCCAGCCGCAGGGGTACGTCGCCGAGCCGCAGGCCGGGGATGCCGCTCTCCTCCAGCGCCTCGCGTGCCGCTGCCGCGCGGAGCCCGGCGTCGCCCGGCTCGAGGTGGCCGCCCATCTGCAGCCACAGGCCGACCTTGGGGTGCAGCGTGAGCAGCACGCGGCGGCGGTCCGGGGAGATGACGAGCGCGGAGGCCGTGATGTGGCCGGGCACGCAGGCGCGGGAGACGGCGTCGTCGTGCGCGTCGACGAACGCGACGTAGTCGTCGCGCAGCGCCGCCTGGGCGTTGTCGGGCGGCGTCCAGGCCGACAGCACGGCCCGGACGTCGGAGCGCAGGCTCACGCGGTGGGCGGGGTGTCGTCGCCGGACTGCGGGTCGTCGACGGACGGGAGGTCGTCGAGGCCCGAGAGGTCGAGCGGCTTGCTGCGCTCGACGAACGCCGCGATGGCCTCGTCGCCGTCGAGGTCCTCGGCGTGCGGCAGCAGGTCGGGGTGGCCCCACAGGTCGTCGCGGCCCTCGGCGCCGCGCGCCTCGTGCACCGCGGCCCACAGCTGCGCGGCCTCGCGCAGGCGGCGCGGGCGCATCTCGAGGCCGACGAGCGTCTCGAACGTGCGCTCGGCCGGGCCGCCGGTGGCGCGGCGGCGGCGCATCGCCTCGCGCAGCCGCTCGGCCGAGGGCAGCCGGCCGCCCGCGGCCTCCGACACCACGATGTCGACCCAGCCCTCGACGAGGGCGAGCAGCGTCTCGAGCCGCGCGAGCGCGGCCTTCTGCTCGGGGGTGTCCTCGGGCACGAAGACGCCGGACGCGATCGCCTCCTGCAGGCTCTCCGGGTTCGAGGGGTCGACGCCGCGCGCCGCCTCCTCGATCTTCGACTGGTCGATGTGGATGCCCGCGGCGTAGGCCTCGACGGCGGCGGTCATCTGCGAGCGCAGCCACGGCACGTGCGCGAAGAGCCGCTGCGCCGCGGACTCGCGGAGCGCGACGTACAGGCGCACCTCGTCGTCGGCGACGCCGAGGCCGGAGCCGAACGCCGCGACGTTGCGGGGGAGCAGGAACGCGCGGCCGTCGTCGGTCAGCGGGATGCCGACGTCGGCGGCGCCGAGCACCTCGCCGGACAGCGTGCCGATCGCCTGGCCGAGCTGGGAGCCGAACATGAAGGCGCCCATCTGCTTGGCCATGCCCATGAGCGGGCCGGCCATCTGCGCGAGCTCGGGCGGCAGCCCCTCGGGCAGTCCGGTCTGCGGCAGCATCGCCTGCATCGACTCGTTCGCGCGCGCGGCGACGGGCTCCACGATGCGGCGCCACGACGGCAGCGTGGCCTCGATCCACTCGCTGCGGCTCCAGGCACCGCCGCCGGAGGAGATCGCCGGGAACGACGTGACCGGGTCGAGCCACAGCGAGGCGAGGTCGAGCGCCTGCTCCACCTCGCGCCGCTCGGTCGCGTTGACCGACGGGTCGCCCTCGGCGACCACGAGCTGGCGGGCGCCGTCGCGGGCGAGGTCCCAGTTGACCGGACCGGCGTCCGGGCCGCCGCTCTGGCTCATCATGCGGCCGAGCTGCTGCAGCGCCTCGCCGAGCTGGCTCATGTCGAACCCGCCGCCGCCCGGCCCGAAGCCGAACGGGTTGGGGGTGCCGCCGTCGCCCGAGCCGCCGTCGCGGCCGTCGTCGTCGCCGGGCGGGGTGAAGCCGAAAGGCAGGTTGCCGCTCATCGCACTCCTCCCACGGGGGAGTGCTGCGGCAGGATGGGGGTCGGCGAGGCGTTCATGCCGACCACGGTAACCACGAGGGGGAGACCGGTGACTGCTGCGCAGGGCAACGGCCCTACGCCTCTGGCGAACGGGCGCAAGAGTTCCCGCTCGCGCAAGGCGGGTCCTGCCGTCGCGGTCACGGGCGCCGCCGGCGCGATCGGCTCGGTGCTGCTGCGCCGCCTCGTCGAGTCCCCGGCCGTGGGCAAGGTCCTGGCGTACGACGTCCGCCGCGGCACGGGCGAGGGCGTGACCTGGCGCGTGGGCGACGTACGGGACCCGGTCCTGGCTCAGCGCCTCGCGGGCATGGACGCCGTGGTGCACCTGGCCGTCGACTGGTCGCTCGACGCAGACCCCTCCGCCCGCTCGGCGCTCAACGTGCGCGGCACGCAGACCGTCGTCACCGCTGCGGCCGCCGCCGGCGTCTCGCGCGTGGTGCTCGTGACCAGCGCGTCGGTGTACGGCGCGCTGCCGGACAACCCGGTGCCGCTGCCGGAGGACGCGCCGCTGCTCGCCGTGCCCGAAGGCATCGTCGCGGATCTGCTCGAGATGGAGCGGGTGGCCGAGGACGCGCGCCGCGTGCACCCCGGGCTCGAGGTCGTCGTCGTACGCCCCGCCGCGCTCGTCGGCCCCGGCGTCGACACGCTCGTCACGCGGCACTTCTCCGCGCCGCGCCTGCTGTCGATCAAGGACACCTCGCCGGCGTGGCAGTTCTGCCACATCGACGACCTCGCCTCGGCGCTGGTGGTGGCGGCCACCACCCCTCTGCCGCACGTGGTCACGGTCGGCAGCGACGGCTACCTCGACCAGCGCCGGATCGAGGAGATCTCGGGCATGAAGCGGGTCGAGGTGCCCGCCGCGCTCGCCCTCGCCACCGCCGAGCGCCTGCACCGCGTCGGCGTCACGCCCGCGCCGGCCAGCGAGCTGGCCTACGCCATGCACCCGCTCGTCGTCTCGAGCGCCACTCTGCGTGGCCTGGGCTGGCGGCCCGAGCACACCAACGAGGACAACCTCGAGGCAGTGCTCGCCGAGGTGCGCGGCGCGACCTCGATCGCGGGCCGCCGGATCGGCAAGAAGGACGCCGCGGTCGCGGGCGCCTCCGCCGCGGGCGCGACCGTGGCCGTGCTCGGCGCTGCGGCCTTCGTGCGCGCCGCCCGCCGCGCCCGCGGGCGCTGAGCGGCCCGGCACGGACGTAGGCTGGCCCCATGGAGGTCCTCGGCTGGCTGCTGATCCCGCTCGTCGGGCTCCTGCTCGGCGTGGTCTGGATGATCTGGCGCAGCCGCGACCCCAAGCCCGTCGACGCCCAGCAGGGCATGGACGACATGGCGCGGTTCCGCCAGGCGATGGAGAAGCCGATGCCGCCGTTGCGGCGCGAGCCGGCTCCCGCGGAGGACCTCCCGCCGACGGCTGACGGCGCCGGACGGTGACCCCTGCCCGTCGCCTGACGGCGTGGCGGGGAGCGGCGCTGTTCTTCTCCGTGGTGATGGCGCTCGTCGTGGCGTTCGTGCCGCTGCCGTACCTCGAGCTCTCGCCGGGCCCGACGTACAACACGATCGGCGAGATCGACGGCACCCCGCTCATCAAGATCAGCGGTACGACGACGTACCCCACGTCGGGGCACCTCGACCTCACCACGGTCAGCGAGCGCGGCGCGCCCGACAGCGGCGTGCTCACGATGCGCCTGCTCACCGGCTGGGCCGACCCGGACACCAAGGTGCTGCCGCGCGAGGTCTTCTACCCGGATGACCTCGGCGACGTCGACATCGAGGGCGAGAACGCCCGGGCCTTCTCCGACTCCACCGCGCTCGCCATCGCGGCCGCGCTCAACCACCTCGACGAGCCGGTGCGCGAGGTGACGATCGTGGCGTCGGTGATCACGGGATCGCCGTCCGACGGCAAGCTCGAGCCGGGCGACGAGATCGTGTCGGTCGACGGCCGGAAGGTGGCCAAGCCCGACGACGTGACGGCCGCGATGAGCGGCGTGACGCCGGGCGACACCGTGGAGGTCGTGGTGAAGCGGGGGCCCGACAAGGAGACCGTGAAGGCCTCGATCGTCACGACGACGAACCCCGAGATCCCCTCGCGCGCGTTCCTCGGCATCTCGATCGGCATCACGTACGAGGCGCTGTTCGACATCGACGTCACGCTCGAGACGGTCGGCGGCCCGAGCGCCGGCCTCATGCTGAGCCTGGGCATCGTCGACCTGCTGACGCCGGGCTCGCTCGTCGACGGCCGGTTCGTCGCCGGCACCGGAACCATCACGCCCGACGGCACGGTCGGCCCGATCGGCGGCATCGCGCAGAAGCTCGCGGGCGCCCGCGACTCCGGCGCGACGCTGTTCCTCGTGCCGGCCGAGAACTGCGCCGAGGCCGTCGAGTCCGGCGTACCGGCTGGCCTCTCCATCGCCAAGGTGGCGACCCTCGACGACGCCGTCGCCGAGATCGACGCCTACCGCGAGGGCAAGCCCCTCACGCCCTGCACCCCCTGACCTGACCGGTCCTTTCCGGATGAAGGTGCCCCAGAGTGCCTAAGAGGCACCTGAAGTTCCCCACTGATCGCGGCGGCCTCGGTGCTCGCGCAGGTTGGATGCAGAATTCCGGGCTCTGGCCCGGGATCCGGCATCCAACTCAGGCGGCCGACGCACAGGGAGCGCAGAACTGGTCGGCTTCACGGGCGCTCGACGTGCGGGTCCGTGGGCGCCAGTCGTTGGGTCCCGTTGGCTGCCTCTTAGGCGGCCTGGGGCACCCTCATCGGGATCTGTACGGCGTGCAGGGGGGTGCTGAACGTGCAGCGGGTGGTCAACTGCGGCGGGTGCTGGGCGCGGTGCGGCGTCTGGGGTGTCAGCGGAAGGTGGCCAGCAGGGCGTCGGCGAGGCGGGGGACGAGCTGCTCGCCCACGAGCACCTGGTCGTCGGTGTCGTGCGAGCGCAGGCGCAGGGCGCACATCCGGCCGCCCTCGCGGGTGACCACCACGGCCATCCGCACGTCCTGGCGCTCGGGGTGCACGGCCACGGCGTCGGCGAGCTCGGCCTGGTCGTCCGGGAGCGCGTCCTCGGCGGACGGCGGCAGCATCACGCGCTCGAGCACGAGCGCGGCGCCGTGCACCTCCTCGGGCCACGCGGTCGTGGCGAGCACCTCGTCGAGCGGCCGGCTGTGGTCGAGGTGGTCCTGCTCGATGGGGGTGAGCGACGTCGGGTCCTGCGCGGCCTCGCCGATCGCGGAGGCCAGGCCCGGCTCGAAGGCCAGCAGCTCGCTGGTGCGGGCGAGGGCGAAGATCCGCGGGTTCTGGTCCCAGCCGAGGTCCGACACGTGCTTCTCGATCTCGCGGACGAGCTCGACGAGCCGCATCGCGGCGGCCGCGGCCGCCAGCGCCTCGGGGTCGGCGGGCTGGTCGGGAACCGACACCACGACCTGATCGTCGTCGGGGAGAGGGGAGAGGTCGTCGCTCGTCACGGGTGCGATTGTGCCCTCTCGCCCGACAGCGACCGAATCCCCGGCCCCCGGCATACTGCGCGCGGGGCCCTCACGGAAGGCCACCTGATGAGCCGCCACGTAGGGTGCGACTCGTGAGCTATGAGAACCCTCCGGGCGACGGGGGTCGCGGACCGCGCCTCGCCGTCGCCGAGCCGGCCGGCCGGCGCAGCCGCACGCTGATCACCACCCTCGTGATCCTGGGCGTGCTGCTGCTCGCGTTCGTGATCGTGACCGGCTTCTGGACCGACCTGCTCTGGTACGAGTCGGTCGACGCCCAGAGCGTGTTCTCCACGACGCTGATGACCCGCGTCGGGCTGCTCATCGTGTTCGGCATGCTCATGGCGGGGATCGTCGGCCTCAACATGTGGCTGGCCTACCGCTTCCGCCCCATCTTCCCGACGATGTCGCCGGAGCAGGCGAGCCTCGAGCGCTACCGCCAGGCCCTCGCCCCGGTACGCCGGTTCCTGTTCATCACGGTGCCCGCGTTCCTCGGCCTGCTGGCCGGCGTGAGCGCGTCGGCGGAGTGGCAGACCTGGCTCGAGTGGCGCAACTCCACGGAGTTCGGCGTCACCGACCCGCAGTTCGGCATGGACGTCTCGTTCTACGTCTTCACCCTGCCGTTCCTGCGCTTCGTGCTCGGCTTCCTGACCGCCGCGGTCGTCCTCGCGTTCATCGCGTCGGTCGTCGTGCACTACCTCTACAGCGGCATCCGGATGCAGCCGGCCGACGACCGGTTCAGCCGGGCGGCGCAGGTGCACCTCGGGATCCTCGCCGGCGTGTTCGTGCTGCTGCGCGGCGTCGGCTACTGGCTCGACCGCTTCGAGCTCTCGCTCTCCACCGACGACTTCGTGCCCGGCGTGACCTACAAGGACGTCAACGCGCTGATCCCGGGCCTCACGATCCTCGCGATCATCTCGGTGGTCTGCGCGCTGCTGTTCTTCGTGAGCGCGTTCCGCGACGGCTTCACGCTCGCGATCACCGGCTTCGTGCTGCTGCTCGGCTCGGCGATCATCGTCGGCTCGATCTACCCGATGTTCGTGCAGAACTTCCAGGTGAAGCCGACCGAGCTCGACCGCGAGCGTCCGTACATCCAGCGCAACATCGACGCCACCCGTGCGTCGTTCGGGCTCGACTCGGTCGTCGTCACGCCGTACGAGGCGACCGACAGCCCGACCGACGCCGCGATCGCCGCGAGCAAGGGCACGATCGAGAACATCCGCCTGCTCGACCCGGCCGTCGTCTCGCCGACGTTCAACAAGCTGCAGGGCATCCGGTCGAACTACCGGTTCCCGGACTCGCTCGACGTCGACCGCTACGACATCAACGACCGGCGCCGCGGCACGATCATCGCCGCGCGCGAGCTCTACCTCGCCGGCCTGCCGGACTCGCAGCGCAACTGGGCCAACAACCACGCGTACTACACGCACGGATTCGGCGTGGTCGCGGCGTACGACAACACGGTGTCGGCCGGCGGCCAGCCCGCGTTCTTCGAGAGCGACCTGCCGCCCGTCGGCTCGCTCGACATCCAGCAGCCGCGCATCTACTACGGCGAGTACTCCCCGGACTACTCCATCGTCGGTGCGCCCGATGGCGCGCAGCCGGTCGAGCTCGACTACCCGGACGACAACGCGCCGGACGGCCAGGCCGTGTACACGTACACCGGCAAGGGCGGCGTGCCGATCGGCAACCCGATCAACAAGCTGCTGTTCGCGGCGAAGTACCAGGACACCAACATCCTGCTGTCGGACCTGGTCAACGAGGAGTCCAAGATCCTCGAGGTCCGCGACCCCCGCGACCGCGTCGAGAAGGTCGCGCCGTGGCTGACCGTCGACGGCGACCCGTACCCCGTCGTCGCCGACGGCCGCGTGGTGTGGATGGTCGACGCGTACACGACGACCGACCGCTACCCCAACGCGACGAGCACCTCGCTCGCCGACGCGACGACCGATGCGCTGAGCCAGCGGGCGTCGAACCTCACGACGCAGCCGCGCACGCAGATCAACTACATCCGCAACGCGGTGAAGGCGACCGTCGACGCGTACGACGGCACCGTCACGCTCTACGAGTGGGACCAGCAGGACCCGCTGCTTCAGACGTGGATGAAGATCTTCCCGAACATCGTCCAGCCGCGTGAGTCGATCCCCCAGGCGATCCTCGACCACGTGCGCTACCCCGAGGACATCTTCAAGGTGCAGCGCGCGATCTTCGCGAAGTACCACGTGACCTCGCCGGACGTGTTCTTCAGCGGCCAGGACTTCTGGAACGTGCCGAACGACCCGACGCGCACCACCACTACGGCGTCGCAGCCGCCGTACTACCTGCAGGTGCAGCTGCCCGGGAACCCGGAGCCGGTGTTCTCGCTGACCACGACGTACGCCCCGCAGCGGCGCGACACCCTCGCGGCGTTCATGGGCGTGAACTCCGAGCCCGGACCGAACTACGGCCAGATGCGCGTGCTGCAGCTGCCGAGCCAGACGACGATCCCGGGCCCGAAGCAGGTGCAGAACAACTTCGAGTCCGATCCGACGGTCGCCTCGCAGCTCTCGCTGCTGCGGCGCGGCGGGTCCGACGTCGAGCTCGGCAACCTGCTCTCGCTCCCGGTCGCCGGCGGCGTGCTGTACGTCGAGCCCGTGTACGTGCGGGCGACGTCCGGCGAGGGCTTCCCGCTGCTGCAGAAGGTGCTGGTCGGCTACGGCAGCAAGGTCGCGATGCGCGACACGCTCGCCCAGGCCCTGACCGACGTCTTCGAGGGCGCGCCCGTCACGCCTCCGGACAACGGCAACGGCAACGGGAACGGCAACGGCGGGGAGCCGACGCCCACGCCGTCGCCGGGCGGCTCGGCCGAGCAGCGCCTCGCGCAGGCGATCTCGGACGCGCAGAAGGCGTACCTCGCCGGCCAGGAGGCGCTCAAGGTGCAGGACTGGGTCGCGTACGGCGAGGCCCAGAAGGCGCTCAACGACGCGCTCGACGCCGCGGCCGCCGCATCGGTCGAGCTCGGCATCGCCACGCCGGTCGCGCCGTCGCCCTCGGCGACGCCGTCCGCCTCGCCGAGCCCGGGCTCGTCCGCCTGATCCCGTGCCTGCCCGGCTCCTCCGCCATCCGGTCGCCCGGATTTGGAGGACGCCGGGCGGGGCACGTAAGGTAGGTGCACAGCAGTCGGGGCAACCCGATCACCGCGGGGTGGAGCAGCTCGGTAGCTCGCTGGGCTCATAACCCAGAGGTCGCAGGTTCAAATCCTGCCCCCGCTACGCATCAGGCCCGGAATCCCAAGGGATTCCGGGCCTGAAAGTTGTTGGGGATTTGAACCGGTGTCCACAAACTAGCCAGAAACGAGCCCTTCCGGCCCTGATCCGGCCGGCCCGGGCGCTTCGCCTCGGGTCATGTTGGCCCGATCTGCGTGTCGGGGCTTCTGGCCGCGCACCTATGTCGTATGAGCGGTGTTGCGCGGGATCCGGTTGGGGCGGCGTTGGAGCCGTTGATGAGCATCGATGCGGTGGCGGACTACCTGGGGGTGTCGGTCCCGACGATCTACGACTGGCGGGTGTCGGGGAAGGGCCCGCGGGCGATCCGGGTGGGTCGGCATCTGAAGTTCGCGGTGTCGGATGTGCAGGCGTGGGTCGCTGCGCAGCGCGAGGCGGCTCCGGGTCGTCCGGGGCCGGGGTCGCCGGCGCGGGAGTGAGCTGAGGTGGCGCGCCCGAGGACCCCGGTGGGGACGTTCGGGCAGATCTGGTTCGAGCCGGCCCCGGGTGGCAGGGTCAAGGCGAGGGCTCGGTACCGGGACGAGGACGGTGTGCTGCGCCGGGTGCAGGCGACCGGGGCGACGGAGCGGGCGGCGGAGCGGAACCTGAAGGTGGTCCTGTCGCGGCGCACCTATGTCAGCACGGCGGGGGAGCTGACGCCGGACTCGTCGTTCGGGCAGCTGGTGGCGGTGTGGCTGGCCGATCTGGACCTGGAGGGCCGGCTGGCGCCGTCGACGCGGGACTTGTACGAGCGGAACATGCGCCAGCTGGTGCTGCCGGCGTTCGAGCACCTGGCGCTGCGTGAGATCACGGTGTCGAAGGTGGACCGGTTCCTCAAGGCGCAGCGGCAGCGGTCCTACAGCATCGCCAAGCAGTCCAAGGTGGTCCTGTCGCTGGCGTTCGGGCTGGCGGTGCGGTACGAGGCGATGGCGCGGAACCCGGTGCGGGAGACCGCGCGGCTGCGCCGCCCGTCGTCGCAGGCGAGCGCGCTGACCGTCGCGCAGGTGCAGGCGATCCGCCGCGCTGTCGCGGACTGGCGCCGCGGCGAGGGGGTGTCGGGGCCGCCGCCGGACGGGCAGCTGGAGGCGATCATCGAGGTGATGCTGGGGACCTCGGCGCGGATCGGGGAGGTCCTGGCGATCCGCAGGTGCGACGTGGACCTGGGGGCGTCGCCGGTGACGGTGCGGCTGTGCGGGACGATCATCACCCCGAAGGGCGGGCCGACGTACCGGCAGGACCAGCCCAAGACGTCGAAGTCCGTCCGCACGGTCGCGGTCCCCTCGTTCGCCGCGAGGGCGCTCAGGGAACGCCTCGCGCTGATCGAGGCCGAGCCGGGGGAGCATCTGGTCTTCTTCTCCCGCAACAGGACCCCGCTGACGACCAACAACGTCCGACGCCGGCTGCGGGCCATCCTCGAGGGGGCCGGTATCGTGGGGGTGACGCCGCACGCGTTCCGCCGTACCGTCGCCACGGTCGTGGATCGGGCGGGGGGTGCGGATCTGGCGGCGGAGATGCTCGGGCACACATCCAGCGACATCACCCGCCTGCACTACATCGAGCCCGACGACCACGTGAACCCGGTGACCGCGGACATCCTCGAATCGCTGGCACCCGACCGCTGAACGCGTCCCGTGGCCCGGGTCAGCGCCGGATCCCGCGCCCGGTGCTGCGCGCGGGCGGCCACCGCCGCGGCTGCTCGCTCGCGCCGGCGGCCGGGGCCGGGCGGGGCCGGGAGCGCAGGAGGGCGTCGATCTCGCGCACGGCACCCCGCACGGCCGACCGGTCGACCGGCACCCCGAGCGGGGCATCCGCGCCGGCGGCGCCGGTCAGGGCATCACGGACGGGGAGCAGCCTCGCGGGGCTGGTGGCGCGGTCCAGGTTCGCGCGCATCGTCTCGGTCGCGGAGAGCTCTCGCCCGCTGGCCGCCAGGATCGACGCGAACAGCTCGGTGGCCCCGGCCCCGGCCGTGGTGCTGGTGGCGGCGCCGCAGAGCGGGTCGGCGGTGTCGGCGGGCAGGTAGGCATGGTTGCTGGTGGTGCCGCGGGTCATCGCGACATACAGCGCCTCGCGGGTCGTGCCGGGGGCGGCGATGACGTGGGCGTGGGCGACGGTGACGCCCTGGGCGCGGTGGATGGTGGCGGCGTAGCCGAGCTCGACGTGCTCGCGCACATACCCCGCCGGCAGCCGGACCGATCCGCCTCTGCTGGGGGAGCGGGGGGTGTCGGTGGTGAGGGTGAGGCCGCCGTCGGGGTGGGTCGCGGCGACGGTCCATCGGGTCCCGTTGCGCACGTGCGACCCGTCGTCGAGCCGCAGCCTGCGGTTGTTGCGGCGGGTCAGCACAACGTCGCCCACGCCCACGCGGATGCCGTCGGCGGCGGCGACCTCGCCCGTGGTGTCGACCTGGCCGGCGGCGACCCGGTCGGCACGGGCGCGCTGGTTGAGCCGGGCGACGGTGTCGGTGTCCGCGGCGAGCAGCAGCGACGCCTCCCCGCGTGCGACATCGCGGGCCCAGGAGGTGTAGGCGTGGTCGAGGACCTCGTCGCTGCCACCGGCGTGGAGCCGGCCGTGCGTGTCGTAGACCCCGGCGACGGCGGGGTCGCCGTGGCGCAGGCGGCGGGTGGCGTCGGCCTCCCACCGGTGCCGGAACCGCCACAGCGACGTCAGCTCCCGCGCCCCCGGTGTCGAGGCGAGCAGTCCGAACGCGCCGCCGGCGTCGACGGCGCAGAGCTGGTGGTGGTCACCGACCAGCAGCAGCTTCGCCCCTGACTCGCGTGCCTGGGCGGCGAGGGCGTCCAGGGTCAGGGTGCCGGCCAGGGAGGCCTCGTCGACGATCACCAGCATCCCGGGGCGCATCGCCCACCCGCCGGCCCGCTGGTCCAGGGCGCGCAGCGCGGCGTTGGCCGCCCGGGCGCGGGCGGTCTGCCCGGCAGCGTCGGCGGAGGCGAGCGCGGCGGTGAGGGAGGGACGTCGCTGCTGGCTGCGGTCGTGGCCGGGGCCGGTGGTCTCGTGCAGCCACTTCGCGGTGTTCTCGCACGCGATCCCCAGCGCCGCGGAGAGCTCGTGGGCCGCGGTCGAGGACGGGGCGAGGCCCAGGACGCTGCCCGGCCCGTGGCTGGCCTCCCACACCTCGAGCAGCGCGGCCAGCGCGGTGGTCTTCCCCGTGCCCGCGGGTCCGACGAGCACATCGATGCGCCGCCCGCTTCCTGCGATCGCCGCGACGGCGGCCGCCTGGTCCGGGGCCAGCCGCCGCCCCTCGACATCGACGGCGAGCGCACCCGCTCGCGCCGATCCAGCCGGCGACGAACCGGGCAGGGACCCCAGCTCGGCCCCGGCGGTGGGGGCGGTGGTGTCGTCGCGGGCGGCGAGCAGGCGGACCTCGGCCTCCAGGATCAAGGGGTGGGTCCAGGGGTCCTCGCCGGCCCGGTCGAGCACCGACGTCCCATCCGCGCGCACAAGACCGGCAGGGGTGGTGAACACCTCGGGTGCGGCGAGGCTGACCGACGCCGCGAGCGCCGCCTCGACGACCAGGTCGTGCAGGGCATGCCGCTGGCTGGGGGTGGTGCAGCGCAGGTCCCGGGTGACGCGGGCGGCCTCGGCCAGCAGGTTCCACCGCGTCCACGTGGAGCGGCGCTCCATCGCGCCGGCAAGCGTCGCGGCCGCGAGCGCGGCGATCTCCCGCCCGGCGAGCCGGGGTCCACCGGCGGGACCGGCAGACTCCGTCGCCGTCGCCGTCGCCGGCGCCGCCGCGGCCGTGCGCGCTACCGACGCCGGCGTCCCCCCGCGGACCGACTCCGTCACCGACTCCGTCAGCGACTCCGTCACCGACTCCGTCACGCATCCGTCCGCTGTCATCCTGGGGCTGCCCAGGTTGGTCGGCTGCAGCGGCGAGGCGGCCGCCGTGCCCGTCGTCGGCGAGGACGGGGGGAAGGGTCGGGCCGCGGTTCGGAAGGCTCCGCGGCCCACCTTCGGGCCGGGCCGGCGGTGCAGCGCGGCGGCGACGATCCGCTCCGGCGACGCGCCGAGCAGCGCTGCGGCGCGGTCCCGCCACCAGGCCAGCAGGTCGACCAGGCGGCGGGCGGTCTTGGGCGGGCGGGTCCGGCGGGTGAGGTGCTGGCGCAGCCGGGACGTCTCCGGCCCGTCCGGCCCGCGGCCGTGCGCGGCGTAGAAGCCCGCGACCGCGCCGGTCATGGCGGCGTCGATCTGCGCGGAGCGCTGGGAGAACTCCCTCAGCAGCCGGTCGGGCAGGCCGACGAGCTCGAACGCGGGAGTGCGGCGGGGTCCGCGGCCGCGGCGCTCCCACACGACCGGGAGGCGTGCGGCGAGGTGGTCGGCGAACAGGTTGTCGTAGACCTCGGAGACCGCCACGACGGCGTGGTGCAGGGCGCGGGAGTCCAGGGTGCGCCACCGCCCGTCGAGGCCCTGGACCCGGTTGGCGATCACGACATGGGTGTGCAGGTTCGGGTCGCCGGTGCGGGTGTCCCAATGCTCGAACAGGGCGGCGACCATCCCCCGGGTCGGGACCTGCAGCGCGGACCGGGCGCCGACTCGGGTGAACAGCGCCCGCTCCTCGAGCAGCGCGAGGGCGTCGCGAACCGCGGCCTGGTGCGCGGCCACTACCAGGGCCTGGGTGGCGGGGTCGGCCAGCGCCCACAGCACGCTCGCCGACTTCGGGGCGGTGAACGCCAGGTCGAACCCGGCGACGGCTGTCCGTGGCCGCCGTCCGGCCTCGGCGCGTTCGATCGCAGCCATCGCGTCGGCGCGCTGCTCCACCGTGAGCGACTGCGGCAGCCGGCCGACAGCGTCCGCGACGCGCTGCGCCCGGGACCGGTACTGCGGGTAGGGGCGGCCCAGCGGCTGGTCGGTGACGGGGTCGTGGCCCGCGCCATAGACCCGCGCCATCGCCTCCTCCGACACGGCCGACCCGGGCGCCACCGTCCCGGGTGCGTGCCCGAGGCCGTCCAGGCCCCTGCCCCACCAGGTCCCCGGCGGGTAGCCGGACCTGGCGTAGTACGACGTCAACGCAGCGCCCGGCTCACGGGCCACGTCCCCGCACGCCGTGTGCCGGACCAGGTACCGGTAGCCGGCTCCGGCCGACAACCGCGCCACCGACATCACGACTGCCCACCGCCGAGCCACCGCTGCCAGCACCTGCCTGGCTGTCGAGTCCTCACGACCTAAGGTGCGCGGGAAGCGGCCTCGACTCGTGCAGGAGCCAGACGAGTCACGGTTCTGATGGGCCCGTCGGTTGAACGGCGGTGACCCTGTGCAGTGCCGGGTTGCGTCGTCCGGGCCGGAGCCGGTGGAGGCCACGTTTGCCCACATTGACCGCGTGCATCTTCTTCGGC
>JBFWNE010000034.1:0-41345 GCA_050251215.1 Candidatus Nanopelagicales bacterium
CCTTCAGCCCCGACCGGATGCCCGACCAGAACACCCGCTCGAGCTCCCTCGGGAGCCTCGGACGCTTCCCCACAACAACCCCTCACGATCAGGGCGTTGCGTCACTTGCTGGAACCCAAGGCCCTTCGAGGGCGCTTTCTGTCCTTAACGGGAGATCTAGAAGAGGCCGGGGCCGGCGTTGTCGAGGCCGCCGTCAGCGGTGATGGTGGTGCCGCTGATGTAGTCGCCGGCGGCCGAGGCGAGGAACGCCACGAGCGCCGCGACCTCGTCGGCGCTCTGCATGCGCGGCACCGGCACGATGCTCGACAGCACCGCGGTGTCGATGCCGTACTTCGCGATCGCCTCGGTGTGCACGAAGCCCGGCGCGATGGCGACGACGCGTACGCCGCGAGGCGCCCACTCCGTCGACAGGGTCCGCGTGAGCGACTCGACGGCGGCGCGCGCGGCCGAGGAGTGCGCCATGCCGGGCGTGCCGCGGTGCGGCGACATCGTGATGCTGATGATCTTTCCGTAGCCGTTCGGCAGCATCGACCGCTCGGCCACGCGCGCGGTCATGTACCAGGTGGCGTCGAGGTTCAGCCGCGTCACGGCCCGGAACCCCTTGTGCGACAGCGTCTCCGCGGGTGAGACGAACTGGCCGCCCGCGTTGTTCAGGAGTACGTCGATGCGCCCCAGGTCGGCGAGCACGGCGTCCAGAGCGACGTCGACCTGCTCCGGCTCGCGTACGTCGCAGACCGCGGTCGACATCGGCTGGGGGTGCCCGGCTGCGACCGACAGCTCGACCGTCTCGTCGAGCTTCTCGGGCGTACGGCCCATCACGCACACGCGGGCGCCGAGCCGCGCGAGCAGCAGAGCGCTGGCGCGGCCGATGCCGCTGCCACCACCGGTGACGAGGGCCGTGCGACCGGCGAGGGCGCCGTCGGCGAGGACGGCGAGGGCTTCGGGGCTGGTGGGGACGCTCACGCCTCGAAGGCTAGAGGGCCCGGCGCGAAGGTGCGGCGAAGTACGCCGGACGCCACGAGCAGGCCGGCCCGCAGGCCTCCGTCCATCGCCGCAGCGCCGACGAGGGCCTGCACCTCGTCGGCCATCGCCCTGCGGTCCGACCGGTCGTCGCCGCGCCGCTCGAGGTGCAGGTCACGCGCCCGCACCGCGAGCGTGGCGTTGGAGGTCGCGGCCCGGCGCTCCTCGCTCATCTGCGCCTCGGTCGCCTCCGGGGCGTCGACGTACTGCGCCGTCGACATCGCCGCCTCGATCACCGAATCGCCCACGACCGCGAGCCGGCGCCTCGCCGGGCCGCCGGCCGCGGCCGCGCCGAACCACGCGAGGTCGACGGGCTCGTGGCCCAGCGAGCGCGAGGCCGCCTCGTACCGCGCGGCCGGCTCCGCGCGCGGGACGCCCTCGATCCTCGGCAGCCCGTCGAGCGCCGTCCGCACCACGAGGTCGTACGCCGCCGATGCGGCGTCGGCCAGCCCGCGGTCGGCCCAGATCGCCCCGATGCACGCCTCGATGCGGTCGGCGAGGCGGTGCTTGGACGCCTGGAACGTGCGCACGCGCGGAAGCCCGCGGCGGGCGGCGACGCGTCCCAGCGCGTGGTCCGACACCATCGCCTGCTGCTCGCCGTTCACCAGCGCCAACGACGGCTCGTCCCAGGGCTCGAGGCGCACGAGCTCGCTCACCACGACGGCGTCCAGGAGGGAGTCGCCGACGTACTCGAGCCGTTGGAACAGGTGCCCGCGCGGGTCGATCAGCGCGCGCACGAGGTCCTCGCGCCCCAGCGCCATCCCGAGGGCACGGTCGAGCTGGGCCACGTCGTCGGCCTCGAGGCCGCGGAGCGCAGCACGCCAGGGGGTCACGGGCGACCATGCTGGCGCATCCGGAGCCGTCTCGGGCGCACCGCCGCCGCTGGACCGGCCCGCGCCCAGGCTCGGGCAGGACGAAGGCGGCCCGACGGGGGTGGCGGGCCGCCTTCGTCGATCTGGGTGCGGTCAGACGCGGACGCGCGCGACCTTCCACGAGGAGGTCCAGATGCGCTCGAGCATGACGCGCTTGCCGGGGTACGGCGAGTGCCAGATGTACCCGTTCCCCGCGTAGATCGCCACGTGGTAGATCCGGCCGCTCGAGCTGTAGAAGAAGACGAGGTCGCCCTTGACGGCCTTGCTCCTCGCGATCGGGATCGCCCAGGCGTACTGGTCGCGCGACACGCGGGGCAGGGAGATGCCAAGACGGGAGTAGACGTAGCGGGTGTAGCCCGAGCAGTCGAAGCCGGTGGCCGGCGACGTGCCGCCGGCGACGTACCGGATGCCGGCGAAGCGGGCGGCCGTCTGCGCCGCCGCCCGGCCGCGCACGACGGGGTCGGCCTTGGCCGCGGCCGACAGCCGCACGTACCCCGTGCGCGAGGACGGGAGGGTGAACGTCGCGGCCGCGGTCGTGGTGACCGACGTGGTCGAGGTCGACAGCGTGGTCGTCGTCAGCGTGCTCGCGGTGACCGAGGTCCCGGTGACGATCGAGGTGTCGGTGTCCGACGTGACGACCGCCGAGGCGGGCGCGGTCAGCGCGGGCAGCAGCGTGAGCGCCAGGGCAGCCGAGACGGCCGCGCCGAGGCGCGCGCGGGCAGACGCCATGAAGTCCTCCACGACGCCTGCGAGGTGAGCTGTCGGGTTCGGGTCGTGGACTGACCCGGCCGGTACGGGACCGGCTTCACCCCGAGGGCTCGCCGTGCGGCGAGGCCCGAAGATCCTGGGTCCCCCGCTCCTGCCAGCGAGGTCATGACCGCGGGTGGCTGGCAGGACTCGGCGTCCGCCCGCAGCGCCCGTCGGGTGACGGGCCGTGACGACCGTAGGGCAAAGGCCCCCGCCATGTCACGGGTATGTCACGAACTGGCCAACGAACGGGTGTCACTGCCCGGCACGATTTGCAGGAAAACAGGACATTTCGCCGTGCTCACAGCTCGACGGCCAGCCGGTCCTTGCCGGCGGCCTTCGCGCGGCGCAGCGCGGAGTCGGCCCGGAGGAGGAGCGCGTCGACGTCGTCCTCCACGCGCATCGGCGCGAGCCCGAACGACGCCGTGCGGTACAGCGGCTCGTCGCCGGGGATGAGCGGCGTCGTCGCAATCTCCACGCGCAGACGCTCGACGAGGACGAACGCGCCCTCGATGCCGGTGTCCGGCAGGAGCAGGGAGAACTCGTCGCCGCCGAAGCGGGCCACGACGTCCTCGGTGCGCATCGAGCGGCCCAGCACCGCGCCGATGGACGCGAGCACCGTCTCGCCCGCGAGGTGCCCGCGCTGGGTGTTCACGCTCTTCATGCCGTCGAGGTCGACCATGACCGCGACGACGGGCCGCGCGTGCCGCCGGGCCCGAGCCATCTCCGAGGTCGCGACGCGGCGGAACGCGTCGTACGTCAGCAGGCCCGTCTTGGGATCGACGCCGGAGAGCAGGAGCTCCTCCTGGGCCCGCAGCGCCCAGACGACGAGCCAGGCCATCGGCAGCACGAGCAGGGCTGTCACGGGCGACACCGCGAGCAGCGCGACGACGAGCAGCCCGAGGGCGACGCCGGGCGAGTCCCGCCGGACCAGCTCGGACCCCAGCCCGCCGAGCTCGTCGCCGAGCCCGTCCCCCGCATCGAGGTGGCGCAGGTGCACCACGGCCTCGGTCGCGAGGTAGGCCGAGCCGGCGGACAGCAGCCCGGCGACGAGCACCGCGTCGACCGCGAGGCCGACGTCGGACATCAGCAGCGTGACGAGCTCGTAGGCCAGCATCGCCACGGACATCGCGGTCATACGGACGGCGGCGTTCAGAGCCACCCGGTGGCGGTCGGGCCGCCAGGCCGACGCCGCCGCCACGACCGGGAACCAGAGCGGGGGCAGAAGGAGGGCCGTGCCGATGAGCGCGGCGCCCGTTGCGTCGAAGACGACGGTGCGCTCGCCGCGCGACCGGCCGAGCCGGGCGCGGACCCGGTTGCCGGCGGCGGCGAGGAGCACCAGGGCGGGCACGAGCCAGCGGTGGTCGTGCCCGGTCCAGGCCTCGTGCCAGGGATCGAACAGGACGAGCGCGGCCGCCCACGAGGCCGCGAGTGCGAGTGCGAGCTCGAGAGCCGCCCGCCGAGGGCGCGCCCGTACGGCGTCCAGCGGCGCCTGCACTGCCTCGTCCTCGACGACCTCGATCGTCGACAGCCGGGCTGACTCGTGCTCGTGGAACATCCGCGCTCCCCTCGCCGTGCCGGGGCCCCTCCCGGTCGGCCGAAGCACACCAGCCGACGGCGTCCGGCCGCGACCTCCTGCGGTCCGGAATCCGGTGGTCGAACGGCCCATCCGGAGCAGCCCGCGACCACGCTGGGTAAGCGGTCGGGCGGGCGGATGCCGCCCGGCATCCCCCGAACGGCGGAGTGGCGGGCGCGCGAGCCCGGTGAGGGCCCGCGCGGCTGCTCCGGACGGGTGGCCGGGTCGCGACGAGGCCCGGCCAGCGCAGCGCGGGCCGGGCCTGGTCGTGGTCGGGCTAGCCCTTGGTCACGAAGACGTGGGAGGCGGTGGTGGCGTCGAGCTCGGCGTACTCGCCCGCGCTCCCGACGAGCACCCCGCCCGGCGAGGCGACGACCTTCACGGTGGCCGAGGGCACCACTCCGGCGCGGTGGAGCGAGGCCATGAGGCCGGCGTCGTTCTGGATCGGCTCGCCGATGCGGGCCACCGTGACGCGGGTCGAGCTGTCGCCTACGACCTTGTCGAGGGTCATGAGGCCCGACAGGTCCGAGTCGGCGCCGTCGCGGTCGAGCTCCTCGAGCCCAGGGATCGGGTTGCCGTACGGCGAGACCGTCGGGTTCTTGAGCAGCGCCAGGATGCGGCGCTCGACGCGCTCGCTCATGACGTGCTCCCAGCGGCAGGCCTCGGCGTGCACGTCCTCCCAGTCGAGGCCGATCACCTCGACGAGCAGGCACTCGGCGAGGCGGTGCTTGCGCATCACGCGGGTGGCCATCGCGCGGCCGGCCTCGCTCAGCTCGAGGTGGCGGTCGCCCTCGACCGAGAGCAACCCGTCGCGCTCCATGCGGGCGACGGTCTGGGACACGGTGGGGCCCGACTGGCCGAGCCGCTCGGCGATGCGTGCGCGCAGCGGCGTGATGCCCTCTTCCTCCAGCTCGAAGATGGTGCGGAGATACATCTCCGTGGTGTCGATGAGGTCGCTCACGACGGCTTCGTCCTTTGCTGAGGGTCCTGCGGGCAGATCGGCTCGCGCCCATCTTGTCCTACCGTCCGCGGCGACGCAGCGTTCCCTCACCTAACCCGGCGTCTGACGCGTCACGTCCCGACCTGCGCGGGAGCGCGGGCGCGCCTAGCCTCGGGCGGGTGCCGAGCGTCCTGTGGTTCCGCCGAGACCTGCGTCGGCACGACAACCCCGCCCTGCTCGCGGCGCTCGAGGCCGCGCGGGCGGACGGCGACTCCTCGGTCGTGCCGCTCTTCGTGCTCGACGCCGCGCTGTGGGAGCCCGCGCAGGCCGTGCGCCAGGCCTGCCTCGTGCGGTCGCTGGCTGCGCTCGACGCCTCGCTCGACGGCCGGCTCGTCGTACGCCACGGCGACCCCGCGGCGATCGTGCCCGAGGTCGCGGCGACGGCCGGGGCGCGCACCGTGCACATCGCGGCGGACTTCGGCCCGTACGGCGTCCGCCGCGACGCCGCAGTCGCCGCGGCGCTGGCCGCGGACGGGCGCGAGCTGGTGCCTACGGGGTCGTCGTACGCCGTGGCGCCGGGGCGGGTGCGCAAGGGCGACGGAACGCCGTACCGCGTCTACACGCCGTTCTTCCGCGCGTGGGTCGCGCACGGCTGGCGCGCCCCGGCTCCTGATCCGGAGTCGTGGCCGACGTGGGTCGGCGAAAAGTCCGGACCGCTTGCCTCGCAGGGGATCCCGGCCGAGCCCGACCTCGGCGCCACCGTCCTGCCGCCGTCCGGGGAGGCCGCCGCGCTCGAGCGGTGGGAGCGGTTCCGCAGCGAGGGGCTCGCGTCGTACGCCGACCTCCGCGACCGGGCCGACCTCGCCGGCACCTCGGCGATGTCGATGCACCTCAAGTGGGGCGAGATCCACCCGCGAACGCTGCTGGCCGACCTCGACGACTCGCCGGGCCACGAGGTGTTCCGCAAGGAGATCGCCTGGCGCGAGTTCTACGCCGACGTGCTCCACACGGCTCCCGACTCGGCGCGGATGTGGCTCGACCCCCGGTTCGCGCGGATGGAGCACGACTCCGGGCCGACGGCGGACGAACGGTTCGAGGCGTGGACGCGGGGCGAGACCGGCTTCCCGTTCGTCGACGCCGGCATGCGCCAGCTGCTCGCCGAGGGGTGGGTGCACAACCGGGTGCGCATGGTCGTGGCCAGCTTCCTCGTCAAGGACCTGCACCTGCCGTGGCAGCGCGGCGCCCGGTGGTTCATGGCCCACCTGCGCGACGGCGACCTCGCCAGCAACCAGCACGGTTGGCAGTGGGTCGCCGGCAGCGGCACCGACGCCGCGCCGTACTTCCGCATCTTCAACCCGGTCGCCCAAGGGCAGAGGTTCGACCCGGACGGCGACTACGTGCGCCGGTACGTGCCCGAGCTGCGCGGCATCGAGGGCGGCGCGGTGCACGAGCCGTGGAAGGCGCCGCTGCTCGCACCGGACTACCCGGAGCGGATCGTCGACCACGGCGAGGAGCGCGAGGAGTCGCTGCGGCGGTACGCGGCGCTCAAGGAGGGATAGCCGCGATCGCGCGGCGCACTGCCGCTCCCGGCGCTGACGTGGGACGATGCGCCTCGACGTCGATGCGGGGAGGTGCCAGGTGGGCAGCGCTCCCCTGACCTGCGCCGTGGTGGCCCAGAAGGGCGGCGTCGGCAAGACCACGACGCTGCTCGGGCTCGCCGGTGCCGCCTGGGAGCGCGGGCTGCGGGTGCTCGTGGTCGACCTCGACCCGCAGGCCAACGCCACCGCGGCGCTCGACCCGGCGTCCACGGCGTACACGACCAACGACGTGCTGGCCGACGCGCGGCCGGGCGTGGCCGCCGACGCCGTGGTGCCGTCGGGCTGGGGCGCCGGCGTCGACGTGCTGCCGTCCGAGCGGGCGCTCGAGCACCGGGCTGTGCCCGAGGGCCGCGACTCCGGCCTGCGGCTGCGGATCGCGCTCGAAGGCGTGCTCGAGAAGTACGACGTGGTCCTCGTCGACTGCCCGCCCTCGCTCGGCGAGCTCACCCGCAACGCGCTTGCCGCGGTGCGCCTCGCGCTCGTCGTGACCGAGCCCTCGTTCTTCGCGCTGCCCGGCGCGGCCGCGGCGCTCGAGGCGGTGGAGGTCGTGCGCGGGTCGAACAACCTCGTGCTGCGCCCGGCCGGGGTGCTCGTGAACCGCGCCCGCCCGCAGACCAGCGAGCACGCGTACCGCCTCGCCGAGCTCGCCGCCGCCTACCCGTCGCTGCTGCTGCCGGTGACCGTCCCGGACCGTACGGCGCTGCAGCAGGCGCAGGGGGCGTGCGTGCCCGTGCAGGCGTGGCGTTCGACCGGCGCCCACGAGGCCGCTGATGCGTTCGACGACCTGCTCGACCTGCTGCTCGCCGAGGCCGGGCGGGGCGTCGCCGAGCTCGGGCACCTGCCGACCACCCTCACCTCCACCGGGACGGACGCCCCATGACGAACCCGACCCCGCGCCCGGTGCCGGGCACCGCCGACGGAACGGACGCCGCATGACGAACCCGACGCCCCGACCTGCGCTGCGCAAGGCCGAGGACTCCGACGTCCACCCGGCGGCGCCGCAGCCCGCCCGACGTCCGCGCACGCCCCGGTCCAGCACCGCGGCTGCAGCAGGGGCAGCGGCCGCGCCCGCTGCCGCACCCGCCACGTCGAGGGCGCGGGGCGGCGCCTCCGCCGCACCTGCGAAGGCTGCGACATCGAAGGCCGCGCGTCCGGCGAACGGCGGTGCCGGTTCGACTGCTGCCGCTCCGGCCACGGGCCGACGAGGTGCGGACCGCGCTGCCGGCGCCGAGCCCGCGGCGGTCGAGGGCGCGGTCGTCGAGGTGGTCGTCGTCGAGGCTCCGGCCAAGCCCGCCAAGGCCAAGCGCTACGCGACGCCGCCCGCCGTGCCGGTCACGCAGAAGCGCGAGCGCACGGGTTTCGCCGGCACGACGTCGGACCACCTGCGCCGCACCGACGCACCCGCAGCGGCGGCCTCGGAGAAGTCGGCCAAGGCCGCGAAGAAGCGCAGGAAGGCAGACGCCGCCCTCATGGCCGCTCCGCTGGTGACGGTGAAGGTCAGGCTCCCGAAGAAGCTCCGCAAGGCCGCCGAGAAGGAAGCCGCACGCCGCGGCCTCGACCTCGACGCCGTCACCACCGAGCTCCTCCACACCTGGCTCACCCACCACCCCTGACGGGCAGACTTCACCCGCTAAGGACAAAACACGCCCTTCACGGGCGCGTTCTGTCCTTTCCTTTCGGACCCTGAGGGTCGATCACGGCAGTCCACCTGCACGTTCTGGCCCGAGGTCGCCCGGCGTGGCGGGTTCGGTGTACGCCGGAACTACGGCACCGGATCGCGGGCGTCGTACTTCAGGAAACCGGGGAACTTCGCGACGAGCGCCGCCGTGACGGCGATGCAGGCGATGCCGCCGCTGACGACGGAGAACGTCTCGCCCGCGATCGCCGCGACGGCGCCCGACTCGACGTCGCCAAGGCGCGGCCCGCCCGCCACGACCACCGTGAACACGCCCTGCAGCCGGCCGCGGAACTCGTCCGGCGTCGCCGACTGCAGCATCGTCGAGCGGAACACCGCGCTCACGTTGTCGGCGGCGCCGGCCAGGGCCAGCATCAGCGCCGCGACCGGCAGCCAGCTCACGAGGCCGAACACCGCGATGGTGAGGCCCCACGCGAGCACCGACAGCACGATCGCGAGTCCGTGCCGGTGCACGCGTCCGAGCGGCCCGGACAGGATGCCCGAGACGAGCGCGCCGGCTGCGGGGGCGGCGTACAGGATGCCCGCGGCCGTCGCGGCCATCGTCGGGTCGCCGGGGTTCATAGCCGCCGCGATGGCGGGGAAGAGGGCGCGCGGCATGCCGAACACCATCGCTGCGATGTCGACGTAGAACGACATCTGCAGGTTGCGCTTGCCGCGCAGGAAGCGCAGGCCGTCGCCGACGGCGGCCCAGCCCGTACGCCGGTCCTCCGCCAGGCCCTCCGGCGGCACCGGGCGAAGCCGCCACATGGCGTAGACCACGCCGGTGAAGAACACGAGGTCGGCGGCGTACGCCCAGGCCACGCCGCCGGTCGCCGCGATGACGAAGCCGCCGAGCAACGGGCCCACGGTGAACCCGAGGCCCCACGCCAGCATGCCGAGCGCGTTCGCCGCCGGCAGCAGCTCGGGCCCGATCAGCCGCGGGATGATCGACTGGCGGGCCGGGTTGCCGATCGCGAAGAACGCCGACTGGACCGCGACGACGGCGTACAGCACGGCGACGGAGCCGAGGCCGAGCACCGACTGCGCCACCAGGACGCCGGCGCAGCCCATGAGGCCGAGCGCCGCGACGA
Organism: Candidatus Nanopelagicales bacterium; assembly: GCA_050251215.1. Lineage (GTDB taxonomy): Bacteria > Actinomycetota > Actinomycetes > S36-B12 > CAIYMF01 > Longivirga. The sequence goes on from JBFWNE010000034.1 coordinate 9,520, forward strand.
GGCCGAGGGTACGGCGGTCGTGCGTGTCGGAGAGGGCGCCGCCGTACAGGCCGAACCCGATGAGCGGCACGAGCTGGAACAGGCCGACCAGGCCGACGGCGAACGACGACTGCGTGAGCGCGTACACCTGGATGCCGACCGCGACCGCCGTCATCTGCTGACCGATGTTGCTGACGGCGTGGCCGAGCACGATCCGCCGGTAGTCGGCCGACACGCGCAGCGGCGTGAGATCGGCGAGGAGGCGGGCCACGAGCGCCGACCCTATTCCGCTCGGTTCGGGGCCACTCGGTTCGGGGCCGCCCTGTTCGGGCGGGCTCGGCGTACCAGGATCACGAGTACGGGTCGGGTGTGCAGCTCACCTGTCGTGATCGACCCTCAGGGCCGAAAGTGCAGCGGTGTCAGGGGCTGAGGCGCTCGGTGCGCCAGGCGCTCGGGTCGTCGAGGGCGTACGTCGTGGCCTCGTCCCGGCGTACGTAGCGCAGCCGGTCGTGCAGGCGCGAGGGCCGGCCCTGCCAGAACTCGATGGTGTACGGGCGGACGACGTACCCGCCCCAGGCCTCGGGCAGCGGCACGTCGTCGGGGGAGCCGGTGTCGGGGAAGACCGCGGCGAGCTCGGCGTACCGCGCCTTCAAGACCTCGCGGGAGGCGATCACGCTCGACTGCGCGGACGCCCACGCGCCGAGGCGGGAGGCGTACGGCCGCGACACGAAGTAGTCCCGCGACTCGTCGCGCCCGAGCTGCTCGACCTCTCCGACCACAACGACCTGCCGCGTGAGCGCGTACCACGGGAAGACCAGCGACGCCTGCGGGTGCGCCGCCAGCGCCCGGCCCTTGCGCGACTGGTGGTTGGTGTAGAAGACGAAGCCGCGCGCGTCGGCGCCCTTGAGCAGCACCGTGCGGCTGCTCGGCGTGCCGTCGGCGTCGACCGTGGACAGCACCATCGCGTTGGGCTCCACGACGTCGGCCGCCACGGCGTCGGCCAGCCACGCCGCGAACTGCGCCGCCGGCGTCGCGGCGAGGTCGGCCTCGAGCAGCCGGCCCTGGTCGTAGTGCAGCCGCATGGCCGCGAGGTCGTGCGGCTCGCCCGGGAGGTCGCTCACGCACCCATCCTCCCGTGGACGGCGCCCGGCCGCGCGGGCACGGCGTACGACGGTGGCAACGGCGTACGCCGAGCACCTGTGGACGGAAGGCGGTGCGCCGAGCATCTGTGGACGGAAGGCGGTGCGCCGAGCATCTGTGGACAGCACGTGACGCGGAATCTCTGCCGATGGCAGTGAAAGGCGCATTGACCGGGAAACGTGGGGATCGGGACCTGCCGGGGACGCGGAGGGCGGGGGTTTGCCAGGATGGGGGCGGCTGCGCCGACCCCACCGGGTCCCGGAGCCGTCGGAGGTGTCACCTCCTCGCGGTCGCGCCCGAACGGCGGGGCCGGACGACCGGCGTCCAGCAGGCTGCTGCACGCCACGACGAACGGGAGCGCGCATGTCGGACTTCGTCCCGGGCCTCGAGGGCGTCATCGCCTTCGAGACGGAGATCGCCGAGCCGGACAAGGAAGGCAGCGCGCTGCGCTACCGCGGCGTCGACATCGAGGACCTCGTCGGCCGGGTCTCCTACGGCAACGTGTGGGGGCTGCTCGTCGACAACGAGTTCAACCCCGGCCTGCCGCCCGCGGAGCCGTTCCCGATCCCGGTGCACTCCGGCGACGTCCGCGTCGACGTGCAGTCGGCCCTCGCCATGCTCGCCCCGGCGTGGGGCCTCGAGCCGCTGCTCGACATCGACGACGACAAGGCCCGCGACGAGCTGGCCCGCGCGTCGGTCATGGCCATGTCGTTCGTGGCGCAGAGCGCGCGCGGCATCGGCAAGCCGATGGTGCCGCAGTCCCGCATCGACCAGGCCGAGACCGTCGTGGAGCGCATGCTCATCCGGTGGCGCGGCGAGCCCGACCCCAAGCACGTGCAGGCGGTCGACGCCTACTTCGTCTCCGCGGCCGAGCACGGCATGAACGCCTCCACCTTCACCGCGCGCGTCATCGCCTCCACGGGCGCCGACGTCGCTGCCGCCCTCTCGGGCGCGGTGGGCGCGATGTCCGGCCCCTTGCACGGTGGCGCTCCGGCCCGCGTGCTCAGCATGATCGAGGGTGTCGAGAAGGACGGCGACGCGCGCCACTACGTCCGCAGCGTGCTCGACAAGGGCGATCGCCTCATGGGCTTCGGCCACCGCGTCTACCGCGCCGAGGACCCCCGCGCCCGCGTGCTGCGCCGTACGGCGAGGGAGCTCGACGCCCCGCGCTACGAGGTCGCCGTCGCGCTCGAGCAAGCCGCGCTCACCGAGCTCCGCGAGCGCCGCCCCGACCGCGTGCTCGAGACCAACGTCGAGTTCTGGGCGGCCATCGTCCTGGACTTCGCCCAGGTGCCGGCGCACATGTTCACCTCGATGTTCACCTGCGCCCGCCTCGCGGGTTGGAGCGCGCACATCCTCGAGCAGAAGAAGACCGGCAGACTGATCCGCCCCAGCGCCCGCTACGTCGGCCCCGCGCCGCGCAAGCCCGAGGCGGTCCCCGGCTGGGACGCCGAGATGGTCGCCCCGAGCGGCTACCACCCCGAGGGCTGACCCCCCCCTCGCGCGAAGGCCCGGACCGAGAGGTCCGGGCCTTTGTGCATATCCGAGGTGGTGCGGGATGCGGTGCAGCCCGAGCCGCAAAGGCCGCCGGAGGCCCGACCCACGGGTCCAGCCCGAGGCGCAAGGCCGCCGGAGGCCGGAGCCGGCCGACGCAGGAGGCCGCGCGAACGGCCGACCTGCGAGCGCAGCGAGCGGCGGCCCCCGGCGGATCAGAGACGGCCCACCCGCGCCGGCGGAGGTCGGGTGCCGGGGGCCGAGGAACGAGGCCCCTGCGCGCCCGGCCGACCGCGAAGCCGCCGGCGCCGCCGCGCAGCGGCAAAGGTAACCGGCGTCTCACGGATCGGAACCCCACGACGGCGCTTTCCCGGGGGTTCCTACCCTGGGCCTGACGCGCTGGACGCGAGCGCCGCACCCGAGACGAAGGCACTGCCGTGACCGAGACCCCGCAGATCACGATCCCCGCCGACCTCCTGCCGCTCGACGGCCGCTTCGGCGCCGGCCCGAGCAAGGTGCGCCCCGAGCAGGTGGCCGCGCTGTCGGCGATCGCGCCGTCGTACCTCGGCACCTCGCACCGGCAGAAGACCGTCAAGTCGCAGGTCGGGCGCCTGCGGGCCGGCCTCGCCGACCTGTTCTCGCTGCCCGAGGGCTACGAGGTCGTCCTCGGCAACGGCGGCTCGACCGCGTTCTGGGAGGTCGCGACGTTCGGCCTCGTGCGCGATCGCGCGCAGTTCCTGACCTTCGGCGAGTTCGGCTCGAAGTTCGCCTCCGCCGTGAAGGACGCGCCGTTCCTCGGCGAGCCCACCGTCGTGACGTCCGAGCCGGGCAGCGCGCCGAGCTTCACCGCCGAGGCCGGCGTCGACGTCTACGCCACCCCGCACAACGAGACGTCGACCGGTGTCGCCATCACGCCCACCCGCGTCGCCGGTGCGGACGCTGACTCCCTCATGCTCTTCGACGCCACCTCGGGCGCCGGCGGCCTCGCCGTCGACCAGACCGAGTCCGACGTCTACTACTTCGCCCCGCAGAAGTGCTTCGCCTCGGACGGCGGCCTCTGGATCGCGCTCATGTCGCCGAAGGCGATCGAGCGCGCCGCGGAGATCAAGGCGAGCAACCGCTACATCCCGGCGTTCCTCGACCTGCAGACCGCGATCGACAACAGCCGCCTCGACCAGACCTACAACACCCCGGCGCTCGCCACGATCCTGCTCATGGCCGAGCAGGTCGACTGGTTCAACGCCAACGGCGGTCTCGAGTGGACCGTCGCCCGCACCAAGGAGTCCAGCGACGCGCTGTACGACTGGGCCGAGGCATCGTCGTACGCCACCCCGTACGTCGCCGACCGCACGCTGCGTTCGCAGGTCATCGGCACGATCGACTTCGACGACGCCATCGACGCGACCGCGGTCGCGAAGGTGCTGCGCGCGAACGGCGTGGTCGACACCGAGCCGTACCGCAAGCTGGGCCGCAACCAGCTGCGCATCGCGATGTTCCCGTCGGTCGACCCCGAGGACGTCCGCCGCCTCACCCGCTCCATCGACCACGTGGTGTCGGCGCTGTCGTGATGCCCGCAGCCGGGGGGCATCGATGAGCGGGCAGACGGCGGCGGTGCCGCGCCTGGTCCGCGACCGTACGACGTGGATCGTCTACGGCCAGATCGCCGTCTTCGGCTACTTCCTTTACGCGTTCAACCCGACCGTCGCGCTCGTACGCGACGAGAACGGCTACAGCCGCTCGATCGCCTCGCTCATCGGGGCGCTCTTCGCGCTGGGCGCGATCTCCGGCGGGCTGACCGCCAACAGGCTGGTACGCCGGTTCGGCCGCGGCCCGCTGCTGCGCACAGGCTCGGCGCTCATCGTGACCGGCCTCGTGATCTACACCGTCGGCGGCGGCCTACCGGTGCTGCTGCTCGGCGGCTTCGTGGCGAGCCTCGGCGGCACGTTCGTCATGGTCGGCGGCAACGCGTTCCTCACCGACCACCACGGACCGGCGTCGCCCCGCGCGCTGACCGAGGCGCACGGCCTCGCGACCCTCGCCGGCCTCGTCGGCCCGCTCGCCATCGGCGCGCTCGTCGCCGTCGGACTCGGGTGGCGCGCCGGCCTCTTGGCGTCCTGCGCGCTGCTCGTCGTGGTCGAGGTCGTGCGCGGCCGCGGCCTGCAGGAGTACGACGGCCCGCACGGCCACCCCGACGACGAGCCCGGCCACGCGCCGCACGGACCGCTGCCGCGTCGGTTCTGGCCGGCCCTCGTCATCTTCGCCTGCGCGGTCGCCGTCGAGTTCAGCCTGACGCTCTGGGGCAGCGACCTGCTGCGCGACCGCGCCGGGCTCGGCGAGGCGGCAGCGGCCGCCGCCCTCGTCACGATCGTGGGCGGCATGGCCGTGGGCCGCCTCGCCGGCGGCCCGGTCGTGTCCCGCTACGGCGCCGAGCGCGTGCTGCTCGGCACGATCGCCCTGACCTTCGTCGGATTCGTGATCGCCTGGCTGTCCGGCTCGCCCGTACCGATGCTCCTCGGCCTCGTCGTGACCGGACTCGGCCTCGGCCTGCAGTCGCCGCTGGCCATCGGCCGCGCCGTGTCAGCCGCGGGCGGGCAGGTCGACCGCGGCGCAGGGCTCACGTCGGTGGCGGCCGGTCTGGCGAGCGGGATCGCGCCGTTCGTCCTCGCCTCGCTCGCCGACGCCGTCGGGGTGCGCACCGCGTTCCTGCTCGTGCCCGCGATTCTCGTGACGGCCGTGGTGCTCATGCGGATCTGGCCCGAGCACCCCGACGGCCGCTAGCGGGTCGAGCTACCTGATCTCGAAGTCCCCAGTCTGTGCCGACGTGCAGGGCGTCGCGAGGACGCCGTTGGGCAGCTCGACCTCCTCGGTCAGCACCGGCGCGTCAGGCGTCCCGACGCGGATCACGCACGAGCCCTCGTCGGACGTCACTCCGTTCGCGTCGTTCGTGTAGGTGCCGAAGATCAGGACGCTGAGGAAGTACGAGCGGTCCCCTACCCATCCCGGCAGGTCGTAGTTGTACATCTCGGCGTCCACCTGCACGTACTGCGTGGCGCCGCCGAGGCGGATCCGCGGCGTGCTCACGGCGACGCGGTGGTTGGGGTCGAGGTAGGTCAGCTCGTAACGCACCCGTTGGTTCAGCGCGCTCGCGTCGGCGGGCACCTGGCCGTACCCGACCTGCGCCAGGTACGCGTACGCCGTGGCCACCTGGGCCGCCACGACCGCATCGAAGGTCTGCTGCCGCTCCGACGTCACGGTCTGCCGGTAGACGTACGCCGCACCCAGGCCACCGAGCAGCAGGGCACCCGCCACGGCGAGCGCTATCAGCCGGGCCGTGCGCGGCGGCTCAGCTGCCGCCTGCGGGCCGGTCGCCACCTCTGCCACGTCGATGCTCATCGCGTCCCCCATCGCTGCTGGTGATCAGCAGGATGGCACTCGGTGGCGCCCGGCGTACCCCGAACTGCCGGGCCGGTCAGTCGACCATCCCCGCGAAGGGGCCGTCGGGCTCGCGCGGCCCGCTCTCGAACGGCTCGTCGGAGTCGAGCTCGTACTGGTCGGCGCGGTCCGAGCGCAGCACCGCGAGCAGCACCGCACCGCCCGCGAACAGCACGCCGAGGTAGAAGGTGATCTGGGTCAAGGTGTTGGCGGCTGCATACACGAACCCGCCGCTCACCCTCGCGCTGAAGACCGAGTCGGTCAGGAACCAGAGAATCCCTAGCGACGCGGCCCACGACACCGCAGCTGCCCACACGAACCGCCACTGGTACCTGCTCATGACTCCCCCTCGCTCGTGTTCCCATCTGCTCCGTGTGCCATGCCCATCGGGGCGTAGGCCGTCCAGCCGTACTCCCGCGGCGGCGAGGGTAGGGACCACAGCTCCTCGGCCTCGTCGGCACGCGCCACGACCGCCGTCAGGTCCCACGCGATGCTGGTCTCCTCGATGCCGCGGTCCGGCCACAGGACGTGGACCGTCACGGGTCCCGGGGGCGGCAACGGCGTCAGCCACATCTCCCACGACCACGTCAGCCCGCCCCCGCGGCTGCCCGCCATCGACAGGCGCGGCCCCGACCCTCGCTCATCGTCGGCCCCATGGCCATCCGCAACAGCTCGAGACCCGTCCGGCCACCCGAGGCCGAAGCGCAGTCCATAGCCGAGCCCACCTCGTGGATCGTGGCGGTGGAAGAAGATGTCGTCGACGGGGTGGTCCGGATGAACACGTGCCTCGAGCGCCAACGACAACCCCCGCGGGTAGACGGCTTCGACCGCGACGAAGACCGCCGTGGTGGGCGTCCGGGCGATCGTCACACCGGCGTCGCCCAATCCCGGCAGCCAGTGGTTGGGCGGGTGCCACGGGAAGTCGTAGTACGCGGTCTCCTCGACCACGGGAGGCGGCGGCTCGGGGATGGGTTCGAAGAAGGGCACGGATCCATCGTGCCCCCGGGCGGCGCCCATCGGGCAGCTTCGACCCGACTCCTCGCCCGGTTCAGTGGCGCAGGCGTCGCGAGGCCACCACCACACCGACGCCGGCAAGGAGCACGGCCACGGCCGCGAGCCCGATCCGCAGCGCCCCCGGGCCACCGTCCACCGGAGGCTGCGGAGCATCCGACCCGGACGGCGAGGGCGCCGACGAGGGCTCGGCGCTCTGCGTGGAGGTCGGCGACACCGACGGCGAGGCGTCCTCGATCGCAACGGCGAGCAGTCGGTCGTCGCGCTCGGACGCGACGACGAGCGAGCGTCCGTCGCGCGTGAACGAGATCGCCTCGCCCTGCGGCTGATCGGGCAGCGTGAGACGTGCGCCGGCCGCGATCGACGCGGCGCTCACGGGGGCGGCGTACAACTGCGCGGCGAGGTAGTCGCGGATGACGTACCGCGAGCCGTCGGGCGCCATCGCCGCATCGGTGACGAGGCCGCCGACCTCCGCCACACGCTTCGCGGTCGCCACGCCCGACGTCGAGAGCGGCACCCGGTAGACCGCGCCCCGGGCGAGCTGCTTGGTCACCACCCACACCTCGGCCTTGGTGGGCGACACCAGGATCGCCTCGGCGTTGTGCGGCTGGTCGGGGTAGGTGAAGCGGTACGTCGTGGCCCGCACCTGCTGGTCGACGAGTGTCGACGGCTCGAGGATCGCGTGCAGCCGCACCTCGGGCCACGAGTCGCGGTTGTCGCCGATGTCCGCCAGCCACAGCACCTTCCGGCCCTGCGGGTCTACGCCGGTGCCGATCGCCTCGAGATCGCGTGCACCGATGTTCGACACGCGCACGCGGGCCAGCACGTCGCACGTGGTGCCGTCGAGGGCATAGATGTACGGGCCGTTGCCGGAGTCGGCGTGCACCCAGTAGACGCCGTCGTGCTTCGCCGACCACGTGATGCCGCTGATCTCCACGAGCCGGTCGTCGGTCATCCGGCAGATGACGCCGTCGTCCACGGCGTACGCCGGCGCCACGCCTCCCCACCACGAGCCGAGCACCAGCACGACGGCGGCGGCCCCGCTTCTCACACTGTGAGAGACCCGTCGCACGTCACGCACCGGCATGCGCGCGCGCCGACTCCAGCTGCGGCGCGAGCCGGTCGGCGAGGGCCGGCCGCACACCCCACTCGGCCACGAGCGCGTCGTAGTCGGCGAGCTCGGCCACCTTCGCCGGCGCACCTGTGCGCACCGCGCGCAGGAGGAGGTTGCGCGGCGTGTGCTGGTCGCTCACGAACTCGACCGTCTCGACGCGGTAGCCGACGATGCGCAGCAACGAGGCGCGGATGCCGTCGGTCAGCACATCGACGAACCGCTCGCGCAGCAGCCCGTGGCGGGTGAGCGCGACGTACGGCGAGGGCGTGGTCGCCTTGGTGACCTGGGTCTGCAGATCGTGGTGGCAGCACGGCGCGGCGAGCACGACGGGAGCGCCCCAGCGCACCCCGCGCGCGAGCGCATCGTCGGTGGCCGTGTCGCAGGCGTGCAGCGCGACGACGATGTCGGCGATCGGCTCGTCTGCCGCCTCCGCAATGGTCGCGGCCTCGAAGGTCAGGCCGTCGCCCCAGCCGAGCCGCGCGGCCAACGCTGTGTTGCGCTCGGCGAACGACTCGCGGACATCCACGCCGTGCACGACGACAGGGATGCCCCGCACCTTGGCCAGCCACACGTAGGCGCCGATCGTGAGGTAGGCGTTGCCACAGCCGAGATCGACCAGGCGCCAGGGGTTCTCGGGGGTCGGTTCGCGCAGCGCGCGAGCCACCCGCGCATCCTCGACCGCGCCCTCGAGCAACCGCACGAACTGCTCGACCTGGCGGTATTTGTCCTGCTTGGTCGGCTTGAGCCTGCCGAGCGAATCGGCGACCCCGACGGCCATGAGGTAGGCCTTCACGTCCGGATGCTCGACGTCGAGGAGCCGCGGCTTGGCGCGGTCGTGCGCGACCGGGACGTCGTCGACCGCCTCGACGCGCGGTGCGCGGTGCACCTGCGCGTCGCCCTTCTTCGTGATGCGCACCTGCATCACCGAGTCGGTGGTCTCGAGGTGCCAGTTGCCGAAGCCCTGGTCGAGCAGGGCATCGACAGCGGCGGGGGCGGAGTCCGCGTCGTGGTTCGCCGTGTGCGCCTGGCGCTCGTCGTACGTCACGACCTGCAGCCGACGCCCCGCCTTGAGCTCGACCGGCCGGAGCTCCGCGCGCCGCCACTCCAGCGGCACTCCGCGCCGACGCCCTGCGGCCACGGCGCGCACGAGCCGGGAGTCGTCGAGCAGGAGCGCGCGGACCTCGGCGCGCACCTCCGGCCAGGGAGCGGCCACCTACGACGTCGCCATCGCGAGGCGGTCGCGCAGGAGCCGCAGCGCCGTCTCGTCGCCGGTGGTGGCGATGCCGTGGTCGCCGGGGCGTCCCCACAGGTGCAGCAGCAGACCGGACGGCGGCCCCGCCACGAGCGCATCGGCCTCGCCGGCACCCCCCACCACCTCGACGCTGGTCTCGTTCAGGGTGACGGTCCAGGAGTGCCCCTCCGCCGCCACGAGGACGCGCTGCCCCGTCGCTCCCGGCTGCGGCACGTCCTCCCACGGCCAGCGCAGCCAGCCGAGCAGCTCGTCGATGCCGTCGAGCGCGAGGTCGTCCGGCACGTCGCCGGCACCCTCGGGCCCGTCGACGGCCGACTCCGCGTCCCAGCGGTGCACCGTGGTCTCCTGCGCCATCCGCCGGTGCCAGAAGCCCACGGTCTGCTCCGGTGCCCACCACGAGTAGCTCGGATCGTCGGCATCGCGGGTCTCGAGCTGCTCGCGGAGCTCGGCGTACGCCGACCGCAGCACATCGCGGACGTCCTCCCCGTCGGGCACGTCGCCCCAGCTGCCCGAGACGCGATCGCCGGGGTTGGCGTTGAGGCGCATGCACGCGACCTTGTGCCGGTAGACACCGAGCACGTGCGACAGCAGCGCCTGCACGTCCCACTCAGGGCAGCCCGGAACGGGGAGCGTCAGCACACCCGACGCGGCGAGCATCGCCTCGAAGTCGGCGTCGAGATGGGCGAGGTACTCGGCCGTGCCGAGCCGGGTGCCGTCGATGCTGGGCTGGGTGCTCATGTCCCGATCCTGCCACCCCCGTACGACCCCCGACGGGGCCGGACGGCGTGACGCCGGCTGCGGGCCCCGCCTAGGGTGAGCAGGTGATCCGCCGACCGCTCGGAGCCGACGGCGCGATGCCCGCGGCCGCGCTCGTCGCCGTGTCGATCGTGCTCGCGATCCTCGCCGGCCTCGCGATCGGCGCCGTGTGGGGGCTCTCCGGCGGGTCGTCGCCCTCCGCCGGCCCGACGAGCACTGCGCCGTTGCCCAGCAGCTCGTCGGCGCGCCCCACCGGCGGATCGTCCACGCCGCCCGGGTCCGCCTCCGCCGAGCCGACGGCTACCCGCACGTCGAGCGCCCCTTCCGCGCCCGGGTCCGCACCGCCCGCGCCCGCCACCACGACCACGTCGGCGGACGGCTGGCGGCTCGGGTCGTGGCGGATCACCAACACCGGCGGGGACATCGGCGTCGACACGACCGCACGCAACACCACGACGGGCACCCGCAGCGCCGACCTGATCCTGTACATCTACGTCGGCGGCGAGCACATCGCGACGACCACGGCACGCGTCACGGACGTGGCTGCCGGCGAGACCGTGCCGGTGCAGTTCACGAGCACCGACGCGTGGAAGCCCGGCCAGAAGGTGCTGCTGCTGCAGGTCGGCTGAGGGCTACCGGTTGACGACTGCGGCGACCACCACGAGCGCGATCGAGAGCACCAGGACGCCGAGCGTCACCATGCGTCGCGTGCGGGGATCCACGCCGTCCACCCTACGGCGGGCGCGGCGGTAGCCTGCACCTGTGACCGCGCCTGACGACTCCGCGCCCGAGGTGGCGCCGCTCGACGTCGACGGCGTCGGCGCCGTCGCGGTCGGCACGGTGCTCTGGACCATCGCCCTGGTGGCGTGCCTGGTGTTCCGCACGCAGCTGGCCGACGCCGGGAACGCGTGGTGGACGTGGGTGTGCATCGCCGGCGTCCTGCTGGGCCTCGCCGGCCTGGTGTTCGTGCGCCGCCGCCGCGACGCCTACCGCCGCGCCGGCGCCAGCAGCTAGTCCTCGGCCGGGTCTTCGCGCTCGGGCGTCGCGAGCTCGGCCTCGATCTGCGCGGCGACCTCGTCGAGGATGTAGTCCGGCGTCGCCCGGACGTCGTCGTCCTGGCCCTCGTCGTCCTGGCCCTCGTCGTCCTGGTCCTCGTCGTCGTCCTCGTCCTCGAGCGAGGCCGCGGTGTCCGACGCGGGCTCGACGACGTCGTCCGCGACGTCCTCGCCGGCCGCGTCGTCGAGGTGCGCGACGTCGGCGACATCGGCATCCGCGACATCGGGCTCGTCGATGACCACCTGCGAGGTGACGACCTCGTCCTCGGCCACGTCCTGCCGGGCGTGCACCTCGACGAAGCCGTAGTCGTCGACCACGATCTCGGTCACCGGGATGCCGGTGCCCTCGATCTCGCGGACGCTGGAGTGCGCGCCGCAGCCGTACTCGAGCGAGACCACGCGGCCGTCGGCGCCGAACGGGTTGGCGCAGACGCCGAACGCCTGGCCGACGAGGCCGCCGATCGGGAGCAGGAACCCGCAGGACGTGCACGACGCCGGGGCGGCCTTGGCCATCGCGGACGCCGGACCCGTGTCGCCGTCGTACCACCGCTCCACGGCGAGGTCGCGGCCGAGCACCGAGAGCACGCGCTCGCGCCCGAGCCCGAGCTCCCACTGCTCGGGACGCAGCACGGCGTACGGGCTGGCGGGGTCGTCGACCTCCTCGAGCGCGTCCGTGCCGGCGTACCCGGGCTCGAGGCGCGGGTCCTCGGGCGAGGTGGGGTGCAGGTCGCCGGGGGCGAGGTCGCCGGGGCGCACGCGCTCCTGCCACGGCACCCACGCCGGCGCGAGGATCGCTCCGTCGCCCGGCAGCAGCACGACCTCGGACACCGTGGCGGTGTCCGAGCCGGGCACGCGCACGACCGAGGCCGACCAGTGCCAGCCGACGTACGCGGTGCTCGTGCAGGCGAAGCGGTGGGTCGCGACGCCGGGCTCGGCGTCGGCGACGGCGCCGAGGTGCTCGCCCACCTGGTCGGCGGGCGCGATCTCCAGCACCGCGGCGCGGGCGAGGTCGGCGGCACCGGCGAGCACGGCGTCGAGATCGAGATCCAGGGATGTCACGGCCCCATCCTCGCCCACCGGGCCGCCTCCGTGCCACGCGCCCCCGGCCCTGGCATGCGCCGAGGCCGCCGTCCCAGGGGACGACGGCCTCGGAGGCCTACTGGGATCAGGCGTCGATGTCGTCGGCGACCTTGCGCAGCATCATCGCGATCTGGCGCGCGTGCTTGTCGTCGGGGTAGCGCCCGCGGCGCAGGGAGTTCGAGGTGCCGTCGAGGAGCTTGATGAGGTCCTCGAGGATGACGGCCATGTCCTCGGCCGGCTTGCGCGCGGCCTTCACGACGCTGGGCGGCGCGTCGAGCAGGCGGATCGACAGGGCCTGCGGGCCGCGCTTGCCGTCGGCGATGCCGAACTCGACCCGGGAGCCCGGCTTGAGGGACTCGAGGCCGGCGGGCAGCGCCGAGGCGTGCACGAACACCTCGTCGCCCTCCTCGGTGGCGAGGAAGCCGAAGCCCTTGTCGCTGTCGTACCACTTGACCTTGCCGGTCGGCACCGCACTCACGTCCTGTCTGTCGTCAGGAGGCCCCCCGGCCTCGATGGCGTCCGCCCAGGCTATCTGCCCCTCCGGGGCCGCCCCAACCGAGAACCGGGCCGCATCCCGGCCGCGGCCGTTCGATCAGCGGTCGCGCCAGCGCGCGAGCAGCTCCGCCTCGCGCTCGCGCGGCATCCCGGGGTCGGACCCCGTCGTGGGCCCGGCCCGCAGGTGGTCGAGCACCTCGACCGCGCTCTGGCGCACCGACCGCGTCTTCAGCCCCGCGGCGACGGCCGCGGCCGGGGTGGCGGCGTTGGCGAGGATCCAGGGGTCGCCGCCGCCCCACAGCGGGATGGTGGCGTCCGACTCGCCCTGCTCGAGCAGCCACGCCTGGTCGACCCACGTGATCGTGGTGCCGCTCGGGGCCACCACGGCCGCGACGTCGGCGAGCATGTCGCCGAACGAGTACGGCGGCTCCGGCGACACCGCGTGGAACGTGCCCGGAACGTCGTGCTCGAGCAGGTCGACCACGAACCGGCCGAGATCGCGGGCGTCGATCACCTGCAGCGGGTCGGCCGGGTTCCCCGGGCCGAGCACCTCGCCGCCCTCGGACAGACGGCGCACCCAGTGGGTGAACCGCTGCGTGTGGTCCCACGGGCCGACGACGTAGGTCGGCCGCACGACGGTCGCGCGGTCGCCGAGCAGCTCCCGCGCGGCCTGCTCGCACGCCACCTTCAGCGGGCCGTACGTGGTGTCGGTGACCACGTCGACGTCGTCGGCGGCGGCGGGCACGGTGGGCGAGGACTCGTCGAACGCCGGACCTGCGGGCTCGGCGTACACCGAGGTGGAAGAGATGAGCAGGTAGCGGCCTGCCCGCTCGCCGAGGGCGCCGACGACATGCCGCACCTGGCGCGGGAAGTAGGCGCAGAGATCGGCGGTCGCGTCGAACTCTCGGCCGTCGAGCACGGCAAGGTCGCCGTCGCGGTCGGCGAGGACGTGCTCGGCGCCCGGGAACAGGTCGGTCGGGGTGCGATGCAGGAGCGTCACCTCGTGGCCGCGGCGGAGCGCCGCCTCCACGACGTGCCGCCCGACGAAGCGGGTGCCTCCGACGACGAGCAGCCTCATGCGGTCTCCTCCTCGACGGCTGCGCCGCCGGTCCAGTCGCGCCACCACGGCAGGAACGCCGTGAGGTCCTCGAGCAGCACATCCGCTCCGGCGTCGGCGAGCTCGCCGGCCGGCGTCGGACCAGTGGCGACGGCGACCGCGATCGCGCCTGCGCCGCGTGCTCCGACGATGTCGCCGGGGTGGTCCCCGACGTACACCTCTGCCCCTGCGGCGAGCAGGGCCTCGGCCTTGCCGTCGCCGAACCGCTCGCCGACCACGTCGGCCACCAGGTGGTCGAGGTCGACCTCGCGCAGCACCGCGCGGACGTGGGTGTCCTTCTTCGCGCTGACCACGAGGACGGCGAACCCGTCCGACACGACGGCCTCGAGGGTCTCGCGAGCGCCGGGCAGCACGTCGTGCATCACGAGGCCGTGGCTGAGATAGCGGGCGCGGTAGATCGCCAGGGCCTCGTCGTACGGCACGCCGGGAGCGAGCTCGGCGAACACGACGTCGAGCGGCAGGCCGATCGAGCGGCGCATGCGCACCTCGTCGATCACGACGTCGAAGCTCGTGGCCACCGCGGCGACGCCGTCCATGATGGCGGCCGAGGAATCGACGAGGGTCATGTCGAGGTCGAACCCGATGACGCGCACACCCGGACCCTACGGCGCACCTGGCCCGGGCGCGGGGAAGCGACCAGGTGGGCGCCGCAGCGGCGGCCCGCGTAGGTTGGGGCGGATGACCTCCGGACGGCAGAGCAGCGCGGGAGGTGCGGCCCCGCGTCGGCGCACCTCGGCCGCTGCGCGCGCCGGTACGCCGGAGCCGCAGGCCGCACCGCGCTCGCTGGCCGAGGACCTGCGGCGCCGCAGCGATGACGCGCTCGCCGCCCTCCTGGCCGCCCGGCCCGACCTCGTGCACCCCGTGCCTGCCGACCTCGGCGCTCTGGCCACCCGCGCGACCACCGGCCCGTCGGCCGCCCGGGCCCTCGACCGGCTCGACACGTTCACCCTGCAGGTCACCACCGCGCTCGCCGCGCTCGGCGACCCAGCCGATCTCGCCTCGCTGCAGGCCGGCCTGCCCGGCACCGACCCCGAGCGCATCGCCGGCGTGGTGGAGCGGCTGCGCACTCTCGCGCTGCTCTGGGGCGGCGACACCGACCTGCACCTCGTCCGGCCCGTGCGCGAGGCCCTCGGCACCTACCCGGCCGGCCTCGGTCCGGCCATGGCCGAGTCGCGCCGCGGGGTGCAGCCGTACGCCGACGACCCCGGGCTCGTCGAGCGCACGCTCGCCGAGGCCCCGGACGGCGCACGTGAGGCGCTCGAGCGCCTGCTCTGGACGTCGCCCGTCGGTCGCGTCGACGGCGCCGACCGGCCCGTCACACCGGAGACGGCGCGCACCCCGGTGGAGTGGCTGCTGGCCCACCACCTCCTCGAGCCTGTCGGCAGCGACACCGTCGTGGTGCCGCGGGAGGTGTCGCTCGCACTGCGCGGCGGAGTCCTCGTGCGCGACCTCGAGCCCGACCCTCCGTCGGTCGAGCATGCCGATCGCGCTCCGAACCTCGTCGACCGCACCGCCGGGCAGCAGGCGTTCTCGTTCGTGCGGCTCGTCGAGGACCTCCTCGAGGCGTGGTCGGCGGCGCCTCCTGGCGTGCTGCGCAGCGGAGGGCTCGCCGTCCGCGACCTCGCGCGCATCGCCGCCGTGCTCGACCTCGACGAGGAGGGCGCCGCGCTGGTGGTGGAGACGGCGTACGCCGCGGGCCTGCTCGCCGCGGACGGCGAGCTCGACGAGACGTGGTGCCCCACCCCCGCGTACGACTCGTGGCTGACCCGCTCGACCGCCGAGCGGTGGACGCTGCTCGCGCAGACGTGGCTGCTCATGACGCGCACGCCGGTGCTCGTCGCCGGCCGCGACGACGGCGGCTCGCGGGTCAACGCTCTCGCGCGCGACCTCGACCGCGCGCTCTCGCCGGAGGCGCGGCGCACGGTGCTCGACGAGCTCGCCGCGCTCGAGCCCGGGCAGTCTCCGTCGCACCACGGGCTCATGGAGCGCATCCGCTGGCGTCGGCCGCGGCGCACGTCGCCTCTCTGGCACACGGTGGTCGAGTCGGTGCCGGAGGAGGCCGAGCGCATCGGCGTCACCGGTCTCGGGTCGCTGTCGTCGCACGGCCGCGCGCTGCTCGCCTCGACCCTGCCCGACGAGGCCAGCAACGAGGCACGGGCCGCCGCGCGCATGCCGGGCCGCGCACCCGTGCCCGCCGAGGTGGTCTCGGCCGTCGAGGCCGTGCTGCCCGAGCCCCTCGACCACGTGCTCCTGCAGGCCGACCTCACCGCTGTGGCGCCGGGCCCCCTCGAGGGCGCGCTCGCCCGCGAGATCGCCCTCATGGCGGACGTCGAGTCCACGGGCGGCGCGACCGTCTACCGCTTCAGCGAGGGCAGCATCCGTCGCGCGCTCGACGCGGGTCGCAGCGCGACCGACCTCCTCGCGATGCTCGCGGCGCGGTCGCGCACCCCGGTGCCGCAGCCGCTGGAGTACCTCGTCAACGACGCCGCCCGCCGGCACGGAGCGCTGCGCGTCGGTGTGGCGTCGGCGTACCTCCGCTGCGACGACCCGGCCACCGTCACCGCGGTGCTCGCCGACCGCAAGCTCGCGGGGCTGCGGCTCTCGCGCCTCGCCGACACCGTGATCGTGTCGGCGTCGCCGGTCGACCTCGTGCTCGACAAACTGCGCGAGGCGGGCTACGCCCCAAGCGCGGAGAACGCCGAGGGCGCCGTCGTCGTACGCCGTCCCGATGCACGACGCACGCCCACCCGTCCCCGGCCGCCGCGGCTGTCGGGCGAGCCGCCCGCGCCGACCGAGGCGTTGCTGTCCGCCGCCGTGCGGGCGCTGCGCGCGGGCGAGACGGCGGCCGCGCACCGCCCTCCCGCACTGCCCGAGTCCGGCGGCAGCGGCCGACTGCCGCGGTCCACGACGGCCGAGACGATGGCCGAGCTCCGCGAGGCGCTCGAGCAGCAGAAGGCCGTCTGGATCGGGTACGCCGATTCCACGGGCACGGCCACCGAGCGCGTGGTGGAGCCGCTGCGGCTCGACGGCGGCTTCCTCACGGCGTACGACCTGCGCACCGCGGAGGTGCGCACCTTCACGGTTGCCCGCATTACGGGCGTCGCCGCAGTCGCCGGCACCCCATCGGCGTAACCATCGGATCTTCCCGGCCGTTCGTCCGTTCGTCCGGTGGACTCCCCCATGCGGCCGCGCAAGACTGTCCGCGTTCGCACGGGGTACCGGGGGGCCCGCCGCCGTGCCTGGCTGTCGCGCAGGAGGTGGTCGATGTGTCGAACCCGCCGGCCCGTTCGACGTCGGCCAGGACCGATGCGCTCGGCGAGATCCCTGCCCTCGAACGCGTGCGCGCCGTCGCAGCCGTGTCGCGCGACGTCGTGTACCAGGCCCGCCCCGACGGCGTGATCGAGTGGGTGCAGCCCACCGTCCAGTTCCAGCTCGGCTGGACCCCCGAGGACATGGTCGGCACGACGGCCATGAGCTACGTCCACCCGGACGACCTGCCCGAGGCGTCCCGACTGCGGCTCACGGTCTACGAGGGCATCGAGCTCGACGACATCCCCTGCCGGTTCCGCGCCAAGGACGGCGAGTACCGCCGCTGCCTCGTGCGGGCGCGCCCCGTGCGCGGCACCGATGGCGAGGTGACCGGCAGCATCATCGCGCTGCGCGAGATCGGCCCGGCGGAGGCGGCCCTGAAGGCGCTCGCCACGCTGCTGGCGGCCAACACCGAGCTCGTGCGCGCCACCGACGAGCCGGAACTGCTCGCCGCGATGTGCCGCACCATCGTGGGTACCGGCGGCTACGACCTGGCCTGGTTCGGCCGCAAGGAACCCGACGGCTCCATCGCGCTCCTCGCGTCGGCCGGCCCCGCGGAGCGGATCCTGCGGCGGATGCCGCGCTGGGATGCGGCGGACGAGGCCGCGGGAGTCGCGGGCATCGCCATCGCAACCGGCGTGCCGCAGCGGTCGGTCGACCTGCACGGCCCGGGCCTGGACCTCTGGGCCGACGACATCGCACGATTCGAGCTGCGCTCGGTCCTCTCCATCCCCGTCCACGTGCACGACGAGGTGTACGGCGTCCTGTCCGTGGCGTCCCACGACGTCGCCTCGTTCGGCGACCAGGCCGAGGACCTGCTGCTCAACCTCGCCGCCGACCTCGGGTACGGCCTCGCGCGACTCGCCGAGGCGAGAGAGCTGGTGGCGAGTCGCGCGCGGGAGAGCGCCCATCTCGAACGGCTGGCCGGAATCCTCAACGCGCAGCTCGACCCGCTCGTGCTGCTCGAGGCGGTCCGTGACGAAACCGGCGCGGTCGTCGACCTCCGGTACGTCGAGGCCAACGCCGCAGCCCTCGCGTACAACGGCAAGACGGCCGACGAGCAGCTCGGGCAGCTGTTCACGGACATGCACCCGGGCCTCGTCGGGCACGGGCTCACGCAGCGGTACTTCGAGGTCGTGGAGACCGGCGAGCCGGTGATCCTCGACGACTACTCGTACGCCAACCCCAACGTCGGTCATGCGAGGCGCCGGTACGACATCCGCGCCATGCGGTGCGGAGACGGCATCACCCTCACCTGGCGCGACGTGACCGACCGCTACGCCGAGCAGCAGCGGATCGCGGAGAGCGAGCAGCGCTACCGGGTGCTGGCCGAGAACGCCTCCGACATCGTCTGGGAGACCGCGGCGGACGGCACGATGCAGTGGGTGTCGGAGTCCATCACCCGCCTCCTGGGCTGGCTCCCGGAGGACCTGCTCGGCCGACCGACGGTCGAGCTCGTCCATCCGGACCAGCGCGAGCGGGCCGCCCTCAACAGCGAGCTGGTCCTCCAGGGCCAGACCGTGCACGAGGAGTTCCGGATCCTGGCCGCCGACGGCGGCCACCGCTGGATGTCCCTGACCGCTCAGCGGACCGTCCGCGACGGGCTACCCCTGCGCATCGTGTCGCTGCGCGACATCCACGACGAGGTCGCGGCACGCGATCGTCTCGTGCACGTCGCCATGCACGACCCGCTCACCGGGCTGGTCAACCGCGACGAGATGCGCCGGCGCACCCAGGCCGCACTCGACACGGGCCGGAGCCTGGTCTGCGTGCTGAAGATCGGCGTCGACGGGCTCGCCCGCATCAACGAGGGCCTCGGCCACGAGGCCGGCGACGCCCTGCTCTCGACCGTCGCCGAGCGCATCGTCGATGCCGTGGGCGACGTGGACCTCGTCGCGCGCGGAACCGGCGACGAGCTGATCGTGCTCCTCACCGGCCTGCACGACGGAGCCGCCGCCGGCGACGTCGCGGACAGGCTGCGCGACGCCGTGCGGCGTCCTGTGGTCCTGTCCGAACAGGAGCTGCTGCCCACGGTGTCGATCGGCATCGCGACGTCCGACCGCTCCGGCAGCCGCGATGCCGAGCAGCTGATCAGCACGGCGGGCACCGCCATGCGCCAGGCCAAGCAGCAAGGGCCCGACCGCACCCTGTTCGTCGACGACGCGCTCGAGGGCGCAGCTTCTCGCCGCCTCGCGGTGGAGGGCCTCCTGCGCATCGCGATCCCCCGCGGTGAGCTGCAGCCGTGGTTCCAACCGGTCGTCGATATCGCGTCCCGCGCCGTCGTGGGCTACGAGGCCCTCGTGCGCTGGTTCCGCCCCGACGGCACGGTGATGCAGCCGGCCGACTTCCTCCCTGTCGCGGAGCGCAACGCTCTGATCCTCGACCTCGACCGCTCGATCCTGACGCAGTCGGTGGACAAGCTCCGCACGCTGCCGGCGCATCAGCACGTCGCCGTCAACGTGTCCGCGGCCTCGCTCGGGGATCCGACGTACGCACCGCTCGTCGAGCAGCTCGTCGCCCGTGCCGGCATCCGGCCGGGCCGACTGGTCCTGGAGATCACCGAGACCGCCCTGCTGGCCGGCCTCAAGGACGTGCGGTCAACGGTCGAACGCCTCGCGAGCCTCGGGATCCGCTGGTACGTCGACGACTTCGGCACCGGCTACTCCTCGATCGCGCACCTGCGCGATCTGCCGGTGGCGGGCCTCAAGCTCGACCGCTCGTTCACTCTCGGGATTGGCAGCGGCGACGCCACCTGCATCCGCCTGGCGCAAGCGCTGGCGGGCCTCGCCGAGGGCCTCGGCCTCGACACCGTGGCGGAGGGCGTCGAGACGGAGGAGGAGGAGGCGTACCTCGCCTCCCAGGGCTGGAAGCACGGTCAGGGCTGGCTGTACGGCAAGGCCGCCCCGCTGCCCGAGCAGGGCTGAGGAGCGTCGAGGCGGTCAGCGCCAGGACGCGAGCGTGCGGCGGGCGACGGTGGTCGCCTGCTCGGCGCCGGGCTGCGCGAAGTGGTCGCGCGCCTCGTCGTTGACCCGGAGCCGCTGTCCCTCGGCGGTGAGCCGCCGGATCCGGGCCCGCTCGGCTGCGGCCGGGGTGGGGCGCTGAGTGGTCCTGGCCTTGCTGTCGTGGCGCATTGCGCACCTCCTGGATGCCTCCAGGCTACGCCTCGCGCGCGCCCCGTTGCAGAACGACCCGCGACTGGCGGACGGCGGAAAACGCCTTCCCCCAAGGGATCCGGGGCGACGTGGTCAGTGCAGGTCGTGCGTCGAGACCGAGAGCTCCTCGAGCACCTCGGGCAGCGGCTCCACTCCGAGGCCCGACCCGGTCGGCACGTCGATTCGGCCGTCGACGAGCACGAACGGCTCGGTCACGTCGCGCGTGAAGAACCTGTCGCTGCCGCTGGTGTCGCCGGGGAGCGTGAAGCCCGGCAACGAGGCCAGGGCGATGTTCGCCGCACGCCCGATGCCGGTCTCCACCATGCCGCCGCACCACACGGGGATGCCGCGCTCGCGCGCGAGGTCGTGGATCGTGCGCGCCTCGAGGTAGCCGCCCACGCGGCCGGCCTTGATGTTCACGACCTCGCAGGCGCCGTAGTCGATGAGGAACTCGGCGTTCTCCGCCGACAGCACTGACTCGTCGAGGCACATCGGCGTCTCCATCCGCTCGGCCATCAGCTTGTGGCCGAGCACGTCGTCCTCGTGCAGCGGCTGCTCGATGAGCAGGAGGCCGAACGCGTCGAGGGCGGCGAGGTGGTCGATGTCGGCGCGGCTGTAAGCCTGGTTGGCGTCGACCTGCAG
The DNA here is from genome assembly GCA_050251215.1 of Candidatus Nanopelagicales bacterium. GTDB lineage: Bacteria > Actinomycetota > Actinomycetes > S36-B12 > CAIYMF01 > Longivirga. The sequence continues at coordinate 30,548 of JBFWNE010000034.1, forward strand.
CGGCATCTCGGGGTAGCGCTCCCGGATCACCCGGGTCGGCTCGATGTCCCACCCCGGCTGGATCTTCAGCTTGATCCGCTGGTACCCCTCGGCGACGTAGCCGTCGACCTCGGCGACGAGCGTGTCCATCGAATCGTCGGCGGGTATGCCCACCGACACCCCGCAGTCGACCCGGTCGCGGACGCCGCCGAGGTACGCCGCGAACGACTCGCCGTGCGACTTCAGGGCAGCATCGATCAGCGCGAGCTCGAGCGCACCCTTGGCCATGGGGTGGCCGCGCACCGGCGAGAGGAGGGCGGGCACCTCCTCGAGCTCGAGGTCGACGCCGCGCAGCCGCGGGAGCAGGAAGCGGCGCATCACCTCGAGGGCGCCGTCGTTGTACTCGTGGCTGTACAACGGCGCAGTCATCGCCACGCACTCGCCCCAGCCCGTGACGCCGTCGTCGGTGGTCAGCTCGACCAGCAGCACGTCCTTGTGGTGCTCGACCATGAACGACGTACGGAACGGCCGCACGAGCGGCAGCGCCGCGCGATGGATGACGACCCGCTCGATCCTCATGCGTCCTCCTCCACGACGTACCAGCCGTCGCTCGTCAGCCCGACCACCTGCGCCTCACCGGCCCCGACCGGGGCGAGCGCCTGGCGCACGGCGAGCCGCCAGGCCCGGGCGAGCCCGCCGTCCCGCCGCCGGATATCGATGATGTCGCCCGGCAGCGCCACGAGCGTCGTCCGCGCACTCGTCGGAACCACGTGCGGCTCGCCCTCGTCGCCGACCACGAGCGCCGCCTCCGCTCCACGTGCGAGCAGCTCATCGTGCGTCTCCAGCGGCACCGCGCCCGCCAGCGCCGCGGCGACGCGCTCGGAGCCGACGTCCCACTGCGCGAGCAGCCGGTCGCTGGGCTCCCCCACGTTGAGGGCGTCGTCCATCACTCCATAGAAGTCGACGAGGTACTCCGAGGCCACCGCGCCGAGCTTCACCAGGTTGAGCCGCGCGTTGCGGCGCACGAGCGGGTCGAAGGTCCACACCACGCGGTCGATGTCGTGCTCGAGCGCCCACGCCCGTTGGTGCAGCTTGAGCGCCGTGCCGATGCCCCGATCGGCGTTGCCCGGGGTCGCCGCGGCGATGTGCGAGTGCAGATGGGTGTGCCAGCCGGCGTCCTCGCGGCTGCGGCCGAGGAACGCCAGGCAGGATCCGACCATGCGGCCGCCGGCGTACGCGCCAGATACGTAGCCGCCGGCGTGCTCGATGGCCCGGATGAGGTTGCCGGTGATCTCGGTGGCCCCCGGAACGGTCGGCCAGACGGCGTCCCACACGGCGCGGGCGTCGGCGAGCTCGTCGAGGGTCGACAGCGCGCGCACCTCGACGCCGCTGCGCTCGGCGGCCCGACGCGCGTCGTCCCAGGCGGCGGCGAGCGAGGAGGTCGTGCGCATCCACGCAACCTAGCCGTTGCCCCCTCGCTCGTGCTGATCCAACCGTCGCTTCCCGCGGAGACGATGGATTCGTCAGTGCCACGCGCCCGGGGTGTTCGCTGCCGGCGTCACGCTCTGGTCAGCGCCCCGCACGAGGGATGGGAGAATCGTCGGATGACCGACGGCCCCCTGATCGTGCAGAGCGACAAGACGCTCCTCCTCGAGATCGATCATGCGAAGTCCGAGGAGTGCCGTCACGCGATCGCGCCGTTCGCCGAGCTCGAGCGGGCGCCGGAGCACGTGCACACGTACCGGTTGACGCCGCTCGGCCTCTGGAACGCCCGCGCCGCCGGCCACGACGCCGAAGGCGTTGTCGACATCCTGCTGCGCTACTCCCGCTACCCGGTCCCGCACGCGCTGCTGGTCGACGTCGCCGACACGATGGGCCGGTACGGCCGCCTGCAGCTGCAGAACGACCCCGCGCACGGCCTCGTGCTGCACTCGTTCGACCGGGCGGTGCTCGAGGAGGTGCTGCGCAGCAAGAAGGTGGAGCCGCTCGTGGGCGCGCGGATCGACCCCGACACGGTCGTCGTGCACCCGTCCGAGCGCGGCACCCTCAAGCAGGTGCTGCTCAAGCTCGGCTGGCCCGCCGAGGACCTCGCCGGTTACGTCGACGGCGAGGCGCACCCCATCGAGCTGGCCGAGGACGGCTGGTCGCTGCGCGGCTACCAGCGCGAGGCCGCGGAGAACTTCCTGCACGGCGGCTCCGGCGTCGTGGTGCTCCCCTGCGGCGCGGGCAAGACGATCGTCGGCGCGGCCGCGATGGCGATGGCAGGCGCGACCACGCTGATCCTCGTCACCAACACAGTGTCGGCGCGGCAGTGGAAGTCCGAGCTGCTCAAGCGCACGACGCTCACCGAGTCCGAGATCGGCGAGTACTCCGGCACGGTCAAGGACATCCGGCCCGTCACCATCGCGACGTACCAGGTGATGACGACGCGCCGGAAGGGCGTCTACCAGCACCTCGAGCTGTTCGACGCGCGCGACTGGGGCCTGATCCTGTACGACGAGGTGCACCTGCTGCCGGCGCCGATCTTCCGGTTCACGGCCGACATCCAGGCCCGTCGCCGGCTCGGCCTGACAGCCACGCTCGTGCGCGAGGACGGCCGCGAGGGCGACGTGTTCTCCCTCATCGGCCCCAAGCGGTACGACGCGCCGTGGAAGGACATCGAGGCGCAGGGCTACATCGCGCCGGCCGACTGCGTCGAGGTGCGTGTGACGCTCGACGACCGCGAACGCCTCGTGTACGCCACCGCCGAGCCGGAGGAGCGCTACCGCCTCGCGGCATCCACCGATCGCAAGTACCGCGTGGTGCAGGCCCTCGTCGAGCGGCACGCCGACGAGCACGTGCTCGTCATCGGGCAGTACCTCGACCAGCTGCACGAGATGGGTGAGCGACTCGGCGCGCCCGTCATCACGGGCGAGACGCCGGTCAAGGAGCGCGAGCGGCTCTTCGACGCCTTCCGCTCGGGCGACGTGCGCGTGCTCGTCGTGTCCAAGGTCGCCAACTTCTCGGTCGACCTGCCCGAGGCCGGCGTCGCGATCCAGATCTCCGGCTCGTTCGGTTCGCGGCAGGAGGAGGCCCAGCGCCTCGGCCGAGTCCTGCGCCCCAAGGCGGACGGCCGCACCGCGCGGTTCTACGCCGTGGTCTCGCGCGACACGGTCGACGCCGACTTCGCCGCGCACCGCCAGCGGTTCCTGGCCGAGCAGGGGTACGCCTACCGCATCGTCGACGCCGACGACGTGCTGCACGGGAGCATCGAGCCCGACACCGCCTGACACCCGGCGCCTGCGAGCCCGGTGGCCCTAGCCTGTGCGCGTGAGGGGAACGCTGGGTGCCGCGACGGGCTCCCCCGTCGTCGGCGCGAGCGACATCCTGGGATACGTCGTCCTCATCGTGCTGGCGATGTGGGTCGCCGTCATCGTCTACCGCTCGATCCAGAAGCCGCGCATCGTTCTGACGGAGGTCGCACCCGGCGAGTGGCGCGCGCTGCGCCGAGACGTGGTGCAGTACCTCCTCAGCATCCCGTTCCTCCTCGCGCTGTGGTCCGGGTCGCTGATCTTCATCCTGGTCATCGGCACCAACAACCTCACGGGCCACGAGATCGAGGCGGTCGCCGCCGCCGTCGTCATCTCGGCCCGGCTGTTCGCGCACATCAGCCCGGAACGGTCGCACGAGCTGTCCAAGACGGTCCCGCTCACCCTCGTCACGCTCGTGCTCATCAGCGGGTCGGTCCGCGACCTCCAGACCATGGCGTCGATCTTCGACGAGTTCGTCCGCACCGAGCTGACCTGGCCGGCGACCTTCCTGCTCCTAGGTGCCGAGCTCCTCGTCACGCTGCTCTGGTACTGGCTGGGCGTCCGCACGCTGTGGCCGCGCGGGCGCGACGTACCCGGCCTTCCCCGTCACCAGCGCGAGCCCGAGGTGGACGGCCCCCCGCACCCCGGCGGCGCAGCGGCCTGAGCGTCAGTGGTGCGCGGCGCGGAGGTGCTTGCGCCACGGCGCGAAGTGCAGCGTCTCGTACGTGACCAGCGCGAGCAGCAGCGACATGAGGAGCACGAGGCTCGCCCAGGCCGGCAGCACGACGCCGAGCGGGATGCACCCGACGAGGACCACGGCCACGACCGCGCGCTGCGCGTTCCACGACCCCATGTTGCGGCGGCGGAACAGCAGGTGCCCGATCAGGTAGAGCGCGACGCCGCCGAACAGCGCGAAGGACGCGACCAGCTTGAGCTCGGAGTCGATGTCGGCGAACGACTTCTTCAGGCCCAGGGCCAGCAGCACGATGCCGGCCACCATCGGGAGGTGGAGGTAGTTGTACGAGTCGCGCGCGAGGTCGTTGCGCAGCGCGACGTCGACGCTCGCGAGCCGCCGCTGGGCGGCGATGGCGACCACGTCGAAGTAGAGCCACCAGAGGCACGCCACCGACACGAAGCCGATGACGACCGCGATGATCGTGCGTACGTCGTACAGCTGGTCGCTCACGCCGACTCCGAGGGCCACGAGCGACTCCCCCAGCGCGATGATGATGACGAGGCCGTGCCGCTCGGCGAAGTGGTGCGGGCTGAGCTCCCAGCCCTTCGTGCCCGTGACGAGCGGCGCGCCGACGTCGACCGCGATGGCGATGGCCCAGAGGATCCCGCGGGGAAGGCCGGGCGGCAGGAACGCCGCCACGAGGATGAGCGCCGATCCGATGAGCAGGCCGGGCGCGAGCCGGGCGACCGCGGCGCCGACGCCGGGGTTGTCGCGGCCGATCACGCGGAACAGCACCACGTGCGCGACGCGCACGGCGAGATAGGTGACGCCGAAGAGCAGTGCCTGGTCGCGCGAGCCCCCGGCGACGTCCCCGAGCTGGCCGAACGCGCCGGGCGCCGCGAGCGCGGTCAGGAACATGAACCCCATCGCCGCGAGCATCACGATGCGCGCGATGCCGTCCTCGGCGTCGGTCGTCGTGCCGATCCAGACGTACGCGACCCAGGCCCACCACAGCACGGTGAGCACGGCCATGCCGCGCAGCAGCCCCAGCCAGGTGGGGTCGGCCGCCATGAGCGCCGTGACCTGGGTGAGCGCGAAGACGAAGACGAGGTCGAAGAACAGCTCGAGCGCGGTGACCCGGCGCTCCGCTGCCGCAGGCTGCTCGCTCACGGGGCAGAGGCTAGACGGCGTACGCGGGACCGCACGCCGGAATCAGCCGCGGGCGAACCTGGCCGCCGCGGACCTGCCCCCGGATCGGTTGTGAAGAAGCGACCGATCCGATCGCAAGCCGACCACTTCAGGGGCAGATCGCCGCGCGGCGGGGAGGGCGCCCCTCAGCTGCCCTGGCCCATCGACCAGAGGGTCCAGATCGCGGTGCGCAGCGAGCGCGGCTGCTCGAGGGTGTGCACGACGGCGGACGCGACGTCCTCGGCCGTCAGCCAGTCGGCGAATCGCGGGTCGTCCTCCGTGCGGCCGGCGCCCACCGCGAACTCGGTGGCTGTGCCTGCCGGGCAGATGAGGGTGACGCGCACCCCCTGCTCGCGCAGCTCACGGTCCAGCGAGCCGGCGAGCCCCACCTGGGCGTGCTTGGTGCCGGCGTACACCGCCTCGTCGGCGCCGCCGCGGAAACCGGCGACCGAGGAGACGATGACGATGTCGCCGCCGTCGCCGGTCGCGAGGAGCGCCGGGAGCGCGGCACGCACGGACCACACCGTGCCCGCGTAGTTGGTGTCCATCATGAACGCGAGGTCCTCGTCCGACTGGTCCATGATCCCGCCGTACATGCCGACGCCGGCGTTGGGGACGACCGAGTCGAGCCGGCCCCACGTGTCGACGGCGGCGGCTACGAGGCGGGCGTTGTCCTCGGGCGATCGCACGTCCATCACAACGCCGACGGCGTTGTCGGCCCCGAGCTCGGCGACGAGCTCGTCGAGCCGTTCCTGGCGCCGACCGCCGAGGGCGACCTTCGCGCCCTTCGCGACGAGCTGGCGGGCGACCTCGCGGCCGATGCCGGCGGTGGCCCCGGTGATGACGACGACGGTGCCGGTCAGGTCGCGGCTGGGCATGGGGCTCTCCTCGGACGTGGGGGCGATGCGGCGCCCATCCCACCACGCCACGGCCGCCCGCACATCCGCTGGCTACGCTCGACGCATGGAGCCCGTGCGCCTGCGGCCGGCGACGACGCACGACGCCGCACGGATCGCCGAGATCTACGCGCCGCACGTGGAGTCGTCGTACGCGTCGTTCGAGGAGACGGCGCCTGATCCGTTCGAGATCGCGGGCCGGATGACCGTCGAGCCGCGGCTGCCGTGGCTCGTCGCGCTCGACGGCGAGACGGTGCTCGGCTTCGCGTACGCGGCGCACCATCGGGTGCGGCGCGCCTACCGCTGGGCGTGCGACGTGTCGGTCTACCTCGACGCCTCGGCCACGGGCCGGGGCGTGGGCTCCGCGCTGTACGCCGAGCTCCTCCCGCTGCTCACCGGCCTCGGGTACGTGCAGTGCTTCGCCGCCATCGCGCTTCCGAACGACGCGAGCGTCGCCCTGCACCGCGCCCACGGCTTCGCGGAGCTCGGCGTGTACCGCGACGTCGGGTTCAAGCTCGGCGAGTGGCGCAGCGTCGCATGGTTCCAGCGCACGCTCGTCGATCCCCCGGCCGAGCCCTCCGAGCCGCGCGCCTGGCAGCCCTAGGACAGGTCGACGCGGTACTTCAGCCCGAGGTGGCCGCCGTACTGCTCGGGTTCGACGAACTCCCCGAGCGCCACGCCGCCGTTGGCGAGGATCACCTTCTGCGACGCGATGTTGTCCGGCTGCGTGGTGATCTCGACGTACGGCAGGCCCTCGGCGCGCACGAGGTCGAGCATCTGGGCGAGGGCCTGCGTGGCGTAGCCGCGCCGCTGCTTCCACGGCACGACGCTGTAGCCGATGTGGCCGAGCACGTGCGGCGGCAGCTCGGCGGTCCCCGGCTGCCACCGGGCGTTGATGGCGCCGCAGAACTCGCCGTCCCACATCCAGCGCACGAGGCCCGGGATGCGCGGCACCACGGTGCCGTCGGGCAGCGTGATCGTGCGGCCGCCGCCGTCCCGTGCGTTGAACTGCGCTAGCGCGAGGCCTGGATCGGCCTCGACACGCTCGAGCTCGGCTCGCCAGTAGTCCGGGTCGGTCGTCGTCGGCGACCACTGCCGGCGCAGCGCGTCGAGGTAGCCGTCGAGGTAGGCGCGACCGGGCGCGACGAGCTCCATGACTCGATGCTGTCGGGCGCTGCCGTCCCGTGGCCAGCCGATTACGGTCGGGCAGGGACGGCCCCTGTCGGGTGATCATGCTCCGACGCGGGTGAAGACCTGGCGAACAGCACGTGACGAACGGCTCGACCGGCTCGTGTGCATGCCACACTCGAGGCACTCGCTCAGAAGGCCCTCGGACAACACTCCCCCATGACCATGGCCCACCCGCCCCGGCCGTCGACCGGGCGTCTGCTTGCTGTCGCCTCGATAGGTGTCGTCCTGGCACTGACCTCGACGAGCGCGGCTGCTGAGTCGTTGCCCGCGAGCACCCCGGAGTCCATCAGCCCGTCGGCCGAGCCGTCCGGCGGCTCCGCTCCCGAGCCGACCCCGTCGGGCGCCGACGGGCAGCACACGCCGGTCGCAACCGTGGCCGCCTCGTCAGGCGGTACGACCGACTCGGCAGCACCCGAACCCGGGAGCGGCCAGGCGCCCGGCCCTTCTGCAGCCGCGGCGACGAGCACCACGAGCACTCTGGTGCTGTCCGACGTCGGCCCGTCCCCTGCGCCTGCGGCCTTCCGGGCGGTCGTGGCCGTCACCGTGGGCGACGTCCCCGTCGAAGGGGGATCCGTTCGCTTCGGCGTCGACGGCGCGACCGTCGGTTCCGATGTCCCGGTCGTCGCGGGCATCGCGAGCATCGAGATCGTGGAAACCGTGCCCGGCGCCCATCGGGTGACCGCGGCGTTCAGCGGAGCACGGATCGAGGGGCAGGCGCTGGCACCGTCGTCCGCGCCCGCCACCGTGTTCGAGGTGGACAAGCGCACGGAGTGCCCAGACGGCGGCGGATCGGCCGGTGCTGTCGGCGCGAGCACCTCGGATGACGAGTGCGACGACCACGGGGGTCGCGGCGAGGACGACCCGGGGGTGCTCGCCCTGTCGACGCCCTACACCGACTCGCACCCGCTGTCGGTGCCACCGATGGTCCTGCAGCGCGACGCCGACTGCGCCGGCAACCCGTACCAGTACCAGACCGACGCACCCTTCGTGGGGATCATGGTCCAGGACTCCCGCCCCGGTAGATCAGCCTGGACGGTCTCGGCGCTCGCCGACGAGTTCCTGCTGCAGGGTGTCGATCCCGCAGCAAGCTCGGACGCCCAACGGATCAACCCGCAGAACGTCGGTCTGACCAATCTGGCGATCACGAGTACTACCGCCGTGCCCGAGAGCATCGCCCCTCCCCGCCCGGCCGGCTCGGGCCCACTCCCGCTGCCCGTGAACTTCACGGTCTTCGACAACCCGGCGGCACCCCACCTCGTGAGCGGAGTGCCTGGCTCCCTCGGCCTCGGCGGGACGTCCAAGCGCGCGGTTCACGCCAACCGCGGCTTCGGAACGTCGTTCTTCGTCGGCACCATGAGCATCACGGCACCCATCACCACGATGCCCGGCGTCTACCGAGGCGTGGTGACGTTCACGCTCCTCGGGAGCTGAGGTCGGGCACGTCACCCGTCCTGGCTCTCCGGTTGCTCACGACGGACCGAACGGACCGTGCGGGCGGTAGCCCGAACGGAGCACGTCGACGTGCACCACCCGAACGGCTCACCACCGGGCCCCCGCACCGTTCGATGTACGGACTGTGACCAAGGAGGTGGCGGCCATGTGGACCGCGACGACGTACGACGGAGCCGGTTCCGTCATGGACCTGCTGCGTAGCGGGGTGTCGCTGTCACTGCTGCTGGACCTCGCCACGCCGTTCGGCCCGCCGTCCGACGAGCTGTACATCGCCGAGCTCGCCACGGCCTGAGCCGGGCTGCGACGCTGCAACCAAGGGCCGTCACCCCGTGCGGGTGCCGGCCCTTCGCCGTACTCCGATCAGGCGCGGAACGGGCTCGCGGGGTAGGTGCCGAGCATCCGCACCGAGCTGGAGAAGAAGGCGAGCTCCTCGAGCGCGAGCGCGAGCGGGCGGTCGTCCGGGTGGCCTTCGACGTCGGCGTAGAACTCGGTCGCGGTGAACGAGCCCTCGAGCTGGTAGCTCTCGAGCTTGGTCATGTTGACGCCGTTGGTGGCGAAGCCGCCGAGCGCCTTGTAGAGGGCGGCGGGCACGTTGCGGACGCGGAAGACGAACGATGTGACGACGAGCGAGCCGTCGTGCTCGGGCACCTGCGGCTCGCGGGCGAGGACGACGAATCGCGTGGTGTTGCTGTGCTCGTCCTCGACGTCCTCGGCCAGGATCTGGAGGCCGTAGAGGTCCGCCGCGCGGCGGGGGGCGAGCGCAGCCACAGCCGGGTCGCCGAGCTCGGCCACCGCGCGCGCGGCGCCCGCGGTGTCGTCGGCGACGACGGAGCGCCAGCCGTGCTCGCGCAGGAGCCTGCGGCACTGACCGAGGGCGTGGATGTGGCTGCGTACGGTCGTGATGCCCTCGAGCGTGGCGCCCGGCACCGCCATGAGGTGGAAGTGGATCGGCATGAAGTACTCGCCGATGATCGACAGCCCCGAGCCCGGCAGCAGGTGGTGGATGTCGGCCACGCGCCCGGCGATGGAGTTCTCGATGGGGATCATCGCCAGGTCGGCATCGCCGTTCGCGACCGCGGCGAGGGCGTCCTCGAACGTCGCGTTCGGCAGTGTCGCGATACCGGGGTACACCGCCTCGCAGGCGGCGTCGGAGTTGGAACCCGGCTCGCCCTGGTACGAGATGCGTGCGCCCTCGGGCGGGCTCGCGGAATCGCTGGACACGCCCCGGAGCGTAGTGGGCCCGTCCGCGGCGCCCGGCACCGGATAGCGACGTACACGATCACGAGTACGGGTCAGAACGCGCAGTCCGACTGCCGTGATCGGCCCAAGGGGTCAGAACGCGCAGTCCAACTGCACCGATTGACCCGAACGCCCCGGCGCTCCAGCGGCGCCCGGCGACCGGTTGCGCCGTACAGGATCACGAGTACGGGTCAGAACGTGCGGTTGAACTGCCTTGATCGACCCTCAGGGCCGGAAGGTGCAGGGGGTGCGGCGGCCGGGAATGCGGACCGCCCGGGACCTGGTGGAGGTCCCGGGCGGTACGACGTGCTGTGGTGCTGGTGGCTCCTGATCGATCAGAAGTCCATGCCACCCATGTCCGGAGCGGCGGCCGGAGCGGCCTTCTCCGGCTTGTCGGCGATGACCGCCTCGGTGGTGAGGAAGAGCGCCGCGATCGAGGCGGCGTTCTGCAGCGCGGAGCGCGTCACCTTGGCCGGGTCGATGATGCCGCTCTTGATGAGGTCGACGTACTCGCCGGTGGCAGCGTTGAGACCGAAGCCGGCCTCGAGGTTGCGCACCTTCTCCGCCACGACGCCGCCCTCGAGGCCGGCGTTGACCGCGATCTGCTTGAGCGGGGCCTCGACCGCGACGCGGACGATGTTGGCACCGGTCGCCTCGTCGCCCTCGAGCTCGAGCTTGGCGAAGGCCGCCTCGCTCGCCTGGAGCAGGGCCACGCCGCCACCGGCGACGATGCCCTCCTCGACGGCCGCCTTCGCGTTGCGGACGGCGTCCTCGATGCGGTGCTTGCGCTCCTTGAGCTCGACCTCGGTGGCCGCGCCCGCCTTGATGACGGCCACGCCGCCGGCGAGCTTGGCGAGGCGCTCCTGGAGCTTCTCGCGGTCGTAGTC
>JBFWNE010000035.1:0-38718 GCA_050251215.1 Candidatus Nanopelagicales bacterium
GCGCGGCCGCCGCGCGCGCGGCGCCGCCCCTCGCCCGCCGCCCACGAACCGGCTGCGTTGACCACGGGCGGCGTCGCGCACACGACAGACGTGACAAGGCCCACGATGCCCAGCCATACGGGCACGGCGGAGATGGCGCGCGTCAGCACGCCGATCGACGCGACGAAGCCCGCCGTGACGACGTTCCACCCGAGGAACACCAGGCCCGCGGCCACCGTGGTGCGGGCCGGCACGGCGTACCGCGTGGCCATCTGGGCCTGCGCCCCGAGCGACCACACCGAACCGGGGATGTACTTGCCGAGCTGGCCGACGAAGAAGACCGACAGTGCCGGGCGGAGCGGCACGTGGTGCCCGAACCGGCCGAGGCACCTGAGCCATACGAAGCCCGTGAGCACCAGGCCGGCGAGCACGAGCAGCAGCGATGCGACGACGGAGGCCGGGCTGACCTCCCGCAGGGCCGCGAGGACGGCGTCCCCCTCGCCGCGCAGCCACAGCCATCCGAACGCGACGACCGCGACGAGGAACGCGATGCGCGCGACGACCAGCCAGCGGCCGCGCGTGCCGCTGGTCCCGCTCACGCGCCGAGCCGCAGCAGCGCCGTACGGGTCGGGTACGGCAGCGACGGCGTGAGGCCCGAGGTCCAGTCCACGGTGACCCGCGTCCCGAGCCGCTCGATGGCCGCGCGGTAGCGGGCGCGCTCGACGTTGTCGACGACGATGAGCCCGCCGGGCGCGAGCCGGTCCACCGCGCTCGCAAGGCAGGCCTCGCGAGCGCGCCCGTCGACCACGATGAGGTCGAACTCGCCGTGCTGGCGGTCGATCGCCTCGACGTAGTCGCGGAAGTCCAGGCCCTCGAAACCCTTCTTGGCAGAGCGGATCGGCGCCGTGCTCTGCGAAGCGAGCGTCGGCGGCACGGCGATCACCCGCGCGTTCGGGGGCAGCACGGGTGCGATCTCCTCGGCCCACTCGGGGTCGTGCTCGATCGAGGTCACCGAGCCCGCGCGCTTGGCCAGCCACACCGACGACGCGCCCGATCCCCACTCGAGCACGCGGGCGTCGGGGCGCGAGGCGAGGAAACGAGCGACCTTGCCGGCCGACTCGTAGGTCCACCACGGCACGTCGAGCGCGATGAGGTCGTGCAGGTCGTAGACCGCGAGCAACGAGCGCGTCCAGGCGCCCGCGCGGGAGCGCTGCGCCCATCGGTCCAGCGGATCGAGCAGCCCCGCGGAGTCCAGGCCGGAGCGCAGGCCCCGCACGCCCTTCACGTACATGCCCTTCACGACGCTCCCTCCACCGTCACGCGCCCGACCGCCACGCCGAGGGGTCGCCCGTCGTCGCCGTCGCCGACCGACGCGGGCGAGACGATCGTCGAGGCCGAGACCGTGACGGCGAACCTGCCGTCGCCGGACCACGCCACCTCGGCCGGCACGTCCATCACCACCGAGCCGGCGTTCTGCCTGGTGGCGTAGACGTTCGTGGTCTGTACGACGCCGTTCACGCTGAAGGTCACCGTCTGCGAACCGCCCGGGGGCACGTACGGCGCGGCGACGACGGTGAGCCGCACGTCCCTGCCGCGCAGGCGCTCGGGGAGCATGAAGCCGATCTGCGCGTCGGCCTGGCGGGACCAGACGCCGAGAGCCTGCGGCGCGTACCAGCCCCACAACAGGTACGGCGTGCCGGAGTCGCCTGCGGTGCTCACTCCGCCGTCGGGGTAGTCGGCCAGCGGCACGGCGCACCGCGACAGCAGGCTCATGGTCACGCTCTGGCCGAAGAGGGGGCGGCGTACCGCATCGAGCTCAGTGCAGCCGGGCGGCGGCTGATACTCGCCACGGTTGAACGCGAGGTAGAAGTACTCGGCCGGGGCGAGGGATGCCTGCGACCCGGACGCGCCGCGCGTGTTCCAGTACGGCTCGAACTGGGGCTGCGTCGAGCAGGTGTTCAGGCCGATGCCCGGCCCCCAGGGACCGCAGCTCTCGGCACCCTCGGCAGGAACCAGAGGGACGAGCTCGCGTGCGCTCGTGCGCCAGTACTCGGTCATCCACCGGCCGTCGATGGGCCTCATCGCGGTGACACCGTTGAACCAGGTGTAGGAGTACGGGAAGAGCGGGATGACGGTGACGGTCGGCACCACGAGACCGGCCACGACGACCGTCCACGCACCAGCCCCCGCCAGGCGCGGTCCGCGGCGGAGCGCACGCACCACGACCCACGCCCCGAGCCCGGCCAGCAGCGCGATCGCCGGCACCACGAAGAGCACCTGCCGCGTGGCGTCGTACAGCACAGCCTTCTTCACCACGCCGGCCACGGGCATCAGCAGGGCCTGGACCGCGACGAGGCCGGCGCCGACGGCGAGCGCGAGGTCGGCATCGGGGCGACGGCGCAGCAGGCCCCTGATGAGCAGCATCGTGGTGGCCACGAGACCCGTGACCGCCAGGGCGAGCACGACCACCGGGGTCTGGGCCGCGAACCACAGCGGCAAGTACGTCGGCGGCGGAGGCATCGCAACCTGCACGCCGTTGGTGAGCACGAGCCCGTTCCACGGGTACTCGGACGAGTCGGCGACGGCGGCGAGGAGGCGGTCCGGGTGCGAGAAGACTTGGGGGTAGACGGCGAGGAGAACGACTCCGCCCGCGGCGATGCCGGCAAGCACGGACAGCCCGCGCGAGGCCAGGTGCGCCCCGAGCGCGCTCCGCGCCGCGACCGCGTCGGACCAGGCGGTGAGCACGAGCATCGCCACCGCGCCCAGCACGATCGGGACCCACATGCCAGGGCGGGTGCCCACCGCCACGACGGTGCCCAGAGCGAGCGCACCGACGCCGAGCATGCGCAGCCGCCCCGGAACGGCGCCGCGAGGCCGTGCCAGCGCCACGAGACCGAGCGTGGCCAGCGAATAGCCCGTCGCCACCGGCACGTCCTTGATGTTGAACATGCCGTGACCGGTCCACGCCGGGATAGCGGACAGGATCGCCGCCACGAGCAGTGCCCACCGCCAGCTGCGCAGCAGCAGACGGGCGGTGGCGGCGACGGCTGCAAGACCGAGCAGGGCGAAGCCGGCCACCGCGAGGTGCCGCGCGGCGTACGCCTGGGCAGTCAGCGTGCTCTCGCCCCATCCCTCGGCACCGGTGAGGGCGGCGACTGCGTGAGCCACCAGAGCCGCCACCGGGCCGTAGACGTAGAGACCGTCGACGCCTGGAGCGGGTTGGTCTCCGACCATCTGCCACGGGGGCAGGTACCACTCGGTCGTGAAGTAGGACTGCAGGCGCAGGACGTGGATGGGCTCGTCCCAGGAGATCCCCGTGCTCCAGGCCCCGAGGAACATCACGACCACGTTCACGAGCAGCACGGCTGACGCGGCGACGACCACGAGCGTCGGCACCTCGGGACGGAGGCGGCCGACTGCTGCAGGCGCCTGATGGGGGTGTGGCCGAGTCTCGGCCTCGACGGCGCTCACGCCCACCTCCCCGTTGTCGGCAGCGCCGGGCGCCGGCGGGCGCCGCCTGCCCGCGCGAGCAGTGTCGCACCGGCGAGGGCGTGGACGTCTGCGAGCAGGCGCGTCGTGGCCACGCCGGATCCCGGCGTCACGGGGCCGCCGCCAGGGGGAACGGCCCCGGCACCAGGCTGACGCGGCCGACGCGGAACGTGCGGGACTCCGGCTGGCCGCCACCCGCGGACGGCACCGCGTCGGCCGGCACCTGCAGGCGCACCACGATGCGGCCGTCGCCGACCGAGCGCAGCACGTCCGACGGGACCGTGACGGTCAGCGTCCTCATCGCGTCGTCCGCGTACGAGAACAGCCCGACCGACGTGCCGTTGACGAGCACCTCGAGCGTGGTGGCAGCCACTCCGTCGCGCAGGACGGGCGCGGCGTCGAGGACGAGCACAGAGTCGCGGAGCTGCGCGGCGGGAAGCGTGAAGCCGAGATCCGCGTGCGCGTGATCGGCCCACGCCGCATCCGGCTCCGACTCGGCCTGCCAGCCCCACAGCAGGTAGCCCTCGCCGTCCGACCCCGCGTCGATCCCGCCGGCGGGGTAGGGACGAAGGGGCACGTCGCAGCGCATGACGAAGCTCATGGTGATGCGCCGCGCGAACAGCGGCCGCTCCACGGCTGCGAGCCGCTCGCAGCCGCGCGGCGGGACGACGCTGCCCCGGTTGAAGGACAGCTGCACGTACTCGCCCGGCGCGAGGGGGACATCGCGTGCGGCGCTGCCGCGCGTCGGCCAGAACACTGCCTGCTCGGCGAAGCCGTCGCAGGGCAGCAGCCCGACGTCCGGCGTCCACTCGTGGCAGCTCTGCTCGTCGCCCGGAGGAAGCAACGGGATCGCCTCGCGGTTGCTGGCCGACCAGTAGTCGGTCATCCAGGCGCCGTCGACGGGGAACACCGAGGCGAGCCCGTTGAACCACGTGTAGCTGTAGGGGAACATCCGCGCGCCGGTCGCCGTCGGCACCACGAGGGACAGGCCCAGGCCCCACATCAGCAGGCTGCGCAGCAGCGTCCTGCCGCGGGCGCCGAGCCACCCGCCGACCAGCCAGGCGGCCACGGTCGCGGAGACCGCGAACGCCGGCAGCACGAACAGCACCTGCCGCGTGCCGTCGTAGAGCACGGCGCTCGTGAGCACGGCGCCGAGCGGGAGCATCAGCGCCTGCGCCGACACCATCGCCTGCCCGGTGCCGAGCGCCACGTCGGACGCCGATCCGCCGCGCCGGAGCCGCGGAAGCAGAAGCACGACCGGCGCAACGAGGCCGAGCAGCGCCAGGACGAGGACGACCACCGGCGTCTGGGCGCCGAACCACAGCGGGAGGTACGCCGGCGGAGGCGGCATCTCCATCGTCATGCCCGCGGTCAGGATCGTGTCCTTCCACGGGTAGTCCGCCGAGTCAGCGAACGCCGCAAAGAGCCGCGAGGGCGCGGCGAACACCTTCGGGTAGACCACGACGAGCACCAGCCATCCGGCCGCGAGACCGGCGAGCGCGGCCGCCGTACGTCGCTTCAGCGATGCCGCCGCGTTGCTGCGGTCGGGCGCCAAGAGGTCCACGACGCCCGTGACCGCCAGCATGAAGGCGACGCTGAGCAGCAGCGCCGCCCAGGTGCCGGGCCGGGTGCCGACGAGCACGACGGTGCCGACAGCGAGCGCGGCCGCACCGAGCCCTGCGAGGCGGCGGTTGGTCGGCAGCGACGGGCGCGAGAGCGCGACGAGGCCCAGCGTCGCGATGGTGTAGCCCGCGGCGACAGGCGTGTCCTTGATGTTGAACATGCCGTGCCCGAGCCAGGTGGGGATGGCCGACAGCACGGCGGCCGACACGAGCGCCCAGCGCCAGGAGCGCAGCAGCAGGCGCACGATGCACGCCACCGCGGCCATCCCGACCACGCTGAAGAGCGCCACTGCGACGTGCCGGGAGGCGTAGGCCTCGGGGGCGCCCGACAGCACGCCCCACGACTCGGTGCCCGCGAGCACCGACACGAGGTGCGCGACCAGTGCGGCCACCGGTCCGTAGACGTACACGCCGGACAGGCCTGCATCCGGCACGAGGCCGTCCATCTGCTCCGTCGGCACGTACCAGCCGAGGTCGAACCAGTGCTGGAGCCGGTCGACGTGGATCGGCTCGTCGGTGGTCACGCCGATGGACCAGGCGCCGAGGAACAGCACGGCGACGTTGACGACGAGGACGAGGGCGGCGACGACGAGAAGCGCCGTCGGCACGCGCGGTGCCGTCCGGCGCACCACGGCCTCACCCGCCGAGCGGGCCTCGAGCCGGACGCTCACGGCTTGGGGCGCCCGTCCCGCTGACGGTTGTAGACGACGAGCTCGGCCAGGAGCCCGAACAGCAGGAGCTGGACACCGACGACGACGAGGAGCACGCCGGCGATGAGCAGCGGCCGCTCGCCGATGGTCTCGCCCTGGAAGCGCAGCACCGTGAGGTAGCCGAGCATCACGGCGCCGACGAGGAACGACAGGATGCCGAAACCGCCGAAGAGGTGCGACGGCCTGTGCTCGTAGCTCATGAGGAACCGCACGGTCATGAGATCCATGAAGCCGCGGAAGAAGCGGGCGATGCCGTACTTGGACTTCCCGAACATGCGCTCGTGGTGCTGCACGGGCACCTCGGTGATGCGGTAGCCGAGCCAGTGCGCGATGACGGTGACGTACCGATGGAGCTCGCCGTACAGCATCGGGCTCACGTCGCGGGCGACGTCCGGACGCATGGCCTTGAAGCCGGAGTTGAAATCGCGGCCGGGAGCGCCGGACAGACGGCCCGTGGCCCAGTTGTAGAGGCGCGAGGTGTGCCGCTTGATGAAGCGGTCGTTGCGCTCGACGCGAGCGCCGGTGACGAGGTCGAAACCCTCGTCGAGGCGGGCGACGAGTCGCGGGAGCTCGGCGGGGTCGTCCTGCCCGTCGGCATCCATCATCACGACCGCGGCGGCACCGGCCTCGATGGCGCGGGCGAACCCGCGCTGGAGCGCCGCTGCCTTGCCGCGGTTGCGTACGGATCTGTCGACGAGCACGCGGTCGTGGTTGGCCACCAGCTTGGCCATGACCTCCGGCGTCGAGTCGCGCGACCCGTCGTCGACGACGAGCACGTGGCCGTCGCCGGGCATCTGCGCGAGCTGGTCGAGGATGCGCGGCACCAGCACCTCGAGGTTCTCGGCCTCGTCGAACGCAGGGACCACGACCCACGTTCCGCTCACGACATCACCTCTGCGCTGGGGTCCGGCACGCGCCGGAAGGGCCGTATGCCCCCGAGATTGTCCCAGATCCCGAGGGGTGCTCGGTATCACGCACGAGCATGCTCACGGGGCCGCCTTCGGCTGCCCCGTGAGATCACTTCTGTTCGCGCCACACCCGTTCGAAGGGCAGGCGCCACGCATGCGGTGCGATGAGCTGGTGGATGGCGTTCGGCCCCCAGGTGCCGACGGCGTACGGCTTGACGGGCGGCGGGTCGTCGAGGAGGTCCTGCGACCGTGCCCAGAGGCTCTCGATGCCCTCGGACGTCGTGAACAGCGTGTGGTCGCCGCGCATGGCGTCGAGCAGCAGCCGCTCGTACGCCTCGAGCACGTCGCCCGCCCGCTCGGTGTCGCGGGTGGAGAACTGCATCGAGAGCTTCTCGAGGAACATCCCGGGTCCCGGCCGTTTGCCGTAGAACGAGAGCGACACCTTGGACGCGTCGGCGAGGTCGAAGGTGAGGTGGTCGGGCCCGGCGGAGCCCACGCCGGAGTTGGCCGCGAACATCGTGCGCGGCGCCTCCTTGAACGCGATCGAGATGATCCGCTGGCCCTCGGCCATCTGCTTGCCCGTGCGCAGGTAGAACGGCACGCCCGCCCAGCGCCAGTTGTCGATGTCGCAGCGCAGCGCGATGAACGTCTCGGTGTCGGAGTCGGGCGCGACGCCGGGCTGGTCTTTGTAGCCCGCGACCTGGCCGCGCACCACGTTCGCCGGGTCGATCGGCAGCATCGACCGGAAGACCTTGTTCTTCTCTTCGCTGATGGCCCGCGGCTCGAGGGCCGTAGGCGGCTCCATCGCGACGAAGGCCAGCACCTGGAACAGGTGCGTCACGACCATGTCCTTGTAGGCGCCGGTCGCCTCGTAGAAGGCCGATCGCTTGCCGAGGTCGAGGGTCTCGGGGATGTCGATCTGCACATGGTCGATGAAGTTGCGGTTCCAGATCGGCTCGAACAAGCCGTTGGCGAAGCGGAACGCCAGGATGTTCTGCGCCGCCTCCTTCCCGAGGAAGTGGTCGATGCGGAAGATCTGGTCCTCGCGGAACGTCTCGTGCAAATGGTCGTTCAGGTGGATGGCCGACTCGAGATCGGTGCCGAACGGCTTCTCCATGACGACGCGGGCACCCTCGACCAGGGAGGCCTCGCGGAGCATCGCGATGACCTCGAACGCCGACCGCGGCGGCACGCTCAGGTAGTGCAGGAGGTGGGCGTCCTCGCCCAGCGCCTGGCGCTCCCGGTTGACGACGGACGCCAGAGCCTCCGGGCCGGCAGAGGTGGGAACGTAGCTGAGCTGGTCGGAGAACGCCGCCCATGCCTCGTCCGAGAGCTCGTGGGTGCCGAACTCGTCGATGGCCTCGCGGGTGAAGCGTCGGAACGACTCGTCGTCGTGGTCCTCGAGCGAGCTCGCGACCACGCGGATGTCCGGCGCCAGGGCCGAGGTCGTCAGATGCACCAGGCCGGGCAGCAGCTTGCGGCGCGACAGGTCGCCCGTGGCGCCGAACAGCACGATGACGTGCGGCGGCGTCCGCTCCGAGCTCTGCTTGCGCGGGCGCGACCCCGGAGCGGGGTACGCGATGGTCTGGGCGGGGTTCCCGGTCATGGGCGCCATCGTGCCCGCCCCGCACGGGCCGTCAGGGCCGTTTCACACAGCCGACACATGCCGACCGAGGAGGAAGCGGTCAGCCGCCGGCCTTGCGGCGGAACTCCCGCTTGCCGCCGGCCGCGCCGTGCTCGCCGTGGGCGTGGTCGGGACCGTCGTGCTTATGGTCGCCGGGCTTGCTCGGGCCCTTCTTCTTGCGCTCGAGCGCCTCGAGGAACTTGGCCTTGGTGTCCTCGCTCGCGCCGGTGGCGGCGGCGTCGGGGCTCTTCTTCTCAGGCACGGGTCCACTCCTTCGCGTCCCCGCCAGTCTTCACCCGGCGCGTGCGCCCGTGCCACCCGGTTGGACCGACGGGGTCAGGAGAGCGCCCCCAGCAGCGCGCCCCCGACCCCGTCGGAGCCGGTGCCCGGTCAGGCCGAGACGGCGGACCGGAGGTTGTCGACGACCTCGGTGGGCGAGATGCCCGCGGCCTCAGCCGCACGGTCGATGTCGGACGTCGTGATGTTGGCGGTGTCGCCGTGGTTGTCCTCGGGCTTGTCGCAGCCGCAGCTCGCGCACATGGCAGTCCTCCTCCGCACGGGGTCAGGGCCCCCCACCTACCCCCGGCGCGACGTCCTAACCCTCGGCCCGGCCGGACGTCCTTGTACCCTGCGCCGGTGAGCACCCCAGGCCGCCGCAGCGGCACGTTCACGCTGGCCCTCGGCGCCACCGGCGTGGTCTTCGGCGACATCGGCACGAGCCCGCTGTACGCGTTCAAGGAGTCGTTCGCAACGAGCGGACGGAGCCTCGACGACGTGTTCGGCCTCGTCTCGCTCATCTTCTGGGCGCTCATGATCGTCGTGACGGTGAAGTACCTGCTGGTCGTGATGCGGGCGGACAACCACGGCGAGGGCGGCATCCTGAGCCTGCTGGCCCTCATGCCCCGGCGGATCCGGGAGAGCTCGACCGGCAAGGAGCGGCTGCTCTTCCTGCTCGTGCTCGTAGGAACCGCCCTGCTGTTCGGCGACGGGGTGCTCACGCCGGCGATCAGCGTGCTGTCGGCCACCGAGGGCCTCGAGCTCGTGCGCCCGGGACTCGGGCAGTACGCGGTCGAGATCGCCGTCGTGATCCTCCTCGTGCTCTTCAGCGTGCAGTCGCGCGGCACCCACCGCATCGGCCAGTTCTTCGGCCCCGTGATGGCCGTGTGGTTCCTCGTGATCGCCGGCCTCGGGGTCTACCGGCTCGCCGGGCACCCGGGCGCGCTGGCAGCACTGTCCCCGACGTACGGCGCCAGCTACATCGCTGCGCACGGGTGGCAGTCCCTCGCGATCGCGTCGTCGGTCATCCTCGCGGTGACCGGTGCCGAGGCGCTGTACGCGGACATGGGCCACTTCGGCCGGCACCCGATCCGCCTGTCGTGGGCGCTGCTCGTCGGGCCGGCGCTGGTCCTGTGCTACCTCGGGCAGGCGGCTCTCGTGCTCGAAGACCCGGACGCCGGCGAGAACCCGTTCTTCGGGCTCGCGCCGTCAGGGTTCACCCTCCCGCTGGTGATCCTCGCGACTGCCGCGACGGTGGTCGCCTCGCAGGCCCTCATCACCGGCGTGTTCTCCCTCGCCCGCCAGGGCATCCAGCTCGGGGTGCTGCCCCGCCTCAACATCCTGCACACGCACGCGGAGCACGAGGGCCAGATCTACGTGCCCTTCGTCAACGTGGCGGTCGGCGCGCTCTGCATCGCGGTCGTCGTCGCCTTCCAGTCGTCGTCCGCGCTCGCGCACGCGTACGTGCTCGCGATCGCGGGCACGATGTTCATCACCACGATCGCGTTCCACGCCGTCGCGAGCCGCACCTGGGGCTGGCCCGGCTACCGGCTGTGGCCGTTCACGATCCTCTTCCTGGTCGTCGACCTGGTGTTCCTGCTGGGCACGCTCTCCAACCTCCTCAAGGGCGGCTGGGTGCCGGTGGCCTTCGGCTCGGTAGTGATGCTGGTGATGATCGGCTGGTCGAACGGCTACCGGGCGCTCAACCGCTACATGGCTCGGACGGCCGTGCACTGGCCCTCGGTGCAGGAGGAGCTCAAGCACGGGTCGATCACCCGGGTGCCCGGGGTGGGCGTGTTCCTCGCCTCGCCTGCCGAGGACGTGCCGGCCGCGCTCAGCTCGCAGATCAAGGTGCTGCACGCGATGCCGGCCGAGGTGCTCGTCGTCACCGTGCGCACGGTCGGCATGCCCGTCGCCGACACCCCGCCGCAGATCGAGGACGTCATCCCGCGCGTGCGGCGCGTGACCATCCCCGTCGGCTACATGGAGACGCCCGACATCCCCTCCGCGCTGCGCGCCTCTGTGCTCGGCGAGGTCGAGTCGGTCGCCACGTACTACCTCTCGGAGCGCAAGTTCGCGGGCACCGACGCCGGCACCGTGCCGGAGCACCGCGAGAAGTTCTTCGCGTTCCTGCATCGCAACTCGCAGGCGCCGGCATCGTTCTTCGGCCTGCCGTCCGACCGCGTCATCGCCATCGGCACGCGCATCGACCTGTAGCGCGTCTGACGCGTCACACCCAGCGGTGGAGGTGGGCGGCCGCCCCGGGTTGCGGGCGCAGACTGGACGCGTGAGCTCCGTTCCCCGCACCCGCCCCGCGGCGGAGTGCCCGCTGCGCCCGGGGCACCCCTGCACCCTGTGCCACCCGGAGGCGCACCTGGGGCCGCAGGACTGCCCGACCGTGGCGATCGTGCGCGACGACCCCGAGCTCGCCGCCGAGGCGGCGCGATTGCGCAGGGAGCACGCGACGCAGAGCGCCTGAGCCTCAAGGGATCAGGCGCTGGTGGTCACAGCGCGCGGAACGCGACGGCGTCGACCACCGCGAGCTCGTACTCGCTGCTCGGACGGTCGAGGCGGTAGAGCCGGCCGCCCACGGTCTTGCGCACCCACATCGAGGTCGAGCCGCCGCCGTCGAGACGGATCGCGGTCACGGCGCCGAGCGAGAGCAGCACGTCGGCGAACTGGTGGACCGTCAGGCCGCCGTCGTAGCGGGACCGGCCGGCCACGGCGGCCACGAGCATGTTGCCGTCCTTGTCCCAGGCGATCGCCGTACGGGCGCGGAGGGACTCGTCGCGCGTCGTGCAGGAGCTGGTGTTGACGCCGTCCTTGAGGATCGCGCCGCCGCTGCCGGTCGCACCGGTCGGGCGGCTGAAGGATCCGGCCGGGGTCCCCGCGTAGCGGTACGTGCCCTGAGCGCTCCACCCGACCGAGACCCTGTCACCTGCGCGGACGGTGGCGAGCAGCGCGTCGGCGGGCGTGCCCGCGGCCGCGGTCACCCACGCTTCGCCGAGGGCCGGACGTCCGGTGGCGCCGCTGCCCAGCACGCGCAGCACGGTGCCGGCCTTGACGACGACCGTGCGCGGGCCGGCCGGGTGCCCGGAGCCCGATCCCCACACGCGGGTGTAGACCGAGACGCCGTCGGCGGCGAGCCACTGCCAGTTGACCGCGCCGACCGGGGCGGTGCGGCCGGCCGAGGTGAAGGCGCCGTCGATGTCGTACGCCGCTCCGTGCACGGTCTTGGTGGCTGCGTCGACGACGATGCCGCCGTACATGCCGTCAGACACGCTCTGCTTGATGAGCTTGCGGACGTGACCCTTCGCGATCTGCACGCGGTCCGGCACGCCGTTGGCGGTCTGGTTGAACGTGCCGCCGTTGACGGCGACGACCGCGGCCGGGTCGGAGGCGGCCATCGCGCTCGGCCTGGCGGTCTGCGAGACGGTGCTCGCGGTCAGCACCGCCGGGGTGAGGGTCGAGGCCGGGATCCTCACGACGGCGAGGCGTCGCTCCTGCTTGCGGTCGGCGAGCGTGCCGGTGTCCCACACGGTGGCGGTGGCACCGCCCTGGATCGCGAAGCGCTTGAAGGGCGCCTTGCTCGTGAGGGCCGGCGTCGGGGCGCAGACCTCGCCGACCGCGGACACCGGGCCGGGCACCACGGCAGTCGCGCCGAGCACCAGGGCGGCGGCAGCGCCGAGCCGGATGATCGGGCGGAGCACGGGACGACGGAGCACGGGGCGGTCCTCGGTGTCGGCGGGGGCCACCCGTTCCGGGTGCCTGCCTCCAGGATCGGCCATCCGGCCGACGCTGCTGCCCCCGGAGAGCCGGAACGGTCACTCCGTGCGCTGATCCTCAGGTTTCGTTCACCCGTCCGGCGCAGTCGTTGCTCCCGGCAGCCGGTCACGTACCGTCGCCGGTCAGTTGAGGCGGCGCGTCCCGTCCGGCACGCCGCCCCCGTCGACGGCCGATGCGACGAGGTCGGCGTACGCCGTCAGCGCCACGTTCTGGCTCCACGGGCCGAACGACACGCGGGCCACGCCGAGGCGCTGCATCGTCTCGAGCGGGATCGCGCCGGGCACGGCGATCAGGTTGAGCTTCTGCGGACCCAGGGCGTCGACGAGGGCCTCGACCTGCTGCTCGTCGAGCTTCCCCGGCGCGAAGAACGTGGAGGCGCCGGCGCCGAGATAGGCCCGGCCGCGCTCGATGGCGTCGGCGAGCACTGCATCGGGATCCTTGTCGCCGGCGCGCAGGAACGCGTCGGTGCGGGCGTTGAGCACGAACGGGATGCCGGCCGCCTCGCCCGCCTTCACCACCGCGCTCACCGCGGCCACGGCATCGGGCAGCGGCTTCAGCTGGTCCTCGAGGTTCATGCCGACGACACCGAGGTCCATCGCGCGGCGCGCGGTCTCGCCGGCGTCGCCGTACCCGGCCTCGAGGTCGGCGGTCACCGGCAGGTCGACGGCCGCGGCGATGCGGCCGACTGTCTCGAGCATCTCCTCGCGCGGGATGACCTCGCCGTCGGGGTAGCCGTGCGCGACGGCGATCGAGTGGCTGGCGGTCGCGATCGCCTTCACGCCGTCGGTGGCGGCCACCACCCGCGCGGTGATGACGTCCCAGACGTTGACGAGGACGAGGAGCTCGGGATCGGCGTGCAGGCGCTGCAGCAGCGCGGCCTTCTCGGCGGTCGAGGTCATGATCGCGACGCTACCCCGGACCCGGTTCGCGAGTAACCGCCGCAATCCTCGGTTTCGGGGGCTCAGAACCGACGATTCGGGCGGTTACTCGCCTAAGCGGAGGTGTCGCCCGGTCAGTGGAAGGGCTTGCGGCGGTCGAGGCGCAGCGAGGCGCGGCCGGCGGTGCGCCAGGCGCGGGCGACGACGTCGGTGTCCTCGGGCGTGACGAGGTTGCCCATGACGCGGAACGCGACGGACATGATCGCGTGGCTGCGCATGCCGATCGGTCCCGACATCGCGAGCAGCCGCTCGTGCGTGATGAGGATGCCGAGGCGCCGCGCGATGGAGAAGGCCTCGCCGTACTCGGCGTAGAGCTCGGCGGGCCACGAGGCGGAGTAGTCGACGTGCGAGCCGCTGCTCACGACGTGCTCCGCGGCCATGCGCCCCGTCTCGAGCGCGTAGTCGATGCCTTCGCCGTTGAGCGGATTGATGCACGCGGCGGCGTCGCCGATGAGCATCCAGTTGGGGCCGGCCACATTGCTGACCGCGCCGCCCATAGGCAGCGGCGCCGAGCCGTAGCCGGTGAGCTCGCCGAGCTGCCACTCCTCGCGGCGCTGGCGGGCGTACTCCTCGGTCAGCTTCCGGAGGTTGATGTTGGCCGGGCGCTTGGCCGTCGCGAGGGTGCCGGCACCGACGTTGACGAGTCCGTTGCCGAGCGGGAACACCCAGCCGTAGCCGCCCATCATGCGGCCGCTCTCGTCGCGAAGCTCGAGATGCGAGGTGATCCACGGATCGTCGGCCATCGGGCTCGTCGCGTACGCCCGCGACGCGACGCCGAACACCGTCTCCTTGTGCCACTCCCGGCCGAGCAGCCGGCCGAGGTGCGACTTGCCGCCGTCGGCGACGATCACGTGCTCGGCCTCGACCCTGACCGTGCGGTCCTTGCCGCGCAGCACGACCGCGGCGAGCCGTCCGCCGCTGTGCTCGACGTCGACGGCGCGGTGGCCGTCGAGCCCGATCGCCCCCGCGTCGAGCGCGGCGTCGCGCAGCGCGTTGTCGAGCACTGTGCGCGCGATCGCCGAGCCGTGCCTGGGGAGGTGGGGGCCGTTCCACTCGAGCACGAGGCTGCGCCCGAACCCGTGGCCGCGCAGGCCGTTGTTGACGGGGCCGCCCTGCAGGATGTGGTCGAGCTTGAGGTTCTGCAGCTCGGCGACCGCGCGGGGCGTGAGGCCGTCGCCGCACGCCTTGTCGCGCGGGAAGACCGCGCCGTCCGCGAGCACGACGTCCCGGCCCAGGCGCGCGAGGTGCGTGGCAGCGGAGGAGCCGCCGGGCCCTGCGCCGACGACGAGGACGTCGGTGCGTACGACGTCGGTCTGTCCTGCGGCGGTCACGGGTCTTCTCTCGTCACGGGTCGGCGGGGCGCACCCATTGTCCGCGATCCCACCGCCTGCCGCTCCCCGGGTGCCCGCGGCGCTGGCGAGTCTGATGCCAACGTCACACCCGGCACCGGCTCAGCCATGCAGGTCGCGGCGGACGAACAGGAGCCCCCCGAGGCCCGCTGCCGCCCCGCAGGTGGCGAGGAGCACGAGGCATTCCGCCGCGCCGAAGCCGTTCGACAGCGGGTCGTTGAGGAGGTACCACCGCCAGAGGGTGAGCGGGCGGAGGTGCTCGAGCCAGCCGACGGTGCCCGCCAGGCCGTAGATCACGTACGACACGAACGCATAGCCGGAGACGATGGCGATCCCGATGGACCGCCGCCCGACCCACGCAGCGATCGCCTGCGCGGCCAGCGACAGCGCGAGGCACATGAGCGTCATCTGCACCGTGACCGCCGCGATGTTGGCAGCGGGGAGGTCGAACCGTACGGCGCTGTTGAGCGCCGCGACCGGCACCCATCCGGCGAGGCCCAGCAGGGTCAGCCCCACGACGAGCGCCGCCGCCTTGGCGAGGTACACGGCCCAGCGCGCCACGGGCTGGGCCAGCAGCAGATCGAGGGTGTGCTCCTCCTCCTCGCCGGCGATCGACGCCGCGCCGCGGCCGACACCGAACACGAGGAGCACGGCCGGCAGGAGGAACGCGAACAGCTGGGTGTTGAGGTAGCCCGTCGGGGACGTGAGGTCGGAGCCGCCCAGGAGCGCCTGCATCGAGGGTGAGAGGTTCTCGTAGATGGCGTTGAGCGACGGGTCGTCGCGCACCTGCGGGTAGAAGGCCACGATCATGAGCACGAGCGCGGCCACCGACAGCGCCCACACCACCAGCGAGACGCGGCGCATACGGAGCTCGCTGAGCAGCAGCTTCATGACGCGATCCCGTCGCCCGCAGCGCCGTCGTACGCCGCGAAGAAGGCGTCCTCGAGATCGGCGTGGGCGATATCGAGCGAGCGAAGCGTCACGCGGGCAAGGGATTTCACCAGGTCGTCGACGTCGCCGGCGCAGGCGAACGTGACAGCGCCGTCGTCGACCGCGACGTCGGACACCCCGCTCGTGTCCTCGAGCAGCCGGCGCACGGCGTCGACATCCTCCCTCGCCCGCGGTGCCGCCCTCCCCCGGCGACGAGCCTTGGTCGTGATCGTCGCGATGTCGTCCACGATCGCGATGCGGCCCTCGCGCATGAGTGCGACGTGGGTCGCCATCTGCTCGACCTCCGCCATCACATGGCTGGAGAGCAGGACGGTGGCTCCGTTGTCGCGGGCCTCCCCGACAAGGGCGGCGAACTCGCGCTGAAGCAACGGGTCGAGGCCCGACGTCGGCTCGTCCAGCACGAGCAGGTCGGCAGCCGGCGCGAACGCGAGGACCAGGCCCACCTTCTGCTTGTTGCCCTTGGACAGGTCGCCCACGCGCCGGCCGAGGTCGAGGTCCAGCCGGTCCGCCAGCGCCGCCACCCGCGCCCGGTCGATCGGCGGGCGGGCGAACCAGAAGCGGTCGAGCGCCTCCCAGCCCTTGAGACGTGCGGGGAGGACGAGCTCCCCTGGCAGGTACGTCGTCCGACGCCTGACCTCGACCGACCCGTGCCTGCTGTCGTGGCCGAAGGCCGACACCGAGCCCGACGTGGGCCGCACGAAATCCAGCAGCGTCCGCATCAGGGTGGTCTTGCCGGCGCCGTTGGCCCCGACGAGGCCCATCACCTGGCCGGGCTCGACGCGCAGGTCGACCTCGACGATGCCTCTCGATCGGCCGTACGACGTGGTCAACGAGCGGGCTTCGACCGCAGCGACAGGATCCACGTCGTTCAGGCTAGACCTGCACCAGCCGCACGCCGAGGGGTCGGCGGAGAGGGTTCTTCCGATCCGACGCTGCGCCGACGTGTGGCCGAACCGACGACACCGCGCCCGTCCGGTCCCTGCTGCCTTTCGCTGCACGAACGACCGACCGGCCACACCACCTGTCACCCGTGGCATGATTCCGACGCGCGGCAGCGCCACCGCGGCCCAGGGTCGAGGCCGTCGCCGGAGCGCCGGGCCGTTGGGGGTTCTCCCTATGGGTTCAACCAGCGTTGATGCGGTGGCCCTGCGGCGCCGGAGGCGCGAACGAAGCACTTGGTCCGGCCTGGTCCGGAACGTCGCGGGCGGTTCGCCGGGGCGCTTCTGAGAACGGGATCGAGCTTCATGCGGAACGTGCACACCCACCGTTGGTCTCGGCGCTCGCCGCGCAACGTCCGGGGGTGAGCCGGCCGGGCGACTGACAGCGTGCGGCGACAGGTGCACCGAGCACCGTCCCGGAGATGACGCAACGGGCAAGCCGCGCCGTCAAGGGGCACGCCGTCGTGCTCGAGCTGAGGTGCATGTCGAGCCGGTCCGGACCGTGCGCTTCAGTGAAGCCACACCCGCTGGAGGACTCTTCTCGGCGCTGGGGGTTGCGGCCGATGTCGTCCCATCAGCACCAGGCCTCGGCGATTCAGTGGCGCAGCGGAACAGTGACGATCAGCACGGCGCCGGTGCCCGGGCCGACGCTGCTGGCGGTGAGGGTCCCGCCGTGCTCCCCGACGATCGCGCGGGCGATCGTCAGCCCGAGACCGCTGCCGGACCCGTCGCCGGCACGCCGGGACGGATCGACGCGGTGGAACCGGTGGAAGACGGCGTCGAGCTGGTCGACGGGGATGCCGTCGCCGTCGTCCGCGACCCGGATGACCGCGTTCCCGCGGTCGACGACGAGGTCGACGTCGACGCTGGTGCTGGTATGGCGCAGCGCGTTGTCGAGCAGGTTCGCCAGGACCTGCTGTAGACGGACCGCGTCTGCGGCCACCGGCACGGGCACGTCGGGCAGGCGGCAGTCCAGGGCGCGTCCGGCCTTGTCGTAACGGGGCCCGGCGGCGGCGACCGCGGCCTGCACGATCGTGCGCGCGTCCTCCGGCTCCAGGTGGATGCCCAGTGCGTGCTCCTCGGCCAGTGCCGCCTCCCGCAGGTCGCCGGACAGGCGGCGCAGCCGCGTGGTCTGGTCGCGCATGGTGGAGAACGTTGCGGCGTCGTCGGGCAGGACGTCGTCTTCGAGCCCGTCGATGTAGGCCTCGAGCGTGGCCAGCGGGGTCCTCAGCTCGTGCGCGAGGTCGGACAGCAGCTGGCGGCGGGTCGCCTCGTTGTCGGCGAGGCGGGCGGCCATCTCCTCGAACGCGTCGGTCAGCCGGGAGATCTCGCTGGAGAACGCGGCGTCGGGCACGGCGACGTCGAAGCTGCCCGACGCGAGTGTCTCGGCGGCGTCGGCGAGCTCCTCGACGGGGTGCGCGACCCGGCGGACCAGGAACCAGGACACGGCACCGGCCGCGACCAGGGACAGCAGCGTCGCGATGAGCAGCGCGATCGCGAAGGAGGTGGCGAACGCCTCCTCGGCGTGGTGCTGGACCAGCGGGTCGGTCTCGCCGGTCTGGGCCAGGTGGTAATGGAACAGGCCCGGCGCGACCAGCACGGCGGCGGCGATGAGCGCCAGCGCACCGACGGCGATGACGACGACCTGCGCCGTCATCAGCCGGGTGACCAGGCGCGGGGCCCGGCGGATCACCCCGACCCCATCCCGTACCCGACACCGCGGACGGTGCGCACGAACCGGGGCTCGTTCGCGTCGTCGCCGAGCTTGCGACGCAGGTGCCCGACGTGGACGTCTACGACGTGCTCGTCGCCGAACCACTCCCCGCCCCACACGTGCTCGATGATCTGCGCCCGGTTCAGTGCGGACTTCGGCCGTGCCGCGAGCGCGGCGAGGATGTCGAACTCGGTGCGGGTCAGCTCCACCGGTAGCCCGTCGACTGTGACGGTGCGGGCGTCGGGGTCCACGACGAGGCCGCCGACGACCAGGGCGGGGACGGGCTCGGGCTCGGCCGGCACCCGGGGGCGGCGCAGCATCGCCTTCGTGCGGGCGATGAGCTCCCGGGGCGAGAACGGCTTGACGATGTAGTCGTCCGCACCGACGGACAGTGCGACGACCTTGTCGGTCTCGTCGTCGCGGGCGGTGAGCATGATGACGTAGGCGTCGGTGAAGGTGCGGATCTGCCGGCAGGCCTCGACTCCGTCGAAACCCGGCAGCATCAGGTCGAGCACGATGAGGTCCGGGCGCAGGGTCCGTGCCTGGTCCACGGCGGACGGGCCGTCGTGGGCGAGGTCGACGGCGAACCCTTCGCGCTCGAGGTAGCTAGCGACGACCTTGGCCAAGGGGACCTCGTCGTCGACGACGAGCACCCGGCCCAGCGGTTCCATGTCGAGCTCCTTCCAGCGCACCGCGTCAGTCGGTCGTCGGCAGCGTGCTCGGAACATCCTGATGCACGAAGGCCACCGATGTGTCAGCGGCTCAGTGGCCGCCGATACCGATGATCCGGTCGGTAAAGCTGGCGCCGCCGTCACGGGACTCCCGCACTGTGGATCCGACGAGGACGGCGACGCTCGTCGCGTCCGCGGCCAGCGCTGCCGGCTGCCCGCCGGCGTTGCCGCGCGCGGTCCAAGTTGCGCCGCCGTCGCCGGAGGCGTGGATGGTGCCATCGGGGGAGACCCCGATGAGCCCGTCCTGGGTCCAGGCGACGAACGCCACCACTGGCGCCCCGGCCAGCGGGCTCCACGACGCTCCGGGGTCGTCCGAGGCGATCGGACCGGTCTGCGTGGTGGCGACCGAACGGGTCGGCTGGTCGGGGTCGAGGGCGAGGTCGAACAGCCCGGGGTTGGTCAGCGTGGTCCAGGTGGTGCCGCCGTCGGTGGAGCGCAGCAGCGGGCCGTCGTGCGCAGCCACGCCCATGACGGTGCTGCCCGCGGCGGTGAGGCGGTGGAAGTCGACCTCGCCGAGCAGGCTGACCGTCGTCCAGGCGCGACCGTCCGCGGAGGCGCGCAGGCCGAGATCGGCGGGGAGGTCCTCGCCTTGCCCGGGGTGGCCGGAGGCGAGCCACCGCGTGCCGTCGTAGGCCAGTCCCATCACGTCGAACGAGGTCTCGCTCAGCAGGGCCGGCGCCTGGCCGGGCTCCTGCCGGTAGAGGCCCTCGTGCGTGCCCAGCAGCAGCGCCGTGCCGTCGTAGGCGAGGTTGTGGACGTGCGCCCATCCGGCGCCCTTCACGTCCACCGCCGCAGGGGTGTCCGGGCCCGAGGGTGCGGCCGACGCGGACATCGACAGGGTGCTCGACCGGTCGCCGCTGCTCAGCGAGGGCGACGTCGACGAGGCGGTGCCGCAGCCGGCGAGGGCGAGCACGCCGGCGGCTGCGAGCACCGTCAGGCGCGCGGCCCTCATCCGGCGAGCAGCTTCTGCATCGTCGTGATCTCGGCGGTCTGCCCGGCGACGACGGCCTCGGCGAGCTTCTTCACCTCGACGTCGCTGGTGGCTGCGAGGACCTGGTTGGCCATGGAGATCGCGCCCTGGTGGTGGGCGATCATCATCTGCAGCCACATGCGGTCGAAGTCGGCGCCGCTGGCGTCCATCAGCTTGCTCATGTCCTCGGCCGACATCATCCCGGCCATCGACATGCCGCCCATGTCCATCCCGGAGTGGTCCATCGACCCGTCGGAGGCGGTCGCGCCCTCCATCTGCTCGGGGGCGCCCCACGCCGACAGCCAGCCCTTCATCTGGGCGATCTCCGGGTCCTGGGCGGCCTTGATGTCCTGGGCGAGCTTCATGACCTCGGGGCCCGCGCCCTTCTCGAGGGCGATGTCGGACATCTCGATGGCCTGCTCGTGGTGCGGGATCATCAGCTGCGCGAACGAGATGTCCGCGGTCCGGCCCTCTCCGGCGACCGCGGCGGTGCTGGCACCGCTGGCCATGCTGGAGTGGTCCCCGGAGCCGCAGGCGGCCAGCGTGAGGACGAGCGCGAGGCCGGTGGCGGCCAGGGCGAGGGGGCGTCGGGCGCGCATGGTGCTCATGGCGTGCGGTGTCTCCTTGCGGTGGTCGTCGCCGGAGCACGGTGCCCCGACGCGTGGAACGGTGTCGGGTCAGGTCGTGTAGTCGAGGCGGGTCATCATCCCGGCCTCCATGTGCACGGCGGTGTGGCAGTGCAGCGCCCACTGGCCGGGGTTGTCGGCGAGGACGGCGACGTCGACCGCGCCCATCGGCGGGACGAGGACGGTGTCCTTGCGGGTGCCGGAGCCGCCGGCCGCGCCGAGCTGGAACGTGTGCCCGTGCAGGTGCAGCGGGTGGGCCATCATCGAGTGGTTCATCACCCGCAGCCGCGCCGTCTGCCCGGCGGCGACCGTGAGCGGGACGGTCTCGTCGTAGGTGCGGCCGTTGATCGTCCACACGTACGGCGCCATCGAGCCGGACAGAACGACGTCTTGGCTGGTGTCGGCGTCCTTCGTCGGCAGCGCGGTCCCGGGTGCGGCGCTGAGCACGTCCGCGGTGAGCGGGTAGCCGGACAGCTCGGTCGGCTCGAACGTCTCCCCGGGCACAGCACCGGCCCCGGTGCGGACGAGCGCGCGCGCGAGGCCGGGCTTGCCGTAGCGGCGTGCCACGAACGGGAACACCCCGTCGCGGAGGGTGACGACGACGTCGTAGCGCTCTCCCATCCCGAGGCGCAGCAGGCTGGTCGGGACCGGGTTGACGGGGTAGCCGTCGGTGTGGGTGACCTGGAGCTGGTGGCCGGCCAGGGCGACGTCGAAGATCGAGTCGGCGGCGGCGTTGATGATGCGCAGCCGCACCTTCTGACCCGGCTTGGCCGCGAGCACGTCGGGGTCGGCGGGCGGGCGGCCGTTGATGACGTAGAGGGAGTAGTCGACGTCGCCACCGGCCGTGGTCATCCCGCCCATACCCATGCCGCCCATACCCATGTGGTCCATGCCGTTGCCGTCCTTGCTGGCGGCGACAAGGGCGTCGTAGGTGTCCATGAGGCTCGGGCCGATGCCGTCGGACCAGTCGTCGAGCACGAGGATCCACTCGTGGTCGTAGCCGCCGGGCTCGTCAGGGGCGTCGACGATGAACGGCGCGTACAGGCCGCGGTCGACCTGGGCGCCGTGGTGCGGGTGGAACCAGTGGGTGCCGGCGTCGGGGACGACGAAGTCGTACTCGAACGAAGCCCCCGCAGCGATCTCCGGGGTGGTCAGGCCGGGGACGCCGTCCATGTCGTTGCGGATCGCCAGGCCGTGCCAGTGGACGCTGGTCGCCTCGGGGAGGCCGTTCTGCACCATGACCTGCACCCGGTCACCGGCGGTCGCTCGGATCGGCGTGCCGGGCACCGAGTCGCCGTACGCCCATGTGGTCACGACCCGTCCGGCGAGGTCGACCTGCAGCGGCGCCGCGGTCAGGGTGACGCGCTGGGTCTTCCCGGTCGTGGTGCGTGCCTTCTCGGCCGCGGCGACGGCGGACGCGAGCGCGTCGGGGTCGGTCGCGGTGCCGCTCCCGGCCGCGCAGCCGGCGAGCACGCCGACAGCGCCGACGCCCAGGGCGCCGACCAGCAGCTGACGGCGGCTCAGGTGCGCGTCACGGATCGTCATGGGGGTCAACTCCTTCTACGGGCGCCGTACCGGCGTCCGTGGTTCAAGGATCGGCGCCCTCACCGGATGCCCCGGTCCGGGAACGATGAAGGTCCGATGAAGATGCGGCCGCCCGGCTCGCGCGCGGGTGCCGTCGGCCGGTCGTCGGGGCACCATCGCGTGGGAGAGGAGGCCGTCATGGCGGTGATCGGGTGGCTGCTGGGCCTCGGCCTGGTGGTGTTCGTCGTGTTCGGCCTGGCGACCGGACGGCTCGACCGCCGTGCCGAGGGCTGCTGCCCGTCCGACCCGGCCAAGGACCTCCGGATGCGACCGGCGCTGGAGCCCCCGGTCGGGGACGCCGCCGTGGCGGACGTCCCCGACGCGGGCGCTCGTCAGGCGGCTGCCGGCTCGCTGACGCCCTCCGCGGCCGCGTCGGCGGACGGGGCCGGCTTGAGCGTGACCGCGGCCAGGACCGCGCCGAAGGCCGCGATGGCGGCGGAGCCGACCAGGCCGGCGGAGTACCCGCCGGTCAGGCCGAGGGCGTCCGCGCGGGCCGTGGCGCCCGCGGCCGCGGCGACCGCTGTCATCCCGGCAAGACCGAGCGCGGAGCCGACCTGGTAGCTGGTGTTCACGATGCCGGACGCCAGACCGCCCTCCTCGGGAGCGGCAGCCGACAGCGCGGTGCCCAGTGACGGGATAAACGCCATCGCCATCCCGGCGGCTGTGACCAGCGTCGCGGGCAGGACGTCGACGAGGTAGCTGCCGTCGGTGTCGATGCGCGAGAGCCACAGCATCCCGACGGCGAGGGTCGCTAGGCCGGTGACGGTCATGCGCTTCGGGCCGAACCGTGCGATGAGACGTGGGGCCGCGACGACCATCCCGATCATGATCGTCACCGTCAGCGGCAGCAGGGCGGCGCCGGAGGCGAAGGCGCCGAGGCCGAGGACCTGCTGCAGGTAGAGGTTGACGAAGAAGAACATCGGGATCCAGGCCGCGCCGAGCAGCAGCTGGGCGACGTTGGCGGCGGCGAGGTTGGGCGCCTTGAAGATGCCCAGGCGCACCAGCGGGGCCTTGCGGACTGCCTGCAGGACGACGAAGACGCCCAGCAGGGCGGCGCCGACCGCAGCGGGGACGAGTGTGGCGGCGGAGGTCCAGCCGTTCTCCGGAGCGGACACGACGGCGTAGACGACCGCCGCGAGGCCGCCGGTGACGGTGACCGCGCCGAGCCAGTCGATGGAGCCGCGCTGCGCCCGACCGGCGGGCATGACCTTGCCGGTGGCGAGCAGCACAACCGCGGCGATGGGGATGTTGATGAAGAAGACCCACGGCCAGGACGCGTACTCGGTGAGGACGCCGCCGAGGAACACGCCCGCGGTGCCGCCGGCCGGTGCCGCCGCGCCGTACAGAGACAGGGCGCGGGTGAGCTCGCGCGGCTCGGACCCGAACACCATGAACAGCAGCGTCAGCGCCGACGGCGCGATGAGAGCAGAGCCTGCGCCCTGGACGGCTCGGCCGACCAGCTCGATGGCGGGGGAGCCGGCCAGGCCGGCGACCAGGGAGCCGGCCGCCAGCACGAGCCAGCCGGTGGTGAAGATGCGACGCGCGCCGAGCAGGTCGGACAGGCGTCCACCGAGCAGCAGCAGGCCGCCGAAGGCGACCACGTAGGCGTTGAAGACCCACGACAGCGACTCGGGTGAGAACCCGAGGTCCGCCTGGATGTGCGGCAGGGCCACGCCGATGATCGACGTGTCCATGATGACCATGAACTGGGCCGTCGCGATGACGGCAAGCGCCGCGCCCTTGGACGCGGCTGACGAGGACGGCATGTCCCCTCCTTCGTGAAGCCCCCCACGGTGCGACGCCCCGTCGGGGCGCCGCGCTGACGGACGCTTCAAGTACCCCAGGGGGGTATCCGCATTCCGCACCGGGCGGCTCTTCATCGGATCTTCATGGAAGAAGTCCCCACGGTCGGGCATACCCCGGGAGGGTATGCAGTTGTCAGGGGGGACCGCCCGATCGAGAGGACACGAGATGAACACCCAGCGCGCCCTGCTCCAGGTCGGGGGCACCCGATGGGCCGCCCGCCCGGCCGCCGTCCGCGAGGCCCTCTACAGCCGTCCCGGCGTGCTGGGCGTGCGGACCAACCCGGTGAACCAGACGGCGCTGGTGTCCTTCGACCCCGACCGCACCACGTTCACCCAGCTGTCGGCGTGGGTGCGGGAGTGCCGTCGCCACTGCGCCGGCCAAACCGAGCCCGCGCACGAGTGCGCACCCACGTCATGACCGGCATGCGCCCCGCCGAAGCGGGCACCCCGACCACGAGCCACACACCGCAGGAGCACCTCATGAGCACCCAGACCGACACCGGCACCGCCGCAGCCGACGGGACGCGCACCGTCGACCTCCAGATCGGAGGCATGACCTGCTCGTCGTGCGCCGCCCGGATCGAGAAGAAGCTCAACAAGCTCCCCGGCGTGCACGCCGAGGTCAACTTCGCCACCGAGGTCGCGCGCGTCGAAGCGCCCGCCGACGTCGACGTCGAGCAGCTCGTCGCCACCGTCGAGGCCACCGGCTACACCGCCGCCGTCCCGCGCCCCGCCCACGAGGCACCTGAGACCGCCACCGGGCACGACCACGGGAGCACCGAGCCGGCCGAGCTCACCAGCCTGCGCCAGCGCCTCGTCGTCTCCGCGGTCCTGACGGTGCCGGTCGTGCTCATGGCGATGATCCCGGCGCTGCAGTTCCCCAACTGGCAGTGGCTCGCCCTCACCCTGACCGCACCCGTCGTCGTCTGGGGCGCCTACCCGTTCCACAAGGCCGCGTGGACGAGCCTGCGCCACGGCGCCGCCACCATGGACACCCTGATCAGCCTCGGCGTCTCCGCGGCGTTCCTGTGGAGCCTCTACGCGCTGTTCCTCGGCGACGCCGGCATGACCGGCATGGTCATGGGCTTCGAGCTCATCCCGAGCCGCGAGAGCGCCTCCGCGCACATCTACCTCGAGGTCGCCGCCGCGGTCACCACCCTGATCCTGCTCGGCCGCTACCTGGAGGCACGCGCCAAGACCCGCTCCGGTGCCGCGCTGCGCGCCTTGCTCGACATGGGTGCCAAGGACGTCGCCCTCCTCCGCGACGGCACCGAGGTGCGCCGGCCCATCGCCGAGCTCGCCGTCGGCGACCTGTTCGTCGTCCGCCCCGGGGAGAAGATCGCCACCGACGGCGTCGTCGTGGAGGGCGCCTCCGCTGTAGACACCAGCATGCTCACCGGCGAGCCCGTCCCGGTCGAGGTGGGCGTCGGCGACCCCGTCGTCGGAGCCACCGTGAACTCCGGCGGCCGCCTCGTGGTGCGCGCCACCCGCGTCGGTGCCGACACCCAGCTCGCGCAGATGGCCAAGCTCGTCGCCGACGCGCAGAACGGCAAGGCCCCCGTCCAGCGCCTCGCCGACCGCGTCTCCGCGGTGTTCGTCCCGATCGTCGTCGCGATCGCGCTGCTGACCCTGGTGGGCTGGCTGGCGGCCGGCGCCGGTCTGGAGTTCGCGTTCACCGCCGCCGTCGCGGTGCTGATCATCGCCTGCCCGTGCGCCCTCGGCCTGGCCACCCCGACCGCGCTCCTCGTCGGCACCGGCCGCGCCGCCCAGCTCGGCATCCTCATCAAGGGCCCGCAGGTCCTTGAGTCCACCCGCCGCGTCGACACCGTCGTGCTCGACAAGACCGGCACCGTCACCACCGGCGCCATGCGCCTGGTCGACGTCGTCCCCGCCGCGGGCGTCACCCGCGACGAGCTGCTGCGCTACGGCGGGTCGCTCGAGGACGCCTCCGAGCACCCCATCGCCCAGGCCATCGCCGACGCCGCCCGCCAGGCGCTGCCGACGTTGTCCCCGGTCGAGTCGTTCGCCTCCACCCAGGGGCGCGGCGTCGCCGGCATCGTCGACGGCCACGCCGTCGTCGCCGGCCGCACCGCCTGGCTGCGCGAGGACTGGGCCCTGGTCGTTCCCGACGACCTCGCCACCGCCCAGGAGGCGGCTGAGGCCCTCGGCCGGACCGTCATCGCGATCGGCTGGGACGGGCAGCTGCGCGGCCTCGCCGTCGTCGCCGACACCGTAAAGCCCACCAGCGCCCAGGCCATCGCCGAGCTCCGCGAGCTCGGGCTCACCCCGGTCCTGCTCACCGGCGACAACGAGCGCGCCGCCCGCGCCGTCGCGGCCGAGGTCGGCATCACCGAGGTCATCGCCGAGGTCCTCCCGTGGGACAAGGTCGACGTCGTCAAGCGCCTGCAGTCCGACGGGCGCGTCGTCGCGATGATCGGCGACGGCGTCAACGACGCCGCCGCCCTCGCCCAGTCCGACCTGGGCATCGCGATGGGCACCGGCACCGACGTCGCGATCGAGGCCAGCGACCTCACCCTGGTCACCGGCGACCTGCGCGCCGCCGCCGACGCCGTCCGCCTGTCCCGGCGCACCTTGCGCACCATCAAGGGCAACCTGTTCTGGGCTTTCGCCTACAACGTCGCCGCCATCCCGCTGGCCGTCCTCGGCCTGCTCAACCCGATCGTCGCCGGCGCCGCCATGGCGTTCTCGTCGGTGTTCGTCGTCACCAACAGCCTGCGCCTGCGCCGCTTCACCGGCCGCACCACCGCCTGACCCACCCACCACCGGAAGGAACCACCATGAGCACCACCACCTACCCCGTCACCGGCATGACCTGCGGCCACTGCGTCATGTCCGTCACCGAGGAGGTCTCGGCACTGCCCGGCGTCACGGGCGTCGACATCGACCTCGTGCCGGGCGGCACCTCCCAGGTCACCGTCACCAGCGACGCGCCCCTCGACCGCGACGCTGTCGCAGCCGCCGTCGACGAGGCCGGCTACCAGCTCGCCTGACCGCAGCACCTCTGACAGCGCCCCGCCTCTCACACGGAGGCGGGGCGCGCACCTGCGGGCACGCAGCCGGCTGCCGCGGAACGCGCGCACCCCTGCTGTTGCGCTCAGTCCGGTCGTCCATGGTCGTCGCACGCACCCGTCGCCGGCATGGCGATGAAGCACTCGGGGCAGATGCTGACCAGTTCGTCGCCGGATGGCTGGCGATCTCCACGCGCAACGAACCGGGAGAGCTCGACGAACCGGTACTTCCCGGCCTCGATGCCGCCGGGATAGTCGGGCGTCATCACCCAGAGGTAGCCGGGGCTGAAGTCGGCCAGGGCGGCGTCCCCCTCGAGGTCGACGAGCCGGAAGTAGACGTGCTTGGAGGTCCAGTAGCCGCCGATGTTGGCGTAGCGCTCGACGAGCCAGTCGACCAGCTCAGTCGCGTCGTGCTCGTCGGCGGCCTGCCAGTGGCCGGGCCAAGCGGAGCAGGCCTGCTCGCGCCACCGATCGACCCACACACGACCGTCGGCGCGGGCCGGGTCGTACCGCCGGCCTGTCACGCCGGGCACCGGCGTTTCATCGCGGTCCCCCGTTGTTGGCCCACATCGGTTGAAGCGCCAGGACCGGGTGAGGACCACCGTCCACGGGCACCACCTCGGGGTGCAGCCCGATCCATCGGTTGCCGTCCCCGAGCTGCCAGCACAAGTAGGCGATGCGGGCGTCTGGGTCGATGTAGCAGCGGCGGTGCGCACCGAAGGTTTCGGCGTCCGGGAACTGCGCGAGCGGTACCTCGAGCCACTCGCCATCGCCGTCACGGACGATGCGCAGTTCGACTGTCATCGCTGGCACCCCGCATCCATCGCACGTTCGTCGGCGTCGAGCATCGCCTTCCGCTGCCGGCTTCAGGCCCTGGGACATGAGCCGGATGTTCGCCTGCATGTCGAACCGTCGAAGCTCCCCCTCGCGGTCCCTCCCACTACGGCGCCATGGAGCGCACGTGCTCTGTCCACCTGTACCCGTCCCACCACCTCAGCCGGCCCGCGCCGTCCGGGTACCAGCCGGCAGCGGCAGCGCGAGGGGCTTGCTGGGCGTGCACGGTCCATCGGTGGCCGTCCCACCAGCGGATCTGGCCCGCTCCGTCGTCGTACCAGCCAGGCGGGGCGATGTA
Organism: Candidatus Nanopelagicales bacterium; assembly: GCA_050251215.1. Classification (GTDB taxonomy): domain Bacteria; phylum Actinomycetota; class Actinomycetes; order S36-B12; family CAIYMF01; genus Longivirga. The sequence continues at coordinate 28,162 of JBFWNE010000035.1, forward strand.
CGCCACGTGCGCCGACGGGGGCGGGAGCTGCGCACGCTGCACCGGTTGGAGCTCGCGTTCAGGCACCGACCGGCGGTCCAGGCCGAACATCGCCAGGAACCGGGTCTCGGCCTCGGTGAGCAGGGCGGGGTTGGCTTCGAGCATCAGGGTGATGCGGTCGGAGAACTGCTGAGGGGTGAGGCTGTCGAAGGCGCGCTGCCACTCGAGCATCTCGGGCGCAGCGTCGGCGATCCTGGCACGGGACAGGATCCGGTGCTGCTCCTCGCTGAATGCCCGGGCGAGCAGCATCGCGCGGACCCGCTCCTGCCACTCGGCGCTGCTCATGGTGATGGCGTCGTCGACCGGCGCCGAGGCGATCTCAGCGGCCGGCGGCGCGAGGGGCTTCCACATTCGGCGGGCGCGCGAGCGCAGGGACTCGGCTTCCACCTTGGCCGGCGTCTCCAGCTGCTCCAGCCGCTCCTGCCGGTCCTGGCGGCGCCGCTGCAGGTAGTTCGCGCCGATGAGCACGCCGAGGAACGCCACGCTGACCAGGACCGCCGCCGTGTCCGGCTCGTCGTCCCGGTTCGCTGGAGTGACGTCGTCGTCCCAGTCGTACTCCTCTTCGAGTTCGATGTGCCCGACGAGCTTGCCGGTCTCGTCGTCGTAGAGGAGGCCGCGGTAGGTCCCGTCGGTCTCCTGCGACTCGCCCAGGTGGGTGCCGTCGGGGACGTCACCGACGAACCGGCGCTGACCCACTGTCGCCTCCACGGACCCTGACACGGCCAGGACATCCAGCCTTCGACGACTGTACGGCGAGGAACCGGTGCGACGGCGGCTGGAAGGCTCGTCGTTGCTCTGACCGGGCCGTACATGTCGCGACCGGCTCGCCGGCATCGGTCACCGCTGGGGCAGTCGCGCCCCCGAGGGCGGGCGCTCTACCAGCTGGGCGCGGGGAGCGGCTTCACGGACAAGGGGACGCTCGACCGGTACATGTCAGCTCGCAGTTCATGCAGGTCCGTGAAGATGGTTGGCGCGAGCTCCACACCGTGAGGGGTGAGGACCCCCTTCCCGCGCGGCTCCCACTTCTGCCACATCGCCTGCATCGGCGGGTCCAGGGGCGGGTCGGCGAGCACGACCAACTGCACCCGTTCGGGGTTGAGCCGCGTCCCTCCCAGGACGAGCAGGCGAAGCTCGCGCACCCGGGCGACGGCCTGGTTCACGGCACCCAGCCCGCGCAGGTACTCCTCGATGTCCCTCACGAGCTCATCGGAGAGCGCGCCGTGGAGGGCCGGCCGGCGGAACCTGTACGCGAGCGCCTCAGCGAACCGCAGCGCGGCCGCCTCGTCGGCGAAACCCCGTACCGGGGACCGCTCCAGCAGGACCGCCTTGGAGGCAGGCACGATCATCCGCAGATCGACGAACCAGTCGCCCTCGAGCCCCTCCGGCTGCGCCGGCACGAGGTACCCGATGCGGCCTTCCCTCGCCAGCTTGCGGGTGCTGGTGTTGAACTCCTCGTACGGAACCAGCGGGGCCAGCAGCACGAAGGGCACTCGGTCCCCTGGGGGCGCGCTCCCGAGGTCGCAGGTCTGGGTGCAGATCACAGCTGCGGCTGCCCGGACCTGCTCGTAGCCGACGGGCCCTTCGACGTCCTGCGCCAGCTCGCCACCGGTCACTGCGTCGGTGCCGGCAGGGGCGATCCAGGTCAGCGGCACATCCCGGACGAGATCCCCCTGCGACCACGCGCTCAGCGTGTCGCCGAGACCCATCCAGGAGTCGGGGATGGCCTCGTTCACCGACCAGGGCTGGTCGCCTCCCTGATCGGCACTAGCTGCGGGGTCGTCGTCAACGGTCATCGGTGAGCGCACCGACCCCTCGTCGAGGGGGTCGACCGGTTCCGACTCGGCTGGTGCCCAGCGACCGCCTCGGCCGCTGGGACTGCTCGTCGACCGTCTCGTCGGGTGCGATGAACCAGTCTGCAAGACCGCGCTCACGCTGGGCCGACGTGGCCTCGATGAGCACGAACGCCGGGAGGTCCCCAGCGCGGAAAGCTGCTTGGGCTTCAGGAGTCGACCGGAACCATGCCGTGAACCCGGGGCGGGCGTCCTTCATGAGTGCGACGGCCTGAACCATCGGCCACAGCTGGGCGAGGCTGGTGGTGCGGGGACGTCGCCCCTGGCCCTGCCAGCCGTGGAAGGTGCGATAGGCCACGCCGACCGCTGCCAGCACGCTCTCCTGCGTCTCCCCCAGGACGTCCTCCAGGAACTTCACCGCGTCCACGGGGTCGCTCGGGTAGATGGTCTGACGCGCGAAGGCCATGTCGAGCACGGTGGAGTTCTCGGAACCCGCTGCTGCGTCCCAGGTCGAGATGACAGCGCCAACCTCGGGCGTGATGGCATCGAGGTGGACGTTGGTGATGGACGTGCGGCGCGACAGGCGGTCGAGCAGTTCCGCAGCGGGGCCCTGGACCGAAGTCGCTTGAACGGCGGGCATGGGCGCATCGAGTACAGCCGTCATCGCGGGTCCCCCTCCACCACAGGCTCCAGGTCAGCAACGTATCGCTCGGACAGGACGCGCAGGAACAGAGCGAGAGCCGTCCGGTTCAGCTGACGGGTGAGGTTCCCGCACAGCTCCAGATCGAACGGCATCGCCTGCTCGCGGAAGACGTCGATGTCGAGCAGATAGCTGAACCGCCCCTCGGGGTTCGGCTCCTGGAACACACCTGTCTGCACCCGCGCCGCGGCGAAGTCGTCGAGCCGTAGGTGCGCCTGCTGATGGAGGCCCACGGTCATGGCTGCCAAGTCGGAGCGGAGCGTGCCGGCGAACGCTGGCTGCACGTGGTCCCGCCAGAACTCGGGGGTGGTAGCAGCGGCGTCGGTGAGCCGGTTGATGTAGCGCAGGCCGATGCGCTGAACGACCGAAGGCGCCATGGCCTCGGCGTAGGCCCTCAAGGCCGCAGCGAGAGGACCGGCCAGGCTTCGGCTGTACCGCTCGTACCTGGCCGTCTGCACGACGAGCATCGCCGGGAACACGGTGACGCTGGTCGCGCGATCGGCGGACGCCATCACCCAACCTTGCTGCTGCACGGTGTGCTGGTCCGCCCCGCCCGGAGTCACCGTCACCGTGAGCGTGTTCAGCGAGGTGCGTTCGAATACCGGGAGCAGATCTGCGCCTACCTGCTTCCAGACAGCAACCGCCTCCGCCTCGGTCACCTCCTCACGGGACGCGACGAAACGGACCTCGGCCACCACGGCTTCCAGATGCGTCCGGTTGAAGGCCAGGCGCTGACTCGAGATCAGCCCTCCGAGCGGCACGTCGTACTCGTCCACTGCCGTCGGCAGATCGGTCATGCAGACCCCCTCGAGAAGTGGCAGGAATGTAGCACTCACCCTCTGACATCTTCGGTCGAGGCGCTGCTCGGGGCGAGCCGATTCACCCGGCCGGCCCCTCCCACGACCCCACCTTGGCTGCATCACCGCAGGTCAGAGGCCTGACGGGAACAGGGCGACACCGGCATTACTGCTTGATGAGGCGAGAGATGGTGACGCCGAAGCGCCATCCGAGCCCGAGCTCGGGGTCGTCCTCGAACCCGGTGCGCCGGTCGAAGCGCCAGCCGCCGGTGGTGTAGATCAGCTCGTCGTCGATGCGGTCCACCGTGAGCTCGAACCGTTGGTCGCAGAAGTCCCGGATCACGGTGTCGCCCGGGCGTACGTGGGTGAAGTCGCCGTCGGACTCGATGATCACGAGGTCCTCCTCCCCCACGCCGCGCGTGCTCGGCCGCTGCCGGTGCAGTCGTCGGCCTGCTGCTCGCGCAGCCAGCGGTGCTCGGTCAGGGCGTTGGCCATGAGCGCGTATGCGTAGTAGTCGACGAGGCCGCGGCGCCAGCCCAGGCTCATGGCCCGGTCCACGAGCAGGGTGCGCTTGAACTGGGAGTGCACGCTCTCCGCGTCGGACCGCAGCGGGTAGAGGCGGGGCCAGTCGGGGTCGTGCTCGTGGATGACGCGGAGCCGGTGCGGGCGGTTGGGGTCGGCCCCGGCGCGGGCGTGGGGGGACAGCCAGGTGTCGAAGTCGCCGAGGGTGCAGCGGATGCGGTAGCCGATGCTGAAGTAGTAGCGGCCGTCGGATCGCCGGGACCGCTTCACCGCTCCCCGTGCTGGCCAGTGCACGACGACGGGTTCTCCGGCGTCGTCGAGGTCGATCTGGGCGACGGCGCCGTCCACGGCTGCGATCTGGTGCAGGCACGGGCCGGTAGGGGTGTCGTGCTGGGCGAAGCCGAGAGGGTGAGTACGCACCTTCGCGCCGCCGGCGGTGCGGGCCAGCTGCGTGGTCTCGACGTCGCGTGTGCGGGAGTCCTTGGGCATCGGGGACAGGGCCAGGACGCCGTAGCGGGTCATGACCTGGTCGATGTGGACGCCGGTGAAGGCGCCGTCGTAGACGACGGCGAGCAGTCCGGAGCCGGTCAGGCGGGCGAGCGGGGCGAGCAGGCGCAGGGCGGTGTCGGCCTCCTGGCCGGGTGCGGGGACGTGGTCGATGGCCAGGGTGATGCGCTGGTAGCGGGCCGGGCCGCGGACGTGCCAGGCGACGTACCCGTGCCCCTGCACCGGTCCGGCGTGGCCGTGGTGCTCGGCGATGTCGGCGTCGAAGCGGCCTGGTGGGGCATCGAGGAGCTCGCCGGTGACCGGGTCGGGGTAGGCGACGCGGGGGCTTCCGTCGTCGTCGTGGAGGCGCAGCGCCTTGGGCGGGGCGTAGAGCGGTCGCACGATCGTGCCGTCCCCGTACAGCACCCTCGACGGGTGCGGGTGGGTGAACGATCCCGGTCCGCGCGGGTCGAGAAGGCCGAGGTCGCGGGCGGTCTGCACGGCGAGCGGGCGGTGGATGGCGGCGAGCTGGCGCAGGCCGTGGCGGCCGATCGCGTCTCCCATCAGCTCACGACACAGGTTCCACATCGCGGGGTCTGCCAGGTCGGTGACCGCACGGTGCCCCGAGCGGGTCAGCCGGGCGATCACACCGAGGGCGAGCGCGGAGTACAGGGGCTGGTTGCGGGGCCGTCCGAGCGGATGGTCGAGGTCGAGCTCCATCGCGACCCGGTAGAGGGTCGGCGACCCGAGCACGGCGCGCAGCCGTTCCATGGAGCCCATCGGCTTCCACGGGCTCATGGCTGCTCCCCGGGGCGGCGCCAGTTCAGGGCGAGGTCCTCGGCGCAGGTGTCCAGGCTGCGGCAGCCCATGCGTCGGGCGACCTGCTCGAGCGGGACTCCTTGGTCGTAGAGGCGCCTGCCCGCCCAGTTGCGCAGGCTGGCCGGGCGCACGTCGGCCTGGTCGGACAGGCCCGCGAGGTCCAGCACGGCGGCGACGGCGTTGCACGCGGCGGCCTGCGCACCGGCCTGGCCGGGCTCGGACCGGCCCTTGTAGGCGAGCGGGGACGCCGGGCCGGCTCCTTCGCCGTCGCGTTGGCGCATCATCCGCGCGACGACGGCGCTGCCCCACTCCGTGAGCTCGCCGCGGCGGGGGTCGTGCCGCCGGGTCCCGGGCAGACGCACCCACCGGGGGTGCTCCTCATCGTCGAGGTCCCCGCAACGAACGGCGGAGATCTCGCTGGTCACCGCGGTCGCCTCCCCCAGCGCCCACGCGACTGCCCGTTGCAGCGATCCGGAGCCGGCCTGGCCGAGGCGGGATGACGCGCGGCACAGTGCCACCTCGTCATCGGTGAGCGGTCGCGCGGCCCGGGAGGACCGTGCGGGCAGGACGATGTCGAGCGTGGGGTCGCCGACGTCCTCGCCGGCTTCGCGGAGCGCCCGGAACGCCATCCTCAGCGCGACCCGGCGCGCGTGCTGGGTGGCCAGCTCCGGAGGGGCGCCGGTCTTGGTCGGGGCGGCGATGAACCCCGCGCAGTGCCGCGGCTCGGCATCTACGAGCCGGTGCACGCCCTGCGCATCGAGGCGGGCGACGAACCGCGTGAGGGTCTCCTCGCAGCGCAGCAGCGTCTGCTCGGTGAACGTGCCCGACTCTCGCCAGCGGCGCACCACCCGGTCGACATCGCCGGTGGGCGGCCCGGCCGCCGGGTCGGCTGCGGGGCCGGCCGCGGGCAGGTCCATCAGCCGGCCCTGGCCCGGGCCGGGCGTCGCGCGTCGTGCCATCACGTTCACCTCCGTCTCGGACGGTAGGCGGGCGCGGGGACACGGCGGGAGCCTCGCGAACCGCCGGGAACGGCGGCGGGCCTCGAAGGGAATGAAGGGTGTCGGCTGGTTGCGGTTGCACGCCGCGCACTCGGCCTGACGGTCCGGGTGGTCCGCACGACCGACCACCGAAACGGAGCCCGTCATGCCGTACCAGCCCAGCCGCCGCAGGAACGACGACCTGAAGCGCCAGTCGCACGTCGAGGCGATGAAGACGATCTTCCGCGCCCTGCCCATGTACGAGATGCGGGACTGCCTGCCGGCCGAACCCGACTACGACGTCTCGGAGTACCCGGACCTGCTGCTGTTCCTGCGTCTGATGTGCGGATGCGTGACCGCGAGCCAGAGCAGCGCCCACGCTGCCCTGGACACACCGGACGTGTGGCCCAAGCTCCTGGCGATCTACAACCAGAACGCCGGCACGCACCTGTCCCTGCCGCGGCCGCCGTCGCAGAAGGTCCTCGACCTGTGGGTCCGCAACCGCATCGCGTGCGACACCGCGCTGATGGAGCGCATCCGCACCGTCCTCCGCGAGATCGCGTCAGCCGTGGCCCTCGAGATCGGCTACCTGACCTCCGAGGCCGCCCCCGACTACACCCGGATCAGCGCCCTGAACACCATCGCCGGCGACGGGTCCTACACCGACCCCGCGTCCACCGTGACGATCGCCCGCGACGAGGACGGCAACCAGCACATCCACGGCAGCCGCGCCACGGACCCGGGTCGGGTCCGGATGCAGAACCGCACCACCGATCCCAACGCGGAGAAGCCGAACGCCCGCGGCATCAACAACGTCATCATCAGCGTCCCCACCACGGCCGGAGCCCAGTGGCTCAACGTGGACCAGGCGCTGCGGGCCGAGATCACGACGGCGATGGCGCTGCTCGACGAGGTCCTCGAGCACCACCCGCTCGGGGCACACGCGCTTGTCTACGACAAGGCCATGTCCGGCTGGCTCATCGAGGACGTCATGGCGCGAGGGATGCTGCCCGTCGGCAAGTCGGTCGTGCGGACGGCGACCGCGCGCAACAACGAGGACGACCGCGACAACCACACCAAGCTCAAGACCATCTCGGCCGACGAGGCGCGCCGCCGGTACTGGTTCGACCCGGTCGAGGGGCCGGCAGCCGCGCATGACGGACCGCTCACCTTCGAGGAGCGGCTTCCCCTGGGGATCAGCGTGTACCCGACGGTCGCGCTGAACGACAACGACGACCTCGTCGTCCGGCTGCACCCCCACGACGCGCAGGCACTCCAGGAGAAGGCGGAGAAGCGTGCCGCCGAGAAGGTGCGGAAGGTCGCCAAGACGCCCGCTCCTGCTGCCGCGGGCGACCCCGACAAGGCCGCCAAGAAGAAGGCCAAGGAGCACAAGAAGGAGCTCGAGCAGGTCTGGGAGGGTCTCGTGGTCGAGGACACTCGCGTCTACCCCGTGAACCCGGACAATCTCCGCCACCACGCGGCCCCGGGCTGCTGCAACCACACCTGGTGGCTCGACGGGGACGCCCTCGTCGCCTGCGACGAGGGGCCCGACGGTTACCGGTACAAGGTCGGTCTCGCCTTCTGCGACTCGTGCCGGACCCAGTTCGACCCCGGAACCGCTCAGCACGTCTGGCACATGCAGTGGACCCTCGCCTGCCCCAACGGCACTCACACGTTCAGCACCGTGACCCGCCCGACCAAGGTCCCCCGCTACGAGCGCCAGAGCTGGAACCGCAACCGCAAGCGCGGCGCCGAACTCGCCTGGGACACCCTGCGCCCGCTGGCCCGGGCGCACGGCAAGCCGTGGAGCGACGTCGCCAACCGCAGGAACGTCGCGGAGTCGACCAACGCGTGGCTCGCCCGCTGCTTCACCATCCTCGGCGTGTCCCGCGCCCGGCGGCTGCGCGCCAACGAGCAGCGCCTCGACCTCTTCAGCGCGTGGGCGTTCCGCATCGCGGACGTCTACCGCGTCGCACTCCTCCAAGGCCGCTTCGACGACGACGCGGCGGCCTGACCAGCCCCTCGCCCAACGCCGACCCAACGCGCCCCCACCGCACGCCGGAGCCCTCCAGAGCCTCCGGCGTGCAGACCGATCGGCTCATCGAACGGACCGCACCCACGCGGTCCCGCGCCAAGGAGCCGACATGCCGATCCGCCGCAAGATCCAGACGCCCACCACCGGCGCCCGCCCGATGGCCGACCGCGCCTTCGCCGCCGCCAACCACCACCTCGACCAGCTGCAGCTGAGCCAGGCGTGCGACGCAGCCATCGCCTGCGACGACGCGCACGCGATCGTCCCCGGCCCCTGGCGTCCCGACCTGCACGACCACTACGACCGGCTCCTGGCCGCGGCCCGCACGACCGGCATCGGGTCGGTCGCGGACCTGCTCGACCCGGACCACAAGCGCGCCAGTCGGCTGATCAGCGATGTCACCGGCCTGGACAACATCACGCGCTTCGGGTCAGCCAGCGACATGGACCCGCTGCACCGATGCCGCAACGCGCTCGGGGCGATGCTCGCCCTGGCCGCCTACCAGGTCGAAGCCGACCCGGTCCGCGTCCTGCGGGCCCTGCCCGCGATCCACAGCCGAGGGCTGGGACGGCAGCGGCCGCTGCGACCAGACGAGCTGCCTCTTCCGCGCGTCAACGCTCTCCACGCCATCAACCGGCAGGGGACCCGCAACCACATCGCCGCCGGGTACTACTGGCTGGCCGAAGCGGGAAGCCTCCCCGTCGAATGTACCGTCGTGACCCGGGCGCACGTCGAGGGCCGCACGCCGCCGACGCTGCTCCACGCCCCCGGCGGCGGCATCACGGCAGCCCGGGAACTGCCCCTGGCCGGCTTCGTGCAGCACCTCGCAGGCCGCTTCCTCGACGTGTCCCACCGAGGCATGCACCCCGGCCAGCCGCTCGTCTACGGAGGCGATCACACACCGGGCTCACGCGACGCGAGCGCGGACGCCTCGAGCCTGTTCCGGCGCAGCGTTCTCATCAACGCGGGCCTCACCGACGTGGAGCTCACCCCGCAGTCGATCAGCTACGCCGGCGCCTACCGCCTCTACGCGGCCGGCGACCGCGACGGAGCGGCGCGCCTCATGGGCGTCGACGCCGACCGCGTGCCTCGACTGCTGCGCGTCATCAACGACCAGGACGCGCGGATGGCGGCGCGTCAGGAGGCGACGCGACCTCGCTCCTTCCGGCTTCGCTCCAGCGCCGCCGAGGCCTGATCCACGCGATGTGGCCCGAGGCGGCCGTAACGTACGAGACATGATGCGGCCCGGCGATGAAGCTGACTCCTGGGATCACCTGGTCGACACGATGTTGGGCCTGTACCCGATCTCCGGCCGGCCGGTCGTCTTCCGGGAAGGCCATGTGCGGTGCACACACATCGCTCACGGCTGGCTCATGCGTTGCTTGCGCAACACACGCGCCTGCCTTCAACTGAGGGAGGCGGGCATGGCCACCGAGGCCGCCCCCCTTCGCCGATCGACTCTGGAGCACGCAACCGCGTTGGCCTGGCTCGAGGACGAAGGGGACGCGGCCGTCGACCCGATCCACCGCGGCAACGTCAACTACGCCGAGCGCCAGAGGGAGGCAACCACCCGTGCTGGTTGGGGACTGCCCGAGGAGGCGTTTCGTCAGGCGATCGAGGACGTGCCGCAGGCCGCGAACACGCACTTGGACATCTACGCGCACAACTTCTGGGAGAGGAACGCGAAGTACGGCACGCCGCACAACCTGCCCGTGTACGCGATCGAGTCGGCGCAGTCGCATCCATCGTGGACCTCTGCCTCCCCCTACTGCCAAGAGGGCTCGGAAGCCGGTCTGGTGACGTTGCTCGACGAACCCAGCGACGGTGAACTCGATGAGGCTGCCGCGGCGTACGTCCTGGTTACCCCGGCGCTGGTCTCCTTCAACGAGATGCTCGCTGGGCACGACCTCACCCGCGATCTCCGGGCCATCCTTGCCCGCGGCCGCGAGCTCGTGGCCCGCGACATGGCGAAGCACGGTCGGCCTCGCCCGGCGGAGTTCGACGATGCGATCCTGCCTCACCTCGAGTAGCCCTTCTGGTGACTCCACCCTGTCGTCCTCGGAACTGGCTCTGCGGTCCAAGCTTGCAAGCTAGCGCCTTGCGAGCCTGGCCTCCGCCTTCACGGTGCGCTGCGACCGCTCAGGTCCTGTGGGCGACGGGGCAGTAAGGTCACGAGTAAGGGAGTAGTCCCTGATGGTCCGCACCAACGCCACCGCCCGGGACGCCCCGAGTTGGAGCACGAGTTGGTTCAACCCTCAGGGAGAACCCCCGGGCCGTTAGCTCAACTGGCAGAGCAGCGGACTTTTAATCCGCGGGTTCTGGGTTCGATCCCCAGGCGGCCCACCCGTTTGACCTGCAGCGTTGCCCTCTGCCCGGCCACGAGCGGCGCCGCTTT
>JBFWNE010000036.1:0-30803 GCA_050251215.1 Candidatus Nanopelagicales bacterium
CGCTCGCCCGCGGCCCGGGCCTCGTCCCGGGCGGCTCCGCGCAGGTCGGCGGTGGCGGAGTTCAGGCCCTCGCACGCGGCCCGGGCGGAGTCGGGGCAGATCCGGCCGGCGAGCACCCCGGCCCGGACGAGGGGGTAGCGGTCCATCCCGGTGCCGAGCCGGGAGATCCGCGAGCCCTGCGCGGCGGACACGCCGATGCCGTCGGCGTACAGGCCCCGGACCGAGAAGAAGCCCGCCCGCCGCAGATCACCCGTGGAGTGCGACGTCGACGCGATCACCGCCTGCGCCGCCTCGGCCAGGCCAGCGGCGTGGTTCAGCTCCCCGATCAGCCCGAGCTGCGAGGCAGCCTCGAGGCCGTGGTGCTCGCCCTGCTCGATCAGCGCACCCAGACGCGCTGCCGCGGCGGCCAGGAACGACGCGACCTCGCCCAGCGAGGCACCCGACAGGTCGCACACCTGCGGCGCGGTCGGGGTGCTGGGCATGTCACAATCGTACATGTGTACGAGGCGGGGCACAACCCCCGACAACGCCAAAACATCATTATTTCCAATGACTTTCAGCGATTCGTCGTCCACATCCTGTGGACAGATGCCCCCCTCGCAACCACGATAAGGCGAGCGATAGAGGCACATAGGGGGCTGCACGCCGCCCGACGCGCCAACCGCTATCAGCTCGGTCGGAGAACAGAGAGCGCAACGACGAGGTCGCCGAAGTCTGGTGCTCCCTCTCCGTCACTGCACCTGAGGATGACCTCGCCGGAATCGCCTAGCTCCACGACCATGCCCGCGTTGCCCAAGAACGAGCGGACCGTGTCCGACGGCCCTCGCCAGCAGTTGCGCAGGTAGACGTCGATGGCGCCTCCTCGCGGTTTGGCGATGACGTCCAAGTCGACGATCTCCGGTGACGTGTCGGCCCACAGGACGACATGAGCTGCCCGGTGCCCTGCAACGGCGAACGTCCCGCGCCTGATGTGTACCTGGATGCCCTGGACGGGTTCTGCCACGCTGCCCACCCATCGGACCCGCAGCGTGTCTCGGTCCGCGACGTCAGGGACCAGGTATGCCGAGTGGACGCGGTGGCCCTCGTAGTCGATCTCGTTGCTTGCCTCGCGGACAAAGCGATCGATCAGCGTCACGTGCATCGCCCCGGCCAAGGGAGCGAGAATGTCAGTTCAACCGGAGAGATGCGGGCACGAACGGCGCATCTGTTCGGTCGGTACGGATGCCTTGGTCAGCGGGCTGTCCGGTAGATAGCCGCCGGGTCGGTGTCGACCGCGAACCAGGCGTCGAGAGCGGCGTTCGATCCCCAGGCGGCGGCGCAGTGGATGTCGAGGGCATCGCCAGACTCCAGCCCCGGCAGTCGCCAGCAGAGGCCGGAGTCCCTGTAGTTGCGGGCACCGAAGGCGGTGTCCCATCGGTCGGGGATCAGGGCACCACGCCAGTGGACCGGAAGCTCTCCGGACTCGACGAGCTGACCAAGGGCGTCGTCGTCGTAACCGCCGAGCACCAGCTGGTAGCCCTCACGATCAAAGGCGAGAGCCTCGAGGTGCTCGCCGTTGTTCGACGAGCCCGGTCCCGCCTGCGGTAGGTAGGCGTAGACCTGCACCGCGTCACACTTGGCCGTGGCCTCGATCCGCCAGACCGCCGCGCAGCCGCCTTCGACGGCACCTTCATCCGCGTTCAGATCCCGCGCTGGTCTGGCCGGCAACTCCGTGACGGTCAGGGTCACGGCGATACCGCGAGTCGATTCCTGTCCTTCGGGCTCAGCGATGGCTCCTAGGAGGAGCGGACCCAAAGGAGTCGGGACCTCGACCTCCTGCCCCAAGCCCACCTGCATGGCGAACAACGTAGCCGGAGTATGGGGGAAACGGCCGAGCAGATCGGCACCTATCGCCTAGAGGCCTTCGTCGCCTTCTTGATCGCCTGAGCGGCCTGCTTGCGCACCTTTGCGTCGGGATGCCCGGCTTCGACCGCCTGGAGGATGGGCAAGGCGGCTTCGTTGCCGAGGCACTTGCGCAAGGCGCTCATGGCGTGAAGTGACACGTCGGGATCGTCCACGAGCCGCTCGACGGCTGCGCATACCTCGGGACTCGCCTTGAAGCGGGACAGATGCAGCACGAGCATCTGGCGGGCTGTGCCGAACCTCGTGTCCTCGGCGAGCGCCAAGAGCACGGGGACGTGCTCAGCAATCGCCGTCCGGCCAAGCGAATCTCCGAGCTGCCAGCCAGTCGTTGCGTGGTCGGGTGCCCACCGGAGGAAGGCAGTCCGCAACGGTTCGAAGGCAGCTGGTCGTGCCCACGGACGGCAAAGGTGCCCCGCAGCGGCGTCAACAGCCCGAGGGTCATCGAGGGTCGGCAAGACGGCCAAGAGAACCGGCATGGCGGCGCGCTCGTCGAACCGGGATGGCTCGAAGTGGCGCGGGTCGTTCACGAAGCGTCCGAAGTCCTCGACGCCCTCGACGCCAGCCGCAGTCAGCGCCTCCTGGACTCGCAGCCAGTCGTCCCCCATGCGAGTCAGAATGCCGGCTGTTTCTCGGGCTGTCTCCCGATTGTCGGCTGCAGCCTGTCAGGCTCCGCGCAGGACGTCGCTGCCGAGCTTCACCAGCAGTACGGCGACCACCACGAGGAACACGATCCGCACGAAGCCGGACCCGCGCCGGACCGCCGTACGAGCGCCGACGACGCCGCCGACGAGGTTGGCCGCGCCCATCGCCAGGCCCAGCGCCCACAGCACGTGTCCGCCGAGGCCGAACACGATGAGCGCCGCGAGGTTGGTCGACACGTTGACCACCTTCGCGATGGCCGAGGCGTTGAGGAACGAGTAGCCGAGCAGCGACACGAGGCCGAAGACCAGGAACGTGCCGGTGCCCGGCCCGAAGACGCCGTCGTACAGGCCGATGCCGCCGCCGAGGGCAAGGGCGGCGGCGCCGTGCCGGGCATGGGACTCGGTGCCGTGCCAGCGCAGTTCCTGCGTCTCCCCCAGGTTGGGCCGCAGCAGGGTCCACAGGCCCACGACGACGAGCAGCACCAGGGCCAGCGGGCGGAACAGCGAGCCGGGGACGCGCGTGGCCAGGGCCGCGCCGCAGGCCGATCCGACGAACGCCGCGGCGGCCATCCGGACCGCGGTGCCCACGTCGGTCACCGCCGCGCGGCGGTAGGTGATGGCGGCCGCGGTCGTGCCGACGATGGACGACGCCTTGTTGGTGCCGAGCACCGTCGCGGGCTCGGCGCCCGGGAGCGCCACGAGCAGCGCGGGCAGCTGCACGAGGCCCCCGCCGCCGGACACGGCGTCGACCCAGCCGGCCAGCATCGCGGCGGCGAGCAGCGCCACGAGCACGAGCGGCGCGACGCCGAGGACGGTGTCCACGGGGAGGGTCAGGCGCCCTGCGCCCGCGCGGCCTCGGCGTTCCAGGCGCGCACGACGTCGAGCACCTCGCCGATGCTGTCGACCACGGCGTCGGGCACGACCTCGACCGGCATGCGCTGGTGGTCGGGGATGTCCGAGTGCGGCACGAGGATCGCGCGCATGCCGACCTGCTGGGCGCCGTGCACGTCGTCCCACGGGCGGTCGCCGACGAACACCACGCGGCTCGGGTCGGGCGAGCCGATCGCGGCGAGGGCGAGGCGGAACGCGTCGGCGTGCGGCTTCCCCACCGGCGTCTCGCTCGTGTAGACCGCGCCGTCGATCAGGGGCAGCACGCCGTCGCGCGCGAACACCTGCTCGTGGAAGGACCGCGGCCACATGGTGTTCGAGAGCACGCCGATCGTGATGCCGTCGGCCCGCAGGCCCTCGAGCATCGGCACGACCTCGGGGCTCGTGTGCGTGTGCGGGTCCCACGCGTCGAGGTACGCCTCGAGGGCGTCGCGGTGCTGCCAGCTCGACGTGTCGACGCCGGCCCGCTCGAACACGCCGTCGAGGTGGCCCGTGCCCTCGGCGCCGAAGGTCGCCCGCTGGCGCTGCCAGAACGACTCCTCCGCGTCGAAGAGCCGGCGGGCGAGCTCCGCCCCGTGCACGGGGTCGTACACCTGCGCGTAGGCGTACCACTGGGCGACGAGGTCGATCTCGTGCCAGGGCGTGAGCGTGCCGCCCCAGTCGAAGACGACCGCCTCGACCGCGGTCATGCGCGGCAGGCCGCGACGACCGCCTCGAGGGCGGACTCGGCCGCGAGCTCGACGCGGTCGCCGCTCTTGCGGTCCTTGAGCTCGACCACGCCGTCGGCGAGGCCCTTGCCCACGACGACGATGGTCGGCACGCCGACGAGCTCGGAGTCCTTGAACTTCACGCCGGGCGAGGCCTGCTTGCGGTCGTCGTAGATCACGCGCAGACCCTGGGCCACGAGCCCCTCGGCGAGCTGCTCGGCGTACTCGTAGACGGCCTGGTCCTTGCCGGTCGCGACGAGGTGGACGTCGGCCGGCGCGACCTCGCGCGGCCAGCAGAGGCCCAGCTCGTCGTAGCTCTGCTCGGCGATCGCGGCGACGGCGCGCGAGACGCCGATGCCGTACGAGCCCATCGTGACGACCTGCTGCTTGCCGTTCTCGTCGAGCACCTTGAGGTCGAGCGCCTCGGCGTACTTGGGGCCGAGCTGGAAGATGTGGCCGATCTCGATGCCACGCGCCATCTCGAGCGCCGACGCGCAGCGCGGGCACACGTCGCCCGGCAGCACCTCGGCGGCCTCGATCGTGCCGTCGGGCGTGAAGTCGCGGCCGGCGACGAGGTCGAACACGTGCTTGCCGTGCTCGTTGGCGCCGGTGATCCAGCGGGTGCCCTCGACCACGCGCGGGTCGACGACGTACCGGATGCCGCTCGCCGACTCCTCGCCGAGGACCTGCGGGCCGAGGTAGCCCTTCACGATGAGCGGGTGCTTCTTCAGCTCGACGTCGTCCATGGGCGTGGGCTCGCCGGGCTGCAGCACGGCCTCGAGGCGCTTGATGTCGACCTCGCGGTCGCCGGGCAGGCCGACGACGAGGGGGTACGACGTGCCGTCGGGGAGCGCGACGGTGAAGGCCACGTTCTTCAGCGTGTCGGCGGCCGTCCAGGCGCGGTCGGCGCGCGGCTGGTTCGCGTTGGCCGCGGCGACGAGGGTCTCGATGGTCGGAGTGTCGGGGGTGTCCTCGACATGGGCCGCGGGCGCATCGGCGTACGGGATGGCGTCGGGCACGGGCGTGACGACGGCCTCGACGTTGGCGGCGTAGTCGCACGACGTGCAGCGCACGTAGGTGTCCTCGCCGCTCTCGCACGGCGCGAGGAACTCCTCGGACGCCGAGCCGCCCATCGCGCCGGACTGCGCCGACACGATGACGTAGTCGAGGCCGAGGCGCTCGAACGTGGCCTGGTACGCCGCGCGGTGCTTGTCGTACGACACCTGCAGCCCCGCGTCGTCGATGTCGAAGGAGTACGAGTCCTTCATGACGAACTCGCGGCCGCGCAGGATGCCCGCGCGGGGACGCGCCTCGTCGCGGTACTTCGTCTGGATCTGGTAGATCGACAGCGGCAGGTCCTTGTACGACGAGTACTCGCCCTTCACGAGCAGCGTGAACATCTCCTCGTGCGTGGGGCCGAGGAGGAAGTCGTTGCCACGGCGGTCCTTCAGGCGGAAGAGGCCGGCGCCGTACTCGGTCCAGCGGTTCGTGGCCTCGTAGGGCTCGCGCGGCAGGAGCGCTGGGAAGTGGACCTCCTGGAACCCGGCGCGGTCCATCTCGGCACGGATGATGCGCTCGACGTTGCGGTAGACGGTGTAGCCGAGCGGCAGCCAGGTGAAGATGCCGGGGGCGACGCGTCGCACGTAGCCGGCGCGGACCAGGAGCTTGTGGCTCGGCACCTCGGCGTCCGCCGGGTCCTCGCGCAGGGTGCGGAGGAACAGGGACGACATGCGGAGCAGCACGGGGATCTCCAGGGGCCGAAAACGGGACGAGCAGCGGATGCCGAGGATATCGGCCGGTCAGGCGGTGCCGGGAACGAGATCTCGGCGGGCGGGGATGCGGCGCAGGTCCGAGCCCCACGCGAGGATCACACCCGTCACCACCACGACGCTCGCCGAGGCCATGCCCCAGGCCGGGCCGAAGGCATGCGCCACCACGCCGCCCAGCAGCGCGCCCGCGGGGGCGCCGAGGCCCCAGCTCAGCATGCGGCCGGTGGTGTTGACCCGGCTCTGCATGTCCTCGGGCGTCTCCTCCTGGCGGAACGTGATGGTGTTGACGACGCTCACGAGGTTGGCCACGCCGAACAGGAACACCAGCACGAACGTGAGGCGGTAGTCCCGCGGCCACGGGATCAGCACGATGAGCACCGCCATGACCGATGTGGCCACGAGGCTGACCCGGGCAGGGCTGAACGGCCGCAGCCACCGGCCCACGAGCGTGCCGACGAGCCCGCCGAGGCTGAAGACGCCGAACACCGCGCCGAGGCGGACGTCGCCCTGCCGGATGCCCAGCACCTGGTCGGCGAACGGCACGAGCTGGCCCATGATCGCGCCCATCGAGAACGACACCGTGGTGCCGAGGAACGTCATGGCGCGCAGCGTGGTGTGGCCCCAGAGCCAGCGCAGCCCGGTGAGGATGTCCTCGCGCAGCCGTGGGCGTTCGGCGTCCCGGTCCCCCGACAGCGAGCGCCGGATCGAGCGCAGCAGCACCGCGCTCGCGGCGAACGTGAACGCGTTGACCCAGTACAGGCTCGACGGCGCGATGTAGGCGACGAGTACGCCGACGAGCCCGGGCAGCACGACGTCGAGCACCTGGGCCGGCGCCCACACCGCGTTGGTGGCGTCCCTGATGCGGTCCTTGCCCACCAGGGTCGGCACGGCCCCGAAGTTGGCGGCGTCGAAGAACACGAACACCGTCATGCTCACGAGGCCGACGAGGATCACGTGCGCGGCGGTGAGCCGCCCGAGCGCCGCCGCGATCGGCACCGAGGCGAGGACCGCTGCGTTGACGACGTCGCACCACACCATGAGGCGGCGGCGGTCGACGCGGTCGGCGAGCGCGCCGGCGAGCAGGCCGAACAGCAGGTACGGCAGGCCCTCGGTCGCCGCCGTGACGCCGGTGAGGAGCGCCGAGCCGGTCAGCGCGTAGACGAGGATCGGCGCGGCGACGTAGGTGATGGTGCCGCCGGCGTACGAGACGACGCGGCTGGTCCAGTAGCGCCACCAGTCGGTCTCCGCCCAGATCGAGTCGGGGGCGGGACGGCGCAGCACCCGGACATCCTCCCCCACGGACGGAGGTGGTCGCGCCGCGCCGACCGGCGACTGACAGCGCCGGTCGAGCTTCAGGCCAGGCCCGTGCAGGTGGCTGCGAGCGACAGGTTGATCGTCAGCTGGTTCTTCAGGGCGGTCGGGACGTCCACGATCGCCGCCTTCAGCTCGTCGGCCTGCGCTGGGCTCGGGTCGGCGTCGGCGGCGAAGACTGCCGCGAGAAGGGTGTTGGCCTTCTGGAAGTAGTCGAGCGCCTCGGCCGGATCCGGCTGCCCGGGCGCGGGATGGCCGCGGAGCACGTCCATGCGGTCGAGCACCTGCTTCATCGCGTCGGGCGTGTAGTCGGTCACCCCACCCTGGCGAAGGCCGTTGAGCGCATCGAGGTCGGTGGCCTGGGCGATCAGCTGGGTGTACACGATGAAGCGGCTCACGTCGTCCTTGGTCAGGGCGCCGCAGTCGAGGCTCTGCGACGGACCATCTGCGGGCGACCCGCCGTCGGCTGCGGCGGAGGAGGCCGCGCTCTGCGCTGCGCCCACGGCCGAGCCGACGGCGTCCTTGGCCTCGCCGCTGCAGCCCGTCAGGACGAGCGTCGCGGCCACGGCGATGGAGGCGAGGAGACTGCGCATGTCCGGATGCTGGCACCGCCGTCGGCCCTGCGTCGGCGGAATCACGGAGGCGTCACGTGCCGACGCGCTGCGTAGCCGGCGTCAGAACAGGACGGTGGAGAACGTCGCGGACTGCGTGAAGCCGACCCGCTCGTACACGTGCCGGGCCACGACGTTGAAGTCGTTGACGTAGAGGCTGACCGTCGGGCTGATGTCGCGGGCGAGGTGCACGATCTGCGCCATGGCCGCGAGCCCGAGACCCTGGCCGCGGAGCTCGGGCGCGGTCCAGACGCCCTGCACCTGGCACACGCCGTCGCCGACCGCGCCGATCTCGGCCTTGGTCACGACCCGCCCCCGCTCGATGCGCGCGAACGCCCGGCCCGCGCGGACCAGCTCGGCGATGCGGGCGCGGTAGGGCTCCGCGCCGCCGCCGGCCAGCGGCGAGACGCCGACCTCCTCGGTGAACATCGCGACGCAGGCGGGCATGAGGATGTCGATCTCGTCCTCGCGCACACGGCGCACGAGCGGATCGGCGGGCACCCGGACGGCGGCCTCGCGCTCGATCACCATGACGGGCTGGTCGCCGCGGATCTCCCGCGCCGGGCCCCAGGAGTCGGCGAGCATCCCCCACAGCACCGAGACGTCCTCCGACGGCCCCACGATCGAGGAGCAGCGGCGTCCGATGCGCCGGCACCGGTCGGCGAAGGCGCGCCGGGCCTCGGGCGTGGTCTCGACGGGCACGAGGTTGGCGCCGAGGTAGAGGGCCGAGGTGAGCTCGCCGTCCTCGGTCCAGCCCCAGAGCTCGCCCCCCATGCGCCAGGTGTCGAGGCCCCCGGCGTTGACCCGTGAGGCGACGAAGCAGTGCTTCACGGGGTCGCGCGCGAGCAGCGCGCGCACCTGCGGCAGGTCGCGCGGGCCGAGCACGCGGAGCACGCCCGCGGTCGCCGTCGTCACGCCGCACATCCTGCCGGACCGCGCACCTCCAGGCCTTTTGCCCCCGGTTTCGTCGTGTCTCGGCGCGTTGTGTCGTGAAGTCACGACCATTCCGGGGGCAGATTCACGCCGGATCGCCCCGCCTGTGGACGAGTTCCACGCCCGGACGCGTGGACCTCCCACCATGGCCGGCATGCCGCCGATCCACCGCACCCGTGAGACTGCCGCGCTCGTGCTGTCGCTTCTCGGCGAAGGCCCCCATCCGGTCTCAGCAGTTCTCGCGTGCGGGGTCACCCGGGCCCAGGTCCGCGCTGCGGTGGCTGCCGGCACCCTCGTGCGCTTCCGGCACGGCGTAGTCGGCGCACCCGTCGACGGGGGAACCGGCACGGAGCAGGACCTGCTCGACGACATCGAGCGGCACGTCCTGCAGGCGGCGGCGATTCTCGCGGCGATGGACGTCGAAGCCTTCGTCGCGCGCGGGTCCGCAGGGCTCCTCCTGCATCAACCCACCATGCGCCCTGGCCCGCGGGTGCCGCCGCTCGTCCAGGTCACCAGTCCCCGTCACGGCCGGATCCTGCGCGGCGCGCATCTTCGGGTGGCCGACGTACCCGAGGAGGACCGCACGGTGGCGTACGGGCTGCCGCTCACGTCCCTCGCGCGCACGGCACTCGATCTCGCCCGCTTCCGCCCGCTTCCCGAGTCCCTCGTCGTCCTTGATGCGGCGTTGCGGACGGTGCCGCGCCGGGAGCTGTACGAGGCGCTCGACCGAACGCCGTTCGTGTACGGACGTGCCGGCCTGAGGCGCGCGATCGAGCTGGCGGACCGGAGGTCGGAATCGCCGCTGGAGTCGGCGTCACGAGGGCACTTCCTCGTCGCCGACCTGCCGGCGCCGGAGCTGCAGGCCTGGGTCACGGACGAGGACGGTCTACGCCACCGTCTGGACTTCCTCTGGCGCACGCAGCGGGTGATCGGGGAGGCCGACGGGTGGGGCAAGTTGCGCGACGGCGACTCCTTGCGCGCGGAGAAGACCCGCGAGGACTCGCTGCGCCGGATGGGGTTCCTGTTCGTGCGGTGGACGTCCGACGAGCTGTGGCGGACGCCGGCACGGGTCCTGAGGCGCGTTGCCGACGCCCTGCGCGAGCGGCAGTGAAACTGCCCCCGGAGGTGTCGTGACTTCACGACCGATCGCCGTGAGACACGACCGATCCGGGGGCAAATCGCCGGGCGGCGGCTAGAGGATGTCGTCCTCGGTGATCTCGACGCGCAGGTCCTCAAGCTCCGGGGTGATGGGGGCGAGCAGGACGTCGACGACGGCGTCGGCCTCGTGCCGGGCCACGGCCGAGACGTGGTGGGCGGCGACGGCGACCTGATGGGTCACGGCCCCCGCCTGGTGGGCGACGTCGTGCGCGGCGCGCTCGACGACGTGCGGCAGGTGCAGCGGGCTGGTCATGGCGACCTCCTCGGTTCCAGTACCTATGTTACCCGCAAGTAATATCGGTCGCCCACCGGGAGGACCGGGGCTCCGACACCTGTGATCCGCGGCACTGCGCCGTACCGTCTCCCCCGTGGCCGGCGGCGGGGAGCGCAGCGGCCTCGACGCGGTCGAGGCCGCGCTCCTCGATGCCCTGGACCTGCTCGGCGCCGACCACCTCGGGGAGCCGGTGCCGTGCGACCGCGTGCTGCGGGTGCTCGCCCAGCGCGGCCAGGCGGATGCGGGCACGGCGTACGTCGCCCTCCTGCGCCGCGGCGTGCCGTGGTCGGTGCACCTGCCGCTCGTGGAGCTGCTGGGCAGTGCCGGGTCGCGCGACGACGGGCCCGCCGACCCCGAGCACCTCGAGGTGCGCCTCTCCCCCGTCGGCTCGCTCGCCCTAGCGGCCGTGCGCGGCGAGCTGGCCCCGCTGCCCCTCGGGCTGATCGAGGGCGACCTGTTCCGCGGCGGCGCGACACCGCCCTTCGACCCCGCGGCCGTCGTGGGGGCGCTGCTCGCCGGGCGCACCGAGCTCGGCCGGCCCGTGTTCCCGACGGGCGGGGTCGTGGGCGGCGACGTCGACGCGCTGCTGCGCGGCGACCCCGCTCGCATCACGGTGGCCAGCAGGATCGGGGCCGAGGGAGGTCATCTCGCCATCACCGAGATCCCGTACGGCGTCGGGCCCGCCGACCTGCGCGACCGCGTGCACGATGCACGCGCTGCCCTGCGCGCGGCGCACGAGACCTGCCCGATGCTGGACATCGTGGACGAGACGAACGCGCGCGACGGCGTGCGGCTGTACGTCGAGCCCGAGAAGGGGGCCGACCTGCGCGAGCTGCGCGACTGGCTGCTGCGGATACCGCCGGTGCAGCGCACGTTCGACTGCGCGCTGCCGGCACCGATGCCCGACCTGGTGACGCGCTGGGACCGCGGCGACGGCAGCGGCCTCCGGGCCCTCGCCGACGTGGTGGCCCGCTAGGTCAGCCGACGGGTACGACGACCGGGCCGGTCGCCTCGCCGCTCTCCGGGTCGACGCCCATCTCCTCGGCCATCTCGAGCGCCATCTCCACGAGGGTCTCGACGATCTGCGACTCCGGCACGGTGGCCACGACCTCGCCGCGCTTGAAGATCTGGCCCTTGCCGTTGCCCGACGCGACGCCGAGGTCGGCCTCGCGGGCCTCGCCCGGGCCGTTCACGACGCAGCCCATGACCGCGACGCGCAGCGGCACCGAGATGCCCTCGAGGCCGGCTGTGACCTGGTTGGCGAGCGTGTAGACGTCGACCTGCGCGCGCCCGCACGACGGGCACGACACGATCTCGAGGCCGCGCTTGCGGAGGTTGAGCGACTCCAGGATCTGGTTGCCGACCTTGACCTCCTCGACGGGAGGGGCCGACAGCGACACGCGGATCGTGTCGCCGATGCCCTGCGACAGCAGCGCGCCGAACGCCACGGCCGACTTGATGGTGCCCTGGAACGCCGGACCGGCCTCGGTGACGCCGAGGTGCAGCGGGTAGTCGCAGCGCTCCGCGAGCAGCCGGTACGCCGACACCATCACGACGGGGTCGTTGTGCTTCACCGAGATCTTGATGTCGCGGAAGTCGTGCTCCTCGAACAGCGAGCACTCCCAGAGCGCGGACTCCACCAGCGCCTCGGGCGTCGCCTTGCCGTACTTCTCGAGCAGCCGCTTGTCGAGGGAGCCCGCGTTGACGCCGATGCGGATCGGGATGCCGGCGTCCTTAGCGGCGCGGGCGATCTCGCCGACCTTGTCGTCGAACTGCTTGATGTTTCCGGGGTTCACGCGTACGCCGGCGCAGCCCGCGTCGATCGCGGCGAAGACGTACTTCGGCTGGAAGTGGATGTCGGCGATGACCGGGATGCCGGACTTCTTGGCGATCTGCGGGAGGGCGTCGGCGTCGTCCTGGCTCGGCACCGCGACCCGCACGACCTGGCAGCCGGCCGCGGTGAGCTCGGCGATCTGCTGCAGCGTCGCGTTGACGTCGTCGGTGCGGGTGGTCGTCATCGACTGCACCGAGATCGGGGCGTCGCCTCCCACCTCGACCGGGTGCGAGTGGTGCCGCAGCGTGATCTTGCGGCTTTTCCGGCGCTCGGACAGGACGGGCGCGGGGAGGGACGGCATGCCGAGACCGATCGTCATGCCCCCATTCTCACCCGTGGAGCGCCATGCCGACACCCGGCGGGCCGCGGGGGCGCGCCGTTCGGCTCAGCCGCGCAGCGTGATGGGATCGATCAGGTCGGCCAGGAGCACGAGCGCGCCCATCCCGACCAGGAAGAACGAGATCACGTACGTGAGCGGCAGGGCCTTGGCGATGTCGACGGGGCCCGGGTCGGGCTGGTGCCGCAGCCGGGCCCAGCCGCGCTTGATCGACTCCCAGACCGCCCCGGCCACGTGGCCGCCGTCGAGCGGCAGCAGCGGGATCAGGTTGAACAGGAAGAGGAACAGGTTGAGGCCGGCGAGCAGACTGAGGATGTACGCCGTCTTGTCGATGATCGGGGTGTCCTCGAGCGCCACGATCTCGCCCGTGATCCGGCCGACGCCGACCGGGCCGACGATGCCCTCCTGGTCGCGCGGCGCGTCGGTGAACGTCGACACCGCGAGGTCCCACAGCCGCACGGGCAGGGTCACGATGGTGCTGGCCGCGCGCACCGAGAGGTCCCACACGTAGCCCGGGACGGCGGTCACAGGCTGCGTCACCCGCTCGGAGGCCGGCGAGATGCCGAGGAAGTTGCGCTTCTCGGTCTCGCCGGTCGGATTGCCGTCGGCGTCGAAGACGGGGCGGTCGATCGCCTCGAGCGGCACGGTGAGCACGATCTGCTCGCCGTCGCGGTCCACGACCACGACGGTGTCGCCGGTGGGCGCGGACTTGATCGCCGCCTGCACCTCGTCCCACGTCGCGGTCGACGTGCCCGCGACGGACAGGATCACGTCGCCGCGCTGCAGGCCGCCGGCGTACGCCGGGGTCGGCGCGCTGCCGGCGCATTCGCCGTTCGCAGCAGCCGCGCCCTGCGGGTTGTCCTGGGTCGGCAGGCACTGCACGACCGCGCCGACACCGTTGGTGAGGTTGGGGTTGCCCTGCAGGTCCGTCTGCAGCCCGATGCCCGAAATCACGATCGTGAACATCACGAACGCGAGCAGCAGGTTCATCACCGGGCCGCCGAGCATGACCACGATGCGCTTGCGCACGGGCAGCTTGTAGAAGACGCGGTCTGCGTCCTCGGGCTTGACCTCCTCGAGCGAGGCCTGGCGCGCGTCGTTGATGAGGGTCGACCAGCGGCCCGTGCTCGATGCGCGCAGCATCGTCGGGTCTGCGCCCTTCTCCGGCGGGTACATGCCGATCATGCGGATATAGCCGCCGAGCGGGATCCACTTCACGCCGTACTCGGTCTCGCCCTTGCGGCGCGACCACGCGGTGGGGCCGAAGCCGACCATGTACTGCGTCACCTTGACGCCGAACGCCTTCGCAGGCAGCAGGTGGCCGATCTCGTGCATGCCGATCGAGAAGCCCACGCCGAGCAGGAAGATCAGCCAGCCCAGCATCTCCAGCAGGATCACGTCGCCCGTCCCGTCCGCTCGCGGGCACGCGCGCGGGCCCAGTCCTCGGCGGCTAGGACGTCGTCCACGTCGCGCGGGTTCCCGTGGTCGCCCGCCAGGTGCTCGGCCACGACGTCGGTCAGGGTGTCGACGATGCCGAGGAACGGCAGACCGCCGTCGAAGAACGCCGCGACCAGCTCCTCGTTGGCGGCGTTGAACACGGCCGGCGCGGTGCCGCCCTCGGTCGCGGCGTGCCGGGCCAGTGCGACCGCAGGGAAGGCCTCGTCGTCGAGCGGCTCGAAGGTCCAGGTGGACGCCGTCGTCCAGTCGCAGCCGTAGCCGGGGTGCGGCACGCGGTCGGGCCAGGCAAGTCCGAGGGCGATCGGGAGCCGCATGTCGGGCGGGCTGACCTGCGCCAGGGTCGAGCCGTCGACGAACTCCACCATCGAGTGGACCATCGACTGCGGGTGCACGACGACGTCGATGCGCTCGAGCGGGATGTCGAACAGCAGGTGCGCCTCGACCACCTCGAGGGCCTTGTTGACCATGGTGGCGCTGTTGGTCGTGACGACCGGGCCCATGCTCCACGTGGGGTGCGCCAGCGCCTGCTCCGGCGTGACGCCGAGGAGCTCGCTGCGGCGCTTGCCGCGGAACGGGCCGCCGCTCGCGGTGAGGACCAGCCGGCGCACCTCGTCGGCGGTGCCGCCGCGCAGGCACTGCGCGAGCGCCGAGTGCTCGGAGTCGACCGGCACGATCTGGCCGGGCTTGGCCGCGGCCTTCACGAGCGGGCCGCCGGCGACCAGCGACTCCTTGTTGGCGAGGGCGAGCACGCCGCCGGCCTCGAGGGCCGCGAGGGTGGGCCGCAGGCCGATCGAGCCCGTCATGCCGTTGAGCACGACGTCGGCGCTGAGCGCGGCCGCCTCGGTCGCGGCGTCCGGGCCCGCGAGCACCATGGGGGCGACGCCGTGGGCCGCGAGCGCCTCGCGCAGCGCCGGCACGCGCGCCTCGTCCGCGACTGCGACGACCGGCACCTGGTGCTGGGCGGCCTGGGCCGCGAGGGATCCGACGTCCGCGCCGCCTGCCGCGATCGCGACCACGCGGAACGCTCCGGGGTTGCGGGTGACGACGTCGAGCGCCTGCGTGCCGATCGACCCGGTGCTCCCGAGGATCACGACGTCGCGGCTGGTCACCCCCACAGTGTGACCGATCCGCCCGCGCCGCGCCCCACGCCTCCCCCACGGGACGAGTTCGTCCGCTAAGGACAGAACACGCCCTCCAAGGGCACGTTCTGTCCTTTTCGCGACGCCCCCCCGCCCCCTGGACGCCGCCCCGCGTGCCGAGCGGGTGCTCTGGCAGGCTCGCCCGGTGCCCACGATCGAGCGCGTGCCCGAGGACGACGCCCTACTCGTCGCCCTGGCCGCCGCGATGGTGCAGGAGATGATCGGCCTGTACGGCGGCGACGTCGGCACGTGGAAGCTCGTGCCGCCCGAGGGCACGTGGCTCGTGCTGCGCGAGGACGACGGCGCACCCGTTGGCTGCGCGGGCCTGATCCCGCTGCGCATCGCCGTACCCGAGGCCCTCCCGACGCAGGGCGAGGTGAAGCGCGTGTACGTCGCGCCCGCAGCCAGGGGCCGTGGGCATGCGAGGCGCCTCATGGCCGCGGTCACGGCGCTCGGGCCCGAGCTGGGCTACCGCGAGCTGTGGCTGGAGACCGGCGACCTGCAGCCCGTCGCCGTGGCGCTGTACCAGCGGCTCGGGTGGCGGCCGATCCCGGCGTACGGGCCGTACGCCGACGAGCACTCAGCCTGCTTCGCGCTCGACCTCGCGCCACGCGCCTGACCCGCACGGACCGGCGTACTCGGCGGTGGCAGGATCGGCGCCGTGCCGAGCACTGTTCCCGTCGACGCCGACGATCCGCGCATCCCGCCTCTCATGAAGGCGTACTGGTCGGAGATGTCGCAGCGGTACGGCGAGGCCGACGGCGACACCCCGCTCGTGCCGCTGCACGACGACACCGCGTGGCTGCTCGTGCAGACCGATGACGGCGACGTGGTCGGGTGCGGCGCGGTGCAGCCTCTGGTCGCGACGGTGGAGGATGCGCCGTACGACCTCGGCGAGGTGAAGCGCGTGTACGTCGTGCCCTCGGCACGCGGCCACGGGCACTCGCGGCTGCTCATGGCGCACCTCGTGCGGATCGCGCGCGAGCGCGGGTACCGCGCGCTGTGGCTCGACACGGGCACGCCGCAGCACGAGGCGATCGCGCTGTACGAGCGCCTGGGCTGGCGGCAGATCGAGAGGTACGGCCAGTTCGCGCACGACGAGCGGACGCTCTGCTACGCCTTCGACCTGTAGGGGTCGCCTGCACCTGCCTCGGCGCTGGGAAGGCATCGCCCTCGGCGCCTGGGGCACGATGCACGGGTGGTCGTCGCTGTGGTCGTGCTGTGCGTGCTCCTCCTGCTGCTCGGAGGCATCAACGCCGTCCAGGCGTTCACCGGGCGCCCGTTGGTGCGCCCGGAGCGCAGCCGCCGATCGACGCAGGAGGTCCGTCGGCAGTCCGCGTTCGCGGCGGCCGAGATGGCAGGGCTCCTCGTTGCGCTCGTCGCGATCTCGCTGGACGCCCCGGCTGTCGCAGCCCTCGGCTTCCTCGGCGCAGCTGCCGCGTTCGTCGCTCTCCTGATGAGCCGTGCCAACGCCCGTCGACAGACCCCCGAAAAGGACAGAACACGCCCGTGAAGGGCGTGTCCTGTCCTTAGCGGACGATCTAGAGCGCGATGCCGGACAGGACCAGGACGCGCTCATAGGTGTAGTCGTCCATCGCGGCCGCCAGTCCCTCGCGGCCGACGCCCGAAGCCTTCACGCCGCCGTACGGCATCTGGTCGGCGCGGAACGACGGCACGTCGCCGATGATCACGCCGCCGACCTCGAGGTCGCGGTGGGCGCGGAACGCCACCTGGAGGTCGTGGGTGAACACGCCGGTCTGCAGGCCGAAGCGCGAGTCGTTGACCACGTCGAACGCCTCGTCCACGCCGTCGACCTTGGCGAGCACGAGCACCGGCCCGAATACCTCCTCGCAGCAGACCTTCGCGTCGACCGCGACATCGGTCAGCACGGTGGGGGCGTACGACGCGCCATCGCGGACGCCGCCGGCGAGCAGCGTGGCGCCGCCCGCGACCGCCTCGTCGACCCACGACTCGACGCGCACTGCCGCTGCCTCGTTGACCAGCGGGCCGACGACGGTCGCGTCGTCCCACGGCGAGCCGGTCGGCAGCGCCTGCACCTTCGCCACGAGCTGCGGCACGAACCGGTCCCACACCGAGGAGTCGACGAGCACGCGCTGCACCGACACGCAGGCCTGGCCGCCCTGGTAGTTCGCGAACGTGGCGATCCGCGTGGTCGCCCAGTCGAGGTCGGCGTCGCTGGACCAGTCGGGGCAGACGACGGCGGCCGCGTTGCCGCCGAGCTCGAGCGTCACGTGCTTGTGCGGAACGGCCTTCTGGATCGCGAAGCCCACGGCCTCCGACCCGGTGAACGACACGACGGGGAGGCGCTCGTCGGCGGTGAGGACGGGCGCGATGTCGTTGCCGACCGCGAGGACCGACCAGGAGCCGGCGGGCAGCGCGGTCTCCGCGAGCAGCTCGCCGAGGAGCAGCGCGGACAGCGGGGTGGCGGGCGCGGGCTTGAGGATGATCGGCGCGCCGACCGCGAGGGCCGGGGCGACCTTGTGCGCGACGAGGTTCAGCGGGAAGTTGAACGGCGAGATGCCGAGCACGGGGCCGATCGGGAAGCGGCGGATGATCGCCGCCCGACCGCCGCTCGCGGCGTCGGTGTCGAGGCGCTGCATCTCCCCGCCCCAGCGGCGCGCCTCCTCCGCGGCGAAGCGGAAGGTCGAGGCGGCACGGGCGGCCTCGGCGCGCGCCCACATGATCGGCTTGCCGTTCTCCGCCGTGATGAGGCGCGCGATCTCCTCGGCCCGCTCGGCGATGCGGTTCGACACGTGCATCAGCGCGTCGGCTCGCAGCGCCGCCGAGGTGGCGGCGAACTCGTGGCGCACGGCCCAGGCCGCGGCGACGGCCTCCTCGACCTGCGCGGCGTCCGGCACCACATGGGCGCCGACGACGGAGCCGTCGTACGGGTGGAAGACCTCGGCGGTGGCGCCCTCGGTCACGGGACGGCCGGCGATCCAGGCGGGGAACAGCGTGTCGCTCATGCCCACGACGGTACGGCGCCCGCCAGCCCTCTCCGGCTCCACGACGTACACCCCACGCGCCTCACCTCACCGGTCCGGACATTTCTCGATGAGGGTGCCCCAGAGTGCCTCAGACGCACCTGGCGCTCCCCACACCCAGGCGAACCGGCCATCCGCCGCCCCTCAGTGGGGGATCCTCGGCGCCTCGTACGGGGCTAGGGCACCTTCATCGGCCGACCAGGGGTCAGGACGGGGTGCGGGTGAGGGCCAGCCAGAGCTCGGCGCGTACGCCGGGGTCGTCGAGGGAGCGGCCGAGCAGAGCCTCGGCCCGGCGCAGGCGGTGGCGCACGGTGTGCCGGTGGACGCCGAGGTCCGCCGCCGCGGCATCGACCTGGCCGTGCCGCCCCAGCCACGCGTGCAGCGTGGCGGCGAGGTCGGCGCGCTCCCCCGGCTGGTCGAGCGGCGCGAGCAGCGCAGCAGCCCAGGCGTCGGCCGCCGCCGGGTCGAGCAGCGCCTCGAGGCCGCCTCCGAGGTCGTCGTAGCGGCGCAGCCCGTCGCCGCCCGCCGCGAGGGCCCGGCGGGCCCGTGCGAGCGATCTGCCGAGCGAGGCCGGGTCGTCGGTCTCGGCCAGGTCGCCGATGCCTGCGGCCCGCACGACGTCGTCGTCCGCAGCCGCGAGGCCGCCCGCCGCGTCCACGACCGACGCGGGCGCGACGGCGAGGACGGCGGCAGGGTCGTCGCCGAGCAGCCCGCCGGCGACGGCGCTCCCGGGCAGCACCTCGACGAGCCGCTCCTCGGCGGCGGCCACCGACGCCGCCTCGGCGTCGAGCGCCCGCGCCACGACGAGGCGCACAGGCCGGGAGCGCAACGGGCCCCAGCCGAGCTGGTCGAGCGGCAACGACCGCGAGTGGCCGTCGAGCAGGAGCCGGACTGCCGCGGCGCGCACCCCGCGCTCGGACGCGGTTCGCCCCTCGGACCGCGCGAGCGACAGCGAGAGCAGCGACACGGCGAGGTTGACCACGGCCTGGTCGTTCGCCGACAACGGTCGCGGGGCGCCGACGGCGAGGAAGCCGCGGGCCTTGCCCCGCACCCCGAGCGGCTGCAGCACGACGTACTCGTCGGCTCCCGACACGACCGCCGACGCGAGCAGCCCCCGCGGGCGGAGCCGCGCCACCTCGCCGGCGAGCTCGGCGGCCCGCCCGACGGCGGAGGGCGGGCTGGCATGCACGACCGCGCCCGACGGGTCGAGGACCAGGGCGAAGCCGCCCACGTGCTTGGCCAGCCGCGCGACGACCGCGGCGGAACCGCCGTCGTCGGCGGTCAGGGCGGCGCGGATCAGCTCGCGCTGTGCGGTGAATCCGCGCGCAGCCTCGTCGTACTCCTCCGCCGCGAGCAGGCGCGAGACGGCCTTGGTGACCGCGATGAACGGCGTCTGCTCGGGCACCTTCACCAGGGGCAGGCCCTGGGCCTCGGCGGCGCGCACGAGCGCCGCGGGCACGTCGGCGTGGGTGAGGCCGACGCCGAGCCCGAGGGCCGCGGCCTCGGCGGCGACGAGGCGGCCGACGTACGAGGCGCAGGCGGCCCCCGTGGTCGGCAGGCGCATGCCGGTGGTGAGGACGAGCTCGCCGCCCTCCAGGAACGGCCCCGGGTCCTCGAGCTCGCTGACGGCGACCCAGCGGACCGGACGGTCGAGCGATCCGGCGCCCGCCAGCACGGCGAGGCCCAGGTCGGGCAGGGCGACGACGTCGCGCAGGCGGGGCGGCACGGGACCTCCAGGCTCGCCCGGGACGACGATGTCCGGGCTGGACAAGGATAGGCCCGGTTATCGCCACAAAGTCCACACCGTGGGAGTGCGACTCGCCCGTAGCCTGTCGCCCATGACGACCTCCACCTCCCCTGTCGCCGCGGACCTCCCCCAGGAGCGCCGCCTGGTCACCGCCATCCCCGGCCCGAAGTCGGCCGAGCTCCAGGCCCGTCGCGTCTCGGCCGTCAGCGCCGGCGTCGGCGCCACCCTGCCCGTCTACATCGAGGCCGCCGGCGGCGGCGTGCTCCTCGACATCGACGGCAACTCGCTCATCGACCTCGGATCCGGCATCGCCGTGACCAGCGTGGGCAACGCGGCACCGAAGGTCGTCGCGGCCGTGCAGGAGCAGGTCGCGAAGTTCACCCACACCTGCTTCATGGTCACGAGCTACGAGGGGTACGTCGAGGTCTGCGAGGCGCTCAACCGCCTCACCCCCGGCGACCACGAGAAGCGCTCGGCACTGTTCAACACCGGCGCCGAGGCCGTCGAGAACGCCGTGAAGATCGCCCGCGCCTACACCAAGCGCGACGCCGTCGTCGTCTTCGAGCACGGCTACCACGGCCGCACCAACCTCACGATGGCGATGACCGCCAAGAACATGCCGTACAAGAACTCGTTCGGCCCGTTCGCCCCCGAGGTCTACCGCGTCCCGCTGTCGTACCCCTTCCACGACGGCCGGGACGGCGCGAAGGCCGCTGCCGACGCGATCAGCCGCATCGACAAGGAGATCGGCGCCGACAACGTCGCCGCCATCGTCATCGAGCCCATCGCGGGCGAGGGCGGCTTCATCGTGCCGGCGGAGGGCTTCCTCCCGGCGCTCGTGACGTACGCCAACGACAACGGCATCGTGTTCGTCGCCGACGAGGTGCAGAGCGGCTTCTGCCGCACCGGCGCCTGGTTCGCCAGCGAGCACGAGGGCATCGTCCCCGACCTCATCACCACGGCGAAGGGCATCGCGGGCGGCCTGCCGCTCGCGGGCGTCACCGGCCGCGCCGAGATCATGGACGCCGTGCACGTCGGCGGCCTCGGCGGCACGTACGGCGGCAACCCCGTCGCCTGCGCCGCGGCGCTCGGCTCGATCGCCACGATGGAGGAGCTCGACCTCAACGCCAAGGCGCGCGAGATCGAGGCCGTGATGAAGCCGCGCCTGCAGACGATCGCCGACAAGACCGGCGTCATCGGCGACATCCGCGGCCGCGGCGCGATGATCGCGGTCGAGATCGTGAAGCCGGGCACCGACGAGCCCGACGCCGCCCTCACCGCCGCCGTCGCCAAGGCCTGCCACGCGCAGGGCGTCGTGGTCCTCACCGCCGGCACCTACGGCAACGTGCTGCGCTTCCTGCCGCCGCTCACGATCCCGGCGCACCTGCTCGACGAGGCGCTGACCATCCTCGAGGAGCAGTTCCTGGCTCTGACCGGCCACTGATCCGCGCCGTACGCCGAAGGCCTCCGACCACGCGGTCGGAGGCCTTCGGCGTGCACGGACCACCGAGCATCGGACGGATGCGGTGCTCGCCGTGAGATGCGCCTCAGCCGTATCGGCATCCAGGGACGGCGACGAGGCGGAAGTCCTCTGCATACGGCCCTTTCGGGGCACCGACGACCACGGAGGACACCATGCGCGCCACCCGGATCGCCACCATCGCCGTCGCCGGCATCGCCGCTCTGACGCTCGCCGCCTGCGGCAGCAGCTCGGACACCGCCTCCACCACGAGCGCACCCGCGCCGACGTCGTCGTCGGCCGAGGCGTCGACTCCGGCCGCCGCGGGCACCATCGTCGAGGTCGCCGCCGGCAACCCCGACTTCTCGACCCTGGTCGCCGCCGTGCAGGCCGCAGGACTGGCCGAGACCCTCAGCGGCACCGGCCCGTTCACGGTGTTCGCGCCGACCAACGAGGCGTTCGCCGCGCTGCCCGCGGGCCTGCTCGACAAGCTGCTGCTGCCGGAGAACAAAGACGTCCTCGCGAAGATCCTGACCTACCACGTCGTCGCCGCGAACGTGCCGTCGAGCGAGGTCGTAGCGGGCGATGTCGACACGGTCGAGGGCTCGAAGCTCACCATCACGACCGACGGCGGCATCAAGGTCGGCGGCGCCACGGTGGTCACCCCGGACGTCGCGGCCTCGAACGGCGTCATCCACGTGATCGACGCCGTCCTCGTCCCTGCCGACGTGGACGTCTCGACGCTCTGACATGACGCGCGGCGGTGCCCGCTCCCCTAGGGGGCGGGCCCCGTCGGCCGGTCAGACCGCGGTGCCGGCCTGCCGCGCGGTCAGGTCCCCGCGCTCGACGAGCCATCGCACGGTGTCGCGGAAGCTCGTGAGGACGTCGGTCCGGACGACGCCGAGCGCCTCCCACGACCGCTCGTCGTCGACGATATTGCCGGCGGCGAAGGACTCCAGCCCTGCGACCGGGAACGCCGGGACCGATCGCGGCAGCCGGCGTACGACGGCGTCCGCCGGCCGCAGCGCGGCGTACGCGACCCTCGCCGGGGACCGCACGACGCGCAGCTGCCTCCCGGTGACCTCGGCCAGCACGCGGGATGCATCCACCATCGCGACGGGAGGCATCCACGCCGGCCTGTCGTCGCCCCGTCCCTCGGCGAGGGCCACCAGGACGGCGGCGCAGTCGCGCACGTCGCAGTAGCCGAACGGTTCCCGCGTCCACGCCGATACCCGCGCGGCCAGCAGACCGCGCAGCGATTCGTTGGTCTCGTTGCGGTGCGGGTCGAGCGGCCCGACCACTCCCGCCGGGTGGAAGCGGGTCACGGCCGCACCGGCCGCCTGCATCCCCCGCACCACCTGGTCGGCGAGCTGCTTGCTCACGTAGTACGGGCTGCGCAGGTCGCCGACCGGCGAGGACGGCGTGAGCCGCGTGCCGGGCCGGCGCGAGAGCATCGCCGCGACGCTGGAGACGTGCACGGCGCGGGTCGCGCCGGCCTCGAGCGCCGACCCCAGCACGATGCGCGCGCCCTCCGGCCCGGTCCGCACCATCGTGTCGCCGTCGCGCGGGTCGAGCGAGTAGACCGCGGCCGCATGCACGACCGCATCGCACCCGGCCACCGCTTCGCGCACCGGCCCCGCGTCGGTCATGTCTCCGAGCGCGACCTCGACCTCGGATGGGTCGAGGCCGTGCAGGCGCAGGACGGACTCCGCACGGTCACGGGTGCGCGCGAGCAGGCGCACATCGTGGCCCGCGCGCCGTAGCGCCGCGACCGTGTGCCCTCCGACGAAACCGGTCCCGCCTGTGACGAGCACGCGCATGGCCCACCTCCTGCGGCCACTGTGTCGCGTGCGGATCCGGCTGTCAGCGGATCCACCACGAAGGCCCCGCACCGGGCGGTGCGAGGCCTTCGTGCGAGAGGGTCAGGCGAGGCTGTCGGTCAGCACCGCGTGGGTCTGCGGATCGCGCTCCTGGATGCCCCAGGCCTGGCCGTAGCCGTCGCGCAGCAGGTCGAGGAAGGGCACCGAGTCGAAGGCCTCGGGGCCGAGCACGCCCGCGCCCGACCAGACGCCGGTGGCGAGCAGCTCGAGCGCGACGACCGGGTTCATCGCGGTCTGCCAGACGACCGCCTGGGCGCCGTACTCCTTCATCGTCCAGGCGTTCTCGGCCACGTGGTACAAGTAGACCTCGCGGGGCTGGCCATCCTTGCCCGTGCCGGTGACCCAGAGGCCGGCGCAGGTGGATCCGGTCATCTTGTCGCCGAGCGTGAGCGGGTCCGGCAGCGCCGCAGCCACGACGTCGCGCGGCGAGACCTGCACGCCGCGCACGGTCACGGGCTCGGTCTTGTCGAGCCCCAGCTTGTGCAGGGTCTTCAGGACGTCGATGAACTCGTCGCCGAGGCCGAACTTGAACGTCACGCGGCGGGCCTTCACCCAGCGCGGCATGAGGAGCACCTCCTCGTGCTCGACGTTGACGCACTCCACCGGGCCGATGCCGCCCGGGAAGTCGAAGACCTCCGGCTCGGAGAACGGCGCGGTGGTGAACCACTCGCGGTCCTTCTCCCAGATGACCGGCGGGTTGAGGCACTCCTCGATCGTGGTCCAGATCGAGAACGACGGCGCGAAGTCGTAGCCCTCGATCACGAGGTTGCCCGCGTCGCGCACGCCGAGCTCGTCGATGTCGCTGAACAGGTGGTCCTCGGCGTACCGCGCGAAGACGTCGGCGAGGCCGGGCTCGACACCCATGCCGACGAGCGCGAGGCGACCGGCTGCCTCCCACTCGGCTGCCTGGGCGAACTGGTCGTCGCCGAGCTTCACGCCGGGCAGCTCGAACGGCTGCTCGGGGTGCGGCGCGGAGAGCGACATCGCGGTGTCGAGGTAGTCGGCACCGGCGGCGCGCGCGCCGTCGAAGATCGGCATCACGAAGCGCGGGTCGACGGCGTTGAGCACGTGCGTAGCACCGTGCTCGCGGGCGAGCGATGCCACGGCGTCGGCGCTGCCGGCATCGACCTGCGCTGCGGCGAACCGGGGGTCGCCGATCCGGGCGACGAGCGCCTCGGCTCGGCCGAGGTCGTAGTCGGCCACGACCCACGACTCGAAGAAGTCGCGACGGGCGGCGATCAGGGCGGCGGACGAGCCGACGCCGCCGGCGCCGACGCAGAGGACCCGCATGGGGAGGTTCCTGTTCTGGATCGGCCGCGACCTTCGTGCCGCGGCCTGCTGCTGCGCACGCTAAGGCATAAGGTGCTTATATGAGGCATCGTCCGCAGAACCGGCCCGTCCGTGCCTGGGGCGAGGGCGGGATCGCCATCCCGCCGGATGCTCCCCGGCCGCCGCGGCGAGGCCCGCGCGCAGACCGGGCGTTCACGAGCAACGTGCTCGGCACCCTGGCCCTCGCCATCTCCGACCGCGTGGACCTCGGGACGGGACGCGCGACGCGCCACGGCGCCAACGCGCCGGCCGCGCTCATCACCCTGCTGTGGTACCCCGACCGGCCTATCGCGTTCCTCGCCGCCCGGCTGCGCATCACGCATCCCGGCGCGGTCCAGCTCGTCGACAGGCTGGAGCGCGACGGGCTCGTCGAACGCATCCCCGGCGAGGACGGACGGACGAAGCTCCTCGCCCTCACGTCGCGGGGCGAGCACGTGGCGCTCGAGGTGCTCGGCGCGCGGCGCGAGGTCCTCGAGCGTGCGGTGTCAGCCCTCGACGACGACCAGGTGCGAGCGCTCGCCGACACGGTCGAGGCGATGCTCGAGGCGCTCACCGACGACCTGCTCACCAGCGAGCACATGTGCCGGTTGTGCGACGAGCTCGCCTGCCCCGACGCGCGCTGCCCCGTCGAGCGTGCCGAGCCTGCCCCGCCGCATCGCCGCGG
Organism: Candidatus Nanopelagicales bacterium; assembly: GCA_050251215.1. GTDB lineage: Bacteria > Actinomycetota > Actinomycetes > S36-B12 > CAIYMF01 > Longivirga. The sequence continues at coordinate 25,047 of JBFWNE010000036.1, forward strand.
CACCGGGTACGGCGTCCCCGACGGGCCGTGATGCGTCGCCTCGAGGACGACGTCCAGCCGATCGGGAGGGACCGGTCCTCCGCGCGGACACTCGTCCCGCGCGGAGGCTGCGACCCGCCCTCAGCCGGAGCTGGCGTGCCCCTCGTCGGGCCCTTCGGCCCCGGACACGATGCAGAGCTCGTTGCCCTCAGGATCGGCCATGACCTGCCACCAGATGCCGAAGCGCTCGACCCGCTCCCCCACGATGGTCGCGCCGAGGCGCTGGAGCCTCATGATGTGGGCCTCGGCGTCGTCCGGGTGGACGTCGAGATGCATGCGGTTCTTGCCGGTCTTGGGATCGTCGGACTTCGCGAGGATCAGGACCGGACCGTGGATCTCCGCCAGCGACGCGTCGCGGCCTGGAGAGGGGACGAGCACGCGGTACTCGTCCAGCTTGTCGGCGAGCGTGTACCCGAGGGCGAGCGACCAGAACTCGACGGCGGAGTCCGGGTCGAGGCAGTCCAGCACGACGGTGAGCCTCATAGGGGGACGCTAGGTGCTCGCGGGCCGCTGCGGGCGAACTCCCGGGAACCGTTACGCGACACGCCGATACGACGTCCGCTACGCGACCACCGACCGTGACGAACCGGGCCATATCGCCCACCGCTCCCCCGGTGGGCTCACGCCCCGCGACCGGCTGAGCAGACGTCGTACGCCTCTCAAGATCACGAGTACAGGTCAGATGGTGCAGTTCACCTGCCGTGATCGACCCTAAGGGTCGAAGAAGTGCAGGGCCCCGCCACGGGTGGTGGCGGGGCCCTGCTGCGGTCTGCGCGCGGTGGCGCGGCGACGGATCAGCCGTGGGTCGGGAAGCCCAGGTTGATGCCGCCGTGGCTCGGGTCGAGCCAGCGCGAGGTGACGACCTTGCCGCGGGTGAAGAAGTGCACGCCCTCGGTGCCGTGGGCGTGGCTGTCTCCGAACAGCGAGTTCTTCCAGCCGCCGAACGAGTAGTACGCCATCGGCACGGGGATCGGCACGTTGATGCCGACCATGCCGACCTCGACCTCGTTCTGGTAGCGGCGCGCGGCGCCGCCGTCGTTGGTGAAGATCGCGGTGCCGTTGCCGTACGGGTGGTCGTTGACCATCTGCAGGGCCTCGTCGTACGAGTCGACGCGGACCACAGACAGCACGGGGCCGAAGATCTCGTCGGTGTACACCGACATGTCGGTGGTGACGTTGTCGATGAGCGTTGGGCCGAGCCAGTAGCCGCCGGGCTCGCCGTCGACCTCGGGGTTGCGGCCGTCCACCACGATCGTCGCGCCCGCGGCCTCGCCGGCGTCGACGTACGACTTCACCTTGTCGCGGTGCACCTCGGTGACGAGCGGGCCCATGTCGCAGCCGCGGCGGCCGTCGCCGGTGCGCAGGCCGGACATCCGCTCGGTGATCTTGGCGACGAGCGGGTCGGCGACGTCGCCGACGGCCACCAGCGCGGAGATCGCCATGCAGCGCTCGCCCGCCGAGCCGAAGCCGGCGTTGACGGCGGCGTCGGCGGCGAGGTCGAGGTCGGCGTCGGGCAGGACCACCATGTGGTTCTTCGCGCCGCCGAGGGCCTGCACGCGCTTGCCGTGGGCCGTGCCGGTCTCGTACACGTACTTCGCGATGGCGGTGGAGCCGACGAACGAGATGCTCTTGACGTCCTTGTGCGTCAGCAGCGAGTCGACCGCGACCTTGTCGCCGTGCACGACGTTGAACACACCGGCGGGCAGGCCGGCCTCGGCCCAGAGAGCCGCGATGAAGTTGGCCGCGGACGGGTCCTTCTCGCTCGGCTTGAGCACGACGGTGTTGCCCGCCGCGATCGCGACGGGGAAGAACCACATCGGGACCATCGCCGGGAAGTTGAACGGCGAGATGATGCCGACCACGCCGAGGGGCTGGCGGATCGAGTAGACGTCGACCCCGGTCGAGACGCCCTCCGAGTAGCCGCCCTTGAGCAGGTGCGGGATGCCGCAGGCGAACTCGACGACCTCGAGGCCGCGGGTGACCTCGCCGAGGGCGTCGGACAGCACCTTGCCGTGCTCGGCCGTGATGATCGCGGCGAGCTCCTCCTTGCGCTCGTTCAAGAGCTGGCGGAACGCGAACAGCACGGTGGCGCGCTTGGTGAGCGAGGTGCGGCCCCACTCGGCGAAGGCGGCCTTGGCCGCGGCCACGGCCTCGTCCATGACCTCGGTCGTGGCGAAGTCGACGCGACCGGTCAGGACGCCGGTGGCGGGGTCGAACACGTCGCCGGTGCGCTCGGCGACGCCGCCGAACGGCTTGCCGTCGATCCAGTGGGAGATGCGGGTGGGCTCGGTCATGGGCCCATCCTGGCGTGCTGCCGAGCACGGCACCAGCGGCAGGTTGACGCCGAGGCCGGTTCCGCCTTGACGACATGTCAGACGGGACCGCGCGGTCCTGTACGGCGATTCAGGATCTGCGCTACCCTGGGCAGGTCGCGGGAGGACGCGGCGGAGCCCCTCCGCCCGCTCGCGGCGGCCGCAGCATCCGGAGGACCCGGGGCGGCCCACCCCGAGGACTCACCGTGCCGTTCGCACGCAGCCCCCGCCCTCGTTCGTACGACGCCGTCCGCGACGCGTCGCCCGTCCCGTTCTGGCTCGACGACCCCCGCCGCCCCGACGCGCTCGCGCCGTTCTCCGGCGTCGCCGACGCCGACCTACTCGTGGTCGGCGGCGGCTTCAGCGGGCTGTGGACCGCGCTGCTCGCCAAGGAGGCCGACCCGCAGCGCGACGTCCTCCTGCTCGAGGGATCGCGCATCGGCTGGGCGGCCTCGGGCCGCAACGGCGGTTTCTGCTCCCCGTCGATCACCCACGGCCTCGAGAACGGCCTGGCTCGCTGGCCCGAGGAGATGAGCACCCTCGTCCGCCTCGGCAACGAGAACCTCGACCAGCTCGAGGCGACCCTCGTGCGGTACGGCATCGACTGCTCGTTCGAGCGCAACGGCGAGCTGGGCGTCGCCACCGAGCACTACCAGACCGAGGGGTACGCCGAGGCCGTCGACGCGGGCGCCGCGCTCGGACTGAAGCTCGAGGCGCTCGACGCCGACGCCGTCCGCGCGATGGTCGACTCCCCGCTGTACGTCGGCGCGATCCACGACCCGGCCGGCAGCGCACTGGTCAACCCCGCCCGGCTCGCCTGGGGCCTGCGCGACGCGTGCCTCGCCCTCGGCGTGCGGATCCACGAGCACACCCGCGCGACCGGGTTCGGCGACACCACCGGTGCGGCTGTCGAGGTCCGCACGGAGTCCGACGGCGGCACCGGCCTGGTGCGCGCGCGCCGGGTGGCCCTGGGCACGAACGCGTTCCCGCCGCTGCTCGCGCGCCTGAAGCACCTCGTCGTACCCGTCTACGACTACGCGATCATGACCGAGCCGCTGACCGCCGAGCAGTGGGCGAGCATCGGGTGGGCCGGCCGCCAGGGCATCGGAGACTCGGGCAACCAGTTCCACTACTACCGGCCGACCGACGACGGCCGCATCCTGTTCGGCGGGTACGACGCGATCTACAACCGCAACAACGGCATGGGCGCCGAGCACGACCAGCGGCCGGAGTCGTTCGCGCTGCTGGCCGAGCACCTCGTCGAGGTGTTCCCGCAGCTCGAGGGCATCCGCGCCACCCACGCGTGGGGCGGTGCCATCGACACCTGCTCGCGCTTCTCGGCCTTCTACGGCACCGCGCGCGACGGCCGGGTGGCGTACGCCGCCGGCTACACCGGTCTCGGCGTGGGCGCCACCCGGTTCGGAGCGGCGGTGATGCTCGACCTGCTCGAGGGCCGCGACACCGAGCGCACCCGCACCGAGATGGTCCGGTCGATGCCGCTGCCGTTCCCGCCCGAGCCGGTGCGGCAGGCAGCCATCGAGCTCACCCGCTGGTCGCTGGACCGCGCCGACCGCAACGAGGGCCGCCGCAACCTCTGGCTGCGCACCCTCGACCGGCTGGGCCTCGGCTTCGACAGCTGAGCCTCGTCAGTCGGCCGGAGTCCACCCGGGGCTGCCGAACGCGAGGTTCCAGCGAGCCCGCCATGTCCGTGCGCGCGCGACGTCGCGCACGATGGCGACGAGCTCGTGGTAGGCCACGTAGATCGGGTTGTACGAGTCGATGTTCTTCGTCAGGCCGTAGCGCACGCGCTCGACCTCCGGCTCGAACGTGCGGAACATCCGGTCCCACACGATGAAGATGCCGGCGTAGTTCTTGTCGAGGTACTGCGGGTTGGACCCGTGGTGCACCCGGTGGTGGCTCGGGGTGTTGAACACCGCCTCGAACCAACGCCACATCCTGTCGATCGCCTCGGTGTGGATCCAGAACTGGTACACGAGGTTGATGCCGTGCACGAATGCCCACTGCACGGGCGAGAAGCCGAGCAGGAACACGGGGATGTAGAACGGCAGGCTCGTGAGCGGGATCCACGACTGCCGCAGCGCCGTCGAGAGGTTGTACTTCTGCGACGAGTGATGGGTGACGTGAGCCGCCCAGAAGAACCGGGACTCGTGGTGCACCCGGTGGAACCAGTAGTAGCAGAAGTCGTCGAGCACGACGAGCAGCGCCCAGGCCGCGATCGCCGCACCGATGCCCGCCGCGCCGTTCGCGTAGGAGCCGAGGTCGAGCAGCCTGCGGTCGTAGAAGAAGAAGTCGAACGCGAGGGAGACGGTGGCGAAGGCCGCGCCCCACACGAGCGACCCGATGCCCATGGTCAGGCTGGTCGCGGTGTCCTTCGCGGTGTAGCCGACGAGGTGCGGTGCCGTGCCGGCGCGCTCGGCGTCGCGCTTCTCGCGGCGCACCTCGACGAGCTCGAGCGCCATGAGCCCGAGGTACAGCGGGATCGCCACCACCTGGGGAGCGAGTGCCATGTCCGATCTCCTTCGACGACGAGGCCGCGCCTCCCCGAGAGGGTAGGCGCGGCCTCGACCGGTGTCCTTGCTACGACGCGCGTCGAGCAGATAATCACTTCTTGCGTCGGGCGGCGCCGACACCCCTACTGCAGGTCGCGTCGTGACCGACGCGACCACCAGCGGGGGCCCAACAGGTCGCGGCGCCGCAGGCCGTCGAGCAGATGATCACATCATGCGTCAGGCGGCGCCGACGACCAGGGCGAACACCACCATGAACAGGGCGGCGAAGAACATGATCGAGCCGATGACGTTGACCTGCGGCGGGATGCCGCGCTGGGCGGCGCCCCAGACGTAGAGCGGGAACGTCACGGTCGTGCCGTTGTTGAAGTTCGTGATGATGAAGTCGTCGAACGACAGCGAGAACGCGAGCAGCGCCGCGGACACGATGCCCGGCATGACCAAGGGCAGCGTGACGTAGCGGAACGTCGCCCGCTCATCGGCGTACAGGTCCGCCGCGGCCTGCTCCAGCCTCGGGTCAAGGCCCGCGAGGCGCGCCTTGACCGTGACCACGACGAAGCTGATGCAGAACATGATGTGCGCGATGACGATGGTGCCGAAACCGAGCGGCGCGCCCAGGTTGAGGAACAGGGCGAGCAGCGAGGCGCCGAGGACGACCTCGGGCGTGGCCATCGGCAGGAAGATCAGCAGGTTCGTCGCCGTACGGCCCTTGAAGCGGTGGCGCACGAGGGCGAACGAGATGAGCGTGCCGAGCAGCGTCGCGACGATCGACGACACGAACGCGATCTGGAGGCTGACGCCCACCGAGTCGCAGATCGTGGGGTCGCGGCAGATGTTGGTCCAGGCGTCCAGCGAGAACTGGTTCCAGACGACGTTCT
>JBFWNE010000037.1:0-30079 GCA_050251215.1 Candidatus Nanopelagicales bacterium
GTGGCGCGAACGGGTAAAGCCGCAGGTCACAAGGAAGAGGCCCGGTCCGAAGACCGGGCCTCTCCACCAGTACGCCGCGTAGGACTTGAACCTACAACCCGCGGATTAAGAGTCCGCTGCTCTGCCAGTTGAGCTAGCGGCGCAAGGTGCGGGGTAAGGATACACCGGGTGTGAGCCGGGGATGAAATTGAGTTATGGGGGCCCCATCTCAGAGGCCGGTTCAGACGGTTCACGGGCCGCCCGACCTTGGTGTGCCCGTACCCGCGGCGCGGGGGACGGACGTCGCAGGTGACCTCGCTAGGCGGCGTCCCTCTCCAGGAGCAGGAGCTCCAGGGATCGGGGACCGCGTGGATCGGCGAGGTCCAGCAGCAGCGTCAGGGGAATTCCCTGGCGCAGCAGCTCCATCACGTCGCTGGTTGCAGTGCGCTCGAGCGTCGTCATGGATATCACCTCCTCGGTCGTTTCAAGTCTCGTCACTGCCGGCGAATTCATGGTGACCCGTTCGGGTGGTCACAGGCCTCATTGCTCCACTTGGGGGCGTGTCGTCCACGAGGTCACCCTGCGTGCCTTGGACAGTTCTTGGACGAACCTTGGAAAACGCAGTCAGGACAAGCGGAATCGCACGTGGTCTCCGGGCCGCAACTGCGCCGCACGATCGAGGTCGTCGTCGATCACGACACCGATCACCGGATACCCACCGGTTGTCGGACGGTCCGGTCCGAGCAGCACCGGGCGCCCGTCCGGAGGCACCTGCAGCGCGCCCGTCACGACTGGCTCACTCGGCAGCTCGCCCCGGCCGAGGGCGCGCTCAAGCGCCGGACCGTCGAGGCGTACGCCGATGCGATCGCTCTGCGGCGTCACCGTCCACGCGGTCGCGAGCAGCAGGTCGAGGGCACCTGAGGCGAACCAGTCGTCGCGGGGCCCGGCGACGATGCGCAGCGGGCCGTCCGCGGGCCGCACCGGTGCGTGGTCCACATGCGGCGGACCGGCGTACGCCGACCCCGGAGCCACCCGGTCGCCGGCGGCGACAGGCGCCGGCCCGACGCCGGACAGCGTGTCGGTGCACGCGCTCCCGAGCACCCGCGGCACCGCCAGACCGCCTCGCACCGCGACGTACGCGCGCAGGCCCGCGGTCGGATGGCCGAGACGCAGCTCGTCGCCCGGGGCGAGGTGCAGCGGCGTACGCCGGTCCGCGCCACGGCCGGATATCGACACCGGCCCCTCGGCGCCCGCCACGGCCACCACGACGGGGGCCAGTGCGCGCAGCACCAGCCCGCCGCCGAGCGCCTCCAAGGCTGCCGCATCCTCGAGGTTGCCCACGAGCCGGTTCGCGAGGCGCAGCGCGCCGCGGTCGAACGCGCCCGACGGCCCGACGCCGTACTCGGCCCACCCCGGCCGCCCCAGGTCCTGCACCAGCGTCCGCGGGCCAGGAGCGACCACCTCGATCACGGCCCCGCCTGTCGGAAGCGCACGCGCGTGCCGGGCGCGAGCAGCGCGGGCGGCGAGCGGTCGACGTCCCACAGCGTCGCGTCGGTCGTGCCGAGCAGGCGCCAGCCTCCGGGCGACTCGCGCGGGTACACCGCCGACCACACGTCGGCGATCGCCACCGCGCCGGCCGGCACCGCGGTGCGCGGCGTCGCGAGGCGCGGCACGTGCAGCGCGCGGTCGAGGCCGCGCAGGTAGGCGAAGCCGGGGGAGAAGCCGCAGAACGCCACCTCGAAGTCGGACGCCTGGTGCCGGGCGACCACCTCGGCGCGGGAGAGGCCGGTCAGCGCGGCGACCTCGTCGAGGTCCGGACCGTCGTACACGACATCGAGCTCGACGACCGGCGACGCGTCCTCCGATCGCGGAGCCGGCTCCAGATCGGCGACCGCACGCGTCAGCGCCGCCCGGTCGGCGCTCGCGTCGTGCCGCACCAGCACCGTCGCCGCGCCCGGCACCACCTCGACGACCCCCGGCAGCGCAGCACCGCGCACGGCTGCCGCGACCCCTGCGGGGTCGGCGCAGTCGGCGAGCAGGGCCCGGTCGCCGCACGGTGCGACGCGCGTGACCGCCGGCATCATCCGGCCCTGCGTACGCCGGAGAACGGCGTGAGCACCACGCCCGCGGCCCACAGCGCCTGGCGCACGCGGCGGGCGAGGTCGACCGCGCCGTCGGTGTCGGAGTGCAGGCACACCGAGCGCGCGGACACCGCGACGTCGGAGCCGTCGTCGGCTCGGATCACGCCGTCGGACTCGAGGCGCAGCACGCGCGCGACCACGGCGTCGGCGTCGGTGATGACCGCGCCGTCGTGCGAGCGCGGGACCAGCCGGCCGGTGCGCGTGTAGGCGCGGTCGGCGAACGCCTCGCCCACGACCTCGATCCCGGCGGCGCGGGCCCGCAGGGCGAGCGCGCTCCCGGGCAGGGTCAGCACAGGGAGCTGCCGGTGGTCGGCAGCGTCCTCGAGCACCGCGGCTACGACGGCGTCGGCGACCTCCGGCTCGTCGGCCGCGGTGTTGTAGAGAGCCCCGTGCGGCTTCAGGTACGCCACCCTTCCGCCGGCCGAGCGGGCGTGTGCACGCAGCTCGCCGAGCTGCTCGAGGAGCTGCGCGCGCAGGGTCGCCGGCGCGACGTGCAGGCGCGTGCGGCCGAAGCCCGCGCGGTCGACGTACGACACCTGCGCGCCGATCGCCACGCCGCGCTCCACCGCGATCGCACAGACGCGGGCCATCGAGGACGCGTCGCCGGCATGTCCGCCGCACGCGACGTTGGCGCTCGTCACGACGCCGAGCAGTGCGTCATCGAGGTCGTCGGCACGCATCGTCGAGGTGGCGATGCCCTCGCCGAGGTCGGCGTTGAGGTCGAGCGTGCGCGCGACCGAGGTGCGCGAGCTCATGCCAGGCCGGCCACCCAGTCGGCGGTCGAGCGCAGCTGCGCGAACCCGTCGCCGAGGACGCCGAGCTCGACCCTGTGCACCAGCGCGGCGGGCAGGTCGTCGGCGACGTCGATCGTGCCGGTGGCGTCGACGAGCACGGTCACGTCGTAGCCGCGGTGCATCGCCTGGCGCGTGGTCGAGTCGACGCACATGTGGGTCATCCAGCCGGCGATCACCACGTGGTCGACGCCGCGCTCGGCGAGGAAGTCCTGCAGCGGCGTGCCCGTGAACGACCCGGGGAGCTGCTTGTCGATGAGCACGTCGTGGCCGCGCGAGGCCACGACGTCGTGCAGCTGCCAGGCCGGCGTGCCCTCGACGAAGATGCCGCCGCTCGGATCGGGCTCGGTGTGGCGCACGGCGACCACCGGCAGCCCTGCCGCGTGGGCGGCGTCGATGGCCTCCGCGATCCGGGCGAGGGCCTCGTCCACGGGCGGGTGCACGATCGGAAGCCCGCCGGTCACGTACTCGTTCTGGACGTCGATGACGATCAGGGCGCTGGACATGGGCACAGCCTGGCATCCGCCCCGTGCCGCGCGCCTGCGACCTGCCCACCTCGTGCTCGGTGGGCGACGGGCTTCCTCTACGGTCGGCCCGTGACGGACGACGAGGCTGCGCAGGACGCGATCGCGCCCGCTCGCGTCACGGCCTGGCAGCGCCTCAAGCCGTTCGTGAAGCCGGTGCTGATCGTCGCGGTGTCGCTCGCGGTCGGCTGGATCGTCGTCGGGCTCGTCGGCCGCGTCGACTGGGCGCAGGTGGCGGCGGCCCTGGGCCGCCTGCAGTGGTGGGCCGTCGTACCCCTCGGGCTTGGCCTGCTGACCCGGCAGTCGTTCAACGCCGTGCCGCTCACGCAGTTCGTGCCCGGCCTGCGGTTCGGCCGGTCGTTGCAGAACGACGTCACGGCCAACCTCATCGGCACCATCGCGCCGCCGCCCGGCGACGTCGTCCTGCGCGTCGCGATGTTCAAGTCGTGGGGCATCGACCCGGTCGACGGCATGGCCGGCGTGACGCTCAACATGATGACCTTCTACATCGTGCGGTTCCTCGCGCCGGCGCTCGGACTGATCGTGCTGGCTGTCGAGGGCCTCGAGCGCGGCCAGGTCGTGGCGGCGCTGACCTCCGCGCTGATCGCCATCGCGGTGCTCGTGGCCCTGGTTCTCATCTCGAAGGGCGACGCGTTCGCCGCGTGGATCGGCCGGACCTCCGGGGTCGTCGTACGCCGGTTCCGCGCGAGCGTGGAGCCCGAGCGCTGGGCCGACGCCGTCGTGGAGTTCCGCGGCCGCATGTCGCACACGTTGGTGCAGGGCCTGCCGAAGGCGCTCGGCGCGCTCGTGCTCATGGTGCTGACCGACAGCTGCATCGTGCTCATGTCGCTGCGGCTCGTGGGCGTCGGCGCCGACCAGGTGCCGGCGATCGTGGTGATCGGCGCGTTCCTGCTCGCGTACCCGCTGACGCTGATGCCGCTGGCCGGCATGGGCGTGCTCGACGCCGCGCTGATCGCGGCGTACACCGACGTCGCAGGCATCGAGTGGGAGTCCGAGATCCTCGCGGGCCTGGTGGTGTGGCGGGTGGTGACGGTGCTCGGGCCGCTGGCCTTGGGCGCGCTGTCCCTGCTCTGGTGGCGCCGGCACGCTGGCCGCGATGCGGGGGAGATCCTCTGACGCCGGTTGACAGACGATCTAGATTTCCGGAAACTGTCAGTATCTGATCGGCGGGGAGTACCCCATCACCACCTGCTCGTCAGCACGGCCTCCGGGCCCGGGCAGATGGGTCGCGGCACCACCGCGGCGGCGGGAGACCACCGACGCAGCAGCTCCGGCTGCTGACCGTCCGTGCCTGCCTGGAGGAGCCATGACCCCGACCACCCGTTCCCGTCCGCACGAGCGCATCCCCGTCCGTTCCCAGCGCCGCACCCGCGAGCGCCCGATGCTGACCGGCGACGGCCGCTTCCTCATGCAGCTGCGGCTTCGCCACCTGCTCGAGGTCGAGATCCCGGATGCACGGACCGGCCTGGGGTCCGAGCCCGCGGAGCCAGGCCGGGTGAGCCGGCTCGAGCGGCTCTGCGTGGAGGCGATCTGGCTGCAGCGGCTGCTCGAGCGCGCCGGCACGCTGCCGCGCCCGACCGGCGACGTGGTCGAGCTCGGGAGCTACGTGCGGATCCGCATGGTCGACGGCGAGGGCACCTGGGTGCGCCCCGTGCCGGCGGTGGAGGCCATGCTCGACGACGACCGCGTGAGCGCCACCTCGCCGCTGGGCTCGGCGCTGCTCGGCGCCCGCCCGGGCGAGGAGGTCGTCGTGCACGGCCCGGCCGGCCCCTGGCGCTGCGAGGTTCTGGAGATCGCGCCGAGCGATCCCGACGCCTTCGTCCCCGCGGGCTGAGGCTCGCTGCCCCGCCCTCGCCGACGTGCCTGTCAGAGGAAGAAGCTGAGGGTGGCGCCGATGAGGGTGAGGCCGAGGATGTCGCCGCCGACCTCGACGGCCCACACGGTGAGGCCCTGGCCGGCGAACATGCGGTGGCCGAGCGAGGCCGCGGCGGCGATGCCGGCACCGATGAGCGCGCCGATGAGCGCGCCGGCCCCGAGCGAGATGTCCTGGTCGTAGAGGGCGGCCGCGGCCTGCAGGATCCACGACATCGTGAGCACCTGCACGAGCAGCCCTACGACGGTGAGGCCGAAGACCTTGCCCATGCCCTCGGTGGCCGGGCGCTCGTCCATCGTGTGACCGAGCGCGCGCCACCAGACGGGGAACATCGTCTTGGGGCCGAACCACAGGAAGTTCGCGACGAACGCGACGACGAAGGCGACGAGGACCCCGAGCCAGGGGATGGTGACGGTCATGGCGCGACCGTAGACCCGCCCGGCAGGCCCGGGAAGGACCGCGGGTTCTCCGATCGTGCTGTGTCAGTCGCCGATCGTCGCGACCATCACGGCCTTGATCGTGTGCAGCCGGTTCTCCGCCTGGTCGAACACCACCGACGCCGACGACTCGAACACCTCGTGCGTCACCTCGAGACCCTCGGTCATGCCGGTCTTCGCCGCGATGTCGCGGCCGACCACCGTGTTGACGTCGTGGAAGGCCGGGAGGCAGTGCAGGAACTTCGCGTCCTCGCGCCCGGTCGCCTTCATCGCCGCGGCGTTGACCTGGTACGGCGACAGCAGCGCGATGCGCTCGTCCCACACCTCCTTGGGCTCGCCCATCGACACCCACACGTCGGTGTGCACGAACGCGGCGCCCGCGAGGCCCTCGGCAGGGTCCTCGGTGAGCGTGACGCGGGCACCCGATGCCGCTGCGCGCTCCCGCGCGATCGCCTGCACCTCCTCCGACGGCCAGAGCTCCTTCGGCGCGGCGATGCGCACGTCGGAGCCCATGATCGCGCCCATCACGAGCAGCGAGTTGCCCATGTTCGAGCGGGCATCGCCGAGGTAGCAGTACGACAGGTCGCCGCCCCGCGCACCGCCCGCGTGCTCCTGCATCGTGAGGAAGTCCGCGAGCATCTGCGTCGGGTGCCACTCGTCGGTGAGGCCGTTGTAGACCGGCACGTCGGAGTACGCCGCGAGCTCCTCCACCGTCGCCTGCGCCGAGCCGCGGAACTCGATGGCGTCGAACATGCGGGACAGCACGCGCGCGGTGTCGGCCGTCGACTCCTTGTGCCCCATCTGGGAGCCCGAGGGGTCGAGGTAGGTGACCTGAGCGCCCTGGTCGTAGGCGCCGACCTCGAACGCGCAGCGGGTGCGGGTCGAAGTCTTCTCGAAGATGAGCGCCACGTTGCGGCCGCGCATGCGCTGCACCTCGGCGCGGGATCGCTTCTCCGCCTTCAGGTCGCGGGCGAGGTCGAGCAGATGCTGCAGCTCGTCGGCCGTGAAGTCGACCTCCTTGAGGAAGTCGCGGTCGCGCAGGTCGATCGACATGTCATCCGTCTTTCTGCTGGGTCGTCGTACGGAGCCTAGTCAGTGGCTCTCCACGGCCTCGCGCTCGATCGGGCAGCTCATGCAGCGCGGGCCGCCGCGGCCGCGGCCGAGCTCGGAGCCCGCGATGGTGACGACCTCGATGCCGTTGCGGCGCAGGAACGTGTTCGTCGTGGTGTTGCGCTCGTACCCGAAGATCACGCCGGGGGAGACGGCCAGGAAGTTGTTGCCGTCGTCCCACTGCTCGCGCGCCGCGCCGTGCTCGTCGATGGGTGTCTTGAGCACGCGGAGGTGGTCGAGCCCGAGCGCGTCGGCGACCACGGGGAACAGCTCGTCGTGCTCGGCCACCTTGTAGTCGCCGCCGGACCCGATCGGCTCGAGGGTGAAGCAGCGCAGGTCGCCGGACAGGAACGGGTAGACGCTGAACGCGTCGCGGTCGACCATCGTCATCGCGGTGTCGAGGTGCATGAACGCGCGCTCCTTGGGGAGCTCGACGACGATCACCCGCGTGACCTCGCCGTGCGCGAACCACTGCCGGGCGAGGAACTCCACGCCCTGCGGCGTGGTGCGCTCGCCCATGCCCACCATCACGGCGCCGTTGCCGATGACGAGGATGTCGCCGCCCTCGACGTTCGCCGGGTCGTGGTACGCGCTGTCGTTGCCGTAGTAGAAGTGCAGGCCGGCGTCCCGGAACATCGGGTGGAAGTTCCAGACCGCGCGGCTGTTGATGGTCTCGCGCTTGCGCGCGGGCTTGGCCATCGGGTTGACCGACAGGCCGCCGTACACGAACGCCGAGTTGTCGCGCTGGAACAGGTGGTTCGGCAGCGGGCGCAGCAGGAAGTCCATCGGCTCGAGGTACGCCCAGAGCAGGCTGGACCCCTCGTCGAGGTCGATGTCCTTGCGCAGCACGCCGCCCACGAGCACCTCGGCGAGCACCTCGGCGGGGGCACGCAGCACCAGGTCGTCCAGCCGCGCCTCGAGCGCGGGTCCGAACCGGTTGGCCGTCGTCAGCTCCTCGGCGATGAAGTCGCGCGCGCCGGGCTGATCGAGGGCGGTGACGAGCAGCTCGTGGAAGAGGTGCACCACGACGCCCTTGTCCCGCAGCTTGCCGACGAACGCGTCGTGCTCCTCGCGCGCTCGGTCCGCCCACATCACGTCGTCGAACAGCAGGTCCTCGACGTTCTGCGGGGTCAGGCGGGAGAGCTCGAGCCCCGGCCGGTGGACGATCACCTGCTTGAGCACCCCGACCTCGGAGTCGACGTGGAACCTCATGGCGATACCTCCGCGTGCTCGGTGGTCGGGTACGGCGGGACGGGCTCCGGTGCGGTCATCCGCGCCCGCTGCGACGGGCGGACGGGGATGCCCTGGTGCCGGCCCGGGCGGTCGGCCTCGCCGTCAACCTAGACCTGGGACGGGCCTCGTCGCCCGCCCCTGGAGGGATGCTGCGGGTGCCGTGGCGGCATCACCGACAGGGGGTGTTCGACTGCGCAGGGTGAGAGGGGGCAGGATGTGCCCCTGGATGCGTGAGGGGGGCGGACTGCCGCCGCGCGCACCCGCTCGCGGCGCATACCGCCCGGTCGCCAATCCCGACCGGACCACGGCCCACAACGGGCCACATCACTACAAGAAAGGCTCAGCGATGAACCTCGTCGACTGGCTCTGGACGCTGCTCGTCTTCTTCTTCATGGTCATGTACTTCATCCTGCTGTTCCGCATCATCGTGGACATCTTCCGCAGCGATGACCTCAGCGGCTGGGGCAAGGCGGGTTGGCTCATCTTCCTCTTCGTCCTGACCCTCCTCGCGGCCCTGATCTACGTGATCGCCCGCGGCAAGGGCATGACCGAGCGCGACATCGCGCAGTACAAGCAGGTGGAGGCCGCCCAGGCCGACTACATCCGCTCGGTCTCCGCCTCGGCCGACCCGACCGCGCAGATCAAGAACGCGCACGACCTGCTCTCCTCGGGCGCCATCACCCAGGCGGAGTTCGACGCGATCAAGGCCAAGGCGCTCGCGTCCTGACCTGCTGAACGACCGCGAGAGCCCCGCAGCGCCCTGGCGCTGCGGGGCTCTCGGCGTCCGTGGTCCGCCGTCTCAGTGCAGTGTCGTCTTGAGCACGATCATGACGACGCCGAGCAGCGCGGTCATGACCGACGACGCGACGAGCCTCGCCCCGCGCAGGCCTCCGGCGCGGCCCATGTTCCAGCCCACCGCGCCGAGCAGCAGCGTGTTGACGATGAGGGCCACCTTCACCGCCACGGCCGTCTCGAGCTGCAGGACCGCCTCGCCGAGCAGCACGACGACCGGCACGATGCACGCGGCCATGAGCGGCCAGCCGTCCTTGATGATGCGGCGGCGCTCCGGGCCGGTGAGGTCCCGGCCGTGGATCGTGCGGGTGGCGATCCAGTGCACGTACGTCTCGGCGATCCAGTAGATCGCGAGCGTCGCCACGAGCATGAACGCCACCCGGCTGATCCGGAACGACTCCGGTGCGGTCGCGAGCACGGCGCCGCTGACGATGAGGCCGTAGAGATGGGCCGAGCGGCGCCGGTGCGGGTCGCCCGCGTCGTACCGCCCCTCGTCCTCGTGCTCGGAAGCGGGGATCTGCGTGTCGGCGGGGTCGTCGGGCGTCTGGCTCACGGCCGAGAGTCTGCCAGCGCAGCAGCCGCCCGCCGCACGGTCACCCTCCGTGCCGGCCTCCCCGGGACGGCGGTAGCACGTACGGCGTAGCCCGCCACGGAGCGTGAGCATTTCGGCGGGGCGGCGCACGGATGTTGCGCGCGTCACACGATCGGCCTCCCCGAACGGAGCAACGGGCCGAAAGACCAGGGGGCGCCGGGGACGACGTACGGGTCATGACATCGGCGAAGGTCCCGGCCCTGGCTCTCACGGCGTGCACGGCCGTCGTCGGGCTGGTCCTCGGACTCGCCCCGGCCGCGGCGGCCGCCGATGGCACCGCCGCCGACGGGCTGGTCCTGACGGGCACCGTCGAGCGCTTCCTCGTCGACGACTTCGCCTCGCACGACGCCGCCGACGACGACGCCACGCTCACCTTCGTATCGACGGGCTCGGAGGCCGTGCAGGTGCCGAGCTCGGCGCTCGCCCAGGTCGAGGACGGCACCACCGTGCGGGTCGAGCTCGCCGACTCCGCCACCGCCGACGTCAGCGCCGACGGCGTCGAGCCCGCCGCGGGCGTCGGCACCGACACCGAGGCCGGCCCCGCGGTCACCGACCTCGACGTCGTCGCCCCGCCGGCGGCCGGCCTGACCGACACGGGCCTCAGTGCCGCGCCGGTGGCCGCGACCGTGCAGTCGGCCAGCACCGCCAGCCACCACGTGCTCGCCGTGGTCGTCGTGCCGTCGGGCGGCTCGACGTCCAGCGTGACCGCCGACGACATCGCCGCCACGGTGCGCGGCTCGGTCAGCAGCTACTGGTCGCGGATGACCGGAGGCAGCGTGACGTTCGACGCCACGGCGTACCCCACGGTCGTGCGCACCACGAGCAGCCCGTGCCTGGCGGGCGGCGACGTGAGCCCGTCGTTCGACTTCTGGAACGAGGTCAAGGCCAAGACCGGCTGGACCGAGGGCCCCGGCAAGCACCTCGTCGTGTACTTCCGCACCCTGGCGGCGTGCAGCGGCATCGCGGGCCTCGGCACCGTCGGTTCCGACCGCTCCTCGGGCGGGGTGCTGTGGAGCAACGGCTACAACACGACGAGCGTCCTGGGGCACGAGCTCGGCCACAACCTGAGCCTCGGCCACTCCTCGACCCTCGCGTGCACCGCGAACGGCAGCCGGGTCACCGACGCCGCCGGCTCGTCGTGCACCAAGAAGCCCTACCTGGACACGAGCGACATCATGGGCGTCTCGTGGCAGAACCAGGGCTACCTCAACGGGTCGCACCTGCGCTACCTCGGCCTGCTCACGAGCTCCGCCTCCCAGGCCCAGCCCACGGCGTCGGGTCGCATCACGCTCGCCCCGCTCGCCGGTGCGTCCGGCATGCGGCTGCTGACCCTCGCCGACGGCACCACGAAGTACGTGCTCGAGTACCGCACCGCCACCGGCATGGACTCGTGGATGGCCGACGACCCCGGCTGGGGCACCGCCGGCGTGACCGTGCGGCGCGAGGTCGTGGGCAGCACGACGTTCCCGCTGCGCGAGTCGTTCCTCCTCGACGGTGACCCGTCGACCGCCGACGCCACCTTCGGCTCGCTGCACGCCGCCCTCCCGACCGGCCGCTGGATCGACCTGGCCGGCGGCGAGCTGCGGGTGCGGGTCGTCAGCACCTCGGCGTCCGGCGCCGTCGTCGACTACGAGATCGGCGGCCAGCCCGCGATCACCCAGCTCGCCGTTCCCGTCCTCGACGTGAGCGCACCGAGCGCGTCCCTGCGCAGCGGCACGATGGCGCGCAAGGCCAGCGGCCCGGTCGTCCCCGTGACGTGGTCCTGGGAGGTCACCACGGCGACCGGCACGACGCCGGGCCGGGCCGCCGCCACGGGCCTGGCCACGAGCGCGGGCAGCACGCTGCGCCGCACCGCGACGCTGACCGACGCGGACGGCCGGGTCTGGAGCGCCACCGGGTCCGCTCGGGCCGTGTACCGCAGCGACCGCACGGCCACGGCGTACACAGGGCGCTGGACGTACGCGACCACGTCCCTCGCCAACGGCGGGAGCCTGCACCGCACGACCACCAAGTACGCGACCGCCAGCACCACCGTGACGGGGTCGAGCATCGCCGTGCTGCTCCAGCGCGGGTCGAAGAACGGCTGGGTCGTCGTGAAGGTCGACGGCGTTCGGATCGCCGCGGTGTCGATGCGCGGGACCACGGGTGTGCGTGCCGCCTTCGCGACGACGTTCCCCACCGCCGGCACCCACACCGTCACGGTCACGAACATGACCGGCGGGACGTACGGCGCGATGGGCTTCGACGGCGTGGTCGTCCTCGGCTGACCGGGTCCGCGCATCACGGTTCGTCATCGGCTGCGCGTCCATCGTCGGAGGCCGTGGGAGCGCTCACGTACGATCCCCGGCAGGAGGTCGTCGACGTGCCGTTGTCCCCGGTGTGGCGCCGCGCCCCGGGGCGGGCCTGGCGCCGCGGCGGGTCCGGGCCGCTGGTGCTGCTCGCGCTCCTCGCGGCGACCACGAGCATCGCGTCGGCGCCGCTGTTCATCCAGCTCTCCGGCGACGACGCGCTCACCACGGTCCGCGAGGCGCTTCCCTCGACGGCGCGCACCTCCGATTCCGACAGCGTCCGGATCGTGTCCGGCACGGTGCCCACCGACAAGGACCAGCGCATCTCGGTCGAGCGGCTGCGCGCTATCCCGGGCCTGACCGAGCCGACGACCCTTGCCTTCTCGGTGGCCCCGGAGATCCACTACGCCACCTACCCGCGCCCCACGGTGCGCCGCGGGTCGGTCGAGGTCCGCGCCAGGCTCGCCGCCGTCGACGACCCGCGCACGTCGCTGGTCGTCACGGGCGAGGCGGCCACGACCGGATCCGGCGTCTGGCTCCCCGACCCTGTGGCCGAGGAGCTGGGCGTGCAGCCCGGCGACACCGTCGAGCTCTTCATCAACACCAACACCGCCCAGCGGCCCAAGCCGAAGGACGAGCCGCCGGACCCCGTGCAGCGCCTCGTCGTGGACGGCACGTACGCCGTCGGCGCGGACGAGCGCCGGCCCGCCGATCCTCCCGGCACTGCGTTGTGGTCCCGGCGGGTCGGCGGGATCCCGAGCGACACCGAGTTCCTGACGCGTGCCTCGTACCTCGTGGTGGCGAACGTGCGCACTGCCGAGCGCACGGCCAAGCGCACCGAGGACGAGTTGATGTGGACCACCGAGGCCGCGATGGTGCCGGGTCTGACGCTCGTGGACGCGGAGCGGACGGCCGCGGGTGTCGCGGAGCTGCGCGAGGACGTCAAGGCTCCCTCGGACGAGCCGCCCGGCCCGTTGCGCACCGGCCTCGTCTCGGGCATCGAGAAGGTCGTGGCCACCGCGGTATCGCTGCGCGAGGCGACGCGCGAGCGCGCCAGCCTGCTCGCGGCGGCGGGCGCGGCGACCGGGCTGCTGGCCGTCGTCGTGGTGGCGCTGCTCATCGGCTCCGACCGCAAGGTCGAGCTGCGGCACGGCGCCGCGATCGGCATCGGGCCGGTGCGCACCGCGGGTCTCTGGTTGCTCGAGGCCCTGCTGCCCTCGGCGCTCGCAGTCGTGGGCGGGGTCGCCCTCGCCCGCGGAACCCTCGCGCTGCTCGGGCCGTCGGGCACGGTGCTGCCCGACGCGATGGACGAGGCCTGGCGCGGCGCTGCCACGGTCGGCGCGATCGGGCTCGGCCTGGTCGCCGTCGTCGCCGCCGGACTCGTCCTGGTCGCCGACCGCCCGGAGTCGTCGGTGCGTCGGCGCGCCTTCCCCTGGGTGCCGCTGCTCGTGGTGATGGCAGGCACCGCGCTGCTGGCGGCGGCGACCGCACGGAGCACGTCCCCCGGGCCGGTGGCGCTGATGACCCCGGCGCTGGTGGCGGTGGCCTGCGGAGCGCTCGTGGCCACGCTGGCCGCGCGGCTGAGCCGGTCGCGGCGTACGGCGCTCCCGCGCACGGCACGGGGCGCCGGCCGGTGGCTCGGTCGTCGGCGCACGACGTCGGGCGGCGCCGAGTCGGTGCTCCCGGTGGCGGCCCTCTCGCTCGGGCTCGGCCTCGTGCTCGTGACGGCCTCGGCCGTGATCGGCACGACGACCGCGATCGCCGACCGCGTCGCCGTCCGGTCGGGAGCGGAGTCGACCGCGCAGATCACCGGGACCTGGCAGCTGGTGAACAAGCCGCCGCGCGCCCCCACCGCCGCCGAGGTGTACGAGGGCACGAAGATCCCGACGCCGAAGCCGGTCGTCACGCCGGCCGGCACGACGCCGGTGTGGCGGATGCTGGCGAGCATCGAGGGCGACTTCGGCTACCACGACGTGATGGCGATCGAGCCGGCCGGCTTCGGCGGCGTCGCCTCGTGGGGCGAGGGCCAGGGCCTCGCGCAGGTGCGCGACCTGCTGCCGCAGCTCGCGCAGGCCGCCGCGAACCCACCGGCCGATGCCCCGGCGGGCACCGTGCCGCTCATCGCCGTGAACGACGCCTCGACCCGGGTCGGGCAGCTGGTCGTGCTCTCGGCGCAGGGCTGGACGACGCCCGCGGTGATCATCGCGAAGACCGATGCGTTCCCCGGCCTCGGCAGCCGGCCGCTGTTCGTGGCGACGGCCGACTCGCTGCTGCCCCGACTCGGCCGCAGCGACCCGCGGCTCGCACCGCCCACGGACCTCGTGCCCCTCGCCTACACCGAGACGTGGATCTGGTCGAGGCAGCCCGTCTCCGACTTGGCCGCCACGATGGAGAAGGCGAAGGCGACCGTCACGGCCACGACCACGCCCGACCAGCTGGGGCTCGATCCCGCGCTGGACGCCGCCGCACGCTCGCTCGGCTATCTCATCGCCCTCGCCGGGTTCGTCGCGTTGACCTCGCTCGTGGTCCTGGCCGAGCAGGCCCGGCGTACGGCGCGCCGCACCCGCGGCGCCGACGCGATGCTGGCCCGCATCGGGCTCGGCCGCGCGGGCGTCGCGGCTGCGCGGTCGTGGCAGCTGGTCTGGTCGGTGGTGGTCGCCCTCGTGGCTGCGATCGTCGCCACGCTCCTCGTCACGCCGATCGGCGCGGCGCTGTTCGACCTCGACCGGTCGGCGCACCCGGCGTTCGAGTTCCGGCTCACGTGGCAGGCCCTTGCGGTGACGCTCGCGACCGCGGTGGTCGGATTCCTCGTGGCCCGGATCGCGGCCTCGCGGGGCTCGCGCGCAGCCGGATCGGAGGAGGTGATCCTGCGTGACGGCTGAGACCACGGCGGTCCGCTGCGACCGCCTCGTGAAGCTCTACTGGGCCGCGACCGGCGAGGTGCAGGCGCTGCGCGGCGTGGAGGCGGTGTTCCGCACCGGCACGATGAGCGCGATCACCGGCCCGTCCGGGAGCGGCAAGTCGAGCCTGCTGTCGATCCTCGCCCTCAACGAGCGGCACACCGCCGGCGACCTCGAGGTGTTCGGAGCGTCTGTCTCGGGGCTCTCGACCCGGGCCGTCGCGCGGCTGCGGCGGCGCACCATCTCGTGGGTGCCCCAGCGCGCGAGCGACGCCCTGCTCCCGTCGCTCCGCGTCGACGAGCAGCTCGCGCAGGTCGCGAACCTGCGTGGCCGCTCGGTGCCCGACGCTGCGCTCGAGCGGCTGCAGCTCGAGCACCGGCGGCGCGCCCGCGTGCACGAGCTGTCGGGCGGCGAGCAGCAGCGGCTCGCGGTGCTGGCCGCGGTCACCTCCGGCGCGCGGCTCGTCGTCGCCGACGAGCCCACCGCGCAGCTCGACGACGAGTCGGCCGCGCTCGTGATCGCCGAGCTCCGGGCCTGTGCCGACGCCGGCAGCTGCGTCGTCGTCGCGAGCCACGACGACCGCATCGTGCCGATGACCGACCGCGTGCTGGCGCTGCGGCACGGCGTCCTGTCGGCCGAGCACGCCGAGGGTCGCTCGCTGGTCCCGATCGACTCCGCGGGCCGGCTGCAGCTGCCGCCGGCGGCGCTGCGGATGTTCCCCGACGACCGCGCCGAGCTGGTGATCGAGGACGACCGCGTCGTGCTGCGCCGCCCCGCCGAATTGGAGGACGGGCCATGAGCGGCGCCACGGTCGTCGTCGCCGCGGTGACGCAGAAGGCCGGCCGTACGACCGTGCTCGACGACATCACGCTCGCCGCGGATCCGGGCAGCCTCGTCGTGCTGTCGGGACGGTCCGGGTCCGGCAAGACCACGTTGCTGCACCTGATGGCCGGCGTGCTGGCGCCGACGTCCGGCACGGTGTCCGTGCTCGACCGGTCGGCGACCGACATCCACGACTGGTCGCTCGTCTCGCTGACGCCTCAGCACTCGACGGTGGCCGGCAGCCTCTCGGTGCGCGAGAACGTGCTGCTGCCCGCGGCCCTGCGCAGCGTCGAGGTCGACGAGTCGCTCCTCGCCGACCTGGCGCTCGACGCCATCGCCGACCAGCCTGCCACCGGCACGAGCCTCGGCGAGCAGCAGCGCACCGGCATCGCACGGGGCCTGCTGCTGCAGCCGCGCGTCGCCCTGCTCGACGAGCCGACCAGCCACCAGGACGACGAGAACGTCGAGCGCGTCCTCGCCGTGCTGCTGCGCGCCCGCTCGGCCGGCACGACGCTCGTCGTCGCGACCCACGACGCCCGGGTCGCCGCTGTGGCCGACGTCGTCCACCACCTGGCCGGCGGCCGCCTCGTCGTCGCCTGAGCGACGCGCCGTGGACACGCGGGCGGCGTCTCCGGCGGATTCTCCCGAGCGGCGCCGAGCTCGCGACCGTGCGCCCCCCCGCGTTGAACAGCTCGCCGCGGCAGGCCTCATCGTGTGCGCGGAAAACTTCTTTGTGCACGGTATTGAAACAGTGCACAGAAGGCGCCTAAGGTGCGTGCAGTTCGCAGAGCCGCGCTACGAGGAGATCCCGTGAAGCTGTCCACCTTCAAGAACCGTGACGGTCTCGAGCGATTCGGTGCCGTCGCCGGGGACACCGTGATCGACCTGACCGGCGTCCGCGGGCACGGGACGCTGGTCGATCTCATCGCGAGCGACGACTACGCGCAGCGGGAGTCGCTGGTGGCCGAGGGGACCCCGGTCCCGCTGGCGGAGATCCAGTTCCTCCCGGTGATCCCGCGTCCCGAGAAGATCATCTGCGCGGTGCGCAACTACATGGACCACCACAAGGAGGCCCTCGCGTCCGGGCTGAAGCGGGAGCTCTCGGACTTCCCCCCGATCTTCTTCCGGGTGTGGCGGTCGCAGGTCGGCCACGAGCAGCCCATCGTCCGGCCGCATGCGTCGGAGACCCTCGACTGGGAGGGCGAGCTCGCCGTCGTGATCGGCAAGGCCGGCCGGAACATCCCGGAGGCCGACGCGTGGGAGCACGTGGCCGGTTACAGCTGCTACAACGAGGCCTCCGTCCGCGAGTTCCAGTTCCACGCCCAGCAGATCGCCGCGGGCAAGAACTTCGAGTCGACCGGTGCCTTCGGTCCGTGGCTGGTGACGCCGGACGAGATCGCCCCCGGCCAGAAGCTCGCCGTGGAGACGCGGCTCAACGGCGAGGTGGTGCAGTCCGGCGACACCGGCCTGATGATCTTCAGCGTCCCCCAGCTGATCGCCTACGCGTCCACCATCGTCACCCTCGTCCCCGGCGACGTCATCGTGACGGGCACCCCCGCAGGCGTGGGCTTCAGCCGCAAGCCGCCGCGCTACATGAAGCCCGGTGACCTGGTGGAGGTCGAGATCGAGTCGATCGGCGTGCTGCGCAACCCGATCGTCCAGCAGGACTGAGGCCAGCGTGTCCGAGCCGCTCATCCGCGTGCGCAAGCGGAGCGTCACGGTGGAGACGACGTTCCACGAGTTCGGCCCTGTCGCACCGGTGCCGCTGCGCGCCGCGTCGGGCGTCATCGTCGTCGCGAACCCCTACGCCGGCCGCTACGTCGAGGACCTGCTCCCGTTCATGGCTGCGCTACGCCCGGTCGCCGCGGAGCTCGCGACGGAGGTCGCTCGACGGCTCGGCGGCGCCGACTCGGTCGAGGCGTACGGAAAGGGAGCCATCGTCGGCGTGAACGGCGAGCTCGAGCACGGAGCTGTATGGCACGAGGCCGGTGGCTGGGCGATGCGCTCGGTGCTCGGAGAGCCGAAGGCGATCGTCCCCTCGTCGAAGGCGGTCGCCTCGACCGGCTACCGGCTCATGGTTCCGATGCACTACGTGCACGCGTCGTACGTCCGGAGCCACTTCAACGTGATGGAGATCGGCGTCCAGGACGCCCCGAGGCCCGACGAGATCGTCTTCGGGCTGGTGATGGCGAGCGGTGGACGCATCCACGAGCGGCTCGGCGGACTCACGAAGGACGCAGTGTCCGACCACGACGGTCAGCGCTGACACGGCCCAGGAGGAGAGACATGGCAAGCAACGAGGTCACGGCCGCACCCATGCTGTCGCACTTCGGCGTGTTCTGCCGCGACCTGGACGCGATGGTCGACTTCTACCGCTCCGTGTTCGGCCTGAGGCTGACGGACAAGGGGCAGGGCATCACGATGCCCTTCACCATCGCGTTCCTCTCCGGTTCGCCGGACCAGCACCACCAGCTGGCGCTCGCCTCGGGCCGTTCCGGCGACGCGCCCAGCACCGTCATGCAGATCTCGTTCAAGGTGCGGTCGTTGGACGAGCTGCGGCACGTGGCGCACCGTGCGGAGAGCGCCGGGGCGACGAAGCTGCGCGGCCTCAACCACGGCAACGCCCTGTCGATCTACTTCTCCGACATCGAGGACAACACCTGCGAGGTCTACCTCGACACCCCCTGGTACGTCGCTCAGCCGCATGGCGACCAGCTCGACCTGAGCCGGCCGGACGAGGACATCTGGGCGGAGACCGAGCGCATCTGCCGCGCCGATCCGACCTTCATGACGGTGGAGGACTGGCAGAAGGGCTTCCAGGACGGCTTCCAGAGCGTCACCCGATGAGCGGCGGCACGGACGTCGACGTCCTCGTCGTGGGCATGGGGCCCACCGGGGTCGCGCTCGCGGGCCTGCTCGGGCTGCGTGGCATCCGCACGGCGGTGTTCGAGAAGGCCGAGGACCTGTACCCGCTGCCGCGGGCCGTCGGGATGGACCACGAGGTCATGCGCATCGCGCAGGAGCTCGGGGTGGTCGACGAGCTGCACGACCACGTGGCGCCGTACCGGCCCAGCGAGTACGTCGGGGTCCACGGAGAGCTCATCCGCCGGTTCGACCAGCCCCCGCCGCCGTACCGGCTCGGCTGGCCGCCGATGCTCGTGTTCGACCAGCCGGCCTTCGAGCGGGTGCTGCGCGACCGCATCCGGGATATGCCCGAGGTCCAGGTGTTCCTGGGCACGGAGGTGACCTCCTTCGGCCAGGACGAGTCCATCGCCTGGGTCGATGTGGTGGGTGCGGACGCCGCCGCGCGCCGCGTCACGGGGCGGTACCTGGTCGGGTGCGATGGCGGCAGCAGCCTGGTCCGGCGCGATCTGGGCGTGGGCATGCAGGACCTCGGGTTCCATGAGCCCTGGCTGGTGATCGACGCGCTCGTCGACGACGACGCAGCGCTTGCGCGGCTCCCCGAGTGCAACGTGCAGTACTGCCAGCCCAGCCGGCCCGGCACGTACGTCCGGCTCATCGGCCGGCACCGTCGGTGGGAGATCTCGCTCGAGCCCGACGAGCTGCCCGTCGGCCCCGTCGACAACGACGCGGCCTGGACCTGGCTCGAGCACTGGATCAAGCCGGGCGAGGCCACGATCTGGCGGGCCGCGGCGTACGTCTTCCACGGACTCGTGGCAGAGCGGTGGAGGTACGGGCGGGTCTTCCTGGCGGGGGACGCGGCCCACATGACGCCCCCCTTCGCCGCACAGGGCATGGCGCAGGGCATGCGTGACGCGCAGAACCTCGCCTGGAAGCTGACCGCTGTGCTGGCGGGACAGGCGGCGGACTCGCTCCTCGACACCTATCAGCGCGAACGACGGCCCCACGTCGTCCAGACCACGCTCAACACGATCGAGCTCGGCCGGGATATCTGCCAGAGGGACGTGGATCTCGCTCTTGTGAGGGACCGCAAGCTGCTCAGGGAGGCCGGCGGCACTGTGCCGACCAGGGTGCGCGGCTCGCTGATCCCGACGCTGAGCGACGGGCTGTTCGCCACCTCCACGCCCGGTGCCGGCCAGATCTGCCCGCAGCCGCCGGTCCGCGCCGAGGGCCGGGTCGCCCTGTCCGACGAGGTGACGGGGGCCGGCATGCGTCTGTTCCTCGCCGAAGACTCTAACGAGTCAGCGGTGGCCGCCCTCGAGAAGGCGCTGGCACCGATCGGCGGCACCGTGTGGTCGCTCCGGCGTCTCGGGGAGGACGAGCCCGTCCTGTCCGACTGGCTGGCGGACCTGCCGGCCGTGGCGGCCCTGGTGCGTCCGGACCACTGCGTCTACGGCACCGCCGGATCGCTCGAGGACGCTCAAATCCTGGTCGACCAGGCGGTGCGCCGCTGCCTCGGGCGCGACCCGGCAGTCGGGTAATCGCGCACTCTATGCAGAACCCCAGTTTTGTGCATATTCTCCGTCCCACCCAGCAGCACGTAGAAGGAGCAGCCATGGTCCGCCGAGTCGTCACCCATGTGAACGCCGACGGTCGTTCGGGCTTCGCCCACGACGCCGACGTGCGCCAGGTGCAGCACGTCCACACCCCCGGCTTCGCGTTCGGCGTGGTCTGGTCCTCCGCGGAGGGCCGGGTCCAGGACCCGGACGCCGCCCCCGGGCGCTTCGTCCCGGCTCCGGGCGAGAGCCTGGCCCTCACCGTGACCTTCCCCCCAGATGCGGTCTTCTTCGACAGCGCCTTCGACCCGGGCCCGGCCGTGGCGGAGAACCTCGCGAACCTTCCCGGCCTGGCCGAGCTCTTCGAGCCCGACGCGCCGGGGATGCACACCACCCCGACCGTGGACTACGTCGTCGTCCTCGAGGGGACGGTCGTCCTGGAGCTCGACGAAGGCACCGCGACGCTCGTGCCCGGCGACGTCGTGGTCCAGAACGGCACGCGCCACGCCTGGCGGGTCCCGTCGGACAGCCCCGCGACGATCTTCGTCGTCCTCACCGGCCGCGCCAGCTGATCCCGGCTCCTCGCCCCTACCCAGAAAGAGGCCTTGTCGTGTCGCAGACCATGCTGGCAGCCCGCCTGCACAACGTCGCGGAAGAGATGCAGATCGAGCAGGTTCCGATGCCCCAGCCCGGCCTCGGAGAGGTACGGGTCCGGGTCGAGGCGGTCAACATCGTGCCGAACCTCAGCAACATCCTCAGGATGTGGACGACCTGGTTCCCGCAGGACCCGCTGCCCACGCTGCCGGCGATCTTCGGCCTCGACCCCTCGGGCGTCGTGGAGTCGGTCGGCGAAGGGGTGATCGGCTGGAACGTGGGCGACCGCGTCTACGTCAACCCGGGGCGCTGGTGCTCGGCCTGCCGCGCCTGCCGGGCGGGGAACCACATCGACTGCTCGAGCTACGCCTTCGCGGGGTACTTCGGCTTCAGCCCCACCTCGGTCGCCCTGCTCGACCGCTACCAGGGCGGTCTGGCCGAGTACATGGTGGCGCCGGCGTACAGCCTCGTCCGGCTGCCTGACAACCTCGACTTCAACACCGCGGCGCGCTTCGGGTACCTGGGGACGATGTACTCCGCCCTTAAGGCGTCGGGCGCCGAGCCGGGGCGGTCGATCCTGGTCAACGGCATCACCGGGACGTTGGGCCTCAGCGCCGTCCTTCTCGCACCCGCGATGGGCCTCACCGAGATCTACGGGACGGCCCGCAACAAGGAGCTGCTCGCGACCGTCGAGAAGATGCTGCCGGGCCGTCTCCGGGTGCATTCGCTCGACGACGGGCCCGTGGACGCCTGGGTGCACGGCGAGACCGACGGGTACGGCGTCGACATCTACGTGGATGCCCTCGGCCCCGGGGCGTCGCACGAGACGTTCCGCGAGAGCATGCGCGCGCTGCGCCGTGGAGGCACGTGCGTCAACATCGGCGCCCTCATGGGCGAGGTCGCGTTCGACATCCACGACCTGATGGACCAGCACAAGCGCATCCTCGGCTCCCTGTGGTCCACCCCGGCCGAATGCCAGGAGATGGCCGACATGGTGGGGGCCGGCACGTTGGACCTGTCCTCGCTCGAGCACACGGTCTACCCCCTGAGCAAGGTGAACGAGGCGATCAGCGGCATCGCCGACCGCCACGGCGGCTTCAGCAACTACATCGTCTCGCCGTCGGCAGGCTGAGACACACACCAGCACCACCCACTCGCCGAGGCGGGGCGCACAGCGTCCGGCGCCATCGGTTGTCCTCAGCACGCCCACGACCCCACCTGTCAGAGGAGAGGAGGGCCCATGGCCATGGCAGCACGCTCCAGCGACGTCGCGACACCCGTCCTTCGCGTGGTCGGACTGACCAAGCGCTTCGGCCGGACCCAGGCGCTGAAGGGCGTCGGCTTCGAGGTGCACGCGGGCGAGGGCGTGGCGCTCCTCGGCAGGAACGGAGCGGGCAAGTCGACGCTCATCAAGCTGCTGGCCGGGGTGAACAAGCCGGACGCCGGTGGCATCGAGGTCGACGGCGCCGGCGTCTCACCCGCGGCAGGGGATCCGACGCGGATCGCGTTCATCCACCAGGAGCTCGGGCTCATCGACAGCATGTCCGTGGCGGAGAACCTCGCATTCCACTGCGGCTACCGTCGCCGCTTCGGAATGGTCTCCTGGTCGGCGACCCGTCGTTCGGCCGAGTCCCTGCTCCGGCGTTGGAACGTGGAGGTCGACGCCGACTCCCTCGTCGGCGAGCTGTCCCCGGTCGACAGGACGCTCGTGGCGGTGGTCCGGGCTCTCTCGACGGACGCCCGATGCATCGTGCTCGACGAGCCGACGGCGACGCTGCCTGCCGCCGAGGTGGACCAGCTGCTCGCCGCCCTTGCCGACGTGAAGGCCCAGGGGATCGCGATCGTCTACGTGACGCACCGGTTCGCCGAGGTGCTGCGGATCGCCGAGCGGTACGTCGTGCTCCGCGACGGCGCTGTCGTGCACGACGGACTCGTCGCCGACACCGACCAGAGCGACCTCATCCGCATGGTGGTGGGCGAGGAGGCGGAGGAGAAGGTCGGCGACATCGAACGCCACCCGGGCGGGGCGCCGGTGATCGAGGCGCTGAACCTCACGGCAGCCGGTCTCGACTCGGTGTCCTTCCAGGTACTCCGGGGCCAGGTGCTCGGGCTCGTGGGCCTTGAGGGATCCGGCCACCGCGAGGCCGGACGTGCGCTCGCCGGCGACAACCGGATGGTGGCCGGGAGCGTCCTCGCCGACGGTCGTGCCCTCACGCTCACCTCGGTGAGGGAGGCGAACGAGGAGGGCATCGTCTTCCTGCCGGGAGACCGGCTGCGCGAGTCCGCCGTGCCCGCCTTCACCTGCGCGGAGAACCTCCAGCTCCGCCCGCGTGCTGTCGGCACGTGGCTCAGCCGACGGCAGGAGGACGCCGCCTGCGCCGAGGTCATGGCCGAGTGGGGGGTCGTGGCCTCGTCGACGGACGCCCCCCTCGGAAGCCTCAGCGGAGGCAATCAGCAGAAGCTGCTGGTCGCCAAGTGGGTGCGCGCCCGTCCTCGAGTGCTGATCGCCGAGGAGCCGACCGCGGGCGTCGACGTGGGAGCCCGGCGGGTGATCCACCGTCGCCTGCGTGAAGCCGCCGCCGACGGCGCGGTCGTGGTGACCTCCGCCGACACCGAGGAGATCGCCGAGCTCTGCGACCGCGTGCTGATCTTCCAGCGCGGCCGCATCGTCCACGAGGTCCTGCCCGCCGACGTGACCGAATCGCGCATCGCTGCGCACGTCCTCGCCTCCAACGGAAATGAGAAGTGACCCCGTGAGCCAGACGTTGGAAGCCCAGCCGCCCGCCGCCAGCACTGGGAAGGCGCGCGACCTCTCCGCCGCAGTCGGCCCTCTGCTGCACAGGTGGGGACTCGCCCTGGTCCTGGTGGCGACGGTCGCCTTCTTCTCGGTGCAGCTGCCGGGAGTGTTCCTGACCTGGTCCAACCTGCACGACATGATCGCCGCCCAGGCGCCGATCCTGCTCCTCGCGCTCGCGGCGGTGGTGGTGCTCGTGGTGGGCGAGTTCGACCTCTCCCTGGGCGCGACTCTCAGCCTCACCCAGTACGTGGCGCTGCTGCTCATGACGTCGTCCGGGACGCCGGTGGGCCTTGCCACCGCGATCGCGCTCGGGATCGGCGTCGTCATCGGTGCGGTGAACGTCCTGCTCGTCGTCGGCGCGAGCGTGAACTCGTTCATCGCCACGATCGCCGTGCAGACCGTGCTCCTCGGTCTGGCGACCCTCGTGTCGAACGGCAACCAGCCCATCTTCGCCGGCGCGCCAGCCGCCTTCACGGCCATCGGCAACACGGAGATCCTCTCCGTCCCGTTGTCCGTGTGGATCGCGCTGGCTATCGCGCTCGCGCTCTGGCTCCTGCTGGACCGCACCACGTTCGGACGGACGATGAGGGCGAGCGGCGCCAACCGCGCTGCCGCACGACTCAGCGGGCTGAGGGTGACTCGAGCCCTCGTGGTGGCCCTCGTCCTCGCCTCGGCGCTGGCGGCCGTGGCCGGTCTGCTCGAGGCGTCGAGGACCGGGACGAGCGACTCCGTCTCCGGCTCGTTCCTCATCATGCCGGCCTACGCGGCCGCCTTCCTCGGCGCGACCGGCAGCAAGCACGGCCAGTTCAGCGTGCCGGGCACGCTCATCGCCATCCTCCTCGTCGCTGTCGGCGTGACCGGCCTCCAGCTGATGGGGGCGGCCTCCTGGGTCACCAACGTCTTCAACGGCACGGTGCTCATCGTCGCCGTCCTCCTGTCCCAGCTCGCCCGCCGCAGCACGGCTCGCCGCTCCTAGCCCTCGCTCCCAGGCACGTCCTCAGTCATCCGCCTCGATCGCTCTCATCGCCCACCCGGAAGGATCCACCGATGTTCCCTGCACCCCAGCACCGCCGAGGCTCGCTGGTCCTCCTGGCCGCGGCCAGCCTGAGCCTCGCCGCCTGCGGCACCAGCTCGACACCGGCGGCGTCGTCGTCGGCCCCGTCGAGCACCAGCGCATCGGCTTCGGCCAGCAGCGCGAACCCGGCTGTGGCCGAGGCCAGCAAGGCGGTGGAGGCGGCCAAGACGCCGGATGCCTCCTTCCAGGCCCCGTCGGTCTCGGCAGGCCCGGTGCCGACCGGCAAGAAGGTCGCGGCAGTCACCGCTCTCAATGCCGCGCCGCTGCCGTACCAGGTCGCCACCCTCTTCGTCGACCACGCGAAGGCAGTCGGCATGAGCGGCGACGTGCTCGACGGCAAGGGCACCCCCGCCGGCTGGGACGCCGCAGTGCGCACCGCTCTCAACGGCAACGCGGCCGCCATCGGCATGTCGGCGTCCGAGCCGTCCCTCATCCCCGAGGCTGCGGCCGACGCGGCTGCCAAGGGGGTGAAGTTCACGACCATGTACGGCTGCGAGTCCCCCAAGCCGGCCGGGGTCACCATGGAGGTGCCCGAGTCGCGCGCCTCCGAAGGCGCCCTGCTGGCCGACTGGGTGATCGCGAACTCGCCCGAGGGCGCGTCGGTCATGATGTTCACCAACTCGCAGTTCTTCTGCCTCAAGGGCGAGGCGGAGGCGTTCAAGGCCGAGCTCGCCAAGGGCGGCCCGTCGTTCACGGTGGTCGAGGAGCAGGAGGCCACGCCCGCCGACCAGGCCGGTGCGGCGGCGGTCCAGAAGGTGTCCGCCATCCTGCGCAAGCACCCCGACGCGAAGTACTTCTTCGTCATGCAGGCCGACTGGGCGCCGATCCTCGAGCAGGGGCTCAAGGCCACGGGCCGCACGGACGTGACCGGCCTGATGGCCGACTACGACTCGAACGTGCTCGAGCTCATGCGTCAGGAGAAGAACCTGGTCGCCGCAGGTCAGAGCTGGGACCAGGTCGCCTGGATCGGCCTCTACGCCGCGATCGCCGGCATCAACGGCGTAGACGTCCCGACGTTCGCGCCCACGGTGCACCTGGTCGACAGCACCAACATGGGCACCTCCGGGGACCCGATGGCCCCGGGGTACGACCTCGACGCAGCGTGGAAGGACTACCTGACGACGGGCTGAGGCAGCCGCCGGGTGGAGGGGGCCTGCCTCCTCCACCCGGCTCTTCCGCCCCGATCGGGTGCGCAATCCGCACGAGATGCGCGTCAGGAGCGATTCTGTGCATAGAATGCCGCCTGTGACCGAGGCAGAGATCGTCGCGCCGCTCGTCGAGCAGGCCGTCGAAAGGCTGCGCGAAGACCTGGTCTCGCTCAGCCTCCCGCCCGGCACCAAGCTGAAGGTGGAGTTCCTGCGCAACCGCTACGGCTTCTCCAGCAGCCCGCTGCGGGAGGCGCTGAACCGGTTGACGCAGGAGGGGCTCGTCGTCGCCGACCAGCGACGCGGGTTCCGGGTCGCGCCCATGTCCATCGAGGACTTCGGCGACATCACCCGCATGCGTCTCCTGCTCGACCTGTCCGCTCTCGAGGACTCCATCGAGCACGGCGGCGACGACTGGGAGGTCGCGGCGATCTCCGCCTTCTACCGCCTGGAGAAGGTGGAGGCGAGGCTCACCGACGGCCCCGTGGTGTTGAACAACGAGTGGAGTCGTCTCCACAAGGAGTTCCACATGGCGCTCATCTCGGCCTCGCCGTCGTCGCGCCTGCTGAAGATCAGCTCGGAGCTGTTCGACCAGGCCGAGCGCTACCGCCGGTTCACGGCGAAGAGCCGTACGGAGTCTCGGTCGAAGTCCGACGAGCACAAGGCGATCCTGGATGCGACGATCCGCCGCGACCGCAAGGCCGCAGGTGCACTCCTGCGGGGCCACATCTCCCGGACCTACGACAACCTGATCACGGTCCTCGAAGGCGCCGACTACTCCCACCTGCGCCTCGCCCGCTGACGTTCGGCTCCGCCCCGTCGATCACCATCGGCATCCCGCCTTGCGGTGACTGCCGCATCCCTCGTGTCCGCGCCATGCGCGACTCGCCCCGCCGCGCCGTCGGCGGCCAGGCGTCCGCTGACGACCCCTCAAGGAGCTGTCTCACGTGACCGTACCCACCCTGTGCTCCCTCGTCGCAGGAGAGAGCCGACCCGGCGCCCACGAGTCGCCCGATGTGAACCCGTCCGACACGTCCGACGTCGTGGCTGTCGCACTCCGGGCATCCGTCCAGGTGGCGACGGACGCCGTCGAGGCGGCACGGGCCGCCTTCCCCGGGTGGTCCGCGACGACTCCGTGGCAGCGTGCGGAGGTGCTCGACCGTGCCGGCACCGAGGTGATCGCCCGGTCCGACGAGCTCGGGGACCTCCTCGCGCGCGAGGAGGGGAAGACCCTGCCCGAGGCCCGCGGCGAGGTGGTGCGTGCGGGCCAGATCCTCAAGTACTTCGCGGGTGCGGCGCTGCAGCCCCATGGCCACGCCCTTGACTCCGTCCGGCCCGGGATCGACGTCAGCGTGACCCGGGAGCCGGTCGGCATCGTCACCGCCATCACGCCGTGGAACTTCCCGATGGCCATCCCCGCCTGGAAGATCGCCCCCGCGCTCGCCTTCGGCAACACGGTGGTGCTCAAGCCGGCGGAGCTCGTGCCCGGCTCGGCGGCCGCGCTGGTCGACATCCTCCATCGCGCGGGGCTTCCGGCGGGTGCGCTCAACCTGGTGCTCGGTCGCGGGTCGGTCGTGGGAGACGTGCTCACGACCCACCCCGACGTGGACGCCGTGACGTTCACCGGCTCGCAGGCCACGGGCGAGCGGATCCTGCGCGCACCGGCGAAGCTCGCCCGCAAGGTCCAGCTCGAGCTGGGAGGGAAGAACCCCGTCGTCGTCCTCGACGACGCCGACCTCGCCACCGCGGTCGAGGTCGTCGTGCAGGGCGGGTTCGGCTCGACGGGGCAGCGGTGCACGGCCTCGTCGTTCGTCGCGGTGGCCGACAAGGTGCACGACGCGTTCGTGGCCGCGGTGCAGGAGCGGCTGTCGCGCTGGACCGTCGGCGACGCACGTGCGGCAGGCACCGACATGGGGCCGGTGGTGGACGAGTCGCAGCTGACGTCGAACCTCGCCTACCTCGACATCGCGCGCTCCGAGGGCGGCGAGGTCATGGGCGGCCACGCGGTGGAGCGGTCGACCTCGGGGTTCTACATGGCGCCCGCGCTGGTCGTCGGCACCGAGGCCGGGAACACGATCAACCGCGAGGAGGTGTTCGGGCCCGTCGTGTCGGTCGTGCGGGTGGCCGACTACGACGAGGCTCTGGCGGTGGCCAACTCCAGCGAGATGAACCTCTCCGCCGGCATCGTCACCCGCGACCTTGCCGCCGCGTCGCATTTCAAGCGGCACTCCAAGGCCGGCATGGTGATGGTCAACGTCCCGACGGCCGGGGTCGACTTCCACGTGCCGTTCGGAGGCCGCGGCCTCTCGAGCGTCGGTCCGCGTGAGCAGGGCTTCGCCGCAGTGGACTTCTTCACCGTCTCCAAGACGGCCTACACGATGGCGGGTGATCCCGCGTGAGCCGAGCACGACCGGGTGATCCTGGCGTCACCCACGACGAGGCCCTCGACGGCTGGCTGAGCCCGAGCGAGTGGCGCGACGCCCTGCTCGAGGGTGCGGCCGACCACGAGGAGTGCGACTGGCATCACCGGGCGCCCGGTGAACCGCTGGTGCAGCGCCCACGGCCGAGGAACCCGTCGAGCTGACGACGGCCCCGCACGGCCGCTGCGCGGCGGGGCTCCTCCCGAGTCCGGAGGGACTCGGTCGGATACGACGAAGGTCGGGTCCCAAGAACGGGGACCCGACCTTCGTCGTATGGGGTGCCTGAGTAGCACGTTTGGCAACTCCGCCCCCAAGACGAAAACTCTTGTCAACCGCTTGAATCGCGGGGTCTACGAGGTATCTCGACGTCCCCAGGATACCGCTCCGAAGGACGAGCGTGGCCCCGTCGTGAGGACTGTCGAGACGGCTCAAACTTTTCTCACCGCCGCTGAGGTGGACGCGCTCGTCGGCAATTACCTGGCCGGGATGGGTGTGAAGGCTCTCGCTGAGAGGTACGGCATCCACCGCGCCACAGTCTTCTCCCACCTTCGTCGCCGCAACGTACCTAGCCGCCGACCGGGGCTGGGGGTCGACGAGAAGGCGGAGGCAGTGAGGCTGGCGCGAGCGGGCGTCTCGATGCGGGCGATCGGCCGTCGGATGGGTGTGGACCGCAAGGCCGTACGCGCAGCGCTGGCCGAGGCTGGGCTCATCATGGATTGCACCAATGGGGCGCGCCGCTCCGGTCTGCCGAACCCGATCTGACAGACTGATGGCACTGAACCGAGTGAAGAGTGACCGTCAAGGCCCTCCCATCCGCGCCAACTCTGACGGAATACCGACTGAAACTAAAGTTGTGTGCTAGAGTCCTTCGTGACGGCGAAGGAGGACCCGGTGGTTCAGCAACACGACAGCGACGACTGGCGCGGCGAGTTCCAACCAGCAGAACTCGCGGCACTCCGCGAACGAATCCCGACCGCGATCCAGCGCAGCCAGGATCGCTCGGCCCGCGCTCAGGCAGCGTATGACGATCCCGATGGGGACCAGGACGTGTATGGCGCGGGAATGGCCCGTGGCGTACAGAAGGAACTCCGCACACTTCTGTCTGACCTGCCTTCCTATCGAGAGGCCAAGATTCCCATCACCCGACGGATGCTGACCTTCGTCGGCAACACGCTCATCTTCGCGCAACGTGTGGGCAAGCAGATGCCGCGCAATTTTCGCCGAGTTCGACTCAGCTACTTGCCCGACTCGCGCCGTGAACTCCTCTCGAAGACGAGTAACGTCAAGTACTCCGACCCCGGGCTCTTCGACATCGGTGACGTTCTCGAAGGAGATCAGCCTGCATCTCTTGAGGATGCCCTAAGCCATGTCGAGTTGGCCGTGCCTCGCACGACCCTCTTCGTTCCGTACTACAGCAGTACGCCGCAGGGCGTGGGAACGATCTACTTCGCGCCCGCGCGACTGAACGGTCGGTACCTGGAGTTTGCCGACCCCGAACGGTTGACCTACGAGCGCACGCCTTCTTCGGTCGATGCTCCGCGCACCATGTTGAAGCCTGTCGCTGGGTTCAACAGCGGCGACCGCCCGCGTACCTCGGTGAAGCTGCGCCAGCGGCGGTCCGAGCAGGAAGGCAGCTGATCGTGGCGATGGCACACGACGGCAACGTTGACCTCGCCGGAGTCGCCAGGATGTTTGACCCAGCGCGGCTAGCCCAGGCTCGCCGGATCAGCAAGATGTCCAAGGCGGACCTTCATCGCAAGGTGGGTGTGTCTGCCGCCGCGATTGGGCAGTACGAGCGTGGAGAGGTGCGTCCCCGCGCAGAGACGGTCGCTGCGCTGGCCACGGCGCTCGGTGTCCCACCGGGCTTCTTCGCGCTTGGGCGTCCACGTGTCCAAGTAGACATCGCTGAAGCCTCGTTCCGTCGACTCCGCTCAACGACTGTTACACAACAGCAGCAGGCGACCGCGTATGTCGAGCAAGCATGGGAACTCAGTTGCTACCTCGAAGAGAGTGTGGAGTTCCCGGAGTTGGACCTCCCGGCCTGGGCGCACGCCGATTCGTTAGATGTGCCGGACCCTGCGACCGCAGCGCGAGCCATGCGCCAACACTGGCTGCTCGGAACCGGTC
>JBFWNE010000038.1:0-27008 GCA_050251215.1 Candidatus Nanopelagicales bacterium
CGCGGACCGTGCCCCACTGCCGCTCCGCGAGGTACGGGCCCCACTGCCGCCACGGCACGCCGCGGCGCGCCTCGCGCAGCCTCTGCTCCTCGACCGTCAGGCCCATGACGCCTCCCGCCGTCACGATAGAGGGATGGGGGCGCGTGTCAGGCGGCTTCGACCACCGCGGCGCCGCCGCGCTGACAGGATCGCGGCATGGGTGACTACGACGTCCTCTTCGAGCCGGTGCGCATCGGCCCCAAGACCGCGCCGAACCGCTTCTACCAGGTGCCGCACTGCAACGGCCTCGGCCACGCGCGGCCGACGTCGCTCGCCGCGATGCGCGGGATCAAGGCCGAGGGCGGCTGGGGCGTCGTGTGCACCGAGGAGGTCGAGATCCACCCCACGAGCGACCTCGCGCCGTACGTCGAGGGCCGCCTGTGGGACGACGACGACATCGCCGGCCTGCGGCTCATGACCGAGGCCGTGCACGAGCACGGCTCGCTCGCCGGCATCGAGCTCACCCACGCGGGCCTCGACTCCGCGAACCACTACTCGCGCATGACACCCATCGGGCCGCGGTCCGAGGGCGTGCTCGGAGGCGGCGGCTTCGAGCCCGTGCAGACCCGCGCGATGACCCGGCAGGACTTCGCCGACGTGCGCCGCTGGCACCGTGCGGCGGCCCTGCGTGCACGGGACGCCGGGTTCGACATCGTCTACTGCTACGCGGCCCACGGGCTGACGCTGCCGATGCAGCTGCTCTCGCGCCGGCACAACGACCGCACCGACGAGTACGGCGGCCCCCTCGTCAACCGCGTGCGCTTCCTCCGGGAGCTCATCGAGGACACGAAGGAGGCCGTCGGCGACGACTGCGCCGTCGCCGTACGCCTCGCCGTCGACGAGCTCGTGGGCGAGGCCGGCATCACGCACGACGGCGAAGCGGCCGAGATCGTCTCGATGCTGGCCGAGCTACCCGACCTGTGGGATGTCAACGTGTCGGGCTGGAGCAACGACTCCGCCACGTCGCGGTTCGCGCCCGAGGGGCACCAGGAGCCCTACATCGCGTTCGTGAAGGGCCTCACCACCAAGCCGGTCGTGGGGGTGGGCCGCTACACCTCGCCCGACTCGATGGTCTCCGCGGTCACGCGCGGGGTGCTCGACCTCCTCGGCGCGGCACGGCCGTCGATCGCCGACCCGCACCTGCCGCGGAAGGTGCGCGAGGGGCGGCTCGAGGAGATACGCGAGTGCATCGGCTGCAACATCTGCGTGGCCACCGATCCGAAGTCGCTGCCGATCCGGTGCACCCAGAACCCGACCATGGGCGAGGAGTGGCGCCGGTCGTGGCACCCCGAGCGGATCCCTGTGCGCCGCAACGACTCCGCGGTGATGGTGATCGGCGCAGGACCTGCGGGCCTGGAGGCCGCGCGCGCCCTCGGGCAGCGCGGCCACCGCGTCGATCTGCTCGATGCCCGTCGGCGGCTGGGCGGCCGCGTCGACCGCGAGGCGCTGCTGCCGGGGCTCGCCGCGTGGCGGCGCGTCGTCGACTGGCGGCTCGGGCGGATCGAGGCGATGCCGCAGGTGTCGACGTACCCGGAGAGCCCGATGACGGCCGAGGACGTCCTGGCGAGCGACGCCCGGCACGTCATCGTCGCGACCGGCGCCCTCTGGCGCAGGGACGGGCGCGGCCGCTCCCTCGGGCACGCGGTCGCGGGATGGGACGCGCCGCACGTGCGCACGCCCGACGACGTCCTCGACGACCTCGTGGCGGGCACGTGGTCGCTGCCCGCCGGCCGCGTCCTCGTGTACGACGACGACCACTACGTGATGGGCGGCCTGCTCGCCGAGGCCCTCGCCGTCCGTGGGCACGCGGTGACGCTCGTGACGCCCGCGCCTCTCGTGTCGTACTGGTCGCAGTTCACCCTCGAGCAGGAGCGCATCGAGTTGCGCCTGCGCCAGCTCGGCGTTCGCATCGTCGTACGCCACGTGCTGCACGAGATCGGCGCCGACGGGTGCCTCGCCGCGTCGGTCCTCGACGGCGCGGAGACGGCGATAGCGGCCGACGTCGTGATCCTCGCCGCCGACCGCGAACCGTTGCACGACCTGCATGACGCGCTGCTGCCTGCGCTGCACGACGGGCGGCTGGAGTCCCTGCGACTGATCGGCGACGCCGACGCGCCGAACCTCATCGCGCAGGCGGTCTTCGCCGGCCACCTCGCCGCGCGCGAGCACGGGGAGAGCATCGACCGCGACGCCGTGCCGTTCCGGCGCGAGCGCTGGACCGCGCCGCGCTAGGTTCGCGCCATGACCGCGGCCGAGCAGTGGCGGGAGGCCCTCGCGGCGTGGGCGATCCCGGAGGAGATCCTCGACGCCGCGCCCGAGGACCCGTGGATCCACCCGGTGGAGATGTTCACCGTCGACGGCGAGGTCCCCGACTCCCCGTCGCACGCGCGCGCCCGCGCGGCGCTGCCCGAAGACGGAAGCGTCCTCGACGTCGGATGCGGTGGCGGCCGCGCGTCGATGGCGCTGCTCCCCCGCGCCGGACGCGTGATCGGTGTGGACTCCAGCGAGCGCATGCTCGAGCGGTACGCCGCAGCCGCCGAGGCCCGCGGCGTCGAGCACACGGAGATCCTCGGGACCTGGCCCGAGACCGCGCCGCCGGCACCCGAGGCCGACGTGGTCGTCTGCCACCACGTCGTCTACAACGTCGCCGACCTCGCGCCGTTCCTGCGCGCGCTGGGAGGCCATGCCCGGCGACGGGTCGTGCTCGAGCTCCCCCTCACGCACCCGCTCACGCACATGAACCCGCTGTGGGAGCGGTTTTGGGGCCTCACGCGCCCGACCCGCCCCACCGCGGAGGACTGCCTCGCGGTGGCCCGCGAGGCGGGAATTGACGCGGTCCTCGACGTCTGGGACGACGAGCCCTTCGAGCAGCGCACGTCGCTCACCGTCGATCAGCGCGCGCACTACCTGCGCGTTCGCCTCTGCCTGCCCGCAGAACGCGAGCCCGAGGTCCGCCAGGCCCTCGCCGACGCGGGACCTCCTGCGGCCCGGCGTACTGCCACGCTCTGGTGGGACGTCTGAGTCAGGCGGCGGGCTGGGCGACCATCACGGGGCACTGCGCGCCGTCGACGACGCCGCTCGTCACCGACCCGAACGCGAGCCCGCTGAGGCCGCGGTGGCCGTGGGCGCCGACGACCAGCAGCTGGGCGCCGACGGACTCGGCGTCCAGCGCCTGGACCGGCCCGACCGGCGACAGGGCGTAGGAGACCTCGAGGTTCGGCGACTGCTCGCGCGCACGTGCCACGGCGTCCTCCACGACGTCGAGAGCCGCGCTGTGCTGCGCGTCGACGACCTCCTGCGGGACCGGGAGGGCGTCGAAGCCGCTCCCGGGCGCAGCCTGCCAGCCGTGCACGACCAGGAGCGGCACGCGCCGGAGCTCGGCCTCCTCGACCGCCAGCGCCAGCGCCGCCGCAGCACCCGCAGATCCGTCGACGCCGACGGCCACGGGGAGCCCGGGCGTGCCGGCCGTGCGGTGCACCACCACCGCCGGGCACCGGGCGTGAGCGACGACGCGATGGCTGACCGATCCGAGGAGCACGCGCGCCAGCAGGCCCTTGCCGTGCGCGCCGACCACGACGAGCTCGGCACCGGTGCTCCGTTCGATGAGGGCGGAGGCCGGATCGCGGTGCTCGCTGCGGGTGATCACCGAGATGCCGGGGAACGCGGCCCGGGCCCGGGCCGCCGCCGCGTCGAGCACGTCCTCGTCCGCGGCCTCGTCGTACGCCTCGGGAGGTGCACCCGCCGGGACGGTGATCCGGGACGACGCGGTGTGCAGCACCTCGAGGGGAACCGCGCGCCGGACCGCCTCGGCGGCGGCCCAGTCGAGGGCGGTGTCCGATGCCGGCGATCCGTCGACGCCGACGACGATCGTGCGGATGTCCATGGCGACCTCCGGGGCACACCTCGCGGTGCACGAGGTCGTGCTGGCTCCATCCCACTCCTGCCGCGCTGTTGATGCGCGGCGAGCAGCGGGCAGGGTCAGTCGCGGAAGCCGCGGTGCAGGGCGACGATGCCTCCGTGGATGTTCATCCACTCGACGTCGCGCCAGCCGGCCTCGGTCAGGTGGCCGGCCAGCGTGCGCTGGTCGGGCCACGCCTGGATCGACTCGGCCAGGTAGGTGTAGGCGTCGGGGTTGCTCGCCACGGCGCGGGCCAGCGACGGGATGGCACCCATGAGGTACTCGGAGTAGATCGTGTTGAGCACCTTGCGCTTCGGGTGGCTGAACTCGCACACGACGAGCCGGCCGCCGGGGCGCACGACGCGGTGCAGCTCGCGCAGCGCTGCCCGCGGGTCCTGCACGTTGCGCAGCCCGAAGCTGATCGTGGCGCCGTCGAACACGCCGTCTCCGAAGGGCAGGTGCAGCGCGTCGCCAGCGGTGAACGGGAGCGTCGGGCAGCGGTCGTGGCCGACCATCAGCATGCCCTGGCTGAAGTCGCACGGGATGACGTGCGCGCCGCGCTCGGCGATCGGGAGGCTGGACGTACCGGTGCCGGCTGCGAGGTCGAGGATCACTTCTCCGGGGCGCGGGGCGACGGCGTTCACGAGCGCCTTGCGCCACACGCGGGTCTGGCCGAGCGCCAGGACCTCGTTGCAGACGTCGTAGCGCGAGGCCACGCCGTCGAACATCCCGGCCACCTCGTCGGGGTCGCGGCTCAACGTCGCCCGGCGCCACGTGGTGTCCTTGCGCGCCTCGGTGTTCGCCAGCGGGACCAGTGCTTCGGCCAGGTTGGACATCATCCGCTCCTCGGAGCCGTCCGGTTGTTCGTACGGGTCGATCGTAGAAAGTTCATCGACCTCGTCGCTGAGGTTCTGGTGAGCAACACCTGTCTCGTACGCCACAACCCCCGGGGGGTACGCACGGATGTGGCCTACGAGACGTGCCCCGCTGCGCGCGTGCCGCGGAGTCGCGCGGACTCACGACGTCCGGCCCACCGGCAGCGGCCGACCCGCTTCGAGCTCGGCGACCAGCGAGGCGACGACCGCGCGCAGGTCGCCGCCGGCGGCCTCGGCCACCGCGCGCTGGCGGTCGGCGCTGCTCCCAGTCGCGAGCACGACCTCGACATCGCGCAGCTCGCGCTCGCAGCCGAGCTCGCGGGCCAGCGGCGCGAGCCGCTCCCCAAGGTCGCGCACGTCGTCGGTGACGAGCCGCTCCCGGTTCGTGGCGTCGAGGATCACGATCGCCTCGGTGCCGTACCGCGCGACCCGCCACTTGTTCTCCTGCACGTGCCACGGAGGCAGCGCCGGGAGCGCCTCGCCCGCGTCGAGCCGTCGGCCGAGGTCGACCACGAGGCACTGGGTCAGCGCGGCGACCGCACCCACCTCGAGCAGGGTCGGCAGCCCGTCGCACACGCGAACCTCGAGGGTTCCGAGCGACGGCGAGGGTCGCAGGTCCCAGCGGATCTCCTTGTACTCGTCCACGACGCCCGTCTCGAACATGTCGCCGACGTACGCCTCGAACTCCGCCCACGAGCCGAACTGGAACGGGAGTCCGGCGGTCGGCAGCTGCTGGAACATCAGAGCCCGGTTGCTGGCGTACGCCGTGTCGATGCCGCCCCAGTACGGCGACGAGGCCGAGAGCACCTGCAGGTGCGGGTAGTACGGCAGGAGACCGTTGAGGATCGCGAGGGCGCGGTCGCCCGACGGGACGCCGACGTGCACATGCACGCCGTAGATGAGCATCTGGCGGCCCCACCACTGGGTGCGGTCGATGAGGGTCGAGTAGCGCTCCCCCTCCGTCACGAGCTGCTCGGTCGCGTCGGCGAACGGATGCGACCCGGCGGAGAACAGGTCGATGCCCCGCGGGTCGGTGACCGCACGCACGAGCTCCAGGCTCTGACGCAGGTCGTCGACCGCCTCGGGAACGCTCCGGCACACCCCGGTGACGAGCTCGACCGTGTTGAGCAGCAGCTCGCGGTGGACGCGCGCCGGGTGCCCGTCCTCGGGCGGAGGGATCTGCGCGAGGACCTCGTCGGCGACGGACACGAGGTCGCCCGTCGCGCGGTCGACGAACGCGAGCTCCCACTCGACGCCGAGCGTCGGCTCGGACGAGCCCTGGAACTCCAGCTGCACCGGCACCCCTCTCCGCCTGCAGTGTGCCACCGGTCGGCGCAGGAGGGTCCGAACCGGGACGTCGCCTGATGAACAGATCGCGACTCCGCTCGCCGCGCACCGCGGGGCGTCCTACTGTCGGCGGGTGACGCGACTCGCCTGGATCGTGAACCTGGTGGACGAGCCGCTGCGCACCGCCGTCGCGGCGCTGCGCGCGGAGCTCGATGCGGCGGGCCACGAGGACTCGCCGTACGACGACGCCCACGCCGTGGTGGTGTGGGCCGACCAGCCCCTCGCGGGGCACGACCTGGACCGTCTGCTCGCCGATCCTCGCCCGGTGCTCCTCGTCGGGCCGACGCTCGGCCGCGGGGACGTCGACGGCAGGCTGGCCGAGGCGGCCGGGGTCCTGGTGAGCACGGCCACGCCCATCCACGACGTCCGGGTGC
The DNA here is from genome assembly GCA_050251215.1 of Candidatus Nanopelagicales bacterium. Lineage (GTDB taxonomy): Bacteria > Actinomycetota > Actinomycetes > S36-B12 > CAIYMF01 > Longivirga. The sequence continues at coordinate 6,534 of JBFWNE010000038.1, forward strand.
GGGCAGGGCGCGACGGGGGCGGCCTCCCGACGTCGGGGCACCGGCACGCCGACGGCGACCACGTGGGTCCGCACGATCACGTGACCGATCGGGTCATGCTCGCCGACAAGGTGCTCGACGACGTGCAGGTGCTGCGCGTCGCCGCCGTCGGCCTCGACCTGCATCCCGTGATGACCTGGCGTCCCGCAACAGCCGTCGGCTGCTGGACGCTCGGCACGACCGGGATCGCTGCGGGTAGCCGGACGACGATGCGCGCGCTTCTCGCCCTCCTGCAGCGGGCGACCGATCAGGGTGCCGGCACCGACGTGCGCGTGGGCCTCCTGGGGTACGGCGCGATCGGCCATGAGCACAGCCGCGCGGTCCGGGCGGTGGACGGGCTGGCTCTCGCCGCCGTGTGCGACACCTCTCCCGCCCGGCGCGACGCGGCCCAGGCGGCGGCGCCCGGGATCGCGGCGCTCGACGACGCCGACGCGCTCATCGGGCACGAGGACGTCGACCTCGTCGTGGTCTCCACGCCGCCCAGCACGCATGCCGACTGGGCGCTGCGGGCGATCCGTGCCGGCAAGCACGTGGTGGTGGAGAAGCCGTTCGCGATCCGCACCGACGAGGCCGACGCCGTCCTCGCGGAGGCCCAGGACTCCGGCCTCGTCGCCGTGGTCTACCAGAACCGCCGGTTCGATCCCGACCACCTCGCCGTGCGGCGGGCCGTGCGCAGCGGCGCGCTGGGCGAGGTCTTCCACATCGAGACGTTCGTCGGCGGCTACGGCCACCCGTGCAACCTCTGGCACTCGGACGAGGGCGTGTCGGGAGGCGCGTTCTACGACTGGGGCTCGCACGTCCTGGACCAGATCCTCGACCTCGTCCCCGCCCAGGTGCAGCACGTGACCGCCACGACGCACAAGCGCCGCTGGCACGACGTCACCAACGCCGACCACTCGCGGGTCACCGTGCGGTTCGTCGACGGCGTCGAGGCGGAGTTCGTGCACTCGGACCTCGCGGCGGCGTTGAAGCCGCGCTGGTACGTGCTCGGCACCGAGGGCGCGATCGTCGGGTCGTGGCGCACCGAGCGGATCGTGTCGCGCACCGACATCGGCACCCTCGCCGAGGACGTGCTCGCGCCGGCCGACTCGCCCCCCGTGCTCGACCTGCACTCCGGCGACGGCAGCGTCACGAGGCTCGCCACGCCCGCGGCAGCGCCGTACTCGTTCCACCGGGAGCTGTCGGAGCGCATCCATCTCGGGCTGCCGATGACGGTCACGGGCGCGCAGTCCCGCCGCGTCCTCGCGGTGATGGAGGCGGCGCGGATGTCGGCCGACGACGGCGGCAGGCCGGTGGTACCGCGATGACCGCCGTGCGCTGGGGATTCCTCGGCGCCGGGTTCGTCGCCTCGCGCGGCGTGGCTCCCGTCGTGCACCAGGCCGAGAGCGCGGTGCTCCAGGTCGTCGCGGCGCGGGACGTCGAGCGTGCCCGCGCGCTGGAGCCGCAGCGCGCGGTCGCGTCGTACGACGAGGTCCTCGCCGCGGACGACGTCGACGCGGTCTACATCTCCCTGCCCAACGACGCGCACCTGCGCTGGGTCCTCGCGGCGATGGAGGCGGGCAAGCACGTGCTGTGCGAGAAGCCCCTCGCCCTCGACGCCCGCGAGGTCGAGCAGATGACGGCGGCCGCCGAAAAGGCCGGCGTGCTGCTCGTGGAGGCGGCGTGGAACCGCTGGCACCCCCGCACGCATCGGGTAGCGGAGCTGCTCGCCGGGGTCGACGGCGGGTTCGACGTCCGCGCGTGGTTCACCTTCTCCGGCGTGCCCGCCGACAACTACCGCCTCGACCCCGCGCGCGGCGGCGGTGCCCTGCTCGACGTCGGCGTCTACGCCACGGCCGCTGCGCTCATGGCCCTGGGCCCGGACCCCCTCGTCGTCTCGGTGGACCGCGAGATCGGCCCCACGGGCGTCGACCTGACGACGTCGGCGCAGCTGCGGTCGGCGCAGGGTACGGCGACGGTGCTGGGCTCGTTCGTGCAGCCCGAGTCCCAGGGCTGGACGCTCTCCGCGCCCGGGCTCTCGCTGGACCTGCCGCACCCGGCGTTCACCGCCTGGCGCGAGGCGGCGTCCCTGCGGGTCGTGGCGGACGGCGTCGAGCGCGTAGAGGAGTTCGCCGCGTGCGACCCCTACCTGCTCATGGTCGAGTCCGTCTCGCGCCGCATCAGGGGCGAGGACGCCTGGGTGCTGCCGCTGTCCACGTCGCTGTCGGTGGCGCGCACGATCGAGGCCATCGCCCGCACCGAGGAGGAGCCGTGACTGAGCTGGTCGACGACGACGTGGCCCTTCCGGGTCTGCGGATGGCGATCCGCCGTGCACCCGGCGACGCCCGGCCGTTCCTCCTGGTGCACGGGCTGGCGTCGAACGCACGGCTGTGGGACGGCGTCGCCCGGCGCCTGGCCGCCGCGGGCCACGAGGTGGTCGCGGTCGACCAGCGGGGCCACGGGAGGTCCGAGGAGACGGCCGACGGGTACGACACCGCCACTGCGGCGAGCGATCTGCACGACCTCATCGCCGCGCTCGGATGGACCGGCGAGCGTGCGCCCGTCGTCGCCGGTCAATCCTGGGGCGGCAACGTCGTGCTCACGCTGGCCGCGACGTACGGCGGGGTTGCGGCCCTCGCGCTCGTCGACGGCGGATGGATCCACCTCTCCGACCGGTTCCCGACGTTCGAGGAGTGCTGGGAGCAGCTCGAGCCGCCGGTGTTCGACGGCTGGACGCGCGAGTCGTTGGAGGAGCGCGCCCGAGGCTGGAACAGCGACTGGCCGGAGGAGGGCCGGCTGGGAGCGCTCGCGAACTTCGGCGACCAGCCGGACGGCACGGTCCGCCCGCATCTGTCCCGCGAGCACCACCGCAGCATCGTGCACTCGCTGTGGCAGGACGACCCGCGACCGCTCTACGGCCGGATCACGGTGCCGACGCTGCTCCTGGCTGCGGTGGACGCCGTACCCGTCGGGCGCACCCCGGTCACGGAGGCGCACGAGCGGATCCCCGACGCGGAGGTCGCGTGGTACGTCGGAGCGCACCACGACCTGCACGCGCAGCAGCCGCAGCGCTGCGCGGACGACCTGCTCGCGCTGGCCGCCCGCGCAGACGCCCGCGGCTGAGGCTAGATCTGGTCCTTGAGCGCCTCGGCGCCCTGATCGACCAGGCCGTCGACCTGGTCGGGGGTCTTGTCCTTGACGGCGTCCGCCGCCTGGTCGATCGCGCCGTCGACCGCCTCGGAGTTGCTGCCCAGCATGTCCTTGGCCGTGCCCACGATGTCGTCGAGTCCCATGTGCTGTCCCCTCACCATGCGCGCGTGCACGGCACGCGCTGCCAGCGTGACGGCCACCGGTCGGTGCCCGGAGGTCGAGTATGAGCAGGCCGGGTCGTGCGGTGCCCCCGTTTCGCCCCAACCCGCGCGCACGTTCGTGCGCGCGAATCCACCTTCTGTGGTCGTGCCGTGGCGGCCTGCGACCACGGCTACCAGGCGGAGGCGGCCACGCCGTCGATCCGGACCGTCTTGGCGGCCGACAGCACCACGATCCTGATCTGTCCGTGCCGCAGGGAGGCGAGGCGCGGCAGCATGATCAGCTGGCGGTCGCGCGCGGCGGCGGACACCAGGGAGATCGTGCCCACCCGCGTGTTCCCGACCATGACCGCGATCCGCCCGGCGTTCGGGCCGGTCGAGGCGATCACGCCGATCTCGCGGACGTATCCGGTGGGGCCGGCGAGGCTCGAGTAGCGCTGCGAGCCACGGGTGGCTGTTCCGCGCAGGAACCCCTCGCGGGAGACGCGGGCCCAGGTGCCCGAGGCCGCGAACTGGCGGTCGTCGAACGGCACGATCGAGCACTTCTCGCCCGACCAGCCGCTCACCGCTCCCGCCTCGTTGCGCGCCCGGCTCGAGAAGCAGTAGCGGTAGCCGGGGACGGCGTCGAGCGTGGCGGCCCGTGCGGTCGTGCGGTTGATCCACCACCGGTAGCTGCTGAAGGGGCCGCCCAGGGCGCTCGAGCGCCGGTAGCGCACATCGGTGCTCACCACGGGCGAGACGAGGTCCTGCGCCGTCCAGCGCACGCGGACCGAGCTCGAGCGGGCGTACGCCGAGGCCGCTCCCGACACCGACGACGTGGGCGTCACGACGCCCGGCTCCGGAGCGGGCACGGGCTGCCAGGAGAAGGCGGACGAGCTGCTGCCGCCCCCGATGGCCTGGACGGGCTCGCCCGCGGGCGTGAACGTCCAGGTGTCCGAGGCCGCCCACCGGTCGTCGAGCAGCGCCGATTCCACGTGGCCGGCGAGGAGCGTGGAGTCCGGCGACCAGGTGAAGGCGTACGTCGGCAGCCCGGTCGACACGCCTCCGCTGCCGTCCGCGCCTGCGATGACGAGCTCGCCACCGGCGAGGTAGGCGAGGTGCTCGCCGTCTCCGGAGAACTGAGGGGCCGATGCCCCCGGCACCCGGAGCGTCGCTGCGCCGCCGGTCGCAGGGATGGTCGCGATGCCGGACGGCGTGGCGAACGCGATCGTCGCGCCGTCCGGGCTCCACGACGGGTCGCTCTCGACCACGGCGGGGGTGTCGGTGAGGGTGCACACCACCGCGCCGGTCGAGGCGTCGACGACGATCAGGTCGCCGCCGCGCGCGAGCACGATCTGCGAGCCGTCGGGGCTGAAGTCCGGCCGGCTGTCGTCAGCGGCGCCGAGCGATACGAGCGTGTCGTCGACGATGTCGAACAGCAGCAGCTCATTCGCGCCCGGCCCGCCGTCGCGGTTCCAGGTGCCGACGACGGCGACGCTGCGCCCGTCGGGACCCCACACGGCCTGCTCGGTGGCCACCGCCGGGTCGTCCGGGCTGTCGGGGTAGGGCGAGCAGCACGAGCGGGTGCTGCCGTCGGGCCGGAAGGTGCCGGACCAGACCAGCTCGTCGACGCTCGTGATCTGGCCGTTGGCGCCCGGCTGCTGCGCCGACGCGGACGGAGCCGCGGCCACGAGGCCGGCGAGCAGCAGCAGCGGTACGAGGACGATCGCAACTCGGCGCACGGGAACCCCACCCAGGTCGGAAGCGACGGACCGCCCATCCGGTCGTCGTGGTCGACGGTAGCGAGCGGAAGCGCCCGATGTGCTGTGCGCGCGGGGAATCGCCGTCCCAGCACCCGGATCCGGCACGCACGGTCACGGACCGGCAGTGGATGGTGACGCAGCGGCGCCGAATGCTCGTCAGGGCGACGACGGGCGCTCGTTGTAGGTGTCGGCGACGACCTGGCCGGACAAGCGCGCGATCGCCGCCATCACCTCGTCGGTGAGGGCCCTGCGGGCGGCGCCCGCCGGCATGCCCTCGAACCGCCTGCCCGGTCGGATGGGTGCTCCGAACCGGACCGTCACCCGCGCGAGCCGGGGCACCCGGGCGCCCACCGGTTGCAGCCGCTCGGTGCCCACGAGACCGACGGGCACGATCGGCGCCCCTGAGGTCAGCGCGAGGTGCGCGACTCCCGTGCGCCCGCGGTAGAGGCGGCCGTCCAACGAACGCGTGCCCTCCGGGTAGATGCCGAAGGCCTCGCCCCGCCCGAGCACGTCGAGCGCGATGTCGAGCGACGCGAGCGCCGCCTTGGTGTCGTCGCGGTCGACCGGGACCATCCCGATCCCCTCGAACCATCCGCGGGTGATGGCGCCCTTGACGCCCGTGCCGGTGAAGTAGGACTCCTTGGCGAGGAACACGACCTTCCGCGGCGACACGATCGGGATGACCATGCTGTCGGCGAAGGACAGGTGGTTGCTGGCGACGATGACCGGGCCGGTCTCGGGCAGATGCGCGAGACCCTCGATCCGCGGGCGCCAGATCAGCTTGGCCACCGGCGGCACGACCGTGTGGGCCACCTCGTACAGCATGCTCACCTTCCGGCCGGTCCCCGAGGGAACAAGCGTCCCAGGCGCTCCGGCAGGCCCGACACCGGGTGCGGCCTCAGGACCCGAGGGCCCGGCGTACGTAGGCGTCGAGGCAGCGCTCGGCCTTGCTGCGGGCCTTGGCGATCACGACGAGCGCGGCGCGGTCGATCGGCTCGGCCCCCAGGCCCGTGGCGTAGGGGGCGATGACCTTGCGGTACTCCTCCTCGGCCGCGGCCCACTCCAGGCGTGCGTCGTTCTTGGTCTTGGCCATGCCGCGACGCTACCGCCCGCTGCTCACGCCAGCGGGAAGGCGAGGAACGGCAGGTGCCGCCGCCAGATCGCGGCCAGCTCGCCGCTCGCCGTGCAGCGGGCCAGGGCGTCGTCGAGGGCGGCGACGAGGTCGCCGCTTCCGCGCGCGACCCCGCACCCCCACGGGCGGCGCGACTCGACCGAGAACGCGAAGGCGAGCCGGTCGTCGCGCTCGGCCAGCGGGATCATCGCCGGCTCGTCGTCGACGAAGCCGTCGATCTCGCCCGATGCCGTCGCCTCGATGAGGTCGGTGAAGATGTCGTCGGTCTGATCGGTGAACGCGACCGCCTCCACGCCGTCCCACGACCGCACGATCTCGAGGTTGGTGCTCGCCTCCGCGGCGCCGATACGCCGGCCCCGCAGATCCGCGGGCGAGCACGCCTCGACGCCTCCGCGCACCACGCACGACTCGTTGAAGTACGCGTAGGGCGCCGAGAAGTCGAGGATCTCCCGCCGCTCGTCGGTGATGCTCACTCCGCACCAGACGCCGTCGGACTCGCCCGCGAGCACGCTGTCCATCCGGCCGCCCCAGTCGGTGTACACCCACTCCAGACGCAGCCCCATCGCGGCGGCGACCGCGGCCGCAGCCTCGGGCTCGTAGCCGAAGCGGTCGGCGCCCTCGTTCCAGAACAACGGCCGGGCGTCGAGGTCCGAGGTGGCAAGGCGCAGGACGCCGGGGACGACGGTGAGGCTCATGAGCTCTTCCTGGTGGGCGGACGGTGGGACCGATCCTGGGCCACGGACAGCCCCGACGGTCGCAGCCGGTCCGCGTGTCGGGAGCCCGGCTGTCCATTCTCACTGCACGCCGCCGTCGGCGCGTCCCGCGCGCGGCCGACCCCTGGTCGAGCCCCGTCCCCAGAAAGTTCAGAAATACTGCACAGAATCCCTTGACAGTGCGTTCAGCCACGTTCATGTTTGCTCCCAAGCCGCCGGGCTCCGCGCGGGTGCCGGCGGGCCACCCCAGGCCGCCCCCGTGCGGCGCCCTCTCGAAGGAGAGCGATGACCCCGACCCCTGACTCGTTCGCCGACGCCCCCGCCGTCGTCCTGCGCGGCGGCACCGTCCTCACGATGGACGCCCAGCACTCCGTCCTCGCCGGTGCCGACGTCCTCGTGGTGGGCAGCCGGATCGAGGCCATCGGCCACGGCCTGGCCGTCCCCGAGGGGACCGTCGAGATCGACGCCAGCGGCGGCATCGTGATGCCGGGCATGATCGACACGCACCGCCACATGTGGCAGACCGCGATGCGCGGCTACGGCGCCGACTGGACCCTCACGCAGTACTTCGTCTGGTACTACCTCGAGTGGGGCAAGTCCTTCCGCCCCCAGGACGTGTACGCCGGCAACCTGCTGTCGGCCATCGAGGCGGTCGACGCGGGCGTGACGACCTCGGTCGACTGGTCGCACGGCCTGCAGACGACCGATCACGCCGACGCCGCCCTCGACGCCCTCGAGGAGATCCCCGGCCGCTTCGTGCTGGCGTACGGGAACATCCAGCAGGGCCCGTGGGAGTGGTCGAACTCCCCCGAGTTCCGCGACTTCGTCCAGCGCCGCATCCACGGCTCGTCCGACCTCATCGGGTTCCAGCTCGCCTTCGACGTGACCGGCGACCCCGAGTTCCCGGAGAAGGCTGCGTTCGAGGCCGCGCGCGAGCTCGGCGTCAACGTGACCACCCACGCCGGCGTGTGGGCGATCACGAAGGACGAGAGCATCAACCTGATGTACGAGAACGGCTTCATGACGCCGGGCCAGATCTACGTGCACTCCACGACGCTCAGCCCCGAGTCGTACCAGAAGATCGCGGCCACGGGCGGCTTCGCCTCGGTCTCCACCGAGAGCGAGAGCAGCGCCGGCCAGGGCTACCCGCCCACCTGGCAGCTGCGGAAGTACGGCGTGCCGGTGTCGCTGTCGATGGACACCAGCGTGTGGTGGAGCGCGGACCTGTTCTCGGCGATGCGCAGCACCGTCAACGCCGACCGCGTGCGCGTGCACATGGACTTCCACGAGCGCGGCGAGACGGTGGTCAACCACCCGCTGCGCGCGGAGACGGCCGTGGAGTGGGCGACGATCGGCGGCGCCAAGGCGCTCGGCATCGCGGACAAGGTCGGCAGCCTCGAGGTCGGCAAGCAGGCCGACATCGTGCTCATCAAGAACGACCGCTCCCCCGCGATGTTCCCGATCCTCAACCCGTACGGCCACGTCGTGTACCAGGCCACGCGCGGCGACGTGCACTCCGTGCTCGTCGACGGCAAGGTGCTCAAGCACGACGGCGAGCTCATCGGTGCTGCCGACAAGGTCGGAAAGGCCCGCGAGGTCGTCGGTCAGACCGTGGACCACCTCATGCAGGCCCTCGGCGACGAGAAGTGGGTCAACGGCATGAACCCCGAGCTCGCGCCCGACGAGCTGTTCGACAACCCGTACCAGTACAGCGACCACGAGATCGGCCAGGCGGACGCCCACCAGGAGTAGGCCGCACGCAGCAACGACGAAGGCCGGAGAGCGCCCGCTCTCCGGCCTTCGCCGTACCGTTCCCCTCTCGCAGGGGTCAGTCACCGCCCTCGAGCACCTTCGCGAGGTACTCCCAGTCGCGGTTGAACCTGTAGGAGTGCTGCGCGGGCGGCTGGGGCGCCTGCGTCTCGATCCAGCGTACGAGACCGTCCCCACGGTTGTGGAACCCGTGGTCGGCCCCGACGCCGGCCCAGAGGACGTCGCCCGGGCGCAGGACGAGCTCGTCGCCCTCGACGAGCGCGTGCACCTCGCCCTGCACCATGACGTACGCCTCCTCGAACGGGTGGTCGTGCGGGTGGGCGATGGCGGTGGGCTGGTACTGGACCATGAACATGGTGTGCAGCTGGGCGCGCAGCCGCTGGTCGACGAGCATGCGTACGCCGATGCCGCTGTACGCCAGCAGCGCGGTCGCCATGCTGGCCGACACCTGGGGCGCATCGACCTTGGACCCGACGGCGAGGTTGTCGAGGTCCATCGAGGCCGGATCGAACCGGAACGCGTTCTGGTTGCGGGGATCGCGGACATCGGTGGCAGCGGACGCCGCGGCCTCGAGCTGCTCGCCGGTGAAGAACGTGTCCGTGCGCCGGGTGTCCTCGAACGGCGCCGGGGCGCTCATGAGCAGCCACGACACGGGCGTGCTCCCTGCGTTGCGCACGGAGTACGTGACCCCCACCGGGACCGCGATGCAGTCGTCGGCGCGCAGGGTGGTGGAGGCTCCGAGCATCGTCACGACCAGCTCGCCGGAGAGCACGTACATGCTGAGCTCGAACGAGTGCACGACGGCCTCGACGTAGCCGCGCGGCTCCAGCGTGCAGACGTAGAGCCCCATGTGAGGCGAGCCCTCGGACTTGCCGACGAGCTGCTGGCGGGAGAACCCCTTCGACCGGTCCGCGTACGCCGCGGGCAGCACGTTGCGCGACTCGTCGATCCGCGTGACGTGGTACATCAGCGGACCATCGTCCCGCCGTCGACGACGAGGTTCTGCGCGTTGATGCCGCCGTTGTCGAGCAGGAACAGCGTGGCGCCGACGATCTCGTCCATGGTCACGGTGCGCCCGATGGGGGTGCGGCCGACGACGAGGTCGAGCGGCTTGTCCTTCCACTCCGGGCTGTCGCCGACGATGCCCGGGTGCAGCGCGTTGACGCGCACCGGCGCGAGCTCGCTCGCCAGCGTGCGGACCATCGAGCTGATGCCGCCGTTCACCGTGGTGACAGTGGTCGAGCCGGGGTACGGGCGCATCATGGCGAGCCCGCCGAACAGCACCACCGACGCGGTGGGCGTGAACCGCTCGTGCAGCACGTGGACCGCCTCGGCGTAGCCCACGAGCTTCAGCGTGACGAGGCGCGAGGCGCGGGCGACGTCGTACTCCTTGATCCCGTTGGCGTCGCGCTCGATGGCGGCGACCACGAGGTGCTCCACGCTCTCGATGCCGGCGAGCGCGTCGGCGATCGTCTCGGGCGCCGCCAGGTCCAGCGCGATGCCGGTCACGGACGGGCCGATCTCGGCCGCCACGGCCTGCGCGCGTGCCGCGTCGCGGCCGGAGATGACGACCGACATGCCGTCCGCCGCGAGCCGGACCGCGAGCTCGCGCCCGATGCCCGAAGTGCCGCCGAGGACGACGGCCGTTCCCTGCCTGGTCTGCTCTCCCACGGGTCCTCCTGCGTAGCGCCCTCGGGGCAGGGCGGGTTCTGCCGCGACTGTAAGCAGGCTCCGAGGGAGCGTCAAGTATTTCTTTACAAGCGTTCAGCGGAGCGCAGAGGGGCGCCGGCCACGGCCCCCTCTGCAGACCGCACTCGGCGCGCCCTGCGTGCTCCCATCAGCGGGATCGTGGCGCCGGTGGACGCGTTTCAGCGGCCGCCGTGCAGTACAGTCCGGATGAACGTCCGGCCGCTGGCACCCACGACGGCGCCGTCCGGACCCCTCCCGGGAGGAGCACGCACGATGCAGGCAGCCGCCGGGGCCCGGCTCCGGGCCCGACGTCGCGAGCTGGGGCTGTCCCTGCGCGAGCTCGGCAGCCGCGTGGGCGTGTCGGCCAGCATGCTGTCCCAGGTCGAGAACGACCGCTGCCGCGCATCGGTCGCCACGCTCTACAAGCTCGTCAACGAGCTCGGGCTGACCCTCGACGACCTGTTCGAGACACCGAACGTGGAGCCGGCCGAGAGCGCTGCGCCCGCAGCACCCGCCGCCGCCCGCCCGCGTGCCCGTTCGAGCCGGTCCGGCTCCCCCGCCGCACGCGGCCCGGTGCTCGTGCCCGGCGAGCGCGTGACGATCGAGCTCGAGTCGGGCGTGACCTGGGAGAAGCTGTCCAACGCCGCACCCGCGGGCCTGGAGTTCATCCTCGTGACCTACGCGCCGGGCAGCAGCTCGGGCAAGTCCGGGAAGTTCTCCCAGCACGAGGGCTTCGAATGCGCCTACATCGAGTCGGGCGAGCTGACCTTCCACCACATGTTCGACACGTGGACGCTGCACCCCGGCGACACCGTCACCTTCGACGCGTCGGAACCTCACCGCCTCGAGAACCGCGGCACCGAGGAGGTCCGCGCGGTCTGGGTGATCCTGCGGGGCACGGAGGCCGGCGCGGGGCACGGCCTGGCCGCGCCCACCGCGGAGCCGCTCGCCGCCGCCTCGGGTGGGCCCGTGGTCGTCCGCGGCTCGTAGTCCGGGTTCCGGTCCATCCGCCGTCCACCGCGCAACACCGCCGCAGGCCAGGGCACCCTGAGCTGGAGCCGGGAGCCGGGAGCTGCGCACGCCGATGCGGCTCAAGGTGAGGCTCGGGACGGTCGACGTCCTTCGCAGGACATTCCACCGAACGGATGAACGGGGGGAAGCGGGTGGCGAGCGCACGGCTCGGGCGTGCCGCGCTAGCGGTGGCGCTCGACGTCGCCATCTTCGCCGCAGGCGTGCTCGTGGCCCTGGTCAGCCTGCAGCAGTGGCTGGGCGAGGAGCACGTGCTCGACCCGACCGGCGTGGCCGCCGTCGGGCTCGTCTTCATCATGTCGCGCTTCCCGCTGACGCTGACCCACCAGTCGGGCGACATCGTGATCGGCTTCGAGACCTGCGTCCTCGTCTACCTCGTGCTCACCGTCAGCCCGTGGCACGCGCTCGCGCTGTGGTCCGTCGCGACCGCCCTTGCGATGCTCACGCAGCGCAAGTCCTGGCGCGCCCGCATCTTCAACGTCGGCCTCACGATCCTCGGCGGCGCGCTGTTCGTGCTCATCGTCGCGGCCACCGACCCGGGCGTGGGAAACCCCGCCGGCCAGCTGGCCTCGGTGATGCTGGCGTGCGCGGTCTACTTCACCTTCGACCTCATCATCACGGCGGTGTCGATCGCGATCGAGGACGGATGCTCCATCAACGCCGTCCTCCGCTGGGGCTCGGTGCCGCTCGGGCTCGCCTGCTTCGTCAGCGTCGACACCCTCGGCTTCCTCGCGGCCGTGCTCACCCGCAACCAGCCGTTGTGGACGCTCGTGCTGCTTCTCGTACCGATCGCCACGATCCTCGTCGCCGTGCGCTCGGTGAGCGAGAACCGGCTCGCCCAACGGCGTCTGCAGGGCCTGCTCGAGGCCGCCACCCAGGCTCCCGACTGGCTGACCGACGAGCAGATCGCGCAGTCCCTCGTGCAGCAGGCGGAGCGCACGCTGCGGTCCACGACGGCCGCGCTGCGTGAGGAGCCGCCGTCCTCGGAGGAGATCGGCGCGCCCATCACGCTCGAGGACGGAAGCGTGCGCCACCTCGTCGTGCGCGCGCAATCGTCCGGCCGCGAGTTCACCGAGCAGGACCGCAACGCCCTCGAGACCCTCACGGCCGTGGGCACCTCCGCCTTCCAGCGGCGCCGGCTCTCGGACGAGACGACGTACCTCGCCCGCCACGACGCGCTCACAGGGCTGCACAACCGCGCGGTGTTCGCCGACCGCCTGACCGCCGCGCTCGAGGCGCAGCACCCGAGCGGGCTCCTCGCCGTCCTGTACTGCGACCTCGACGGGTTCAAGGGCGTGAACGACCGCCTCGGCCACCGGGTCGGCGACGACCTCCTGCTCCTCGTGGCGCACCGCATCCTCGGGTGCCTGCGTCCGGGGGACGTCGCGGCACGCCTCGGCGGCGACGAGTTCGGCGTGCTGCTCGACGACCTCACCGACGAGTCGCAAGCGGTGCTCATCGCCGAGCGGCTCACCGCCGCGCTCGAAGCGCCGTTCGACACGGCCGGCCAGGAGCTTCTGGTGCAGGTGAGCATCGGCGTCGCATTCTCCGGCCTCGGGCCCACCACGGCGTCCGACATGATCAACAACGCCGACACCGCGATGTACGCCGCGAAGGCGCGAGGCAAGGGCACGGTCGCGCGGTTCGAGCCGTCGATGCGCAGCGCGGAGATCGACCGCCTCGAGCTCGAGGACTCGCTGCGGCACGCCGTGCGCGACGGCCTCATCACCGTGCAGTTCCAGCCGGTCGTGGACCTGTCGAGCGGCCTCATCGACGGCTTCGAGGCACTCGCCCGGTGGACCCACCCGACGCTCGGCAGCATCGGACCCGACCGGTTCATCGCGGCGGCCGAGCGCACCGGCTTGATCCGCCAGCTCGGCCTGCAGATCCTCGAGCGCGCGCACGAGGGCGGTCGGCTCATCGCCGAGCGCGCTGGTCGGCCCATGGCCCTCGGCGTGAACCTGTCCCCCGTGCAGGTGACCGACGAGTCGCTGGCGCAGCGGGTGCGCGAGCTCCGTGATCTCGACCCACAGGTGCCGATGGTTCTCGAGCTGACCGAGGGCATGCTGCTCGGCAACGACCTGCCCACCGTCGCGGCGCTGACGCAGCTGAAGCAGGGCGGCGTGCGCCTCGCCATCGACGACTTCGGCATCGGCTACTCGTCCGTGGGCTACCTGCACCGGCTGCCGGTGGACGTGCTGAAGATCGACAAGATGTTCGTCTCGGAGCTGCACGATGAGCGCTCGCGTGCGCTGGTCGCCGGCGTCGTGGCGATGGCCCACGCGATGAACCTGTCGGTCATCGCGGAGGGCGTGGAGGACTGGGACAGCGCCGACGCCGTGCGCGACCTCGGCTGCGACTTCGCCCAGGGCTACCTCTTCAGCCGCCCGCTCCCCCTCGCCGACGCCGCCGAGCTCGCCGCCGTCGGCTCGTTCGACATGGCAGGTGCTCGCTCAACGTCTCCGGCCTCACCCAGCCGGGTCTAGGAACCGGGGTCGTCGAACAGCCCTCGGGCGATCTCCGCCGGCGTCTCAGGGATGAGGCCCGTCTCATCGAGATCGGGTCCGGTCCGCTCCCCCGCCTCGGTCTCGAGGTCCGGGTCGCCGGCCTTGCCGTCGGCGCCTTCCAGGCCGGTTCGCTCGCGTTCGTCAGGAGTGCTCATGGTGCGGGCATTCCCCGCCCGGGCGGGTCCACACCTGCGGCCACCGTCGCCACGCTTGCGTCCGGTCGTCCCGCGCACCTCGTCAGTGCCGCGCGGCCGCCGGCGCGCCGGCGCCGTCGTGGGTCACGTCGTACGTGAAGCGGCGTACGCCGTCGGAGTCGTCGATGCGCCCCATCGCCAGACCGGAGAAGTGGGTCGAGCCGACGTACGCCCCTTCGGCCTCGACCTCGGCCGCGATCTCGGCCCGGGCCGAGGCCGCCTGCACGGGGTCGGCGTCGCCGAGGCCGGCCCAGTCGCGGAACAGCAGCTCGTGCGGGCAGTGCGCGAGGTCGCCCACCAGGAACACCCGCCGTCCGCCCGACGACACCACCACCACGGTGGAGCCGGGCGTGTGTCCGGGCGCGAGCCGGACGTCGATCCCGGGCAGGATCGTCGCGTCCCTGTCCCAGGTCTCCAGCCGCTCGGCCACCGGACCCATCAGCTCGGCCACCGGCGGAGGGGCCGCGGCCGACCACTCCTGCTCGGCGCAGCGGTACGTCGCCCCCGGGAACACGGGTGCGCCGTCGACCGACACCCAGCCGATGTGGTCGAGGTGCAGGTGCGTAAGGACCACGTCGGTCACGTCCTCGGGCGCGAGCCCCTCGGCGGCCAGCGATTCGAGCAGCACGCCGTCGTACGGCCTCGGGATACCCGGCGGGGCAAACGGCGACGGACCCACGCCGACGTCGACGAGGACCACGCGTCCGGCCGAACGCACGAGGTAGCCGCCGAAAGTCATGCGGAAGAGGCCGTCAGCATCGAGGTGCTCGGGCAACGCCGCCCAGTCGCGCGCGTCGAGGCCGCGCACGCCGTCCAGCACCGGGAAGTGCGCCGCACCGGCACGCAGGAGCTCGTCGCCCGGCACGGTGATCGCGCTGTCGAGCAGCGGCGCGACGACGATGTCTCCGAGCGTCAGCGATCGCATGGCGTGCAGCCAACCACCGCGGAGTGAAGCTCGGGCTGCCCGGCGTTCCGGTGCCCGGCACGGCGGACACTGCAGACGCGGGGTGCAAGCCGGCGGAAGCGGTCGCCTGACATGCGGAGCGGGCAGGAACGCCTGGCTCCTGCCCGCTCCGCGTGCGCGCTGCGCTCAGCGGGTCGCGTTGACCTCGTCGCGCCAGGCGAGCCAGTCGGTGAGCCGGCCGAGGTCGTACGTCGGGCCGCCGAGGCCCACGGTGAAGAGGGTGACGCCCGCGTCGAGCAGGGGCTGGCCCTTCTCCGACGGCGAACCCTCGACGCCCACGGAGCGCTCGATCTCGGACGGGTCACGCCCCTCCTCGCGGCACCAGTCGTCGAGGATCGCCATCTTCCGGATCGCGGTGTCGAGGTCGCCGAAACCGTGCCAGATGTCGGCGTGCCGCGCGGTGTAGCGCAGCGTCTTCTTCTCGCCGCCACCGCCGATCAGCACCGGGATGTCGCGCACGGGTGCCGGGTTCAGCTGCGACCAGCGCCGCTCGATGCGCGGCAGCGCCTCCTCGAGGCCGGCGAGGCGGCTGCCGGCCGTGCCGAAGTCGTAGCCGTACTCGTCGTAGTCGCGCTGGAACCAGCCCGCTCCGATGCCGAGGATGAGGCGGCCGCCGCTGATGTGGTCGACGGTGCGGGCCATGTCGGCCAGCAGCTCGGGGTTGCGGTACGAGTTGCAGGTGACGAGCGCGCCGATCTCGACCCGCTCGGTGGCCTCGGCCCACGCGCCCAGCATCGTCCAGCACTCGAAGTGCTTGCCGTCGGCCTCGCCGTACAGCGGGAAGAAGTGGTCCCAGTTGAAGACGACGTCGACGCCGGCCTCCTCGGCGGCCGCCACGGCGCGACGGATCTCGGCATAGTCGGCGTGCTGCGGCTGGATCTGCACGCCGATGCGGACCTTGCGGGTCACAGGTGCTCCTCGTACCTCGATGCTGCCGGGCCCTCGCCGGCCCTCCCGACGCTACCTTCGGTGCGCGCACACCGCGCGCGCAGACGCCCTCAGCGCGCGAGGACGCCCTCGGCGACGACACCGCCTGCCCTCGGCGAAGAGGCCGGCCTTGGGCGGCGTGCATTCGTGCGGAGCACGCATCGAACCGGCCGCGAGGATCGTGCTCACGCCGGCGCCTTCATCCAGCCACGCTTCATCCCTTCCCGCCGGTCAACGGATCACGGCGCGGGTTCAGGACGCGAGCACGAGCACGACTGCGTCGATGGCTGCTGCGGCCACGACCGCGCGGAACAAGACCGCCGGCGACCTCGCCAGCAGTCCCACGCAGAGCGCGGCGAGATAGCCGCCCGCGGCGAGAGCTGCCAGCCATCGTTCGTCCGGCACGGCCCACCCGGCGAGCACGGCGGTGGCCGTGCCGAGCAGCACCCACACGAGGACGGTGCTGCGACGCGCACCGAGGCGTACGGCGGCCCCGCCCACCCCGGCGGCGCCGTCCCGCTCCAGGTCGGGCAGGGCGTTGGCCAGGTGCGCGCTCACACCGACGAGCGCCAGCACGACCACCATCCAGGCAGGGGGCCAGGAGCCGTCGAGCCCCACCACGACGAAGAACGGCAGGCAGGCGAACGCGACGGCGTACGGCACCCACGACCACGCTGTGCGCGAGAGCCCGAGGTTGTAGGCCCACGCCGCGGCGACGAAGGCGATGTGGAAGGCGCCCCCCACGAGCCCGGCCACCAGCACGCTCGCCACCACGCATGCGGAGACGGCGATCACGGCCGCGCGCCACAGGGTCCGGGGTGCGACGAGGCCGGCGACCGTCGGCTTGTCCAGCCGCCCCGCACGCGCGTCGAGATCCGCATCGACCGCGTCGTTGCTCCAGCCGACCGACAGCTGGCCGAGGAGTACGGCGACGGCGAGCCCCACGATCGCAGGGAGGCGCCAGCCGACGCTCCAGGCGAGCACCGTGACGAGCGTGGTCATGACCAGGGTGGGGAACGGGTGGCAGGCCCTCGAGAGCGGGCCGAGCATGGCGGCCATCGAGCTCCTTCCCCAGCGGCCGTGGGCGTCGCGGAGCCGCCCTCGGATCATGCACCCATCGCCGCCCGGCCGAGGGACCTCCCTCCCGCGACGTGTCGGCTCGGCCCGGCAGCTCGCAGAGGCCGGTCAATCCGGAGCGTTCGGTGATGATCGTTCCTGGGTAGTCACCGCGGCATGGCACGGGTCTGGGCACGGCGGGCGGCCGCAGCGGCGGCCGCGCTCGCAGTCGGCGTCGTGGCGCTGCTCGTCGCCCTGCTCGTCACCCCGGCCACCTCCGTGACGGCGTTCGGCCAGGCGCTCCGGCTCGGCGCCGTCTCCCCCATGAGCCTCGGCTCCTGGAGCGGCCCGGGGCAGGCGGATCTCTTCGGCGAAGGTCCGGTCGACACCGCGCTGGTCTTCGAGGGCCCGATACGCCCTCGCATCGTGTGGCAGCGCTTCTCGCGCGACCCTGCGGCGAGCGACTTCGTCCAGATGTCCGCCGATTCCGGCCCGTCGTTCCGTACGGCCGACCTTGGTGAGCTCCTCGGGCGCGGTTGGACCGAGTACATCGTCAGGCTCGTGGCGGTCACCGCGCTGATCGCGGGCGTGCTCCGGCTGGCAGCCACGGGCGCCGCCACCGCCGTGCGTCGCCAGACCGCCGACGTCCACCCGCGAGGCCGTGCCGCGCTCGGCCAGGTCGCCGTGGCCGTCGCTGCCGGCACCGCCCTGGCGATCGCCTCCGTCGGGGCCACGGTCCTGTCCGCCCGCAGCCAGCTCGCCGCGGTCACGAGCCTCGCCGACCTGACCGGCACCGCACCGTTGGTGCCACCCCCGGAACGGGCACCTCGAACGGGGACCGACGCGCGGCTCGTCGTCATCGGCGACTCGACCGCGGCGGGGGTGGGGAACTCGCCGCTTCCGAAGGCGACACAGTTCGACGACACGTGCGGGCGATCGCGCGACGCGTACGCCGTCGTGCTGGGCAACGCCCTCGACGTCGCGACGCTGAACCTCGCCTGCAGCTCGGCGACGATCGAATCCGGGCTGCTCGGGGAGCAGCGGGAGGGCGATGTCGTCGTACCGCCCCAGGTCGGAGTGCTCAAGTCGCTGCCCGATGTCGGCGCCGTGATCGTGAGCGTCGGCGCCAACGACGTGGGATGGGCCGACTTCCTCCGGCTCTGCTACGGGTTGGAGCGCTGCGACGACACGTTCTCGCGCCAGCTGTTCTCCAGCCGGCTCGACGAATTCCGGATCCGGTACGCGCAACTGCTGCAACAGCTGGCCGAGCTGCCGGGTCATCCCTCTGTGATCGTGCTGCAGTACTACGACCCCTTCGGCGATCGGTTCGACTGCCCCGCGCTGCGCGATCCCGGCACACCGTCGAGCCCGCCGGTCGGCTACGGATTCGCGCCCGACGCTGCGTACGACGACGCCGCGCGCCTCGCGACGAAGATCGACCCCATCCGCAGCCTGTTGGCGGAGCTGAACACCGTGCTGGCCGAGGGGGCCGCCGCCTTCGGATTCCCCACCGCGACGCCGTCGTTCGCCGGCCACGCCCTGTGCGCCGACGAGCCCTGGGTCCAGGGCATGAGCGAGCGGTACCCGTTCCACCCCGATGCCGCGGGCGAGCTCGCCATGGCCTCGGCGCTGCTGCCGCTGCTCATCCGTTCTCCTGTCGCCGCCCAGTGACCGTCCAGACCGGCTCGGCGCAGGGGTACCGGATGCATCGGTGCAGGTCTACGGTCGGCCCGTGGAGCCGTCGCCCGCGATCACCGTCGAGAATCGCAAGGAGCTCACCTACCTGCTGTCGCAGGGTGCCGAGCTCGAGCACGCTCTCATGTGCCAGTACCTGTACGCGGCGTTCAGCCTGAAGACGGCGGCGGACGGGCTCGACGAGACGCAGTCCGAAGCCGTCGAGCGGTGGCGCGGGGCCATCCTCCGGATCGCCGGCGAGGAGATGCTGCACTGGGCGGTCGTCCAGAACCTCCTCACCGCCGTGGGTTCGGCGCCCTTCGTCAGCCGGCCGCATCTCCCGCACCAGGCCCAGGGATATCCCCCGGGCGTGCAGCTCGCGCTGCTCCCCTTCGGGACGCGCGCGCTGGACCATTTCATCTACCTCGAGCGCCCCGAGGGCGTGGAGCACGCCGATGCCGAGGGCTTCGAGCACGTCGGCGAGCCGCTCGAGCAGATGCGCGCCGACGAGATCGTGCCGCGCGGCCAGCAGTTCGCGACCGTGGGTCATCTGTACCGGTCCTGCGCAGCGGGGCTCGCGAACCTCGCGGGCAAGATGGGTGAGGACCGCCTGTTCATCGGACCCGGGTTCCACCAGGCCGACGAGTCGGCCTTCGGTTGGCCGACCCTCGGCCCGATCACGAACCTCCGGGAGGCAGAGGAGGCGATCGAGAGGATCGTCGAGCAGGGCGAGGGCGCGACCGGCGACTGGTCCGACGCGCACTTCGGCCGCTTCATCGCCGTGCGTGAGGAGTACGTCGCGATGACCGCGGCCGACCCCGCGTTCGAACCAGTGCACCCCGTCCTCGCCGCAGGCATGCGGCCCGTCGAGGGGATCGAGCCGGACGTCTACATCACGGACCCGGCGACGGGGGCGTGCTCGGACCTCTTCAACGCCGTGTACGAGCTGCTCCTGCAGATGATCGCGCGCTACTTCGCGTTCGGGCACGAGACGCCGGAGCAGCGGGCGGTGCTCGCCGATTCCGCGGTGGACCTGATGTTCAAGGCGATCAAACCGCTCGGCCTGCTGCTCGCCCGGCTGCCCGTGGGACCGGAGCACCCGGGCGCCACGGCGGGTGCCAACTTCCAGCTGCCGTACCGCGCCAGCTTCCTGCTCCCCCACCGCCGCGCCGCATGGCTGCGCTTCGCCGAACGCCTCGACGACCTCGCCGCCTTCGCCTCCGAGCAGCACCCCGCCCACGGCGCCGACACCCTGGCCCAGGTCGGTGACGACCTCCGCTCGCTCGCGCGCCGTCTCCGCGCCGAGCTCGACGCACCTGACCGGTAGGGCCGCGTCCGGCGCGACGGAGAGCGTCAGTCCAGGTAGTCGCGCAGGACCTGCGAGCGGCTCGGGTGGCGCAGCTTGCTCATGGTCTTGGACTCGATCTGGCGGATGCGCTCGCGCGTGACGCCGTAGACCTTGCCGATCTCGTCGAGGGTCTTGGGCTGGCCGTCGGTGAGGCCGAAGCGCATCTTCACCACGCCGGCCTCGCGCTCGGAGAGTGTGTCGAGCACGGAGTCGAGCTGCTCCTGCAGGAGCGTGAACGACACGGCGTCGGCCGGCACGATGGCCTCGGAGTCCTCGATGAGGTCGCCGAACTCGCTGTCGCCGTCCTCGCCGAGCGGGGTGTGCAGCGAGATGGGCTCGCGGCCGTACTTCTGGACCTCGACGACCTTCTCGGGCGTCATGTCGAGCTCCTTGGCCAGCTCCTC
>JBFWNE010000039.1:0-24659 GCA_050251215.1 Candidatus Nanopelagicales bacterium
CTGGCAGAAGTCGCACCGCCGCGAGCACTGGCTGCCGCCGATCAGGAACGTGGCCTCGGCGTCCTCCCAGCACTCGTAGATGTTGGGGCAGCCCGCCTCCTGGCACACCGTGTGCAGGCCCTCGGACCTCACCATCCCGGAGATCCGCTGGAACTCCGGGCCGGTCCTCAGCGTGGTCTTGATCCACGCCGGCTTGCGCTCGATCGGCACCTCGGCGTTGCGCGCCTCGATCCGCAGCATCCGCCGGCCGTCCGGCGCGGTCTGGACGACGTCGTCGCTCACGTCAGCCTTCCTGGTCGTACGCCGGAGCAGCCTGCTCGGCGAGGTCGCCGTACTCCTCGGCCAGCGCCGCGAGCACGAGCGGCAGGGCGTCCTGCACGGTGATGGTGCGGCCGAGCTCGGCCGTGAGGCTGGTGACGCCGGCGTCCTCGATGCCGCAGGGCACGATCCGGTCGAACCAGCCGAGGTCGCAGTCGCAGTTGAGGGCGAAGCCGTGCATCGTGACGCCGCGGCTCACGCGCACACCGATGGCCGCCACCTTGCGCTCGGGGCGCGTGCCCTGCAGGGGGGTGTCGGCCGGCACCCAGACACCGCTGCGGCCCTCGACCCGCATCGTCTCCAGGCCCAGCGCCGCGCACACCGCCATGAGAACGTCCTCGAGCCGGCGCACGTGCTGCACGACGTCGACGGGCTCGACGAGCCGCACGATCGGGTAGCCCACCAGCTGGCCGGGGCCGTGCCAGGTGATCTGGCCGCCGCGGTCGACGTCGATGACCGGCGTGCCGTCGGTGGGGCGGTCGGCCGGGCGGGTGCGCTTGCCCGCGGTGTACGTGGGCGGGTGCTCGAGCAGCAGGATCTCGCCCGGCGAGCCGGTCTCCACCACGCGGTCGAGGGTGGCGCGCTGCAGCTCCCAGGCCTCGACGTACGGCACGAGGTCGGGGCCGAGACCGACCACGCGGTACGACAGGCCGCCCGGCGTCGGAAGGAGCACCGGTGCGGACGTGGTCGTGCCGGAGTCCGTCGCAGTCACGCAGCCCAGCCTAAGCCCGGCCCTCCCGCGCCGCCCCACGCGCTCGCTCTCGGCGTACCCCGGCGTTCTCGCGGTTGGTGATGAAGGGGGCCTTCGTTGCTAAGAACGCAACAAAGTCGGCCTTCATGCGCGCCTAGTCCGGGTATACGGAGTCCTGGGTGCTGGGCGTGGCGTTGAGGCGGGCGACCTGTTCGGGCGTGAGCTCGAGGTACGCCGCCTTCGCCGCGGAGTCCACGGTGGCTGCGCGGGTGAAGCCGGGGATCGGCACGACGGTCGGGCCCTGCGCCACGAGCCACGCGAGCGCGACCTCGTGCGCCGTGACCGGGCCGCCCGTCGACTCGCTGAGCTCGGCGGCGACGGCGGCGAACTCGGGGTACGCCGTCGGCAGGTTCTTCGCGTCGCTCCCGCCGCCGAACGGCGACCACGGGAAGAACGCCACGCCGTGCTCGATCGCCCACGCGAACACGTCGGAGTCGCCGCGGAAGCGCGGGCTGCGCTCGTTCTCGACCGCGGCGATCGTGCCCTCGCTGACCTCCCACGCGGTGAGCGCCTCGTCGAGATGGATGTTGCCGATGCCGATGGCCGGCGTGAACCCGGCCTCGCGCACGGCGAGCATGCCGCGGACGGTGTCGGCGTACGGCTGCTGCTCGCGGTTCACGCGGTGGTTGATGATCACGTCCGGCTCGAAGCCGAGCTGCTGCACGCTCGCCTCTGCCGCGCGCAGCAGGTAGTCGCGCGACCCGTCGCGGCCCCACTCGTGCTCGGGCGGGCCCGGCGTACGCGTGATGCCGATCTTGGTGACGACCACGACGAGGTCGCGGCCTCCGGACCACGTGCGCACGGCCTCGCCGACGATGCTCTCGTTGTGGCCCATCTGCTCGGCGCTCGGCGCGTAGATGTCGGCGGTGTCGACCAGGCGCAGCCCGGCGTCGAACGCGCGGTGCAGCACCGCGATGGCCTCGTCGCGCGGCATGAGCGTGCCGTCGGCGCGCACGTTCGACAGCGGCATCGCGCCGGCGCCGATCACGGGCACCGGCTTGCTGGTCAGGAGCGGGATCGTCGTCGTCCTCATGCGGCCACCCCATCACAGGTACGCCGTCCCCGCCGGATTCAGGACACCGCATCCAGGGCGCTGCCGGCCGGTCTGCGGCGGACGCCGTACGCCGCGCCTGTGGACAGCACGTGACGCGGAATCTCTGCCGAAGGCAGTGAAAGCCACATTGACCCGGAAGAAGGGGGGGGGCGGCCGGGGTCAGGTGATGGGGCCGGGGGCGAGGCGGGCCTCGACGACGCCGCCGTCGGCGGTGCGCTCGACGCGGTAGGCCGCGGGCCCGGACTCGGGGTCGACGTCGTAGTCGGTGATGACGCGGACCGGCTCGGTGCCCTCGTACAGGATCCCCACGCGGTCGTCGGTGCAGTACGAGAGCGGCAGGTCGCCCGCGCGCACGAGCGACTGCAGCAGCGGGCGGCGCTGCTCCTCGCTGTCGTAGTGGACGCCGTTGCCGTACGGGATCAGCCCGAGCCCGCCGGTCACGATCCGCAGGTCGGGGCCGAACGAGTCCGTCGTGCCGCCGACGTGCCAGCAGATCGAGCCGGCGCTGACGCCGCCGAGCACCACGCCGCGCTCCCACGCGTCGCGCGCGGCCTCGTCCACCCCGTGCACGCGCCAGAGCGCGAGGAGGTTCGCGACCGATCCGCCGCCGACCCACACGACGTCGGCGCGGCCGAACGCCTCCTCCGGCGTCTGGTTCGGGTACGGGAACAGCACGAGGTGGTCGACGTCCACCGGCAGGTCGCGCACGGCCTGGTACGACAGCGCGAGGTAGTTCTTGTCGTCGCCGGACGCCGTGTGCACGAACAGCACGCGCGGGCGGTCCTTGCCCGACAGGCGCAACGCCTCGAGGAACGTGCCGCCGGGGCGGCGGGCGTTCTCGCGCCCGCTCTCGGCCAGCAGGAAGCCGCCGCTCGTGGCCAGGATCCGTCGCGTCGTCATGCCGTCAACCTATGCGAGCAGCGGTCCGCGCGGGCGGCGCGGCCGCGGCCGTGATGGCCGGAGTTGTTCGGCTCTATTGGATGAAGGTCGCCTTCATCGAGAACGGAGGAGGGCGGAGGCCACGCGCCGGCCGCTGACGAGGGCGCCCTGGATCGAGGCGGTGTCGCGGTGGTCGCCGGCCACCCACACGCCGTGGTACGACGGGTCGCGCGTGATCGGCGACCCCGGAGGCATCGAGGGCACGCAGCCGGCGATGCGGTGCACGGCCACGGTGTCCCAGCCGCCGGTGCCCACGCCGTGCATGAGCGCGAGGTGCCGGCGTACCTCGGCCTCGTCCGCGTCGAGCCCGAGCGCGGTGCTCGCCACGAGCGCGCGGCCGTCGGGGGAGTACGTCGGCGCGGCGGCGCTCACGACGACGGAGTTCACCACCGGCCCGCGCCGGTCCGGGTCGACCAGGAGCACCGGATCCCCGTGCGCCAGAGCCGATCCCGGCACGTCGGCCAGGTGCCACCACGTGGTGCCCGGGTTCATCCGCGGCACCTCGAGCCCGGGCAGCAGGCGCGCAGCGGCGGGCGCGTCGGTCGCGACGACCACCGCGCGGGCCGTGATGACCGCGCCGTCGTCCAGCGTCACGGACGTTGGGGTCACCGACCGCACGGGCGTCGACAGCCGCACGTCGACGCCGTCGGCGAGCTGCTGGGGGATCGCCCCCATCCCTGCTGCGGGCACCGACGGCGTACCCCGCACGAACGACCGCAGCACGAGCTCGACGAACCGTCGCGACGTGCCGCGCGAGTCGTCGAACAGCACCCCGGCGAGGAACGGCGCGAGCACGCGCTCGGTGATCCGGCCGAACCCGGCGAGCCGCTCGCCGATCGTGGCGTCGGGGGCGTCGAGGATCCGCGACACCGGCAGGTAGCCCACCTCGGCTGCGTACGCCGCGAACCGCAGCTGCTGCACCCGCGACCCCGGGGTGGAGGCGAGCGTCGAGCCGAGCGCGGACGGCGTACGCCGCGGATCCGCCACGACCGGCCGCCGTCCGTCGGCGCCGGCGAGCATGACGCCCGCGGTGAACGGCCGCAGGTCGAGCGCGTCGAGGTCGAGCACGCGCGCGGCCTCCGGGTACGCCGGGTTCAGCAGCTGGAAGCCGCGGTCGACCGTCACGCCGTCGATCACGTCGCTGCGCATCCGGCCGCCCACGCCGTCCGAGGCCTCGAGCACCAGCGCCGTGCGCCCGTGCGCGGCCAGGTGCCGCGCCGCCGCGAGCCCCGCGAGCCCCGCCCCCACGACGACGACGTCGGCCTCGGTGCCGTGCAGCATGCTCACCCGAGGATCGTCCCGGACGCCGTGCCCGGCCGCACCTCCGCCCGCCGCGGGAAGTGGCAGCGGGTGCGCGTCGTGGGGAGCGCGCTGCTGCGCCCGCTTCGGGGGTGTGCGGGAAGCGGCAGCGGGTGCGCGTCGTGGGGAGCGCGCTGCTGCGCCCGCTTCGGGGGCGTGCGGGAAGCGGCAGCGGGTGCGCGTCGTAGGGAGCGCGCTTCTGCGCCCGCTACGGGGTGTGCGTTCCGCCCCCCCCCCCCCGGGGCGGGCTGTGGACGGCGGCAGCGGGGGCGGCGCGGGTGCGGGCACCGTGGCGGCATGACCCGCGACCACGACCCCGAGGCCCTCCCGACGATCGAGCGCACCGCACCAGGCGCGGCCGACCCGGACGCCGTCCCCGCGCTGGCCCGCGACCTCGACCGGCTCCAGGGCCTGGACGTGCCGCACCTCGCCCCTCTCGTGCGCTGGACCTCGTCCGACGCCGGGGTCGCGCTCGTGCACCGCCTCCCTGCCGATGCCGTGCCGCTCGACGCCGTACGCCGCGACGGCCCGCTGCGCGCCGGCCACGTCCTCGCGGTCGCCCTCGCCGTGGCCGAGGCGCTGCGGGGGCTGCACGAGGCGGGCCTCGCGCACGGCGGCCTCGACGTGGGACAGGTGCTCGTCGCACCCGACGGCTCGGTCGTGCTCGCGGCCGCCGGGCTCGGGTGGCGAGCGGCGCCGGGGCGGCTCGGCGGCCCGACGCCGGAGGGCGACATCGCCTCCCTCGGCGAGCTCGTCCGCCTGCTCCTCGGCCGCGGCGCGGCGCCCGGGCCGCTCGTGCTCGCAGCCCTGCGCGCCGCCGACCCCGACCCGTCGATGCGCCCCGACGCAGCGGCGCTGCTCGAGCTCCTGCGCTCCTGTGGGCGGCCGGAATCCCTGCTCGACGCCCTGTGGCGGCAGCCCGTCGCGCCGGCGCGCCAGGGCGGCGCTGCGCCTCGGCCCGGCGCCGCACTGCGGACGCCCGCGTCAGCCGCTCCCGCCGACCCGGCGCCGCGCCCGACCCGCCGGGCGCGCGAGCAGCAGCGCCGGATCTCGTTCCGGACCGTCGCGGTCGTGCTGCTCCTCGCGGTCGTCGGCGCTGCGGCCGTCAGGGCCGTCACGGTCGTCGGGGCCGTCGCGTCCGAGCGGGCGGAGGACCATGCGGTGACGGCCTCTCCGCAGCCGCCCGAGCCGGCCGCCACGACGCCCGCGCAGCCGTCTGCCACGACCCCCGCGCAGCCGGCCGCCACGACGCCCGCGCAGCCGGCCGCGGACTGGGCCGCGGTGCTGGCCGCGCTCGATGCCGGACGGCGTGCCGCCCTGGAGTCCGGCGACCGGGACGCCCTCGCCCGCTGGGTCGATCCCGAGGGTGCGGCCTGGGCGCGCGACGCGGCCCTGCTCGACCGGTTCGCCCGATCGAAGGCCGACGTGGTCGGCGGCGAGCTCGTCCTCGAGCAGGTGCACGTGCAGCGCACCGACACCGACCGCGTGCTGCTGGCCGTGCGCGACCGGCGCACGGCGTACGACGTGACCGAGGGCGGCACCACCACGCACGTTCCGGAGCGGGCCGCAGAGTGGTGGACCGTGACGCTCACCGCGCTGCCGGCGCTCGACGGCGAGGGATGGCGGATCGCCGAGGTCCGCGGCCGCGAGGACCGCGCCGGCTGATCAGTCGAGCATGTCGGCGACGATGGCGTCGATCGTCGGGTGCGCGAACTCGAAGCCGCTGGCGAGCAGGGCGTTGGGGGCCATGCGCTGGCTGATGACGAGCTCCTCGGCGAAGTCGCCGAGCACGAGCTTCAGCCCGAACAGCGGCGCGGGCACGAGCGACGGCCGCGACAGCGCCCGGCCCAGGGCCTTGGCCAGGTCGCCGTTGGTGATCTGCTCGGGGGCGGCGAAGTTGGCCGGGCCCACGAGCGACTCGGTGTCGATCGCATGCCGGATGCCGCGGACCTCGTCGGTGAGAGAGATGAGCGACCACCACTGCTTCCCGCTGCCGAGCGGCCCGCCGCCGCCGAGCTTGAAGATGGGCAGCCAGCGGCCGAAGGCACCTCCGTCGGCGTCCGCCACGGTGCCGGTGCGGGGGTGCACGACCCGCACGCCGACCTCGCGGGCCGGCTCGGCGGCGAGCTCCCAGGAGGTGCACACCTGGGCGAGGAACGTGCGCCCCGACGGGCTGCTCTCGTCGACGGCGACCGGGCCGGTGTCTCCGTAGTAGCCGCTCGCACTGCCCGACACGAAGACGGGAGGCTTGCTGGCCACGTCGGTGATGGCCGTCGCGAGACAGGTGGTCGCGCCGACGCGCGAGTCGAGGATCTCGCGCTTCCACGCGTCATCCCAGCGCTTCTCGGCCACGCCCGCACCGGCGAGGTTCACCACGGCGCCCGCGCCGTCGAGGGCCGCGCGCAGCTCGGGGGTCACGCCGGACGCGCCGAGGGACGGGTCCCACTGCACCTGGCC
The DNA here is from genome assembly GCA_050251215.1 of Candidatus Nanopelagicales bacterium. Classification (GTDB taxonomy): domain Bacteria; phylum Actinomycetota; class Actinomycetes; order S36-B12; family CAIYMF01; genus Longivirga. Next base: position 6,819 of record JBFWNE010000039.1, read on the forward strand.
CGCCGCGGTCGGCGTACGCCGCACCAGCGTGACCACGTCGTGGCCGTCGGCCCGCAGCGAGGCCACGAGCGTGCTGCCGATGAGACCGGACGAGCCCGAGACCACGACCTTCATGCGGCGAGTCTGTCGGTCCGGGGCCCTGGCCGCTACCGGTCGCTCAGGCCTCGTGCTCGACGACGTCCTTGAGGGCCGCGAGCATCTGGGCCCAGGTCTGCTCGTACTGGGCCACGCTGTCGGGCGTCTGGTCCTGGCCCTCCTGCGTCACGGTGACCAGCGTGGCGCCGTGCTCGGGCACGACGTCGTACGTCACGACGTGCGGGTCGACCGGTGCGTCGGCCTTGGCCAGGCCGCCGCTGCGGTGCGTCGTGCGAAGCCGCCGCGGCGGGTCGACCTCGAGCACGGTGCCGGAGTCCTCGAACGCCTGGCCGCCGACGAGGCCGGACCAGGTGATCGTGGAGCCGGGGACGAAGTCGCTGCGCACCTCGGCGCCGAGCATCCAGCGCCGGGTGAGCTCGGGCGAGGTGAGGCCCTCCCAGACCTGCTCGGGGGAGGCCTCGACGACGACATGCGCGCGTGCGGTGAGCTGGGTCATGCGCTGGTGGTGCCCCGCCGGGGTGCGGTCCATGCGCGCGGTGGATGTGACGTACGTCGTAGGGCCGCCCCGGACGGGACGGCCCTACGACGTACGTGCGTGCCTACAGGCCGAGCTCGGCCTCGAAGTTGGCCTCCTCGAGGCGCTGCTTCATGGCCACGAGGAAGCGGGCGGCGTCGGCGCCGTCCACGATGCGGTGGTCGTAGGTGAGGGCGAGGTAGACCATCGAGCGGACGGCGATCGAGTCGCTGCCGGTCTCGTCGGTGACGACGACCGGGCGCTTCACGACCGCGCCGGTGCCCAGGATGGCGACCTGCGGCTGGTTGATGATCGGGGTGTCGAACAGCGCGCCGCGGCTGCCGGTGTTGGTCAGCGTGAACGTGCCGCCCGAGAGCTCGTCCGGGCTGACCTTGTTGGTGCGGGTGCGCTCGGCGAGATCGGCGATCTTGCGGGAGATGCCGGCGATGTTGAGGTCGCCCGCGTCGCGGATCACCGGCACGAGCAGGCCCCGCTCGGTGTCGACCGCGATGCCGAGGTGCTCGCCGTCGTGGTAGGTGACGGTGCCGGCTGCCTGGTCGATCGAGGCGTTGACCTGCGGGTACTGCTTGAGCGCCTCGACCGCGGCCTTGGCGAAGAACGGCAGGAACGAGAGCTTGACGCCCTCGGTCTGCTCGAACTGCTTCTTCACCTTCCCGCGCAGCTGCGCGATGCGGGTGACGTCGACCTCGACCACGGAGGTGAGCTGCGCCGAGACGTGCAGCGACTCGACCATGCGCTCGGCGATGACCTTGCGCAGCCGGCTCATCGGCTCGGTGCGCCCGCGCAGCGGCGACGCCGCGACGGCCGGGGCGGCGGATGCGGCCGGAGCGGCAGCAGCGGGGGCGGCGGCCTTCGCCTTGGCCGCCTCGGCCGCGGCCAGGACGTCCTGCTTGCGGATGCGGCCGCCCACACCGGTGCCGGTGACCGAGGCGAGGTCGACCCCGTTGTCGGCGGCGAGCTTGCGCACGAGCGGCGTGACGTACGTGTCAGCCGCGGCGGCAGCGGGAGCGGCCGGAGCCGGGGCAGGCGTCGGCGCCGGAGCAGCATGAGCGGGAGCCGGAGCGGGCGTCGGCGCCGGGGCCGGGGCGGGAGCGGCAGCCGGTGCCGCGGCGGCGGGGGCCGGGGCGGGAGCGGCAGCCGGTGCCGGGGCGGCGGGGGCCGGTGCCGCGGCGGGCGCTGCGCCGGCGGCGCCGACGACGCCGAGGGTGCCGCCCACCTGCACGACCTGGTCCTCGCCGACCGTGATCTCGAGCAGCGTGCCCGCGACCGGGGAGGGGATCTCGGTGTCGACCTTGTCGGTGGAGACCTCGACCAGCGGGTCGTCGACGGCGACCGAGTCGCCCACGGCCTTGAGCCAACGGGTCACGGTGCCCTCGGTGACGCTCTCGCCGAGGGCGGGGAGCACGACCGGGGTGCCGGCGCCGGCGGGAGCGGCGGCTGCGGGGGCCTCGGCGGCGGGGGCCGGGGCCTCGGCGACGGGGGCGGGGGCGGGGGCGGCGGCCGGCTCGGGCGCCGGGGGAGCAGCAGCGGGCTCGGGGGCGGCGGGCGCGGCAGCCGGCGCAGGGGCGCCGGCCTCGTCCGCTGCGCCGATGACGCCGAGCTCGCCGCCGACGGCGACGACCTCGTCCTCACCCGCGGTGATCGACAGCAGCACGCCGGACGCCGGCGCGGGGATCTCGGTGTCGACCTTGTCGGTCGACACCTCGACCAGCGGCTCGTCGGCCTGGACGGTGTCACCGACCTGCTTGAGCCAGCGGGTGACCGTGCCCTCGGTGACGCTCTCGCCGAGCTGGGGCAACGTGACGGAGACCGACATGGCCTGCGTGACTCCTTCGGTGCGGGGACGTTCGGGACGAGCTGCGTGCTGATCCTGGCCGCTGGCGGCCGGGCGTGTCAGGAGTGCGAGTGCAAAGGCTTGCCCGCGAGGGCCAGGAAGGCCTCGCCGAACGCCTCGTTCTGGGTGGGGTGCGCGTGCACGAGGGCGGCGACGTCCTCGGGGTAGGCCTCCCAGTTGACGACGAGCTGGCCCTCGCCGACGAGCTCGCCGACGCGGGCGCCGACCATATGCACGCCGACGACGGGGCCGTCCTTCTCGCGGACGAGCTTCACGAAGCCCGTGGTGCCCAGGATCTGGCTCTTGCCGTTGCCGCCGAGGTTGTACTCGTAGGTCTCGACCGAGCCCTCGCCGTACTTCTCCTTGGCCTGGCCCTCGGTGAGGCCGACCGAGGCGACCTCGGGCTCGCAGTAGGTGACGCGCGGGATCCCGGCCTCGTCGATGACGCGCGGGTTGAGGCCCGCGATCTCCTCGGCGACGAAGATGCCCTGCTGGAAGCCGCGGTGCGCGAGCTGCAGGCCGGGGACGATGTCGCCGACGGCGTAGACGCCCGGCACGTTGGTCTGCAGGCGCTCGTTGGTGAGCACGAAGCCGCGGTCCATCGCGACGCCGACGTTCTCGTAGCCGCAGTTGGCGGTCTGCGGGCCGCGGCCGACCGCGACGAGCAGGACGTCGGCGCGCAGCTCCTCGCCGCCCTCGAGGGTGACGGTGACGCCGCTGTCGTCCTGGGTCACGCCGGAGAAGCGCACGCCCACCTTGGCCTTGATGCCGCGCTTGCGGAACGCGCGGTCGAGCGCCTTGGAGCAGGCCTCGTCCTCGTTCGGCACGAGGCGGGGCAGGGCCTCGACGATGGTCACGTCGGCGCCGAAGGAGCGCCACACGCTCGCGAACTCCACGCCGATCACGCCGCCGCCGAGCACGATGGCCGACTGCGGCACGTAGTCGAGGCTGAGCGCCTCGTACGACGTGATCACGCGGCCGCCGATCTCCAGGCCCGGCAGCGAGCGGGCGTAGGAGCCGGTCGCGAGGATGACGGCCTTGTTGGCGGTGTACGTCGTGTCGCCGACCTGCACGGTCGTCGGCGAGGTCAGCACGCCGGTGCCCTCGACGAGAGTGATGTCGCGGCTCTTCACCAGGCCCTGCAGGCCCTTGTAGAGGCGGCCGATCACGCCGTCGCGGTAGCCGTAGACCTTCTCGATGTCGATGCCCTCGAAGCTGGCGCGGACGCCGTACGCCTCGGACTCCTTGGCGGAGTCGGCGACCTCGGCCGCGTGCAGCAGCGCCTTGGTCGGGATGCAGCCCCAGTGCAGGCAGGTGCCGCCGAGCTTGTCCTTCTCGATGAGCGCCACCGAGAGGCCGAGCTGGGCCCCGCGCAGAGCCGCGGCGTAGCCGCCGCTGCCGCCGCCGAGGATGACGAGGTCGAACGAGGTCCCGGACACGGGCGCTCCTTCTTCAAGTGCGAGGTGCAGCGTCTGCGCCCGGGTGCCGGGCGCCGGTCCATCCTTCCACCCGCGCGGGGAGTCTGTGACCTCGGGTGATCCGCCGTCGGCGAACCTCCCGGCTACCCGCCGGTAGGCCAGGCGGCCTCGCCGGACAGCGCCCAGGCCACGACGTCCGGCCACTCGCCGAAGCCGTCGCCGAGCGCGAGGTGCCCGCCGCCCGGCACGGTGACGATCGGCACGCCGAGCGGCTCGCCGAACACGACGTCGACGCCCGCAGCGCACCACTCGTCGTCGCCGCTCCAGACCAGCAGCGTGCTGCCCGCCGAGGCCGCGACCTGCTCGCGGGTGGGGGAGCCGAGCGAGGGGCGCAGCGCGAAGCCCGCGGCGGCGTCCTCGAGCTCGTCGGGGCCCGCGGGGGCCACGAGCAGCACGCGGTCGGGCCGCACGGGCAGGCCGCGCGCGACGCCGTGCAGCCACGTCACGGCCCCGAGCGAGTGCGCGACCACCGTGAGCGGGCTCGGCGTACCGGGCTCGACCGCCTCCTCGAGGATCTCGAGGTCGGCCGCGACCACCTCGAGCCACGTCCCGAGGTCGGGGGAGTCGGTGTCGGGCAGCTGCGGGTAGGCCACGACGTGCCCGGCCCGGCGCAGGGCGGCGGCGAGGCGGCGCTCCCAGTGGCACTCGGGCCGGCGGTTGGTGAGGCCGTGCAGGATCAGGAAGCGCTGGCTCACGGGTTGCTGGGTCATGGGTCCTCCGGGAGATGCGGGGAGCCCCGCCCCGGCTAGTGCCGGGACGGGGCTCCGATGCCCTGCGGGTCGTGCGGTGGTGCGACGTCCGTCAGACGGCGCCGTCGGCCAGATCCTCGGCGAGCTGCACGAGGGTGCGGACCGAGGCGCCGGTGCCGCCCTTGGGGGTGTAGCCGTGCGGCGCCATGCCGTTGTACGACGGGCCCGCGATGTCGAGGTGGGCCCAGCGCTGGCCCTCCTTGATGAACTCGGCCAGGAAGATGCCGCCGGTCATCATGCCGCCGTGCGGGCGCCCGACGAGCGGGATGTTCATGATGTCGGCGACCGAGCTGTCGAGGTTGGCGCGCAGCTCCTCCGGGAACGGCATCGGCCAGGCCGACTCGCCCGCGCGCTTCGAGGCGTCGTGCACGGCCTCGCGCAGGTCGTCGTCGTTGGCCATGATGCCGAAGGTCCGCGAGCCGAGGGCGACGAGCGCGGCGCCGGTGAGCGTCGCGATGTCGACGATGACGTCGGGCTTGTCCTCCTGCGCGAGGACGAGGCCGTCCATGAGCACGAGACGGCCCTCGGCGTCGGTGTCCATGACCTCGACGGTCTTGCCGCCGTAGGCGCGGATGACGTCGCCGGGGCGCTGGGCGCGGCCGCTCGGCATGTTCTCCGCGACGCAGAGGTAGCCGGTGACGTTGACGGGCAGGCCGAGCTTGGCGATCGCGACGACGGCCGCGGCCACGGCGGCGGCGCCGCCCATGTCGCCCTTCATCTCGTGCATGTTCAGCGAGGGCTTGATCGAGATGCCGCCGGTGTCGAACGTGATGCCCTTGCCGACGAGCGCGAGGTGCGCGGTCGCGCCCTCGGGGCGGTAGGCCAGGCGCGCGAGGCGCGGCGGGTTGGCCGAGCCCTTGCCGACGCCGAGGATGCCTCCGAAGCCGCGGGCCTCGAGCGCGCCCTCGTCGAGGATCTCGACCTCGACCGGCAGGTCCGACACGGCGTCGGCCGCGGCGTCGGCCAGCGCGGCCGGCGGCAGGTCGCCGGACGGCGTGTTGACCAGGTCGCGGGCGAAGTTCACGGCGCCGGCGATGGCCTTGGCGCGCGCGACCGCGGCGACGGTGCCGCCGTCCTTGGCGTCCTTCACCGCGAGGGTGATGCGGTCGACCGGGGCCTTCTGCGCGGCCTTGCTGTCGACGCGGAACGAGTCGAACGAGTAGGCGCCGAGCAGGGCGCCCTGCGCGACCGCGTCGAGCGCGGCGGCGGTCTCGACCGGGAGGGCGAGCACGGCGCGCTTGCTGCCGGCCACCGAGCGGATCGCGTTGCCGGCCGCGCGGCGCAGGGCCTCGTCGGTCCAGGGGCCGGCGCCGAGGCCGACCGCGACGACGACGGGGGCGGCGGCGATGCCCGCGCCCGGCACGCGCACGACGTCGCCGGCCTTGCCGGTCGCGCCGAGGGCGGCGAGCGCCTCCTCGAGCTTGCGGGTGGGCGCGGCCTTGAGGCCGGCCGCGGGGCCGGCGAGGACGGCCCCCTTCTTGCGGCCGCCGGCGGGCACGGTCGCGACGACGAGGACGTCGCCCGCGATGGTCGTGATGTCGGCGGAGTTCAGGACGAGGGTGGTCACGGTGCTCTCCCCTTGGTGGTGGACTGCCCTGAACCTACCCGCCCCGGCCCGCCGAGACCTCTCGTCCGGCCGGGTCGGACCGTCTCCGCCGAAGGCGTACGCCGTCCCCGCGCTATACGGTGCGTGGCGTGACCGACGCCGCCGCACCCCTGCTGTCCCCCCTCCACGACCGCCACGTCGCGCTCGGCGCGAAGCTCGGCGACTTCGGTGGCTGGTCGATGCCGCTGGAGTACGCCGGCGGCGGCGTGGTCGCCGAGCACACCGCCGTGCGCGAGCGGGTCGGCGTCTTCGACGTGTCGCACCTCGGCAAGGCGTCGGTGACCGGCCCGGGCGCCGCGGCGTTCCTCGACTCCGTCGTCACGAACAGCCTCGACCGCATCGGCCCCGGGAAGGCGCAGTACACGCTGCTGTGCGACGAGAGCGGGGGCGTCGTCGACGACCTCATCGCCTACCTGCACGGGCCCGACGACGTGTTCCTCATCCCCAACGCCTCGAACACCTCCGAGGTCGTGCGGATCCTGCAGGCGGCGGCGCCCGAGGGCATCACGGTCACCAACCTGCACCACGAGCACGGCGTGCTCGCCGTGCAGGGCCCGCGCTCGGCGGCCCTGCTCGACGCGCTCGGCCTCCCGTCGGACCTGGAGTACATGGCGTTCGTGCCCGCCTCGCTCGACGGCACCGACCTGCTCGTGTGCCGCACCGGCTACACCGGCGAGCACGGCTACGAGCTGGTCGTGCCGTGGGACGCCGCGGGCGCCGTGTGGGACGCGATCCTCGCGGCCGGCGCGGGTGACGACATCCGCGCGTGCGGCCTCGGCGCCCGCGACACCCTCCGCACCGAGATGGGCTACCCGCTGCACGGGCAGGACCTCTCGCTGGCGATCACGCCGGTGCAGGCCCGCGCCGGGTGGGCGGTGGGCTGGAAGAAGCCCGCGTTCCACGGCCGCGACGCCCTGGTGGCGGAGAAGGAGGCCGGCCCGGCGCGCCGGTCGGTCGGCCTGGTGTCGCTCGAGCGCGGCATCCCGCGCCCGCACATGACGGTGTCGTCGGTCGACGGCGCACCCCTCGGCGAGATCACGTCGGGCACGTTCTCGCCCACGCTCAAGGTGGGCATCGCCCTCGCGCTGCTCGACACCGCTGCCGGCCTCGTCGACGGCGACGAGGTGCTCGTCGACGTGCGCGGCCGCGCCTCGCGGTTCGCGATCACGACGCCGCCGTTCGTGGACCGCTCGACCCGCTGACCCCGGTGAACCCGGCGTACCCGGGCCGGATGCGCGACAGGCGCCGTCCCCGGGTCGGGAGGCGCCTGCCGTGAGGTCCGCGACGGTCGGCCGCGGTGCTGGGGGCCGAGCTACTCGGCGGTGCTCGACGTGCCGGCGGCGGGCTGGTTCGCCTCGCCGTGCTGGTACGCGACGATGCCGAAGGTGGCCATCGACACGATGAGGCCGGCCACGATCACGCCGTACATCCACGTGTAGAACCGGGTGCCCTGCTCGGCGTCCGCGGCGCGGCGGCGCGCGGCCGAGGAGAGGTATGCCGGGACGGCGGGGGCGGCGGCGGGCTGCTCGGCCTCGAACTCGGCCTCGAACTCGCGCAGGTCGTCGGTCGTCGTCTGGGTGAACGCGGTGCTCATGTCAGGAAGTCTCCCAAGCAGGTAAGGGTGCCCTTGCCGGAGAAGACGTGACATCGGCCACGAGCGTCCCCGCGCACGCGTGATGTCGGCCACAGCAGGGGGTCCGCTCTCACGATGCGGACAGTTCCGGATGAAGGTGCCCCCGGGTGCGTTCCCCACGCTCGCGCCGTTCCCCTCATCCGCTGCCGGCCTCGAGCGCGCTGCGTGGATGAGGGGAAGGATCGTTGCCTCTTAGGCAGCCAGGGGCACCTTCATCCCCAAAAGGGGGGTGTCAGGGGAGGAGGGCGAGGGCGAGAAGGACGGCGGTGAAGGAGAGCTCGCAGGCGGCGCCGAGCACGTCGCCGGTGATGCCGCCGAAGCGGCGTACGGCGCGGCGCACGACCAGCGCGCCGACCGCGAGCCCGACCAGCATGCCGATCACGAGGGCGGCCACCAGGCGGCGGCCGCCGTCGTCGTCGCCGACGCCGAGCAGCACGGCGAGCAGGCCGACGGCGATCGTGAGCAGCGCGGCCGCGGCGTACGGGACGGACCCGGCCACGGCGGCGCCGAGGCCGTCGGGCCGCGCCGCGCGCACCCGCGGGGTGCACGCCCACACGATCGCGAGCCGGCCGACCACGCTGGCCAGCACGATGCTGACCGTGCCGCGGCCGGCGAGGTCGCACGCCGTCAGCGCGATCACCTGCACGATCAGCACGAGCACCAGCGTGATCGCGCCGAAGGCCCCGATGTCCGGGCGGCGCATCACCTCGAGCCGGCGCTCGCGCGCGTCGTCGCCCGAGCCCTTCACCCCGAGGCCGTCGACCATGTCGGCGAGCCCGTCGAGGTGCAGCCCGCGGGTCAGCACGGCGAGGGTCGCGATGGCCAGCGCCGCGGCCAGCATCGTGACGACGATGTGCGTGCGATGGCCGAGCGGGGAGAGGCGTACGGCGATGATCACGGCCGCCGCGACCATCGCCAGCAGCGCGCCGACGAGCGGAGCGAGCAGCATCGCCCCGCGCGCGGTCCGGCGGTCGACGGAGCGCGGCGCGGGCACCGGCAGGATCGTGAACGTGCCGAGGGCGAGGCGCAGGGAGTCGGGCATCAGGCCTCCCGGTCCGAGACGCCGGCCTCGTCGAACGTCGCCATCTCGCGCAGCGTCGCGCCGGCCGCGGCCAGCACCGGCAGCGCGACGAGCGCCCCGGTGCCCTCGCCGAGGCGCAGGCCGTAGTCGACGACCGGCTCGAGGCGCAGCCGCTCGAGCGCCGCGCGGGCCGCGGGCTCGGTCGACAGGTGCCCGGCCAGCCACCACTCGCGCGCACGGAACGAGATGCGCTGCGCGACCAGGGCCGCGGCGCACGACACCACGCCGTCGAGCAGCACCGGCGTACGCCGTGCCGCCGCGCCGAGCAGCAGCCCCGCCATCGCCGCGATGTCGGCGCCCCCCACCGTCGCGAGCAGTGCGATGGGCTCGCCCTTCACCGCGCGGCCGCGGCGCATCGCGTCGCGCACGGCTGCGGTCTTGCGCATCCAGGTCCGGTCGTCGATGCCTGTCCCGCGCCCGACGACCGAGGCGGCGTCGAGGTTCGTGTAGAGCCCGGTGATGACGGCGGCGGGGGTGGTGTTGCCGATGCCCATGTCGCCCGGGATCAGCAGGTCGGCGCCCGCGTCGACCTCCTCGTCCGCGATCCGCACGCCGAGCGCGAAGGCGGCCTCGGCCTCCTCGAGGGTCATCGCGTCCTCGCGGTCGATCGAGCCGCTGCCGCGCCGGACCTTGTCGCGCACGACGTCGTCGGGGACGGCCGCGCCGAGCTCGGCCCAGTCGACGTCGACGGCGACGTCGACCACGCGCACGGTCGCGCCGTTCTGCCGCGCGAGCACGTTCACCGCGGCTCCGCCGGCGAGGAAGTTCAGCACCATCTGCGCGGTGACCTCGGGCGGGTAGGCGCTCGTCGCCGCGGTGCGCGCGACGCCGTGGTCGCCCGCAAGCACCACCACGCGCACGCGTTCCAGCGGCCGCGGCGGGCACTGGCCCTGCGCGGCGCACAGCCAGAGCGAGAGCTCCTCGAGCCGGCCGAGCGCGCCGGCCGGCTTGGTGAGCCGGGCCTGCCGCTCCGCCGCGGCGGCGCGCGCGGCGTCGTCGGGCAGGTCGATGCGGGCCACGAGGGCGTCGAGGTCGAACGTCACGGTGCTGCTGCGCTGCTTCCGGGCTTGAGGGGCAGGGGGAGGCCTGCCACGACGAGGCTCACAGCCTCGCACTCGGCGGCCACGCGGGCGTTGAGGCGCCCCACGAGGTCGCGGAACAGCCGGCCCGACTCGTGCTCGGGCACCACCCCGGATCCGACCTCGTTGGAGACGAGCACGACGGTCCGCGTCGTACGCCGGACCGCGTCGACGAGCGCCGCGACCTCCCGCTCCACCGCGTCGAGGGCCGCGCCGCGCGCAGGGGTGCCGGGGGCGGCGTCCCACGCGCCCGCGGCGTCGATCACGCCCGCGAGCCACAGCGTGAGGCAGTCGACGAGCACCGGCGGCCCGGGGGAGAGCAGCACCTTCGCCACGTCGAGCGTCTCGGTCGTGGTCCACGTCGACGGCCGGCGCCCCTGGTGCAGCGCGACGCGCCCGGCCCACTCGGCGTCGCCGTCGCGGGTGCCCCCGGTGGCGACGTACTCCACGCCGTCGACGGCTGCGAGCAGGCGCTCGGCCTCGTGCGACTTGCCCGACCGCGCGCCGCCGAGCAGCAGCGTGCGGCGCGGCAGCCCGGAGGGCCGCGGCGGCACGTCGCCCAGCACGAGCTCCGCGAGGTCGGGCGCGGTGCGTGCGCCCCACGCCGCGAGGATCCGGTCGAGCTCGGGCGGGTTGTGGTGCGACAGGTGCACCGCCACCACGTCGGTCCGCTCGGCGATCGCGCCGGCGGCGCGCAGCCGCGCGAGCTCGCGCGGGAACGTCGCGAGGTCGAGGTGCCCGGTGCCGTGCGCGGTGTGCCGGCCGAACGTCTCCTCGAGCAGCACCAGGTCGTACGCCGCACCCTCCACCGCCGCGAGCGCGGCGTCCGGGAGCGGGCCGGTGTCGGTCGCGTAGAGCAGGCGGCGGCCGTCGGGGCCGGCCACGTCGTACAGCACCGCGTCGCGGGTCAGCTCGTCGGCGCCGACGTCGTGCGCCGCCGCGAGCACGCGCACGGAGTAGCCGTCGAGGTCGAGCACGTCGCCCGGGGCGACGGCCACGAACGAGACGGGGTCCGAGGGTCCCACCCAGTGCTCGCACGCCCGGACCACCGACGGCGGCCCGACCACGCGCAACGGCCCGGCAGCGCCGGCCCAGGAGCGCGCGAGCAGCGCGGCCGGGTCGAGGTGGTCGTGGTGCGCGTGCGTCACGAGCACCGTGCGCACCGCGGCGAGCGAGCGGCCGGCACGCGCGGCCTGGCGCGGGGTGTCCGGGCCGCAGTCGAGCAGCAGCACGTCGTCGACGAGCACCGAGGTCGTCGTGCGCACCGCTCCCGCCGCACGCGCCCACGCGCAGAAGGCGCAGTCGCAGAAGGGGTTCGGCCAGCCGTCGGCCGATCCGGTGCCGAGCAGCAGCGCTCGCATCAGCGCGCGCCCTCGAACCGCACCGGCACCTCGAACGCCGCCCGCCGCGACGCGCGCCGCAGCGCCGTGAGCACCGGCCGCCCCGCCACCAGCACGAGCGTCACGGCCAGCACCGCGCGCGGCAGGTCGAAGCCCAGCGAGGTCGCGAGGTTGAACAGCATCCAGTGCTGCAGGTTCTCCACGAAGGCGCCGCCCGGCACGTACGACAGCCCCGGCGGGAAGCCCTGGTCGGCGGTCATGAACGGCCAGAACCACAGGTTGAGCAGGAAGCCGTAGGCGATCGAGGCGACGAAGGCGTACGCCGCGAGCAGCCCGAGCTCGCGCCGCCCGGTGGCCCGGGGCAGCAGGCCCGCGCCGAGGCCGACCCACGCGGCGCCGACCATCTGGAACGGCAGCCACGGCCCGACGCCGCCGGTCACCATCGCGGAGGCGAACATGCCGACCGCGCCGAGGCAGAAGCCGAAGCCCGGGCCGAGCGCGCGGCCGCCGAGCACCAGCACGATCCACATCGGCTCGAACCCGGCATGCCCGCTGCCGAACGGCCGCAGCGCGGCGGCCGCGGCCGACAGCACGCCGAGCAGCGCGATGCCCTTCGCGTCGAGGCCGCCGTCGGCGACCTCCGCGAGGACGACGGCGAGCACCAGCGGCAGCATCGCGGCGAACAGCCAGGGGGCGTCCGACGCGTGCGCCACGATCGTCGATCCCGCGGGTGCAACCAGGGGCCAGGCGAAGGCCACGAGCCCGACGGCGCTCGCGAGCAGCATCGCCACCAGCGACCGGCGCCCGACCCGTACGGCGGCGGGCCGGCCGACCTGCTCGACCCGCGCGCGCGGCTCGACGGCGGTCGCGGTCACGACGCCACGACCAGGGCGGCGCGCACGTCGGACACCGTCAGCCACGGCTGCGGCGCGAGCACCTTGCTCACCTGTGGGGCGAACATCGGCGAGCCGACGACGACCTCGGTGGCCGGGCCGTCGGCGACGACCTCGCCCTCGGCCAGCACCACGACGCGGGTCGCGACCTCGGCGGCCAGCTCGACGTCGTGCGTTGCGAGCACCACGCAGTGGCCGTCGGCCGCGAGCTCGCGCAGGGTGGCGACGAGCCGCTGCTTGGCCGGGTAGTCCAGGCCGCGGGTGGGCTCGTCGAGCAGCAGGACCGGCGGGGAGGCCGCGAGCACCACGGAGAGCGCGAGCGCGAGGCGCTGCCCCTCGCTGAGGTCGCGCGGGTGGGTGCCGTCGTCCACGCCGGGCGCGAGCCGGTCGAGCAGGGCTCGGGCGGTGCCGGGCGCAGCGCCGGCGTCGCGGTCGGCGGCCGCGCACTCGTCGGCCACGCGGTCGGCCACGAGCACGTCGGTCGGCTCCTGCGGCACGAGGCCGACGCGGGTCACGAGCTCGCGTCCGCGCAGCGTCGCCGCGACCGCGCCGCCGACGGTCGCGCTGCCGGCGGCCGGGGAGTGCAGGCCGACGAACGTGGAGAGCAGGGTCGACTTCCCGGCACCGTTGCGGCCCATCACGGCGACGATCTCGCCGCGGTCGGCCGCCACGCTCACGCCGCGCAGCGCCGGCACCGAGCCATGGCGTACGACGACGTCGCGCGCCGACACGGCGGGCTCGCCGGAGAGCACGTGCAGCGCCTGGCGCGTGCGCAGCGCGGCCTCGGCGACGAACGGCTCGAGCCGCTCGCGCAGCGGGCCGGCGGCGCGCCGCGCGTCGCGCACGGAGAGGGGCAGCGGCGACCAGCCGGCGAGGCGGCCGAGCTCCACCACCGGCGGCGCGACGGGCGCGGTGGCCATCACCTCGGCCGGCGTGCCGACCACGAGCGGCTCGCCCGCGCCCGGCACGACCACGACGCGGTCGGCGTACTGCACCACGCGCTCGAGCCGGTGCTCCGCGAGCAGCACGGTCACGCCGAGGTCGTGCACGAGCCGCTGCAACGCGGCCAGGACCTCTTCTGCCGCACCGGGATCCAGGGCCGACGTCGGCTCGTCGAGCACCAGCACCCGCGGATGCGTGGTGAGCACCGCGCCGATCGCGACGCGCTGGCGCTGCCCGCCTGACAGCGAGCGCAGGGGCCGGTTGCGCAGGTCTGCGAGGCCGAGCAGGTCGAGCGTCTCCTCGACGCGGCGGCGCATCACGTCGGGCGGCAGGCCGATCGACTCCATGCCGTACGCCAGCTCGTCCTCGACGATGTCGGTGACGAACCCCGACAGCGGGTCCTGCGGCACGACGCCGACGACGTCGGCCAGCTCGCGCGGCGGGTGCGTGCGGGTGTCGCGGCCGTCGACCGTGACCCGGCCGCGCAGGGTGCCGCCGGTGAAGTGGGGGACGAGCCCGTTGACGCAGCGCAGGAGCGTCGACTTGCCGGTGCCCGTGCGGCCGACGACGAGGACGAGCTCGCCCTCGGGGATGTGCAGGTCGACGTGGCTGAGCACCGGGGCGGAGGCGCCGTCGTACGTGACCGTGACGTCCTCGAAGCGGATCACGCGGCCACCCCCTCAGGTCGACGGTCCGCGCGGACCGGCATCGGCGCGACGCCCATCATGCCGGGAGGCAGGGGCGTGACGACGCCCGGAAGAGCGGCGAGCAGCACGACGGCCACCGGCAGCAGCGGCAGGGCGGGCCAGGCGGGCGGCGCGACCGGGCCCAGCAGCGCGGCCGGGTCGGCCACGGAGACGGCCACGAACACCGCGGCGGCGAGCACCCCGGTGGCCGCGACGATCCACTCGGGCAGCGCCCACGGGTCGGGGCGGTAGCGGGTGCGGATGCTGCGGCGGCCCGCGAGCAGCACGCCGACGGTGCCCGCGGCGACGCCGAGCACCAGCAGGGGCAGGCCGAGCGCGCCCGCGCTGCCGGTGTCCAGCAGGGCGTAGACGCCGAGGCACATGCCGAGCAGCCCGAGCAGCAGCAGCCCGGCCGACGCCCGGCGCAGCGCGGGCGACTGCGCGCCGGTCCGGCCGTAGCCGCGGGAGTCCATGGCGGCGGCGAGGTCGACGGCCCGCTCGAGCGCGCCCTCGAGCACCGGCATGACCGAGCCGGCGAGCGCGCGCACGCCGCGGTCGGGGCGCCCCCGCAGCCGGCGCGCGGTGCGCACGCGGCCGACGTCCTGCACGAGCTGCGGCGCGAACGTCATCGCCACGACCACGGCGACCCCGACCTCGTAAAGCGCAGCCGGCACCGAGGCGAGCAGCCGGGCCGGGCTCGCGAGCGAGTTCGCGGCGCCCACGCACGCGAGCAGGGCCGCAAGCACGAGGCCCTGGTAGACCGCGGCGAGGATCTCCTCGAGCGTCACCGGGCCGCCGAGGCTGACGCCGGCGAACCAGTCGGGCAGCGGGATCTCCGGCAGCGTCACGAGCACGGTCGTGCCCGAGCCGGATCCGAGCACGATCGTGAACGAGACGCGGATCGCGATGACGAGCAGGCCCAGGCGCAGGAACACGGCGTACGACCGCGCCCAGGGGGCGTCGGGACGTCGGCGGGCCACGACCCAGCCCGCCACGGCGATGACGAGGCCGAGCAGCAGCGGGTTGGTCGTGCGGCTGACGGCGGTGGCGAGGCCGAGGGCCCAGATCCACCAGGCGACCGGGTGGGTCCAGCGGGGCAGCGCGCGGCTGCCGAGGTGGTGGGCCGGTCGGGTCATGCGCGCCTCCCGCGCGCGGTCCACCAGGCGCCCGCGCCGATCGCGAGCACGAGGGCGACGCCGGCGAGCGGCGCGACCGGGCTCGAGGCCGCCGCGTCGTCCGGTCCGGCCGCGACGGGCGCGCCCGAGCTCACCGGAAGCGGCTCCTCGGACGCCTGCTCCTCCGTCGCGGTCGCCTCGGGTGCCGCGCTCGAGCTCGTCGGGCCGGCGGTCGTGGCGGCGGCGCTGCCCGGCGGCGCGCTGCTGCTGCCCGCGGCAGACGAGGATCGGGTCGCCGACGGCGCGGTCGAGGCGGGCTCGGGCGCCGGAGTCGACGACGCCGCGGTCGGCTTCGGCGTGGGCTTGGCCGAGGTGCGGGTGGGGGACGGCGTCGGGTCGGCGACGACTGCGGCGCACTCGGTGCGCGGGTAGCCGTCGATGCCGCAGACGAGGCCGTTGCTCCCGAACCGCAGCGATACGCCCGCCGTGGTGAGGACGGTGGAGGCGTTGGCCTTCTCCGGCGCGGTCACGCACTCGACGCGGACCGTGCCGCCGCCCGGCGGCTTCTCCCCGGGCGGGGCGTCGGAGGCCGAGCCGTAGTCGACGACCACGGCCACGCGCTTCTCGCCGGCGGCGGCCGTGGTGAGGTCCGGGCACAGCGCCGAGAACGGCAGCCGGGCGCGCGGCGCCTTCTTCCCGCCGGCCTCGGTGGTCACCGCGAACCGCCAGCCGATCACCGAGCCGTCCTGCGGCCGGTCCGACGCCGGCCCGAGCTGCGCGAAGGTCCACGACGTCGATCCGGGCTGCCCCCACCAGTAGGTCCAGTAGCGGTACGACGCGGCCTCGGCCGACGGTGCGCCGACGAGCAGCGCGACCAGCAGCCCCCCGAGCACGCCGAGGACGGCGGCCGCGCGGGCGGCCGCCGTCCCTCGGCGTGCGGAGGTCATGCGTGCGCGCCCTGGCGGCGGGTCAAGCCGAGCGCGGCGGCGCCGAGGACGAGCAGCAGCAGGCCCGAGCCGGCGAGCGCCGGGGTCAGCGGCGAGGCGCCGGACGGCGCGAGGCCGCCCGCCTCGCTGCCGGACGGCGCGGGGGTGCCGGTGCCCGGGGTCGACGGCGTGGGCGTCGGCGACGCCGAGGCCGGAGCCGTGCGCATCGTGGCGCCGACGCGGGCGACGAGCCCCTCGATCGTCGACGGGCTGCCGTCGGCCGACACCACGGCGAGCGCGGCGAGAGCGAGCAGGCCCGGCGCCTCGTCCGACACGGCTGCGGCCTTGCGGGCGGGGCCTGCCCCGACCTGGGCGAGCAGCACGTCGAGCGCGGCGTCGCGCTGCGCGCCGCCGACGCCGACGGCCGAGAGCGCGAGCACGGCCCAGGCGGTGTCGCCCGCCGAGACCGTGCCGGGCTTGCGCTCGCCGGTTCCGAAGTCGAGCTCGGGGATCGCGTTGCCGTACGCCGCGAGCGTGCGCGCGATGTAGCCGCCGGCGAGCTCCACGGCCGACGGCGCGACCGCGGCGGGCGCGAGGGCCGGTGCCTCCGGCGACGCGGAAGCCGTCGCCGCGGGAGCGGGGCAGTCCGCGCGCGGGATGTCCAGCGACGGGGCGTCGGCGACGAACGGCAGGGCCGCGCCCGACAGGCCCACGGTCGCCTGCACCGTGGCGGAGTCGTTGGCGGTGCCGGCGGCGAACCCGGCGTACGCGAAGCCGCCGTCCTCGTCCGTCGCCGCGCCCTCGCAGCCGACCTGCAGGCCGGTGAGGTAGTCGGCGGCGGAGACCGCGCCCTTGCGCACCTGCGTGGGCGAGAGGCCCACGGCGTTGGTGGCGAGCAGCGCGATCGCGGTGGAGTTGGCGTCGGACGTGCCGCCGAGGAAGTAGGGGAAGCCGCCGTCGTCGTTCTGCGCCGACTCGAGCCACGCGAGCGCGCCGTCTGCGGCGTCGAGCTCGCCGAGGACCGTGAGCGCGGCGGAGGCGAGCGCGGTGGAGTTGCTGTCCTCGCCCACGTAGTTCACCGGGTCGGACTCGGTGCAGGGCTTCGAGGTGTCGGCGCGGAAGGCCTGGAAGCCGCCGTCGGCGCACTGCTGGTCGAGCAGCCAGCCCACGGCCTCGGCCGGCGGCTCCTGCCCGGCCGCGGCGTACGCGAGCAGCGACAGCGACTGGCGGAAGACGCCGTCGTACGTCGGGTCCTGGGTGCCGAACAGGCCGACCTGGACCTTCTCGGCGGCCGTGGCGGAGGGGGTGCCGAGCGCGGCGGTGGCGACGACCACGCCGGCCGCGACCAGGGCGGCGAGCGGGCGTCGGACGCGGGAGCGTCCGGGGGAGAGCGTGACCACGGGGGTCCTTTCGGTGGAGCGGGCACGAACCAAGTGGTCCGGACTGCTCCCCGTACGACGAAAAGCCCCTCGTGCCGTGGTCCGAAGCGGACCGGGCGCGGGGGGCGAGAGGTCGGACCAGGGGGACGGTCCGGGCTCGTTCCGTAGACCTCGACGGATGTGAGCCGATCTCGCGCCCGCCAGGTGCTCCGGCTCGCAGTCGCTCCCGTCCTCAACGGGTCGACCACCTACGGTTGCGGGTTCAGCGCCGGATTCGGACCGGCTTCCCCTGGACGTCAGGCGCGGGTGTTCTGTTGTGACCCCCACCGTAGGGGGCGGGTGTGTCCCGCGTCAAGAAGCTGGCAGGGTTTCGGTCGGTGGAAAGGTGGGGGTGGTCGGGTCGGCCAGGCCCTGGTGGACGTGCTGTGGCCGGTTCCAGGACAGGGCCTCGTGCGGCCTGATCTGGTTG
>JBFWNE010000040.1:0-23614 GCA_050251215.1 Candidatus Nanopelagicales bacterium
GGACGCGACAGCATCGACTCCGCGCGCTGGCCGTCCGAGCCCCACTCGAACGCCTCGGCCCACACGGCACCGAAATCGGCGTCGTCAGCCTCGGCCAGTGCCCGATCCCGGGCCCACAGCTCTTCGACGAACGCGCGCTCCTCGTCCGTGACCGGCCCCAGATCGAACAGCTCGTGCTCAGGTGCCTGCGTCATGGACATGGACCGATAATACGACACATGTACGACAACGACAAGGTCCGGCGCCGCATCTAGATCCTGATTTCGCCTGCAGCGCAATGACTTCCGAGCCATGCCCCATCATCGCCGCGCACGTGCCGCAGCAGCACGTCGGACCCGGGCGCACACAGCGACAGGCCCCGCCCGAGAGGGGCGGGGCCTGTCGTCGTCAGGAGGCCGTCTGCTACCAGCAGAGGGACTTGAGGAGGGGGTACGGGTCGACGGCCGCGGACTCGCGGCCCGAAGGCCAGTACTCGAAGTGCAGGTGCACGGCGCCCGGCGAGCCGGTGTCGCCCATGTAGCCGATGACCTGGCCGCGGGAGACGCGCGAGCCGGCGCCTACGGTGATGCGGTCCATGTGGCCGTAGAAGTACTTCGCGCCGCTGCCGCCCTGCTGCACGATGCGGATAGCGCCGTTGCTCTGCACGCCGGCGCGCAGGATGTAGCCGGACTCGACGGCGAGGATCGGCGTGCCGCGGCTGGCGACCAGGTCGACGCCCTGGTGCAGGTGGCCGGCGCGCTGCGCGCCCCAGCCGGAGCCGAACGCCGCACCCGGGGCCGGGCAGACCTTGCCCGCGGTGACGGGCGCGCGCACCACACTGCGGGAGTACGTCGTGCTCCGCGACGAGCCGGAGGCCGAGGCGGTCTCCGCGGCGACGGGCGCCGCGTTGGTGAGGATGGCGCGCCAGGTGAGGGGGCCGACGTACCCCTTGGCCGGCAGGCCGCGACTCTCCTGGTACTTCGTGACGGCCGCGAGGGTCAGCGGGCCGTAGAAGCCGGTCTTCTTGGTGTGCAGCTTGAACTGCAGGAACGCGACGGCCTTGCCCTCGGCGCCGAGCTCGAGCACGGGCAGGCGGTCCCAGAGCGGGCCGTTGCCGGGCTTCATCGCGAGCGCGGGCTTGGCAGCCTTCTTCGTCGCCGCGGGCTTCTTCGTGGTGGCCGCGGCGGCCGCAGGAGCCGCGGGAGCCGGGAGCGTGGACCGCGAGCGCGAGGCCTCGGTGAACAGGCGGCTCTGGGCGGCGAGGCCGCGCGAGAGCGACGCGCTGGTGCGCGCGGCGGACGTGGGCGCCGGAGAGTCGGCGGGGCTGGCGAAGGGGCTTTGAGCCTCGGACCATCCGGCGGCGTTGGTGCCGGCCGCGGGGACGAGAGCGAGGGCGCCGACGGCGAGAGCGGCGGCGCTGCCCGCCGCGATCCCTGCCGCCCAGCGCCCGCGACGGGACACGTGACCCTGCATCGAACAGACCTCCGGCCACGCCTGCGGGGTGAGCTGTCGGGTTCGGCCGTCGGAGCTGGCCGGCCGGCGTCGGTCCTGGTGCTACCGTCGCGCGGCTTCACCCCAAGGTCGCGGCCGCGAGGCCTCGACCGGAAGTGGGTCCCCCACTCCTGCCCTGAGCGGATTCCAGTCCGAGCACGCGGGCCGGGGCAGAACTCGGCGTTCAGCCCGCGTCGGCACCCCGGTTGGCCGGAGTGCCGGGGGAACGATAACAAGAAGGACACGGCCGGGTGAACCGGACGGGAAGGACGGCGAAGCGGTGGATCTCACGATCCGCGATCTGCGGGACGACGAGCACGCGGCCGTGGCCGACCTGCTGCGCACGGCGTACGGCGCGGTCGGCCACTTCGACGCCAACCCGGCCTACGAGGCCACGGTGGTGGACGTCACAGGCCGCGCGGCCCACCAGCCGGTCCGGGTGGCCGAGCGCGACGGCGTGCTCGTCGGCACGTACACGCTCGCCCCGGCGGGCTCGGAGCACGCCGAGGTGGCGGCCGACGGCGAGGTCGAGCTGCGCTACCTCGCCGTCTCCCCCGAGGCGCAGGGCACCGGCGTCGCCAAGGCGCTCGTCACCGACGCCGAGCAGCAGGCGCGGGTCGCGGGCGCGACCGGCCTCGTCATCAGCGTGATCAGCTGGAACACCCCGGCCCACCGGCTCTACAGCGGCCTGGGCTTCGTGCGGGACGACGTCCGCACCTGGCGGCCGGTGCCCGAGGTCGAGCTCGTGGTCAGCACGAAGGCCCTGTAGCGGCTACAGGCGGGCCAGGAACCGCTCGCGGTCGACAATCACGCGGGTCACGCTGCCCGCCGCGACGCGGTGCTGGGCGCCGTCGGCGTCGACCTGCTCGGCGGCCACCTCGAACCGCACCAGCCGGCCGTCGACGTACGCCACGGACGCGAGCGCGACGACCTGCGCCCCGACGGTGCTGGCACGCAGGTGCTCGACGTCGACGCGCGTGCCGACGCTCGTCGTGCCCGGGGGCAGCGCGCTCGCGAGCGCATCGACGGTCGCGGCCTCGAGCCAGGCGACCAGGCGCGGGGTGGCGAGGACGGGTACGTCGCCGCTGCCGAGCGCGAGCGCCGTGTCGTCCTCGTCGACGACGTACGACAGCGCGGACGACAGGCCGACCTCGATCGACGGGGTGCTCATGCGGCGACCCTACGACCGCGCCTCAGATCGCGATGAGGCCCAGGCGGCGCAACTCGACGGTGAGGTCGTGCGGGCTGGTCGAGGCGGCCATCGCGGCGTCGAGCGAGATGACGCCGTCGCGGAACAGCTCGGTCAGGTGCTGGTCGAAGGTCTGCATCCCGTAGAAGCCGCCCTCGGTGATCAGCTGGTGGATCGTGAAGGTCTTCTCCGGGTCGACGATCGCGTCGGCGACGCGGCCGGTGTTGATGCAGATCTCCATCGCCACGCATCGGCCGAGGCCGTCGGCGCGCGGCACGAGGCGCTGGCAGATGATGCCCTGCAGCGACCCGGCGAGCGCCAATCGGATCTGGGCCTGCTCGTGCGGCGGGAAGAAGTCGATGACGCGCGTGATGGTCTCCTGCGCGTCGGTCGTGTGCAGCGTCGACATGA
Source organism: Candidatus Nanopelagicales bacterium (assembly GCA_050251215.1). Lineage (GTDB taxonomy): Bacteria > Actinomycetota > Actinomycetes > S36-B12 > CAIYMF01 > Longivirga. The sequence goes on from JBFWNE010000040.1 coordinate 3,071, forward strand.
CGAAGTGGCCGGTCTCGGCCGCCGCGAGCGCCGCCTTCACCGTCTCCTGGTCGCGCATCTCGCCGACGAGGATGACGTCGGGGTCCTGGCGCATCGCGGCGCGCAGGGCGACCGCGAAGTCCTTGGTGTCGACGCGCACCTCGCGCTGGTTGATCATGCTGCGCTTGTCGTGGTGGATGACCTCGATCGGGTCCTCGATCGTCACCACGTGCACGTCGCGGTTCTGGTTGATGTTGTCGACCATGCCCGCGAGCGTCGTGGTCTTGCCGGAGCCGGTCGGGCCCGTCACGAGGACGAGGCCGCGGGGCTCGAGCGAGAGCGGGCCGAGCACCGGAGGCAGGCCGAGGTCGGCCAGCGCGATGGCGCCGATGGACACGCGGCGGAACACCAGGCCCGCGCTGCCGCGCTGGCGGAACGCGTTGACGCGGAACCGGCCGACGCCCTCGATGCCGTACGCGAAGTCGGCCTCGTTCGTGCGGGCGAACTCGGCGACCAGGTCGCCGCGCAGCACCTCGGTGACCATGTTCTCGGTGTCGGCGGCGGTGAGGTCCGGCACCTGCAGGCGGCGCAGCACGCCGTCCACGCGGATCCGGGGCGGCGAGCCGACCTTGCAGTGCAGGTCCGAGCCGCCGGTCTCGACCAGAGCGCGCAGGAACGGGATCACGGACACCGGCTCGCGCACGACCACGGGGTGGCCAGCGGCGGGCGTCGGCGCGACGGCGGGCTCGACGGCGGGCGGCACGGCGGCCGGCACGGGTGCGGGGGCTGCGGGGGCCATCTGCGGGGCAGGGGCCGGCTGGGGCTCGGGTGCTGCGGCAGCCACCGGCTCCTCCGGTACGGCGGGCACCTCGTGCAGCGCGACGTGCGCCGCGACCGGCTCCACCGGCACAGGGGCGGCAGCCGGCACAGGGGCGGCAGCCGGCACCGGAGCGGGCGCCGGCGCCGGGACGGCCGGGGCCGCGGTGAACAGCGGCGCGGGCGCAGGGGCGGGCGGCACCGGGGTGGGCTCGCCTGCGGCGAGCTCAGCTGCCGGAACCTGACCAGGGGCGGAGTCGGCGTACTGCGTCACGGTCTGTGTTTCGACCGGTCACGCCGTCGCCTTGAGGGTCCGGAGAGCCGGGAAACTGCTCAGGCGAGCACGACGAGCACGTCGCCCTCCTGGACGACGTCGCCCTCGCGCACCTTGATCTCGGCCACCGTGCCGCCGACCTCGGCCAGCACGGGGATCTCCATCTTCATCGACTCGAGCACGAGGAGGGTGTCCCCGGCGGCGACCACGTCGGACTCGCCCACCACGAGCTGCACGACGTTCGCCACCATCTCGGCGCACACCTCGGCCACGGGATCCTCCTGCTGGTTCGTCGACGACGGCGCCCATCCTGGCAGGTGGAGCAGGCCGCACCAACTTCCGCGGCGCTCCCGCGCGGCGCTCAGCGACCGGTGAAGCTGAAGGTGTTCTCGCGCTCGATGATGCCGACGAGGGTGTCGACGACGGCGGGGTCGAACTCGCGGTCGGTACCGAGGGCCAGCCGCTCGAGCGCCTGCAGCTTGCGGTCGCTCTCCATCGAGGCGCCCACGAGGTCGTCGTACGCGTTGACCGCCTTGATGATGCGGCTCTCGAGCGGGAGCTCGGCGTCGAGCTGGCCGCGCATGGGGCGGTACGGGTCGGACTGCCGCTCGACGATGGTCGCCACCTTGTCGAGCACGCCGGCCTGGCGGATGATCCCCGCCCCGAGCTCGGCGATCTGGCGCTGGTCGAGCGGCGACACCATGGTGGTCGCCCCGCCGGGGATCGGGTCCGACAGCGAGAGCTGGCCGATGTCGTGCATGAGTGCGGCGTACTCGAGGTCGTCGAGGTCGCGCTGGGACAGGCCCATCTCCCGGCCGACGGTGACCGCGAGGCGGCTCACGCGGCGGGAGTGGCCGGTCTCGGTGTAGCCGCCGACCTCGGTGACCTTGGACAGCGAGCGGATGGTCTGCAGGTACGTCGCCTGGATCGTGGCGTACCGGCGGAACGAGAACTGCGTGAGCAGCAGCGGCACCGCGAAGACCGGCAGCGCCCAGAGCCCCATCTTCGGGTACGACAGCGCGACCAGGATCCCGGTGGCGGCGATGGCCGAGGCGATACCGATGAGGGCGCGCACCTCGTCGACGACGGCGGTGCGGAACGGCACCCGGTCGGCGCTCGAGCGCAGCCCCGCGGCCAGCAGCGCGTCGACCGTCGAGGCGATCGCGGCAGACACCGCCATCGCGCCGGCCACCCAGGTCGGCGACGGAAGGCCGTCCTTCGTCGTGAGGTTGTTGGTCACGAGCAGCTGCATCATCCCGTGCAGCAGGAGCGATGCGACCAGGGTGACGATCACGCGCCGGGCGAGCTCCTCCACCAGCACGCTGCGGCGGGCGAAGGCCCGCGGCACCGAGCCGACGATCGAGCCGACCGTCACGACCGTGACGGCGAGCGCGGTCGGCACCCCGGCGGCGGCCGGGGAATCGGGCCACTGGGGCAGGAGCGCGAACGCGAGGGCGCCGGCAGATGCCAGCGGCGCCGACTGCCGGCCGCCCGGGAGCGTGAGGCGCATGATCTCGCCGACGGCGATGAACAGCGCGAAGGCCGCGCACTTGGCGAGCACCCCGGCGGTCATGTTCTCGGTGATGGTCAGCGCCATGCAGGCCACGACGACGAGGCCCGCCAGCAGCACCACGGGGCCGGTGGAGCGCATGTCGTTCTCGCGGCTCACGAGCCCTCACCCGCCGTCTCGCGGTCGCCGTCGAGCTCGGACGCGTCGTCGGGCACGACCAGGCCGAGCCGGGCGCGCGCGGTCGGGTCGTCGTCGTCCGAGCCGAACGACGGCATGGTCTCGGCGGCGGGGGCGGGCGGCGCGATCTCGGGCAGGGTGTCGGTGACGTCCCACCCGTGCGCCTCGATCGCCTCGATGAGCGCCTCGACCATCACCGGGTCGAACTGGCTGCCCTTGCAGCGGCGCAGCTCGATGATGGCGTCCTCGATCGAGCGCGCCCCGCGGTAGGACCGCGTGGTGGTCATGGAGTCGAACGCGTCCGCGACGGCGATGATCCGCGCGAACTCCGGGATCTCCTCGCCCTTGAGCCCCATCGGGTAGCCGCGGCCGTCGATGCGCTCGTGGTGGAAGTGGATGCCCTCGATCGCCTCGCCGAGGAACTCGAGCTCGCGGGTGATCTCGCGTCCGCGCGAGGGGTGCTGCTGGATCGCCTCGTACTCCTCGTCGGTGAGCTTGCCGGCCTTCTGCAGCACGCGGGTCGGCACGCCCAGCTTGCCGACGTCGTGCAGGGTGCCGGCGTACCGGAGCGTCGTGACGCGGTCCTCGCGCATGCCGGAGCTGCGCCCGATGAGCACCGAGGCCCGCGAGACGCGCTCGGAGTGGCCGCGGGTGTAGAGGTCCTTGGTCTCCACCGCCTTGATGAGCGAGCGCATCGTGGCCTCGTACGCCGCCTGCCGGGCGGCGAACTGCGCGAAGACCCACCGGGCGACCATGAGCGGGGCGAGGACGAGGATCGCGCTGACGGGGCCGGCGAACGACCACACGACGGCGATGAGGAAGCCGAACGTCGAGTAGATGAACAGCGGGAACGCCGATTCGGCCATCGTGCCGAACCACACCCGCAGCGGCGAGACGCGCTCGGTCAGGGCGATCACCATGACCAGCAGCAGGCCGTTGACCGCCTCCATCGCCAGGGTGGCCACGAGCGTCGCGACCACGGTGCGCAGGCCGAACTCCCACTCGTCGGTGACGACGAGCTGCCCGCCGAGGGCGAGGTACACCACTGCTGCGACCCAGGCGATGATCGCGAGCATGCCGCCGTTGAACAGGCGCTTGACCAGCGGCAGCTTCTTCGGGCCCGGCATGAACGCGGACGCCGCGAGCACGAGCGGAGCGCCCGCGGGGCCGAGGATCAGCACCGACGCGATGCCGATCGGCATGTCGATGCTGATGGAGACGACCGCGTCGTCCACCACCGCCCGGCGCAGCGGGGTGGTGAGGCGGGTGGCCACCAGGACGAGCCCCATGAGGGCCAGCGCGTATTGCCATTCGGTGAGGCGCAGGACGTCGACGAGCACGATGACGGCACCCGTCGCGATGACGGCGGCCACGTACAGCCGCGCGCCGATCGGCAGGTCTCGCATGTCGTGCCTCCAGGTGCCACGCGCCGGTGGCCGAGAGAAGTCGGCAGGATCGGGATCGGCAGCGAAAGGCCCTAACTGAATCTCCGCCGGCGATCTGACTGTGAGGTCAGATCAGGTCCGTCAGGACCACTTCCACGCCGGCTCGGTCGAGAGCACGCGCTCGACGACCTTCACGAACTTCTTCATCTGGTGGATCAGCTCCTCGCGAGTGATGTCACAGGCACCGCTCATGGCCTGCGCGCACTCCGCTCCGCTCGCGATGTAGATGGAGCTGTGGACGGGCCGAAGCGCCGTCCACGGTCGTGCCGAGATTCCACGTCCCGCGTGGATGCGCCGAGGGTGCATCCCCGTGGTCCGTGCCGTCCCTCTCCCCTCGGCTGCCGATCCCGTTCCTGCCGCTCTTCAGTTGTGTCGTTCCGTCGCGCAGCGTGTCCGGTATGTCCCGAAATCGGGCAGATCGGGCACAGGTGCGCTCCTCACCGTGCGCAGATGCGCGGTTCGGGCTGTGCTCACTGTTGCAGTAGGTAACCCTGGTGCGTCAAGGGGCTTGTGTCCGATTTCTCCTATCTAGGACCTCATCCTGAGCCTTCCGAGGGTCGCAGCCGAGGCGGGGGTCGTCGCTCGGCTGTTCGGGTGGTGACGCTCCGCGTCCGGGTACCCCGATCGGCTCATACCGGCGTGGGGGCGGTGACGCGCGGTAGGCGCCTGGCTAGATTCGGCGTACGACCTCCGCCCAGCAGGCCGTCGAAGGGGTGACACGCATGGCGCTGCCGCACGGCCCGGGATCCGCAGGATCCTCCTGGGCCGACCTCGTCGCGGCCCTGGTGTCGACGCGCGCCGACCACGCGACCGCACGCTTCGACGAGGTGCTCGCCGCGGCCGAGGAGGCCGGGACGATCGACGGGCCCACCGCCCGCACGCTGCGCTGGTGGCAGCGCCAGAGCGTGCAGGCGGTCGTCGAGCACGTCGAGTCCGTGCTGCCCGCCACGATCGCGCAGATGTCCGCGGCCGATGCCGCCGCCCGCGCCTCGGTCGAGGCCGCCGAGCGCTCCTGGACGGCGGTGCAGCCCGCGGCGCAGGTCGTGGCGCCCGCGGTCGGCGACGACGCCCGCAGCCACGGCACCGCGCCCGACCCGCTCGACCACGGCCACGACGGCCCGCTCGGCACCGTCACCTCGCTGCCGAGCCGCTCGCCGGTCGACCCGCCCGAGCCGCCGCGCCGGCCCGGGCCGGGGTTCACGAGCTCGCTGGTCACCGAACGTCCCGCCACACCGTCGGGTGACTCCGGCGCGCCCCGCGCACGCCTCCTGGCAGGCGGGCTTACGGTGCTCGGTGACGGCCTGAACGGGCCGGCCGCGCCCACGGAGGATCGATGACCGCGTTCCACTTCTTCCCCGAGTTCGAGGACGGCCTGCGCCGTATCCCGGGGATCCTGCGGGTGCGCGTGGTGACCACCGCCGACGGCCGACCTATCGAGATCCACGCGATCACCGACATGTCCAAGGCGCCCAAGGACTTCGTCCGCGACATCCAGGCCGTCGCGATGGCCGACTACGACCTCGACATCGACTACCGCATCGTGTCGATCGTGCAGATGGCGCCGGAGAGCGTCGAGGTCGGCGACCCCACCCCGGCGGCCGACAGCTCCGCCGAGCCCGCTCCCCCGGAGACCCGGCCGGCGCTCACGAGCATCAGCGTCAGCCGTTCGGGCGGCGACGCCGTGGTCACCGTGACCCTCGGCATCGGCGAGTCGGTGTTCTCCGGCCAGGCCGCCGGGCCGGCCGCGCAGATCCACCGCGCCCGCATCGTCGGCCAGGCCACCCTCGCGGCGCTGACCGAGCTGCTCGGCATCCCGGCGCACATCGAGAGCTCGCAGGTCATCGAGGTCGGCGTCCGCGACGTCGCGATCACCACGCTGACCCTCGAGATCCCGCGCCTGGGCGAGCAGGTGCTGTGCGGCAGCGCGCTCGTGCGCGGCGACGCCGAGGACGCCGTGGCGCGCTCCGTGCTCGCCGCGGTCAACCGCCGCCTCTCCGGCTGAGCGGGTCCGACGCCTGATTTCGGGGGGCCGGGCCCGGTGTGGGAGGATCGGGCGCAGTTCCGTACGACGTCAGGAGTTCCGATGAGCAAGCGCGCCCGCAAGCGCCGCACCCGCAAGAAGAGCGGTGCCAACCACGGCAACCGTCCGAACGCCTGAGCAGTCTCAGCGGACCAGGACGTGAGAAGGGCCCGACCCCCGCGGGGGTCGGGCCCTTCTGCCGTCTGCGCCGCCCTCAGGCGGTCGGATCGGTCGTGACGGTGGTCGTGGTGACGGTCACCGAGCGGATGCTGGTGAGCACCTTGGCGCGCACGGCGTCCGGGCAGGGATCGCCGCCGCAGGACCGCGCGATGAGGAGCTTGACCTCCTGGTAGACGCCGGCCTCCTGCAGGCAGGGGGCGCACTCCTCGAAGTGCTGGGCGAACTTCGCGTGGTCGTGCTCGGTGACCTCGCCGTCGAGGTACGCCGAGACGTACTCCAGCACCTCGCTGCACGGGGTGTCGTGGTGGTTGCCGCAGCTCATGACTGCTGACCTCCCTCATCGCCCGCGGCGGCGGGGACGAGCCCCCGCTCGCGCGCGTAGTCCTCGAGCAGCTCGCGCAGCTGCTTGCGCCCGCGGTGCAGGCGCGACATCACGGTGCCGATCGGAGTGCCCATGATCTCGGCGATCTCCTTGTAGGCGAAGCCCTCGACGTCGGCGAGGTAGACCGCGATGCGGAAGTCCTCGGGGATCGCCTGGAGGGCGTCCTTGATGTCGGAGTCGGGCAGGCGGTCGAGCGCCTCGGCCTCCGCGCTGCGCAGGCCCGTCGAGGTGTGCGCCTCGGCCCGCGCCATCTGCCAGTCCTCGACGTCGTCGGTGTTGGACTGCAGGGGCTCGCGCTGCTTCTTGCGGTAGCCGTTGATGAACGTGTTGGTCAGGATCCGGTACAGCCACGCCTTGAGGTTGGTGCCGTCCTGGTACTGGTGGAAGGCGGAGAAGGCGCGGACGAACGTCTCCTGCAGGAGGTCCTCGGCGTCGGCGGGGTTGCGCGTCATGCGCAGCGCACCGGCGTACAGCTGGTCGAGGTAGGGCAGAGCATCGCGCTCGAAGCGCGCGGTGCGCTCTTCGACGGTCTCCGCGGGGGCGGTGTCGGGCTCGGTGTCCTCAGTCATCAGGAGCGAGGGTAGTGGCCCCGAGGCTCCGCCGACCTGCGCGGGCAGCTCGAGACGGTCCTCCGGGACGGTGAGGACGAGCACGCGGTCCCTCCCTGCGGTCGACGTCGGCGAGCGGAGCGCCCGGCCACGGGGTGGAACGCGCCCGCCGCCGGGGCCATTCCCGACCGGTCACCGGGCCGTCACCGCCCGCTCACCCGCCCGCTCACCGCGCGGCGAGGTCCACGGCGGTGAGGGCGGCCTCGAGCAGGCGCGGTGCGGGATCCGGACCGCCCTTCGCGACCGCGAGCGAGTGGTCGGCCCCGGGCACGGGCACGGCCCGTGCGGCCGGGAGCGCGGCCACCACGTCGGCAGCGGTGCCGAACACGTCGCGCTCCCCCTGCGCCACCACCACCGGCAGCCCGGCCGCCCACGGCACCGCGAGCTCCGCGGCGCGCGCGGCGACAGCCTTCGCCCGGTTCGCGGGATCGTTGCGGGCGGCGGGCGGCACGAGCGGGAAGGCCAGGAGCAGCACGGCATCCCCGCCCACCGCGACCGCGGTGCGGCAGGCCACGCGCGCGCCGGCCGAGCGGCCGCCCACGACGAGGGGGACGGCGCGCGTGACGCCCGCGGCACAGCGTACGCCGGCGAGCGACGCGACCCACGCCTGGTCGAGCTGAGGCGGCGGCGCCGCGACCCGCCGGCCCGCCAGCACCCACGGCTGGTCGACGAGCACCACCGCGACGCCGTGCGCGGGGAGGTCGCGGGCGAGGCCGAGCAGGTCGGCCGTGTCCGTGCCCCGCCCGGCGCCGTGCCCGAGCACGAGGAGAGCCCGCGCCCTCGGGGCGCGGTGCACGTGCAGGCGGGCAGGGCCGACGGGGGTCTCGACGTCGAGCGTCCGGACGGCGGCCACGGTCAGAACAGCTGGTCCTGCGCGCCGCCGGCGTCGCCGCCGTCGACGAGCGCGTCCTCGAGCGGCAGCGGCTCGACGAGCTCGGGCCCGTTGTTGCGCACGCTGTTCACGGCCGTCGAGACCGGGTAGGCGTCGAGCCGGCCGGGCGCCGCGGGCACGAGCAGGCCGCGCGGGTCGCCCTTCTCCCCCGTCACGGCCGGGTCGAGCCACTCGGCCCAGCGCTCCCGCTCGACGAGCAGCGGCATGCGGTCGTGGATCCGGCCGACGGAGTCCTCGGCGGTCGTCGTGAGGACGGTGCAGGTCATCAGCCAGGCGCGCGGGTCGTCGTCCTCGCGGGTGGGGTCGCGCCAGAGCTCGTAGAGGCCGGCCATCGCAAGGCTGCTGCCGTCCGAGGGGTGGATGAAGAAGGGCTGCTTGAGCGGCTTGCCGCCCTTGCCCTTCGGCCCGTCCTCGGGCGTGTACCACTCGTAGTAGCCGTCGGCCGGGAGGATGCAGCGGCGCTTGGCGAAGGCCCGCTTGAAGGCCGGCTTCTCCGACACCGTCTCCATGCGGGCGTTGATCATGCGGCTGCCGATGCTGGGGTCCTTGGCCCACGACGGCACGAGGCCCCACCGCACGATCGCGAGCTCGCGGCGCGGCGGCGCCTCCTTCTCCCCGCGCGGCGGACGCATCATCACGGCGTACACGTCCTTGGTGGGCGCGACGTTCCAGTCGGGCGCCAGCGCCGTCTCCGGAGCCGCCTCGACCTCGAACTCCTCCACGAGGTCGTCCGGGTTCTTGCTCGCCGCGTACCGCCCGCACATGCGGAGCATCCTGTCACCGAAGAACGGCGTGGGAGGTGCGCGATCGCCTCGGTAGGCTGGGGCCGTGGCTCCTGACGACCATCCGTGGCCGGCACCCCTGGCCGACGCGCCCGTGTCGGCCGTCGTGCGGGTGCCGGGATCCAAGTCGCTCACCAACCGCGCGCTGCTGCTCGCCGCGATCTCCGACGGCCCGTCCACGGTCAGCGGCGCGCTGCGCGCCCGCGACACCGTCCTCATGGGCAAGGCCCTCACCTCCCTCGGCGTCGGGATCGACGGCCTCGCCGACGAGCAGTCCGACATCCGCGTGATCCCCGCACCGCTGGTCGGCCCGGCTCACGTCGACTGCGGCCTCGCCGGCACGGTGATGCGCTTCGTGCCACCGGTCGCGGCGCTGGCCGACGGCGACATCCGCTTCGACGGCGACCCCCGCGCCCGCGTGCGCCCGATGGGCGGCGTGATCGAGGCGCTCGAGGCCCTCGGCGTCGAGATCGACGACGACGGACGCCGCACCCTCCCGTTCACCGTCAACGGCACCGGGGCGGTGCGCGGCGGCGAGGTCGAGCTCGACGCCTCGGCGTCCAGCCAGTTCGTGTCCGCGCTGCTGCTGTCGGCGGCCCGCTTCGACGAGGGCGTGCTCGTGCGCCACCGCGGCGCCCCCGTGCCGTCGATGCCGCACATCGACATGAGCGTCGAGCTCCTCCGCGAGCACGGCGTGCAGGTCGAGGTCGACGCCGCCGATCCCACGAACGCCACCTGGCGGGTGGCGCCGGGCCCGCTGCGCGCCCTCGACCGCGCTGTCGAGCCCGACCTGTCCAACGCCGCGCCGTTCCTCGCTGCCGCCGTCGTCACCGGCGGCTCGGTCACGATCCCCGGCTGGCCCACGCGCACCACGCAGGCCGGCGACGCCCTGCGCGACCTCCTCGCCCGGATGGGCGCCGAGGTATCGCTCGACGCCGACGGCCTCACCGTCCGCGGCACCGGGAGCGTCGACGGCCTCGACGCCGACCTGCAGGACGTCGGCGAGCTCACCCCCGTGCTCGCCGCGGTCTGCGCGGTCGCGGCGTCCCCCTCGCGCCTGCGCGGCATCGCGCACCTGCGCGGCCACGAGACCGACCGCCTCGCCGCGCTCGCCCGCGAGATCACGCGCCTCGGGGGCGCGGTCGACGAGACCGACGACGGCCTGCTCATCACGCCGAAGCCGTTGCACGGCGGGCTGTTCGAGACGTACGACGACCACCGCATGGCCACGGCCGGCGCGGTCCTCGGCCTCGTCGTGCCCGGCGTCGAGGTGGCCGACGTCGCCACCACCGGCAAGACGCTGCCCGACTTCGTCGGCATGTGGGCGGCCATGCTCGCCGGGGGCACCGCCGCGTGAGCAAGCGCCGCGAGCTCGACGAGGACGACGTCCGCGTACGTCCGGGTCGGGGCAAGTCGCGGCCGCGGAGCAAGGAGCGCCCCAAGCACGAGGACGCCGTCCCCGCGTTCGTCACGGCGGTCGACCGCGGCCGCTTCACCGCCGTGCTCGGCGACGTCGACGACCCGGGTGTCGAGGTGTACGCGGTCAAGGCGCGCGAGCTCGGCCGCAAGGGCGTGGTGGTCGGCGATCGCGTGGCCCTCGTCGGCGACGTGAGCGGCAGGCCCGACACCCTCGCCCGCGTCGTGCGGGTCGAGCCGCGTACGACGATGCTGCGCCGCAGCGCCGACGACGACGACCCGGTCGAGCGCGCGCTCGTGGCCAACGCCGACCAGCTCGTGATCGTCACCGCGCTGGCCGACCCCGAGCCCCGGCCCCGCATGATCGACCGCTGCCTCGTCGCGGCGTACGACGCCGGCCTCGAGCCGGTGCTCGTGCTGACCAAGAGCGACCTCGCGCCGCCGGACGACCTGCTCGCGCAGTACGGCGCGCTCGACGTGCACTACCTCGTGACGCGGCAGGAGGGCACCGACCCCGTCGACGTCGAGCAGCTGCACGGGATCCTGCGCGGCCACGTGTCCGTGCTCATCGGGCACAGCGGCGTGGGCAAGAGCACCCTCGTCAACGCGCTCGTGCCGGACGCCGACCGCGCGACCGGCCACGTCAACGAGGTGACCGGCCGCGGCCGGCACACGTCCACCTCCGCCGTCGCGCTCGAGCTCCCCGAGGGCGGCTGGGTGATCGACACCCCCGGCGTGCGATCGTTCGGCCTCGCGCACGTGGACCCGCAGCGCGTGTTCCACGCGTTCCCCGACCTCGAGGCCGGCACGGACGACTGCCCGCGGGCCTGCACGCACGACGAGCCCGAGTGCGCGCTCGACGCGTGGGTGGACGAGGGCCACGCGGGCCCTGGCGGCCCGATGCGCCTCGCGAGCCTCCGCCGGCTCTTGCGCAGCCGCGCGGGCGGCGACGACGCTGCGGCTGCGGACGCGCCCGTGGAACCCGACGCGGGCTAGCCCTTGCCCGGCTCGGGCTGCGACCCGGGCGTGGTGTTCTCGATCGTCGTCTTCCACACGGCCGTGGCACCGGAGTGGCCGGCGAGGACGGCAAGGGCGAAGCTGCCCGCGGCGGCCACGATCACCAGCGCGGCGACCACCTTCGCGAGCGTCGTACGGCGCTCGGCCCCCTGGCGGTCGAGCCACCACAGGATCACGAGCAGCACGAACAGGCCGAAGGCCGCGATCGGGATCTTCTCGCCCCACTCGATGTGGTCCTCGGGCCAGCCGACGCGCGAGGCGAGCTTCTCGCCGCTCTCCTTGGCCACGACCGACGAGCCCAGCGCGACGAACGCGAACGCGAGGACGAGCCAGCCGTACCTGCGGTTCCACGACGCCTTCGCCGCGACGAGCACGGCGCCGAGGCACGCGAGCGGCAGCAGCACGATGACGGCGTGCACGACGAGCGGGTGGATCGGCAGGCCGGTGATGGTGTCGAACATGGCCCGACCGTACGTCGCGATCCGGCGCCGGTCCCGCACTTGGACCAAACCTGCCCGAGCGCGCCGCGGGCCGGCGCTGCCCGTCCCGGTAGCGTCTGCGGCGTGACGACCGGACTCCCGTACGCCGACGACCTCGCCCTCGCCCACCGGCTCGCCGACGCCGCCGACGCGATCACGATGACCCGGTTCAACGCGCGCGACCTCGTCGTGGAGACCAAGCCCGACCTCACGCCGGTGAGCGACGCCGACAAGGCCGTGGAGCGGATGGTGCGCGAGGCCGTGGCCGCCGAGCGGCCGGGCGACGGCGTGCTCGGCGAGGAGGAGGCCGAGCTCGCGGGCACGAGCGGCCGCCGCTGGATCGTGGACCCTGTCGACGGCACGAAGAACTTCGTGCGCGGGGTGCCCGTGTGGGCGACCGTCATCGGCCTGCAGGACGCTGAGGGCCGGATCGTCGTGGGCCTCGTGTCGGCGCCCGCCCTGGCCCGCCGCTGGTGGGCCACGCTCGGCGGCGGCGCGTACGTGTCGGAGCCCGGCACCGAGGGCGCGCGCCGTATCCACGTGTCGCAGGTGCACGACCTCGCCGACGCCAGCCTCGGCTACTCCGAGGTGCGGTGGGTGCCCGAGGAGCACCAGGGCAGGTGGGACGCGCTGCTGCGCTCGGTGTGGCGGGTGCGCGGGTACGGCGACTTCTACAGCCACGTGCTCGTGGCCGAGGGCGCGGTGGACATCGCCGCGGAGCCCGAGCTCAACCTGTACGACGTCGCAGGCGTGTCACTGGTGGTCACGGAGGCCGGCGGCCGCTTCACCGGCGTCGACGGCGTCGACGGCCCCGACCGCGGCAGCGGCATCGCCACCAACGGCCTCCTGCACGACGCGGTCCTCGCCGCGCTGCGCTGACCCGGCGCGGCGCCGGGACTGCCACGAGTACCAGCGCTCGAGGAGCGCGGGCGCGAGGAGCACGGCGTACAGGTCGAACCAGCCGTAGCCGCCGGCGGCGATGCTCGGCGGGTTGCCCTGGGCGACCCAGCCCATGATCGTGTCGCGCGGCATCCACTCCCAGACGCCCCACCAGGTGCCGAGGATCTCGAGGTAGCTGACCATCACGAACGCGCCGACGTACAGCAGCGTCGAGCGGCCCCAGCGCAGGAACGCGAGCAGGCAGAGGTACCAGAAGAAGCCGAGCACGTCCTGGCGCGGCGAGAGCAGCAGCCCCCAGAACGCCCAGGCGCTGGCCACGGCGACGGTCAGGCCGATCGCGAGCCGCCGGTGCCGGACCACGGCGGGCAGCCGGCCGAAGGTCAGCGCGGCGAGGTAGATGAGCCCGTGCCCGGGGAAGACGTACGCCGGTACGTGCTCGAGGCGGTACACGTACACCCCGAAGAGCCCGGAGAACACGAGCTCGATCGCGGCGGCGATCACGATGACGATGGCCGTCTGCATGCGCACGAGCGGCGTCTCGTGCTTCAGCCACCACAGCAGCAGGGCCCAGGTGAACGCGCCGAGCGCCAGCTGACCGAGCAGGTCGGCCGAGCGGTCGAGCCAGAGCACCGAGGGGATCCAGAGCACCGCGAGCGCGAGCGCGCGGGGGTCGGTCCAGCCTCGGGTCACCGCACCAGTGTCCCCGAGGCGCGCCGACTTCGTTTGCGCGCTTGTGATCGGGGGTCCGGTCCTGCCAGGCTCGGGCCCTGCGCACGCCGACCAGGGGAGGCCGACATGCTCGTCGACGACACCACCACCGTGGACACCGCCATGACGCCCGAGGTGCTGACCGTGGGGCCGGGCCACACGCTGCGCCAGATCGCGCAGGCCATGCGCAGCCGCAAGGTCGGCGCGGCCGTGGTGCTGGACGGCGACGGCCAGGGCATCGGCATCATCACCGAGCGCGACATCCTCGACGCCGTGGCGTCGGGCGAGGACCTTGATACCGAGACCGCGCACGACCACCAGACGACCGACGTCGTGTTTGCGACCAAGGCCTGGACCCTCACCCAGGCCGCCGAAGCCATGACGCGCGGCGGCTTCCGCCACCTCATCGTGCTCGACGGCAACGACATCGCCGGGATGCTCAGCGTGCGCGACATCGTCCGCAGCTGGAGCCGCGCCTCCTGATCGGCCTCGAGGTCTAGCGGCGCAGACGCACGCGCAGGGGGAGGCCCCCGTCGGGGCGCACGGTCACGAGCGGCACCGGGCGCGGCGACTCCTGCACGGCGTGCAGCTCCACCGCGCGGGCCAGCGAGGCCAGGACCAACGTGCCCTCGAGCAGCGCCATGTCGCGGCCGATGCACAGCCGCGGCCCCGCGCCGAACGGGATGTACGCCGCCGAGGCCGCCAGATCGCGGCGCCGCTCCCCCGCTCCGGTCAGGAAGCGCGCGGGCTCGAACTCCTCGGGCCGCTCCCACTCCGCCTCGTGCCGGTGCACGAGCCAGGGGCTCACGATCACCAGGGCGTTCGCTGCGACCGGGACTCGGCCGAGCACGTCGTCCTCGAGCGCGCGCCTCGTGATCACCCACGCCGGCGGGTAGAGCCGCAGCGTCTCGTCCATCACCGCGGCGGCGTACGGCAGGCGCGGAAGGTCGTCGAACGTCGGCCTGCCCGGCAGCCCGTCGGCCTCGGCGCGCAGGCGCGCGGCGGCCTCCGGGTGCGTGGCGAGCAGGTCCCACGCCCACGTGAGGGCGCTCGCGACGGTCTCGTGCCCGGCGACGATGAAGGTGACGACCTGGTCGCGCACCTCGCGCGCCGACAGCGTTCGGCCGTCGTCGTCGCGCGTCAGGAGCAGCAGATCGAGCATGTCGCGCGCGGGCTCGCCGTCGGCCAGCGGCCGGGTCGCGCGCTCGGCGAGCATCGCGTCGACGGCGTCGTCGAGGTGCCGCACAGCGCGGCGCAGCACGACGTTCGACGGCGTGGGGATCGACAGCGGCACGGGCAGCGGTGAGCGCGCCTTCTTGATGACGACGCCGAGGGCCTCGAGGGTCGCGTCGGCGAGGCGCTCGGCGTCCCCCGACAGGTCCGAGCCGAACAGCGAGGCGCCGACCACCTCGAGGGCGAGGTGCATCATCGCCTCGTCGACGTCGACCACCTGCCCGTCGCACTGCGCCCATCGGGCCAGCAGCCGGTCCACGGCCTCCGCCACGTGCGTGCCGACGAGGGCGAGCGTGTCGCGGTGGAACGCCGGCTGCACGAGCCGTCGCGCCGGCCGCCACGTGTCGGTGTCGGCCGTCAGAAGCCCGTCGCCGGTCACGAGCGAGAGCGTCGTGTACTGCAGCGTGCGCTTGCCGTACCCGCGCGCGTTGGTGACGAGGACCCGGCGTACCGCCTCGGGGTCGGTCACGAGGTACGTCGGCGGGTCGGGGATCGGCAGCTGCAGGACGTCGCCGTACGCCGCCCGCATCCGCGTCAGGAACGCGATCGGGTCGTTGCGGATCTCGCCGAACGACCGCAGCATCTCCCCGCCCGACGGCCCGGGGGCCGTCATGGGGGCGGGGCGCTTCGGGGCCATGCCCCGATCCTGTCAGCCGGTGCTCGGCTACAGCCGGGCGAGGTCGCGGACGTCCTGGTCGAAGCGGGCGCGGACCGCCTCGGTGACCGACGGCTTCGCGTGGTCGAGCGCGCGCAGGTAGTCGTCGGTGGTCGGGCCGTCGCCGTCGACGCCGGAGTAGACCGCGCGCTCGAACGAGGCCTGCGACGCCGCCCGGGCCGTGTGCTCGATCTCGGCCGGCGTCATCGACCCGCTGCGCGCGACGAGGGCGTCGATGTCGACGACGGCGCCGTCGGCGTACCGCGACCAGATCGCCGCGCGGGCGGCGTCGTCAGGCGTGCCGATCGGGAGCACGTAGTCGAACCGGCCCGGGCGCGTGAACGCCGGGTCGAGCGCGCGGAGGTCGTTGGTGGCGCACACCAGCAGGCGCTGGTCGTGCTGGCGGAACGCGGGCACGACCTTGAGCAGCTCGTTGGTCAGCCCGTGCACCGGGCTGGTGGGGCGGTCGCCGCGCACGGCGGCGATCTCCTCCACCTCGTCGATGAACACCAGCACCTTCTCCAGGCGGCGGATGAGGTCGAACTGCGCGCGCAGCGCGGCCGCCGGGCCGGCCGGATCGGCGAGCAGAGCGCTGGGCAGCACCTCGACGAACGGCCACCCGAGGCGGCTCGCGATCCCGCGGGCGAACGACGTCTTGCCCGTGCCAGGCGGCCCGAACAGGACGACGGCGCGCGGCGGCTGCACGCCGTGGCGGCTCGCGGTCTCCGGCTGGTCGAGCGGGGCCACGACGCGACGCTCGATGAGGTCCTTCTCCTTGTGCATGCCGGCGAGCTGGTCCCACAGCTTGCCGGGGAGCACCTGGCCGCCGAGCTCGGCGAGCACGTCGGCCTTGTCGCGCTCGACCGACACGACCTTGTCGAAGTAGGCGACGGCCGGTCGCCGGGTGAAGCCGGCGTTCGCCAGGCCGTCGGCGAGCTGCTCCTCCTCGGGCAGGACGTACGACAGCAGGCGCACCCGTGCGTCGACCAGGGCCCGCTCGAGCCCGAGCAGGAGGGCGCTCGCCATGCCCTGGCCGCGCCACTCCTCCGCGATCGCGAGGCGGGCGACCCAGGCGCGGTCGCCGGAGATGGTCGAGACCACCACTCCCACGACCTCGTCGTGCAGCTGCGCGACCACGGCCGGCTGGTCGTCGCGCAGGGCGGCGATCACCTCAGGCAGGCCGAAGACGCTGCCCTGGTGGGCCTTGGTGACGTCGAGGAGCCGCACCACGGCCTCGAGGTCGTCGTCGTGGTAGTCCCGGATGAACCAGCGCATGGCTCAGCCTTGCGCCGACAGGTACGGCGTCGCCACTCCGGGACGGCGTCCGGCGACGACGTGCCGCTCCGGTCCGGCGCTGGACCGATCCGATCCCGCTCAGCAGGTAACCGAGCGTAGGAATCCCTAGCGTGGGCGCCATGACGGCGACGAGGGACCCGCGCAGCACCCGGGCGACGCTGCCGTTCGACGCCGTCGGAGCAGTCTCGTGGGACCGGAGCACGGACACCCACTACTGGTCGCCGGAGGCGCGGGAGATCCTGGGAGTGGGGCCAGAGGACCCTGCCACGACCGCGTTCCTCTTCGACCACATCCACCCCGACGACGCGCAGTTCGTGCTGGACACCCTCTGCGACGTGCCGCCCGACGCGACGACGTTCGTGGTCCCCTTCCGCGTCGTACGGCCGGACGGGTCCCTGCGCCAGATCTCCTCGACCTGGGCGGCGGTCGATCCGGACGGGCGAGGGCCGTACCGCTACGTCGGGACTCTCGTCGACTGGACCGCCGAGGCCGACGTCGACCGGCGCCTCGAGGAGTCCGAGCAGCTCCTGCGCGCGACCGTCGACCACGCGATCGACCCGATGGTGCAGGCCGAGGGGGCGTACGAGGGCGAGGAGCTCGTCGACCTGCTCATCGTCGACGCCAACCCCGCGGCCCTGTCGTACATGCGGCTCGACCTCCACCAGGTCGTCGGAGTGAGCCTGTTCGCGCTGTTCGGGGACGCGCTCGACGCGGAGCTCCGCGCGCGCTACCTCAACACGCTCGCCACCGGCGAGCCCGTGCTCATCGACGGTTTCGAGTTCCCCGGAGCGGCCGGGGAGGACCCGCGCTGGTTCGACCTGCGCGTCTACCGCGCCGGCCACGTGGTGACCGTCTCGTGGCGCGACGTGACCCTGCGGCGGACGGCGCTCGCCGCGCTCGCAGCGTCAGAACGGCTGTTCCGTACGACGATGCATGACGCCGCGATCGGGATGGCGGTAGCGGATCCGGATGGCACGATGCGCATCGTCAACCCCGCGCTGTGCCGCCTCCTCGACCGGGGCGCCGAGTGGTTCCTCGGCCGCTCGCTGCTCGAGGTCGTCCACCCCGACGACCGGGATCGCGTCCTGGGCGAGCGGGCGCGCCTGCTCGACCTCGGCATGGGGACCGACACGATCGTGTCCGAGATACGGCTCGTGCGGGCGGACGGCGAAGCGCTGCACGTGCGGCGCGCAGGAGTGCTGGTCCGCGATGAGAAGGGCGAGCCCGAGCACCTCCTCGTGCAGGTCGAGGACCTCACCGAGCAGCATCGTGCGCTCTCCGAGCTCGAGTACCGCACGTTCCACGACGCCCTGACCGGCCTGCGCAACCGCAGCTGGATCCAGGAGATGCTCGACGTCGACCTGGCGGCGGCGCGGCTCGCGGAGTCGGCGCTGTCCGTGCTGTTCCTCGACCTCGACCGGTTCAACGTGGTCAACGACTCGCTCGGGCACGAGGCCGGCGACGCGCTGCTCGTCGAGGTCGCCGGACGGATCGCGTCGTGCCTGCGCCCGGGCGACCGGCTCGCCCGGGTGGGAGGCGACGAGTTCGTCGTGATCCTCAACGGGATCGAGGACGCCGAGGATGCCGAAGCGCTCGCCGAGCAGGTGTCCCAGGCCATCACCCGGGCGGTATCGGTGGACACCCCCATCGAGGGGCATCGGGTGCTGCCCACGATGTCGGTCGGGATCGCCGTGTCGGGGGACGATTCGACCTCCGCGTCGCTCCTGCGCGACGCCGACGCCGCGCTGGTGCGGGCGAAGCGGGACGGCCGCAACCGGTGGGCGTTCGCGGACACCCGCCAGCACGAGCGGGCGATCGCGCGGCTCATGATGGAGGACGCGCTGCGGCTCGCGATCGAGCGCAACGAGTTCGTCACGTACTACCAGCCGATCGTGCTTGTCGGCTCCGGCGAGGTCGTCGGGCACGAGGCGCTCGTGCGCTGGGCCCACCCCGAGCGCGGCATCCTGCTGCCCGGCGAGTTCATGGACGTCGCCGAGGCCTCGGGGCTCGTCGGCGACATCGACCTCGCCGTCCTCGGCGGCGCGTGCGCAGCCCTCGGCTCCGGTGTGATGCCCGGGACGGTGAGCGTGAACGTGTCCGCGGTGGACCTCGCACGCGGCACCTGGTTCGACGACGTGCTGGCCGCGCTGTCCCGGCACCACGTCGACCCGTCGCGCCTCGTCCTCGAGATCACCGAGACCGCCGCGCTGGAGCTCCCCGACCACACGCGCTGGAGCCTGGACCGGCTGCGCGACCTCGGCGTCGGGCTGCACGTCGACGACTTCGGCACGGGGTTCTCGTCCATCTCGTTGCTGCAGGACCTGCCGGTGACGGGCCTCAAGCTCGACCGCCGCTTCGTGCAGGCGCTGACCCCGCACGAGGACTCCCCCGCCAACGCCCTCGCCGCCGGCCTCGCCGGCCTCGCCTCGGGCCTCGGGCTCGTCGGAGTGGCGGAGGGCGTGGAGACCGAGGAGCAGGCGCACGTGCTGCGCGCCCAGGGCTGGTCGCACGGCCAGGGCTGGCTCTACGGACGGCCGTCGCCGCTGCCGTAGCGGTGCGGCAGGATCGACGTATGCCGTCGGTCCACCCGTTGACGCCGTCCGGCGTGGTCGACGCGATCGTCGCTCGGGCCGACGAGTACGACGGCGTACGCCGGATCTGCATCGACGGTGCACCTGCCACGGATCCAGATGCGCTCGGCGCTGCGGTGGTGGCTCTGCTGTCTGCGCGGCGCCCGGCGGTGCACGTGCGCGCGGACCGCTTCTGGCGCCCGGCGGGGCAGCGGTTCGAGTACGGCAAGCAGGACGTGCAGGCCTACCTCGACACCTGGCTCGACGTCGACGCGCTGCGCCGCGAGGTGCTCGACGCCGTGGAGACGCGCGGGGCGGTGCTGCCCGGGCTGCGCGACCCGGCCACCGACCGGTCGCTGCGGCTGCCCCTCGTCCCGCTCGGCGACGACCCGGTGGTCGTCGTGTCCGGCGCGACGCTCCTCGGGCGGTGGCTGCCGTTCGAGCTGACCGTGCATCTACGCATGACGCCCGGCGCGCTGGCCCGGCGTACCCCGGAGGCGGAGCAGTGGATGCTCGAGGCGTTCGCGGAGTACGACGCCTCCGTCGCGCCGGCCGACGTCGCCGACCTCGTGGTCCGCTGCGACGACCCGCTCCACCCGGCCCTCGTCGTGCACTGACGCTGCAGTGCTGCCCCGGTGTCGTTGACGGCTGTGTTCGCTTGCGGCTGACCGGATTTCAGAGATTTTCGTCGAGGAAACCCTTGCCCGTTGTTGGACATGTGTTCTATTATTTGTCCATGCCTCCCACCCCTCCCGCCGGCGCTGCGGGTGCTGCCGCGTCGGCGGTGGAGGACCTGCTCGCCGCCCTGGTGGGCGAGTTGGAGACCGCGGTCGTCGACGGCCTGGAGGCCGACTACGCCTCCCCTGCGCCGAGCCCGCGGCCGTCGAGCCCGGGCTTGTCGCGCCCGGTGCGGCGCGGGAGCCGGACGCGCGGGCTCAGCGGCTGCAGGCGCAGCGGGCAGCGCGGGCAGCGGCGTTCCGCACCGGGGTGCAGGACCGGTTCGCTGCTGGCGGCGACGCCGCCGCGCTGTGGGCGCTGGCGGCCGGGGACCCCGACGCGCAGGACCGGGTGCTGCTTTCCTCGGCGCCGGAGCTGCTCGCGGGCCTGGCCGACGCCGACCGCGAGCTGCACCGCGCCGCGGGGCGCAGGTTCGCGATGGTCGCGGCCCTGGCCGGCCCCGGCACCCCTGCCGCCGGGCGGCGCTC
>JBFWNE010000041.1:0-20256 GCA_050251215.1 Candidatus Nanopelagicales bacterium
GGGTGTTCCCTGCGCTCCTCCTAGTAGAGGGCAAAACACGCCACAGCCCGCGACACCACCACCTGGAGGCCGACCATGACCCGCGACGAACTCGACGCACTCCCACCCGTCCTCGACGTCCCCACCGCCGCCAAAGTCCTCGGCATCGGACGCTCCCTCGCCTACGACCTCGTCCGCCGCGGCGACTGGCCCACCCCCGTGCTACACGTCGGGAAGCTCATCAAGATCCCCAGCGCCCCGCTCCTCGCACTGCTCAGCGACCGGCCCGAGGTCGCCCTCCACGCCGACTTCGTCGACCGCTCGCGAGCCTGATCCGATGGATTCCTCCCATCGATGAAGCCCATCCGGATGGACGAAATGGCGCTTTGGGGTGCCCAGGGACCCTACGAGGTCGTCCGAACTGGGGCGGGCAGTGCCGACTCGACCCAACGGATGTTCAAGCGTATCGGCGATTCCGGGGGTCAAACGGGGGTCAAGAGCCTTGGGCGCGCCCGACGAATTGATCTTCGCAAGCCTCTGACCTGCACTGACGTACCTATCCTGGGTGGAGCTGAGGGGACTCGAACCCCTGACCCCCTCGATGCGAACGAGGTGCGCTACCAGCTGCGCTACAGCCCCTTGCGGTGAAGGAAGGGTAGCAAGGCCCGGCGGAGGGGCCCAAACCGGATGGCCGGGCCTCCCCGGTCCGGGCCAGGAGGACACCGGGGTGCGGGCGGAGGAGGCTGGAGGTGGGCCCGGAGCACCCGGGACGCCGGATGCCGGACCCGCCTCGCGAGGAGGTGCGTCATGAGCACCGTGCACAGCGATCCGCACCCCATCCACCAGGACAGTCCGGTCGTCACCGCCGTGGGCCACGTGGCGGCGGTGGTCGTCGGGGGCCTGGTGCTGCTCAACCTCGCGTTCGGGGTGTACGCCGCCTGGTTCCTCCTGGTGCACAGCGCGATCGGCGCGTTGGGCGGCAGGACCGAGGTGTCCGGCCTCGTGGGCGAAGTGGTGACGATCGGCGTGTGGCTGATCGCCGTCCGCTGGGTCACGGCATGGGCGCTCGCCCGTCACCCGAGGAGCCTCGGCACGGCGGTCTGGCTCGTGGTCCCGACCGCGAGCGTGCTGCTGCCCGTCGGCGTCGCGCTCGTCGACTACCCCGTGGCCGTGACGCTGGCGATCTGCGGCGCCGCGGTGCTGGGCGTCCTGTGGCTCATGCGCCGCGCCGGCATGCCATGGGAGCAGCTGCTCGCCGTGGCCTGGGTCGCGGTCGCGTTGGGCGCGATGGTCGTGGTGGGCATCGACATCTGACGGCGTACGCGATGATGCGCGCGTGGACGGGCTGAGCATCGAGGTCGTGGGCGAGGGCCCGGACGTCGTGCTCCTGCACGGCGCCCTCGGCTGGGGCGCGCAGACCTTCGCCGAGCAGCGCGTCCTCGCCGACGCGTACCGCCTGCACATCGTGGACCGGCGCGGGTACGGCGGCTCGCCGCACCAGGGCGCCGTCGGCTGGCCGGTCGACGTACCCGACCTGGTCGCGCTCCTCGAGCACCTCGGTGGCGCGCACGTGCTCGGCCACTCGTACGGCGGCGTCGTCGCGCTGATCGCCGCGGGGCAGCGGCCGGACCTCGTGCGCTCGCTCGTGGTCGTCGAGCCGCCGATGTACAGCATCAGCGAGCACCCCGAGGCGCAGTCGCTCACCGACGACCTGTGGCGCCTCGCCGACCGCGCGCCGCACCAGGACGGCGAGCAGTTCTTCGCCGACTGGGCCGACCTCGTGCTCGGCCTGCATCCGCGCCTGGTGTCCATCACGGTCAACGGCTGGGGCGACCTCGACCGCATCGCGGCCGAGGCCACGCGCGTCGAGGCGATGCCGCTCGACCCACCGGTCGACTGGGACGCCGTACGCCGGATCGCCGGGCCCACCGTCGTCGCGAGCGGCGCCTGGCCGCCGGAGAACGCCCGCCTCGCCGCGGATCCCAAGCGCATCCGCGCGGCCGCGGCGTTCCGCGAGACCGCGCGCGAGGTGGCCGGGCGCCTGGGCGTGCCCATCACGCAGTTCGACGCGTCGGGCCACACGCCGCAGCTCACCGAGGCGGAGGCGTTCAACGCGCTGCTGCGCCGTACCTGGGGCTGACCGCACGTACATATGTGCCGGAAAACCCTTGCGGTTGCTGGCATGTACATGCCTCAGGCGGTGCCGCCGACCTCGACCTCGACACGGTGCAGCCCGGAGGACGCCCCGGGGAACACGTCGTGCACGTCCTCGCTCTGCCACGTCCCGTCCGAACTCCGCGCGCGGCACTCCAGCGTGTGCGGGCCCGGCGTCGCCGCCCACTGCCATGACCACAGCCGCCACGCATCGTCGCCGACGTCGGAGGCGAGCGTCGCGTCCTCCCACGGGCCGCCGTCCACGCGCACCTGCACCGCCTCGATGCCGCGGTGCTGGTGCCACGCCCGGCCGCCGACCGCGACCGTGCCGCCGACGATGACGGTGCCGGTGCGCGGCACGTCGATGCGCGAGGCGAGCTCGATCGTGCCGTCCGCCGCCCACCCCCGTGCGAGCCAGAACGGCACCGTCTCCTGCAGCGTGGTCAGACGGATCTCGGTGAGCCACTTGGTCGCCGACACGTAGCCGTAGAGACCGGGTACGACGAGGCGCGCCGGGAACCCGTGCTTCACCGGGAGCGGCTCGTCGTTCATCGCGTACGCGATCAGCGCCTCGCGGCCGTCGGACAGGACCGACAGCGGGAACCCGGCGGTGAAGCCGTCCACCGACACGCCCACCAGGGCGTCGGCGTCCGGCCGGACCCCGACCTGTGCGAGCACGTCGGCGAGCAGCACGCCCTGCCACTTCGCGTTGCCGACGAGGTCTCCGCCCACGGGGTTGCTGACGCACGTGAGGGTCACATAGCGCTCGACGCTGGGCAGCGCGAGGAGCTCGTCGTACGTCAGCGTCAGCGGCGTGCTCACTCGTCCCGATACCGACAGCGACCAGTCCGAGGTCTGCACCGCTGGCGTCACGAGCGCCGTGTCGATCTGGTAGAAGTCCGCGTTCGGCGTGACGGCCGGCGGGATCCCGGGTACGTCGGCCCCCGCAGGCAGCGGCGCGGCGGGCCTGGTCGGTGTCGGCAGCCCGATAGCGGACCGGGCGGCGTCGACGGCCGCGGCGCTGCCTCGGCGTACGACGGCTGCCACGCCCACACCCGCGGCGCCCGCGGCCGCCAGCACGGCGGTCAGGCGCAGGAACGCGCGGCGGTCGAGCTCGTCGGGCGCCGCGGCCCGCAGCGTCGGACGCGTGGTTGCGAGCACGAGCCGCGTCCACACGAGCGCACCGGCGCCCACCCCGGCGGCGAGCACGACGGCGAGCCAGATGCCGTCCTGCACGCCGCCGGTCCAGCAGGCGAGCCAGGCGAGGACCGCGCCGGCCGCGAACGCCCATGGCACCCGCCGCGCGCGCACGAGGAAGCCGACGAGCGCACCGGCGAGCACCACGCCGAGCACGATGCCGACCACGAGCAGCGGCTTGTCGGCGGTGCCGACCGCGCCGATGAGCGTCTCGCGGAAGCCGTCCGGCGCCCAGGAGATGATGCGGTCCGCCAGGGCGGCGGTCGGGCTCGGGGAGCCCGGCAGCACCAGGGCGAGCAGCTCCGTCGTGGCCAGGCCGACGAGCGCCGACGTGCCGCCCGCGAGCACCAGCCGCGCGGGATCGCGCTCGACCACCCGAGGGGTATCCGCTGCCGCGCTCATCCGGATCCCTCGGGCAGGAAGCCGGAGTCGAGGTTCCACGGCTGCACCGGGGAGTGCTCCAGGATCCAGGCCTGCAGGTCGCGGTCCCAGCCCAGCGCCACGGCAGCCCCGACCAGGAGGAACACGAGCCCGAGCCCGCGGCGGAACCGGCCGTGCGGGTCGGCCGCCCAGCCCAGCCGGGCGATCACGCGCTGCCCCGCGAGCGAGACGACGAGCAACGTGGCGGCCAGGCCCACGACGTACATCGTCAGCAGCGCCAGGCCATCGACCGGAGCAGCGGGCAGCACCGTGACGAGCACGTAGGCGTAGAGAGGCGAGCAGGAGGTGAAGACGGGGCCGAGCGCCGCGCCCGTCAGCACCGCGCCGGCGAGGCCGTCCCGCCGGCCCGCGGCGGCAAGGCGCGAGGTGCTCCGGCCCTGGAGCCCGAGGCGGGCGGACACGGCGTCCCACCCCGCCGGGAACAGCATCGCCGCCCCGAGCACGACCAGGATCCCGCCGGAGAGCCACGACCAGACCTCGGGAGGGATCCCGAGCAGCGCGGTCGTCGCCCGGAGCAGGAGCGTGAAGACGAGCACCGACACGGCGAGCGACCCGGTCACGACCAGCGCGCGCGTCGTTCCCGCGGTCGTGCGGCGGGCCACGGCGACGCTGCCGCGGCCCGCGTCCTCGGCGGGCGGCGCGGTCGAGGCCACCGATCCGCCGACGATCACGGGGAGCAGCGGCAGGACGCAGGGCGCCAAGGTGGTGAGCGCCCCGGCCGCGAGCGCGCCGAGCAGCAGGACCGGGTCCATGCTCAGGCGACCTTCGCCGCGATCTCCGCGCCGGTGAACGTGCCCGTCCACACGCCCACCTTCTGACCGGAGGCGTCGACCTGCACGAAGGTGTGCTGGACGGTGACGCCGTACTGCTGCCGCAGCGCCGTCTCCCCGTCGAAGTCGAGCTTGACGACGGTGAGGCCGTCGGGCAGCGACGCCGGGTCGGCCGTGAGGTTGGCGTCGGTCTCGCGGCACTTGGGGCACCAGTCGGCATGGAAGAAGAGCACGACCGGTCCCGCGGAGAACGCTGCGGGGTCGGCTGCGTAGTCGGCGTACGTCACGTACCCGTCGCGAGCGGCCACGCTGGCCGCTCCCGAGGCTGACGGCGACGGAGCGGGTTGAGTGCTCGAAGGTGCGGCCGAGCTGACCTCGGCGGTGGGAGCGGACGTGCCGGCGGACGTGGCTGCTCCGCACCCCGCGAGGACAAGGCCGACGATGACTGCCGCCGGCACGGCGGCGATGGGTCGCATGCGCATGGGGTCTCCCTCGGTCGAAGTGTGACCAGTGGAACCCATCCCCGCATCTGGTGGACCGCTCCAGGGCTTACGGAGCGGTGACGTCCTGCGCCGCGGGCCCTTCGGGCCGCGTGGTGTCCGTACGCTGCCCACGTGCCCCGAGTCCTCGTCGTCGACGACGACCCCACCGTCGCGGAGGTCGTCCTCACCTACCTGCGCCGTGACGGCTTCGAGGCGGCGCACGCCCTCGACGGGCTCGCGGCCCTCGCCATCGCCGAGCAGGCACCCCCCGACCTCGTCGTGCTCGACCTCATGCTCCCCGGCATCGACGGACTCGAAGTGTGCCGGCGGCTCCGCGCGGCCAACCCGTCGCTGCCGGTGGTCATGCTCACCGCGCGGGGCGAGGAGGAGGACCGGATCGCCGGTCTCGAGGTCGGTGCCGACGACTACGTCGTGAAGCCATTCAGCCCGCGGGAGCTCGCGCTCCGGGTGCGCTCGGTGCTCCGGCGCGCCGAGCCCCGGGGTGCCGCCGACGCCGGCGCTGTCCTCGTCGACGGCGACCTCCGCCTCGACACCGCGGCGCGAACGGCCAGCCGTGACGGCTCGCCGTTGGCGCTGACCGCCCGCGAGTTCGACCTGCTGGCTCATCTGCTCGCCAACCCGGGCCGGGCGCTCTCGCGCGAGGACCTGCTCCGCGACGTGTGGGGATGGGACTTCGGCGACCTCTCCACCGTCACGGTGCACGTGCGGCGGCTGCGCGAGAAGGTCGAGGCGGATGCGGCTGCTCCCGTGCGGCTCGTGACCGTGTGGGGCGTCGGCTACCGCTGGGACCCCGCTCCGTCGTCGCCGGGCGAGGCGCTCGCGCAGACCTACGGAGGCTCGGGGGAGTGACGCTCGACCTCGCGCTGGCCGCCCAAGCGGCGGTGGCAGCCGCCGTCGTGGGGATCCTCGGCGTGCTGGGCGTGCTCGTGCTCGCCCGCCGGTCGCCGCGCTGGGCCGCCGTCCTGACACCCGTCGTGGTCGTCCTGGCCGTGGCCGCAGGTGTGCTCACGGGCGCCCGGGCCATGGTGCTCGAGGGCACCGACCTCGCCGTCGTGCTCACCATCCTCGTCGCGGTCGTGCCGGTGGCGCTCGTCGTCGGCGTGGTGCTGGCCCGCCGCACCCTCGCCCTGCAGCGCGAGATCGAGCGCGAGGCCGCGGCGCGGGCGATGGAGGCCGAGGTCGAGGCGCGCCGGCGCGAGATGGTGGCCTGGGTGTCGCACGACCTGCGTACGCCGCTGGCAGGCATCCGGGCCATGACCGAGGCCCTCGAGGACGGCGTGGCGCCCGACCCCGCGGCGTACCACCGGCGGATCCGCGAGGAGACCGACCGGCTGGCCGGCATGGTCGACGACCTGCTCGCCCTCTCGCGCCTGCAGTCCGGGCAGCTCGCCCTCTCGCGCGGCGTCGTCCCTCTGCGCGATGTCGTCTCGGACATCCTCGCCGGGGCCGAGCCCCTCGCGCTCGAGCGCGGGGTGTCGGTCTCGGGGAGCTGCGACGACACGGTCGCGGCGTACGTCGACGAGCCTGCGTTCGCACGCGCGGTGTCCAACCTCGTCGTCAACGCCGTGCGCTACACGCCGCGGGGCGGATCGGTGCGCGTCGAGGCGTCGTCCGACGGCGCGACCACGACCGTCCGCGTGAGCGACGCGTGCGGCGGCATCCCGGAGGAGGACCTCCCGCGGCTGTTCGAGGCGGGCTGGCGCGGCACCGCCGCGCGGACCCCCGGTGCCACGAGCGGTGCGGGGCTCGGCCTCGCCGTCGTACGCGGCCTGGCCGACGCCCTCGACGGCTCGGTCGAGGTGGCGACGTCGGAGACCGGCTGCACGTTCACGCTCGCCGTGCCCGCCTCGGCCGGCTGAGCGGTCGGGCTCAGGCCGCCGGGCTCTCCTCCGCGAGGCCGAGGCGGAGCCGTGCGGCAGCCAGGTGCGGATTGGTCCGCCGCGGCTCCGGCACGGCGAGGAACGCCGTACGCACGGCCCGGGCCGCGAGCGACGCGGACACGTCGGTGGTCGGGAGCCCCGGCAGCGCGAACATCCGTCGCGACCATCGCGGCATGAGGCCGAAGCCCGTGAGCGCCACCGTCGTCCAGGCCGGCCGAGCGGGCGTGAGGAGCTGGACGCGCGGCGCCATGGGCGGCCAGATGAGGTCGAGCACGGACTCCCGCGTCTCGGGGGTCACCTCCAGCTGCGGCCGCATCCGGTCGAAGTACGCCGCGAGCTCCCCGACCGAGCGCGGCACGGCGTCGAGGTCGCAGCCGATGAGGCGCGCCGCCTCGACCTGCTCGGCGACGTACTGGTCGGCCTCGGCGCCGGTCATCGGAGCGCCGGACCTGCGGTGGCCTTCGAGCCAGGAGTCGACGGCGCCGCAGTGCACCCACAGCAGCCAGTCGGGCCGGTCGAGGCCGAGCCTGTGGTGCACGAACCGCACCCGCGTGGCCGCGGCCTCGGCCTCGGCCCGCGTGCCGTAGGTGATGGTGTTGACGTACTTGCCGGTGCGGGCGAGACGGCCCCAGGGGTCCTCGCGCGTCGAGGTGATGCCGTGGAACGACCGCATCACGTCGGGGTGCAGCGCCTGCAGGATCAGCGCACGGATGCCGCCCACGATGTTGGCGGGGTCGTGGTGCACGCGCCAGGAGATGCTGTCGGGCCCGAAGAAGCCGGGATCGGGCGTGACCTGGTCGAGGGACTCCATCGGCGTGAAGCCGCTGCGGATCCCGGTGCGGGGCGTCTCCTGCGTGGTCATGATGCGTCCAGGGTGCCCCCTCTCGAAGGCCCCCGCACCACGGATGTTCGCGAGTAACCGCCGTAGTCGTCGGAAACCGGGCCTGGAAACCGAGGACAACGGCGGTTACTCGCGCCCCGGTGGGGTGTGGGCGGGGCGACAGGGGCGGGTCGGGCGGCGGTGGCCCGTCGCCGCGGGCCGGGCCGATAGGGTCGGGGTGACCGGTGCGTGCGCGGTCCCGTCCGTCCGGACGCCGTACGCGCCCCGGCCGCCGCACCCGTGGCGCCTCCCCGGCAACGTCGCCGAGGGCAAGCAGGGCGCCGCTGGTTGCGGCCCGACGAGCCCGTCCGCAGCGCCGCTGCGGAGCACAGCGACACCAGGAGCTACCTGTGGCCAGCATCGACGCCGTCATCGCGCGCGAGATCCTCGACTCCCGCGGCAACCCCACCGTCGAGGTCGAGATCGGTCTGGACGACGGCACCGTCGCCCGTGCGGCCGTCCCCTCCGGCGCCTCGACCGGTGCCTTCGAGGCCGTCGAGCTGCGCGACGGCGGCGACCGCTACAACGGCAAGGGCGTGGAGAAGGCCGTCCTCGCCGTGGAGGACGAGATCGCCCCGGAGATCCTCGGCTTCGACGCCGCGGAGCAGCGCCTTGTCGACCAGGTGATGATCGACCTCGACGGCACGCCCAACAAGGAGCGCCTCGGCGCCAACGCCATCCTCGGCGTCTCGCTCGCCGTCGCCAAGGCCGCGGCCGACTCGGCCGGCCTCCCGCTCTTCCGGTACGTCGGCGGCCCGAACGCGCACACCCTCCCGGTCCCGATGATGAACATCCTCAACGGCGGCGCCCACGCCGACTCGGACGTGGACATCCAGGAGTTCATGATCGCGCCGATCGGCGCCGAGTCGTTCCGCGAGGCCCTGCGCATGGGCGCGGAGGTCTACCACGCGCTCAAGTCGGTGCTGAAGAAGGAGGGCCTCGCGACGGGCCTCGGCGACGAGGGCGGATTCGCCCCCAACCTGCCGAGCAACCGCACCGCGCTCGACCTCATCGCCAAGGCGGTCGACCTGGCCGGCTACACCCTCGGCACCGACATCGCGCTCGCGCTCGACGTCGCGGCGACCGAGTTCTACAACGACGGCGTCTACACGTTCGAGGGCTCGACCAAGACCGCCGAGGAGATGTCGGCGTACTACGCCTCGCTCGTCGCCGACTACCCGCTGGTCTCGATCGAGGACCCGCTGAACGAGGACGACTGGGCAGGCTGGAAGACCCTCACCGACGCGATCGGCTCGCAGGTCCAGCTCGTCGGCGACGACCTGTTCGTCACCAACCCCGAGCGCCTCGCCCGCGGCATCGAGGCCGACACGGCCAACGCGCTCCTGGTGAAGGTCAACCAGATCGGCTCGCTGACCGAGACCCTAGACGCCGTCGCCATGGCCCACCGTGCCGGCTACCGCTGCATGATGAGCCACCGCTCGGGCGAGACCGAGGACGTCACGATCGCCGACCTCGCAGTCGCGGTCGACGCCGGCCAGATCAAGACGGGCGCGCCCGCGCGCTCCGAGCGCGTGGCCAAGTACAACCAGCTGCTGCGCATCGAGGAGGAGCTCGACGACGCGGCGCGCTACGCCGGTCGCGGCGCCTTCCCGCGTTTCCGCGGCTGATCAGGTCACACTCGTAGGCATGTCGGGGCCGTCGCAGCGTGCCGCGGAGCGCCAGGCGGCGCGCCGCGGCGCTGCGGCGACCCCCGAGGCCCGCGGGCGCGTCCGCTCGGTCGCGTCCGCGGTCCGCGACCGCCCGACGCTCACGGGCCGGGCGGTCATCCTCGCCGCGATCCTCGGCATGCTCGTGCTGACCCTCGCGGTGCCGCTGCGCGAGCTCGTCGCCCAGCGCGCGGAGATCAACGCGCTCCGGGCCTCCAACGAGGCCGCCCAGGCGCGCGTGGACGAGCTCGTGCTGCGCGAGGAGCGCCTGAAGGACCCCGCCTACGTCACGTCGATGATCCGGGAGCGGCTGCACTACGTGCTCCCGGGCGAGGTCGGGTACGTCGTGCTCGACCCGCAGGAGGCGCCAGCGCCGGTGAAGGCTGGCGCGAAGGCGGCCGCGGCTCCGTGGTACGCCACGCTCTGGCAGTCGGTCGAGAAGGCCGACCAGGCCGGCAAGCGCTGACGCCGCACCCGCATCGTCCTGGCAGGCTTGCCCCATGACCGACGCGCCGTCCTCCGACGACCTCGCCGCCATCGCCCGACAGCTCGGCCGCGAGCCGCGCGGGGTGCGCCGGGTCGCGCACCGCTGCTCGTGCGGCGACCCCGACGTGGTGGAGACCGAGCCGCGCCTGCCCGACGGCACGCCGTTCCCCACGCTCTACTACCTCACGTGCCCCCGCGCGGCGGGCCTCATCGGCACGCTCGAGGCGGGCGGCACGATGCGCGAGATGCAGGACCGGCTCGCCGACGACGCCGACCTCGCGGCGGCGTACACCGCGGCGCACGAGGCCTACCTCGCGGCGCGCGAGGGGATCGCGCACGTGGAGGAGATCGCCGGCATCACGGCCGGCGGCATGCCGTCGCGCGTCAAGTGCCTGCACGTGCTCGTCGGCCACTCGCTCGCCGCCGGGCCCGGCGTGAACCCGTTCGGCGACGAGGCGCTGGCCATGCTCCCCGACTGGGGCGCCTCCGGTCCGTGCACCCGCGACGAGGACGCGTGAGCGCGGTGCGGGTCGCCGCGATCGACTGCGGCACCAACGCGATCCGGCTGCTCGTCGCCGACGTCGATGCTGCGGCCGGCACGCTCGTCGACGTCGACCGCCGCATGGAGATCGTGCGGCTCGGCGAGGGCGTCGACGCGACCGGGCGGCTGTCCGACGGCGCCCTCGCGCGCACGTTCGCAGCGTGCGAGACGTATGCCGCGCTGATCGAGCAGTACGGCGCGGCGCGGGTGCGGTTCGTGGCGACCTCCGCGTCGCGCGACGCGTCGAACCGCGCCGACTTCGTCGCCGGGGTGCTCGAGCGCATCGGTGTCGAGCCCGAGGTCATCTCGGGCGACGAAGAGGCTGCGCTGTCGTTCGCCGGGGCGACGCGCGGGCTGACCGGTGCGGAGCCGCCGTACCTGGTGGTCGACATCGGCGGCGGCTCGACCGAGTTCGTGCTGGGCTCGGAGCATCCGATCGCCGCGCGGAGCGTCGACGTCGGGTGCGTGCGCATGACCGAGCGGCACGTGCGAAACGACCCGCCCTCGCGGGACGAGGTGGACGGCATCGTCGACGACGTCGATGCGGCGATATCACGTGCGGCAGAGGAGGTTCCGCTCGGCCAGGCGCGCACGCTCGTCGGTCTGGCCGGCTCGGTCACGACGGCGGCGGGCATCGCGCTCGACCTGCCGGAGTACGACTCCGAGCGGATCCACGGCTCGCGCATCAGCGCCGCCGAGATCGACGGGGTGTCGGACCGGCTGCTCGGCCTGGGGCACGACGAGCGGATGGCGATCGGGGTCATGCACCCGGGCCGCGTCGACGTCATCAACGCGGGAGTGCTCGTGCTGCGCCGCATCCTGCACCGCACGGGCCTGCCGGAGGTGCTGGTCTCCGAGCACGACATCCTCGACGGCATCGCCTGGGCGCTGGCCGAGCGCGGCGCATGACCGCCTGGCGGATCGAGCCGCAGGATCCCGCCGATGCGGCGTCGGTCGCCGCCGTCGCGGCGTACTCCGCCGAGCTCGACGCGCTGCTCGGACCGTCGTCGCCGACGATCAGCGACCCGAGGCTCGACGACTACCGGGCGCCCGGCGGCACGTTCCTCGTCGTGGTGCGCGACGACGAGGTGCTCGGGTGCGCCGGCCTGCGCACGATCCGCACGACGGCGTACGGCGAGGTCGCCGAGATCAAGCGCATGTGGGTGTCGCCGCTGCTGCGAGGCCAGGGGGCCGGCCGTGCCCTGCTCGAGAGCCTGCACGAGGCGGCGCGCTCGCTCGGCCACGACCGGGTCGTGCTCGACAGCAAGCGCGATCTGCTCGACGCCCGGCGCCTCTACGACGCCGCGGGGTACGTCGAGATCGAGCGCTACAACGACAACGCCGACGCGACCGTCTGGATGGCGGTCGACCTCGGCCCCGAGCGCCGTCCACAGGGCCCGCCCCGAGCCTGAGACACGACTGAGACAGACCTGCGACGGGCCTCCGATGGTGTTCCGGGCGGCTCCGGGCGACGGTGGTAGCGACCCCGTCCCCGAAAGAGAGGTCGGCGCCATGAGCATCGCTTCGCAGTACGTCCCGAGCCCCGCCTCCGAGACCGAGGCGCGCACGCCGTCGCTGGACGGCGCGCTGATCCACCGGCTCGTCGAACTGGTGGCCCTGCCTGAGGACACCGCCCTGTGGTGGACGGCGATGGCGCGCCGCCTCGACGAGCTGGACGTGGCCTTCTGGGAGCACCGGTCCGTGATGGAGGGCCCCAGCGGGCTGTTCGCCGAGGTGCTCGCGGCCGAGCCCCGCCTCGCCTTCGCGCTGCGCGCGTGCGGCCGCGAGATCGATGCGCTGGCCGCCGAGCTCGGCCGGATGCGGCTGCTCCTCGCGGCCAGCATGGGCCAGGACGACGGCGTCGCGCGCGTCGCCGCCTCGGTCGCCGACCTCGTGTCCGCGGTGCGGGCCCACCAGGGCCACGTGCACACGGTGCTCCACGAGGCGTTCCTCGTGGACATCGGTTTCAGCGGCTGACAGCCCGGCACGCCCCCACGACATCGACAAAGGACCTGCATCATGCCGACGCTCGACGCCCTGCGGACCTCGCGCTCCGCTACTGCGAACCAGATCTCCGATGCGGTGGCGGTGGACCGCCTCACCGAGCTCCTGGTCGTGCGTGACCGGGACGACGCCTGGTGGCGCTCGCTCGTGCTCCGCGTGCAGGAGCTGGGGCTCGCCATCCAGGCGCACGAGACCGCCCCCGAGGTCTGGTGCCCCGCGTCCCGTACCGCGTCGACGCTGCGCAGCGCGGCGCGGCTGCGCGACGAGCACGCCGCCCTGCTCGGCGAGGTCGCGCAGCTCCGGACCCTGATCGACGGCGCGCGGGCCGAACCCCACGGGTACAGCCTGGTCCTGGCCGGGTGCACCGAGGTCATCGCGATGGTCGCGGGCCACGGGCGACGCGCGCGCGAGGCCGCTGCCCAGCAGTTCTGACCCGGGGCCGCATCCTGCCGCCCCCGCCGGGGCATGCGAGGGTGGAGCCATGAGCGACCTGCGTGCGATCCCCCTGACCCTCCTGGACGGCACCGATACGACGTTCGGCGAGGTGGCCGGCGACGGCCCCGTGCTCGTCGTCAACGTGGCCAGCAGGTGCGGCCTGACCCCGCAGTACGCCGCCCTCGAGGAGCTGGCCCGCACGTACGGCCCCCGCGGGCTCACGGTGCTCGGCACGCCCTGCAACCAGTTCCTGGGCCAGGAGCCGGGCAGCAACGAGGAGATCGCTGCCTTCTGCTCGACGACGTACGGCGTGACCTTCCCGCTCACCGACAAGCTCGAGGTCAACGGCGAGGAGCGGCACCCGTTGTTCGACGAGCTCACGGCGGCCAGCGATGCGACCGGCCACAGCGGGGACGTGCGCTGGAACTTCGAGAAGTGGCTCGTCTCGGGCGACGGGGCGGTCGTGGCCCGGTTCGCCCCGACCACCGTCCCGGACGCACCGGAGGTGGTCACCGCGGTCGAGGCGGCGCTGCCCGGGGGAGCCGTCTGAGACGTCCGGCACATCGCCGCGACGTCGCCCCAGGTCAGCGCCTGATGCGAACGTTTCGCGCTGGGACTGCTGGCGTTCCGACCGTGCGGGCCAGGTGAGGCAGACCTAACCTGGAGGCATGACCAGCGAGAGCACCGCCCCCCGGATCCTCATCGTCGGCGGCGGGTACGTCGGCCTGTACACGGCCCTGCGCCTCGGTCGGAAGCTGCAGCGCGGCGAGGCCGTGGTGACCGTGGTGGACCCGCGCTCGTACATGACGTACCAGCCGTTCCTGCCCGAGGCGGGCGCCGGCTCGATCCAGCCCCGGCACACCGTCGTGCCGCTGCGTCAGACGCTGCCGGACGCCGAGATCATCACCGGCCGGGTCACCTGGATCGAGCACAGCCGCAAGGTCGCCGTGGTCGAGCCGCTCGAGGGCGAGCCGTACGAGCTGCCGTACGACACGCTCGTGATGGCCGTCGGCGCGGTCCCGCGCACGCTGCCCATTCCGGGCCTCGCCGACTGGGCGATCGGCTTCAAGAACGTCGAGGAGGCCATCGCCCTGCGCAACCACGTGCTCGAGTGCCTCGACATCGCCGAGACCGCGACCGATCCCGAGATCCGCGAGCGCAACCTGACGTTCGTGTTCGTGGGCGGCGGGTACGCCGGCGTCGAGGCGCTGGCCGAGACCGAGGACCTCGCGCGCTACGCGACCCGCCACCTGCGCAATGTGACGCCGGACGACCTGCGCTTCGTCCTCGTCGAGGCCACGCACCGGATCCTCCCGGAGGTCGGCGAGGAGATGGGCCGCTGGACCGTCGAGCAGTTGCGCGAGCGTGGCATCGAGGTGCGGCTCGACACGCGCCTCGAGTCGACCGTCGAGGGCCACGTGGTGCTCTCGGACGGCGCGCGGATGCTGTCGGACACCGTCGTGTGGACCGCGGGCGTGAAGGCGAACCCGCTGTTGGAGAGCACCGACCTTCCGCTCGACGACCGCGGCCGCCTCGTCTGCGGGGCCGACCTGCGGGTGCTCGGGCTCGACGGGGCCTGGGGCGCGGGCGACTGCACCGCCGTGCCCGACCTCACCAACCCCGGCGCCTACTGCTCGCCGTCGGCGCAGCACGCCGTGCGCCAGGCGAAGGTGCTGGCCGACAACATCATCGCGGTCATGCGCGGCTTCGAGCCGGCGGACTACAAGCACAAGCACAACGGCTCGGTCGCCTCGCTCGGCCTCTACAAGGGCGTCGCACAGGGGAAGGGCGTGCAGATCAAGGGCTTCCCGGCCTGGTTCCTGCACCGGACCTACCACATGAGCAAGGTGCCGACGCTGCGCCGCAAGGTCTCCGTGGTCGCCGACTGGACGATCGCGTTCCTCTTCAAGCGCGACGTGACGAGCCTGTGGGGTACGCACGACACCCTGCGCGCGAGCTCGTCGCTGGTGCAGCCCGAGCCTCGCCGCCGCGCCGGCTGATCCGCGGGGCGGCGGCCGCGCGCAGCGCGGTGCTGCCTAGGCTGGCCGCATGAGCAGCAGCCTCGCCGTCACGGTCCTCGGGCACGACCGCCCCGGCATCATCGCCGAGGTCACCGGCGCGCTCGCCGAGCTCGGCGGAAACCTCGAGGACTCCTCGATGACCCTGCTGCGCGGGCACTTCGCGTGGACCCTCGTGGTGTCGATGGATGCCGACGCCTCCGCGGTGGCCGCTCGGCTCGAGCACCTCACCGCCGAGGGCCTCGTCGTGTCGGTGCTGCCCGTGCCGGCCGCCGATGCCGCCGCGGTCGCGGGTACGCCGTACCTCCTGTCGGTGCACGGCGCCGACCGCCCGGGCATCGTCTCCGGCCTCACCGAGGTGGTCGCCGAGGCGGGCGGCAACATCACCGACCTCACCACGCGGCTCGGCACCGGGCTCTACGTGCTCGTGGCGGAGGTGGCGCTGCCGGCGGGCGCCGACGTCGAGGCTCTCGCTGCGCGGCTCGACGCCGTGGCCGCAGAGCTCGGCGTGCGCGCGACGCTGCACGCGGCCGACGTCGACGAGCTCTAGGCGCCGACGTGGGGATCGTGGACGGACGGATCGTCATGCCGCCGCTGCCCGAGGGCCGGGTGCTGCCGGTGGTCACCGCACCCGCGGAGGTGCTGTCGACGCCGTGCGTCGAGGTCGACCCGCGCGACCCGGCGATCGTGCAGCTCGCCTCCGACCTGCTCGTGACGCAGCGGGTGTCGCCCGGCTGCGTCGGGCTCGCGGCGAACCAGGTGGGCGTCGGCTGGCGCGTGTTCTCCCTCGACGTGTCGCAGCACCCGAAGGCCCGGATCCACCACGGCGAGTACGTGCTGGTCAACGCGCGCATCGAGGCGGCCTCGCGCAACGAGAAGTCGCGCGAGGGCTGCATGTCGGTGCCCGACTTCACCGGCGACGTGAAGCGCGCCTCCCGGTTGACGGTGCGCGGCTGGCTGCCGGGCTCGGCGGAGGAGGTCGTGGTGGAGACGGACGCGTTCGAGGCGCGGGCCCTGCAGCACGAGCTCGACCATCTCGACGGCTTCGTCTTCCTCGACCGGGTCGTCGGCCCGCACGCGGTGTTCCCGCGCAAGACGTACCTCTAGGACCGCATCGGCGTACGACGCGGCAGGATGGTGCGCACGCCCCCGTAGCCCAACTGGCAGAGGCATCCCGCTTAAACCGGGACGAGTGCAGGTTCGACCCCTGCCGGGGGCACAGCCGATTGAGCCGAGAGGAGCGAGAGCTTGCTCTCGCTCCCGAGGCGATTGAGGCTGTCGAGCGAGAGGGCAGCCCCGCCGGCCGAGCCAGCCGGGTTCGAATGCTGCCCTCTCGGGAGCACAAGCGATTGAGGCGAGGGCAGCGCGAGCTCGCTCACGTTCCCGAGGCGATGGAGTGTGTTGAGCGACGAGGCGCTCTTCCTCGTCGCGAACACAAGCGACTGAGCCGACCTGCCCGTTCTGTGCGCTGGCGGGTGCCACCGCGCGGGGGTCCGCGCCGGGATCGACGACCGAGGGCCTAGGTTCGCCGCATGGGGTCGATCAGGGTGCGGATCGGGTCAGTGTGGGCGGCGGCGCGCGGGCGGTACTACCCGCACGGCACGCGGCGTCGGCGTACCTATCGCGAGGCGGCTCTCGGGCTGTTCGGCCTCGCGCTGCTGGTGCCGCTGCTCGCAGCGGGCTG
Organism: Candidatus Nanopelagicales bacterium; assembly: GCA_050251215.1. GTDB lineage: Bacteria > Actinomycetota > Actinomycetes > S36-B12 > CAIYMF01 > Longivirga. The sequence goes on from JBFWNE010000041.1 coordinate 16,640, forward strand.
GGTGCTGCTGACCTCCCCGGGGGTGGGTCGCGCGCTCGTCGTGGTGATCGGCGCGGTGCTGCTCGCCTTCGGGTCGGTCGTGGTGTTCGCCCAGCTCGACCGGGTGCAGCCGGGGCGTGCGCCGTGGTGGAAGGTGCTGGTCGCCTGGATCCTGTCCGCTCCCGGGGCGGTGGCCGGCGTCGTCCTGCTCGTCGTCGACCTGCTGCGCGGGTCCGGGGGCGGGCGGCTGCAGACCGGGACGGTGCTGTGGGCGGAGATGCCGAACGACGAGGACCACGGGGCCACCTCCAAGGTGCGGCCGGTCGTGGTCGTGGCCGACGAGGGCAGCGACGTACTCGTGCGGTGGTTCACGAGCCAGGACAAGTCCGAGCGGCACGGGTACGTCGAGTTCACCGTGGCCATGCAGAAGCAGGCGGGCCTGGACGGCGTCGGCCATTCCACGTGGTTGTCGGGCGAGGCTCGAGCCTTGCCGCGGTCGGCGTTCCGGGAGCCGGTGGGCCAGGTGCCGGCCGAGCTGCTGCGCCGTCGTCCGAGCTGACGATCTCGCGCCGGTTGTCCAGGTCGCGATGTGGCGTTATCTCTGCCGAGGGCAGTGAAAGCCACATTGACCGGAAAAAGGCGAAGGCCGCGCCACCTGAGGGGGCGCGGCCTTCGTGGTGTTCGGGGGGGCGTGCGGGTTAGCGGTTGGCGATCGACAGGAAGCGCAGGAGCTCCATGTAGAGCCAGACGATGGACGCCGCGAGCGACATGCCCAGCGACCACGACCAGGTGCGCGGGGCGCCCTGCTGGATGGCCTGGTCGGCGCGGCCGATGTCGATCAGGAGCGACCAGGCGGCGAGCGCCACGCCGAGCGCGCAGAGCACCAGGCCGATGCCGCTGACGCCGTAGAAGCCCCAGCCGCCGCCGACGCCGAAGAGCACGGCGACGATGTTGGCGAGGCCGAGCACGAGGTAGCCGATCGCGAGGCCGGCGAACAGGCGGTAGGCGCGCGAGGCCTTCTTGCCCCACGAGGTCGAGTAGACGGCGAGCATGCCGATCACGCCGGCGACGGTGCCGATGATGGCCTGGGTGATGAGGGCGGTGTTGCCGCCCTGGCCGACGGCCATGTGCGAGAAGGCGCCCATCATGAGCCCCAGCGCCGCGCTGTAGACCAGCGCGAGGCCGGCGCTGACCGGCGACCTCCGGGCGACGTAGATGCCGAAGAACATCAGGCCGATGATCAGGGCGAGGTACAGCGCGAAGCTGCCGGAGAGGTAGATCCAGCCCGGAACGGCAGCGACGATCGCGACGCCGAGGCAGGCGGCGGTCGTCACGAGGACGTCGGGGAGGGCGAGGCGCGCCTCGGCCTCGGGGGTGGTGTCCCGGAGGGCCTTCTGCACCTCGGCGAGCATCTGATTGGCCACGGTGGACTCCTGTGTCGTCTGGGCGAGCCGCGGGCCGGTGTCCCCCCGCGTGCAGCGATGGTAACCGCTCACCGGCGAAGGCACGAAGCGCAGATCCGGTATCGGGTCGGGAGCTGCCGGATTCCCCTCAGGTCGGACCGGTCGGCGCCGATCGGAGGTCTGACCAGCGCCGCAGCCGCGGCTGCCCGTGACCGCCTCCCGCTAGGAACCCGCATGATCGACGTCCTGCGCCGCTACCCGATCCGGCTCCGCCTGCTCGTGGTCGCCCTCATGCCCCTGCTGCTCGCCGCCGTCGTCGCGGCCGTGGCCGTCGTCGGCTTCACCGGCGCGGTGGACGCAGCGTCCTCCGCCGGCGGCAGCGCCGCGCGGGCCCAGGCCGCCCTGCAGATGAAGTACCAGGCGGCCGACTGGAACGGCTGGCAGACCGCCTACGGGTTCGACGCCGGCCGCGGCGTGAAGAACGCGGCGGACGACACCGGCGACAGCCGCAAGGCCTACCTCGCCTCGCAGGCATCGCTGCTCGCGCAGCTCGACGCGTTCGACAAGCTGCCGGACCTCTCGCCCGACGAGGTGGCCCTCGCCAACGAGGCCCGCACCAACATCGAGAAGTTCATCGCCGCGGACGCGGAGGTCGTGGCTGGCTACAAGTCGGGCACCGCAGCGGGCAAGGCAGCGGCCGACAACCTCGTCATCACGACCGAGATCGAGAACTACAACAACGCCGCCGCGGCCCTCGACAAGCTGGCCACGGCCACCTCGGCCGAGGCCACCGCCGACGTGGCCGCCGCGGCCGACGCCGCCGCGCGCAGCAAGGTCGTCATGATCGTGCTCGTGGTGCTGGGCATCGCCGTCGTGGGCCTGCTGGTCTTCGCGGTGATCCGCTCGATCATCGCCCCGCTCGTCGCGCTGCGCGACCGCCTCGCCGACATCGCCGACGGCGAGGGCGACCTCACCGCTCGCGTGGCCGAGGACGGCAAGGACGAGGTCACCGAGGTCTCCTCGCTCTTCAACCGCTTCGTGCAGCAGATCGCCGAGGTCATCGCCCAGGTCGCGCAGTCGGCGCAGACCGTCGCGGCAGCGGCGGAGGAGCTCACCGCGACGTCCCATGTCATGTCGTCCTCCGCGGAGTCCACGTCGCAGCAGGCGCACGTCGTCGCCGACCGGTCCGAGCGGGTCAACGAGTCGGTGCAGAGCGCGGCGAGCGCGACGGACCAGCTCACCGCCTCGATCGCGCTCATCTCGACCTCGGCGTGGGACGCCGCCCGCGTGGCCTCGGCCGCCGTCGACGCCGCGTCCTCGACCTCGCAGATCATGGACAAGCTCGGCCGCTCCAACGCCGACATCGACAAGGTGATCAAGGAGATCAAGGGTGTCGCCGAGCAGACCAACCTGCTCGCGCTCAACGCCACGATCGAGTCCGCCCGTGCGGGCGAGGCCGGCAAGGGCTTCGCGGTCGTCGCGAGCGAGGTCAAGGACCTCTCCCGCGCCACCGCCGCCGCGACGACCGACATCACCACGCGCATCGCGGCCATCACGGTCGACACCGAGGAGGCCATCGCGGCCATCGGCCAGATCTCCGAGACGATCGCGCAGATCAACGAGATCCAGCACTCGATCGCCTCGGCGGTCGAGGAGCAGACCGCGGCGATCAACGAGATCGCCCGCAGCATGTCCGACGTCGCGTCGGGCTCGGGCGAGATCCAGGTGTCGGTGAACGGCGTGACCGACGCGGCGCAGTCGGCGTCGTCCGGCGCGGAGCAGACGCGGGTCGCCTCGCGCGAGCTCGCGCAGATGGCCTCGGGCCTCGAGAGCCTCGTCGGCGGCTTCCGCTACTGAACGAGCCGTGCTGCACGAGAGCCCCGCACCGTGAGGTGCGGGGCTCTTGTCATGATCGGGCTCGTCTCAGCCGAGCTTGCGGTGCGCCCGCACCATGTCGGCCTCGTGGACGATCGCCGTCGCGAAGCCGTGGGACAGGCCGTGCTCGTCGCGCAGCCAGTTGACTTTCTCCTCGAAGCGGGAGAACGCCGGGCCGTCCTCGAGCGCGCGCATCCAGTCCTTGACGTCTCGACCGGTGGCGGAGGGGAGGCGCTCGACGAGCTGCTGATGGGTCTCCTCGGAGTGGCGGATCATGGCGCGTCTCCTTCGCCTCGGGCTTCGTCTGGGCTTCACCGTAGACCTGCCGACCACCTCCGATGCAAGCCTTCTAGATCGGAA
>JBFWNE010000042.1:0-17842 GCA_050251215.1 Candidatus Nanopelagicales bacterium
CGGGCACCTTCAGCCCCGACCGGATGCCCGACCAGAACACCCGCTCGAGCTCCCTCGGGAGCCTCGGACGCTTCCCCACAACAACCCCTCACGATCAGGGCGTTGCGTCACTTGCTGGAACCCAAGGGCGCGATCTGTCCTTTTCTCCACCACGTCCGGGTCATTCAGCGCAGCCCAACTGCACTTCTCGGCCCTTAGGGTCGATCAAGGCAGTTCAACGGCACGATCTGACCCGTAGTCGTGATCTTGGGGGCCGTGGCGCACGGGTGCCGTCCCGGGATGCGGGCGTCGTACGCCGCTCCCATGCTGGGCCACGTGCCCCGCGACCTGCCGACCAAGACCTGCGCCGGCTGCGGCCGCACCATGACCTGGCGCAAGGCCTGGGCCCGCACCTGGGACGACGTGCGCTGGTGCTCCGACGCCTGCCGCGCCCGCGGCCGCACCGACCGCGACGCCGCCCTCGAGGCGCAGCTGCTCCACGCCCTGCAGCAGGTACGCCGGGGCAGCCTGCTGGACCCCGAGCAGGTCCTGCACGCCGCCGACCGGGAGCGCGTCCGGAGCGCCGCGCGACGCCTCGCGGCGGACGGCTCCGTCGAGGTCGTGCAGTCCGGCCGCGTCGTCGACCCGTCGCACGCCCGCGGCCCGATGCACGTGCGCCTGGCCCGATGACCCGTCTGCCGACCCCGGCGTACGACGATGCCGCAGCCTGGACCCTCACCCAGCTCCAGCACCTCGCGCGCGACGAGGTCGCGCCCAGCCCGGCCTTCCGCGGCGGCCAGACCGCCGCCGATGCGGCGCTCGCGGCGTTCGACGTCACGGGGTACGCCGCCCGCCGCAACGAGGTGCATCCGCCGCAGCGGCGCGGAGCATCGAGGCTCTCGCCGTACATCCGCCACGGCCTGCTCCCGCTGCGCACCGTCTGGGACCACGTGGACGGCGGCCCGCGCCGCGATGTCGAGAAGTTCCGCGACGAGCTGCTGTGGCAGGAGTACGCGCGCCACCTGCACGCGCGCACCGGCGGCCTGCGCCGCAGCCTCCGGTACGCCGTGCCCGAGCGCAGCACCGGCCTCGCCGCCTGGGACGACGACGTGGAACGCATGGCGTGCCTGCGTCTCGTGACCGACGAGCTCGAGCGCGACGGCTGGCTGGTCAACCAGACGCGCATGTGGACGGCCTCGCACTGGGCGGTGCGCCGCGGCCTCGGATGGCGCGACGGCGACGACCTGCTCTTCGCGCATCTGCTCGACGGATCCCGCGCGGCGAACCGGCTCGGCTGGCAGTGGACGGCGGGCGCAGGCACCGGCAAGCCGTACGGCTTCAGCCGTTGGCAGGTCGAGAAGCGAGCGCCCGGCGTGTGCGACGCGTGCGCGCTGCGCCGCGCCTGCCCGATCCAGCAGTGGCCCGACGAGGAGCCGCTCGCCCCGGTGCCCGAGGTGCCCGGCGTACGCCGCGACCCGGACCCCGCCGCGACCGCCGGCCCCCGCGCGCCGGAGGGCGACGGCCCGGTGGACGCCGTGTGGCTCACCGCGGAGTCGCTCGGCGACGACGACCCCGCACTCGTGGCGCACCCCGAAGCCTCGGCGATCTTCGTGCTCGACGAGCCGCTGCTCGCGCGTCTGCAGCTGTCGGGCAAGCGACTGGTGTTCCTCGCGGAGTGCCTCGCCGACCTCGCAGCGCGCCGCGAGCTCGAGGTGCACCTCGGCGACCCCGTCGAGCTGCTCGCAGGCCGCGCCGTCGCCACGACGTACGCACCCGTCCCTGGCTGGCGGCGCCGCGCAGCGCAGATCGGCCCGGCCGTCGTGCACCCCTGGCCGTGGCTCGTGCCGCCCCACGGGGGCTCTGCGGGATCGTTCACCGCCTGGCGCCGGGCAGCCCGCGTCTAGGAGCGCCGCGGCCGGCCCCGGGCTAGCGTGCGGGCATGAGCGACGCCCTCGGCCGCGCGGCCCGTGCCGTGGAGGACGGCGACGTCGAGGCGCTGCGGGTCCTGCTCGATCACGAGCCGGGCCTGGCGGTGCGGCGGCTGCGCGGCGAGGACGGCGGCCGCACCCTGCTGCACGTCGCGACCGACTGGCCGGGGCACCGGCCCCGCGTGGCCGATTCGATCGCCCTGCTCGTCGCGGCGGGCGCGGATCCCGACGCGCCGTTCGAGGGCTCGCACGCCGAGACGGCGTTGCATTGGGCCGCGAGCTCGGACGACGTCGAGGCGATCGACGCCTTGATCGCGGCGGGCGCCGATCTCGAGGCGCCCGGTGGGGTGATCGGCGACGGCACCGGCACGCCGATCTTCGACGCGACGGTGTTCGGGCAGTGGGCCGCCGCGAGGCGCCTGCTCGAGCACGGCGCGGCGACCGGCGGGTGGGAGGAGGCCTCCCTCGGCCTGGTCGACCGGCTCGCCGCCCGGCTCGGGCCGGACGGCTCGACGCAGGACGAGCGGGCCGGATGGTTTTGGGCCGCCTGCCGCGGCGGCCAGCGGACCGCCGCGGAGCTGCTCCTCGACGCGGGCGCCGACCCCGGCCGCCCGGCCCCCTGGGACGGCTCGACGCCGCTGGACGCCGCCCGCGACGGCGCTGCGGCCGGCACCCCGGGGTGCGCCGAGGTCGTCGCGTGGCTCGAGCAGCCGCCGGGGGCGAGCTAGAAGCGGAGCACGCCGTCGGCGTCGAAGGATGCGGGCCGCACCTCGTCCACCAGGGCGACGGGCACCTCGGCGTACAGGTGCGGGAACTCCACGCCCGGCGCGATCTCGTCGAACCGCACGGGTACGCCGCCCGCCTCCAGGCGGTCGGTGTCCAGGACCAGAACCACCAGGGGCTCGGTGCGCCCGGCGTAGAAGCGGGACGCCGTGCCCTGCACCTGCTCGGCGGTGGACGCGTGGATGAAGCCCTCGTCGTCGATGGTCCGGCCGATGGTGGAGACGCGGTACGTGCCCGTCTCGACCGCGTCCTCCCAGTCCGGCAGGAGCGCGATGTGGTGGATCAGCATGAGGCGACCCTAGGCCGGTCCTGACTCGTGAGACAGGCGTCTCGGGATGCGGACCTCGTGAAGGCGTTCACAAGGGCGCCGATAGACTCGGGCCGTCTCCCGACGTCGTCCGCGAAGGTGCCCTGACGTGAGCAAGCCCGTCGTCCTCATCGCCGAAGAGCTGTCCCCGGCCACCGTCGAGGCCCTCGGCCCCGACTTCGAGATCCGACACTGCGACGGCGCCGACCGCGCGGCCCTGCTGCCCGCGATCGCGGACGTCGACGCGATCCTCGTCCGCTCGGCCACCAAGGTCGACGCCGAGGCCATCGCCGCCGCGAAGAACCTCAAGGTCGTGGCCCGTGCGGGCGTCGGCCTCGACAACGTCGACGTGAAGGCCGCCACCCAGGCCGGGGTCATGGTCGTCAACGCCCCGACGTCCAACATCGTGAGCGCCGCGGAGCTCGCCGTCGCCCTCCTCCTCGCCAGCGCCCGCAACATCGCGCCCGCCAACGCGGCGCTGAAGGCCGGCCAGTGGAAGCGCTCGAAGTACACCGGCGTGGAGCTCACCGACAAGACCGTCGGGGTCGTCGGCCTCGGCCGCATCGGCCTCCTGGTCGCACAGCGCCTGTCGGCGTTCGGCGTGAAGCTCGTGGCGTACGACCCCTACGTGCAGCCGGCGCGCGCCGCCCAGCTCGGCATCCGCATGCTGTCGCTCGACGAGCTGCTCGCCGAGTCCGACTTCATCACCGTGCACCTGCCCAAGACGCCGGAGACGGTCGGCCTCATCGGCGAGGAGGCGCTGCGCAAGGTGAAGCCGAGCGTGCGCATCATCAACGCCGCGCGCGGCGGCATCGTCGACGAGCACGCGCTGTACGTCGCGATCAAGGAGGGCCGCGTCGCGGGCGCAGGGCTCGACGTCTTCAACACCGAGCCGTGCACCGACTCGCCGCTGTTCGAGTTCGAGCAGGTCGTGGCCACGCCGCACCTCGGCGCCTCGACCGACGAGGCGCAGGAGAAGGCGGGCATCGCCGTCGCGCGCTCGGTGCGTCTCGCGCTCGCCGGCGAGCTCGTGCCGGACGCCGTCAACGTCAAGGGCGGCTCGATCGCCGAGGCCGTGCGCCCGGGCATCGCGCTCGCTGAGAACCTCGGCCGGGTCGCCGGCTCGCTCGCGGGTGGAGCCGTCGAGGCGATCGAGGTCGAGGTGCTCGGCGAGATCGCCGGCCTCGACGTCAAGATCCTGGAGCTCTCCGCGCTCAAGGGCGTCTTCTCGGTGCTCAACGACGCCCCGGTGTCGTACGTCAACGCCCCGGTCATCGCCGGCGAGCGGGGCGTGGCGGTGTCGCTGACGACGTCGGAGGAGTCGCCGAACTGGCGCAACCTCGTCCGCGTGAAGCTCACGCTGACCGACGGCGACACCGTCGCCGTGGCCGGCACCGTGACGGGTCCGCGCAGCCTGCAGAAGATCACCGAGGTCGACGGCTTCGACGTCGACGTGCCGTTCAGCGCGCACCTCGCGTTCCTGCGGTACGCCGACCGTCCGGGCGTGGTCGGCATCGCCGGCAAGGTGCTCGGCGACGCCGGGGTCAACATCGGCGGCATGCAGGTCTCGCGCGACGAGGCGGGCGGCCAGGCGCTCATCGCCCTGACCGTCGACTCGGCCATCCCGGCGGGCGTGCTCGCCGAGATCGCCGAAGCGGTGGGCGCCACGAGCGCCCGCGCTGTCGACATCGAGCTCTAGGCGCACGCGGCGCGCGTCCGCGGGCCCTAGGCTCGCGGGCGTGCTGACGGGCGGTGCGCTGTGGAGCTGATCGACTACCTGCTCCTGCTCGCGATCTGCGCCGTGGCGTACGCCGCCGGCGAGGCCCTGGCGCGGGTGCATGTGCCGCGCCTGCCGGTCTACCTCGCGGTCGGTGCGGTGGGCGGCGCGCTCATCGCCCGCGCTGCCGACGGCGCCTCGTTCGCCTTCCCCAAGGTGTCGACGGTGTCGCTCGCGTTCATCGGCTTCGTCGCCGGCAGCCACCTCGTGTGGAAGGTGATCGCGCCCCGGCTGCGCCCGATCGTGGCGCAGGTGCTCGGCCTGTCGATCGCCGTACCGATCATCGTGGGCCTCACGATCTTCGTCGTCACGGCCGAGCTGCCCATGACCGTGAGGCTGGCAGGCGCGATCCTCGCCGGCACCGTGATGCTCGCGCTGTCGCCGCCCGAGGCGATCGCCGTCATCTCGGAGAACCGTTCTGCCGGTCCGTTCACCAAGCTCGTGCTCGGGGCCACGGTGGTCATGGACGTCGTGGTGGTGTCGGCGTTCTCGGTCACGCTGCTCGTCGCCGAGAACCTCGTCGAGGAGAAGGCCGAGGGCGCCTCGATCCTCGCGAGCGTGGTCGCGGTGCTGGCGCTCGCCCTTCTGGGTGGGGCGCTCGTCGGTGTGCTGCTGCGCTTCGTCATCGAGCGCACGACGTCCGATCTCTGGGTGGGCGTGCTCGTGCTGGCGGTCGCCGCGGTGGCCGCCGTGCTCGCGCCGCTGATGACCGAATGGGCCGCCCGCGAGCTCGGCCTGCGGATCGAGATCGACTCGCTGCTGGTGGCGATGATCGCCGGCGTCATCGTCGCGAACTGGACGCGCAAGCCGGAGCGGTTCGCGGGTCTGCTCGAGCGGATGGTGCCGTACGTCTACGTCGTGTTCTTCACCCTCACCGGCCTCGGACTTCATCTCGACGCGCTGGTCGCCGCCGCCGGCGCCGCCGCCCTGCTGTGGGCGACGCGGCTGGTGGGGATCTGGATCGGCAGCACGACCGCGATGCATGTCGTGCGCGAGCCTGATGTCGTGCGCCGCGTCGCGTGGCGTGCGTACATGCCCCAGGCCGGCATCGCCCTGGCCCTGGCCGCGACGATCGCGTCGGACTTCGGGGCGGGCGGCGAGGAGCTGTCGACGATCATCATCGCGACGGTCGTGCTCAACGAGGCGACCGGTCCGTTCTTCCTGCGCTCCGCCCTGCACGCCACCGGCGAGACGGTGGTCGAGGCGGAGCAGCTCGACTAGAACCAGAAGCCGTCGTGCGGCACGGCGGCGTCGTGCTCGCGGAACGGCCCGTCCACGCGCATCGGCGCGGTGGTCGCAGCGGCCAGCTCTGCGGCGGAGATGGTGAAGCCGTAGGGCGCTGCACCCGGCGCGCTAGCGATGCGGTTCAGGGTTGCGGCCGACAGTCCGTGGACGATGCGCCGCGCCCCGGCCCAGAACATCGCGCCCACGCACAGCGGGCACGGCTCGCACGACGCGTAGACGACACCGCGGCCGAGCTCGTCGAGCCGGCCCTCGCGCTCGAGCAGCCGCACGAGCTCGGTCTCGGCGTGGGCCGTCAGGTCTCGCGTGCTGTTCACGCGGTTCACGGCCTCGGCCACGACCGCGCCGTCGACCGCTAGCAGCGCGCCGAACGGGTGGTCGCCGTTCGCGCGGGCCTGCGCCGAGAGTTCGATCACGCGCGTCATGAGGCTGTCGTCGTACGCCGGCATGGCCCGACCGTACGTCACGCTGTCGGTGAACGTGCGTGACGCGCGGGCCGCCGCGAGGGAGGGTGGCGCCATGAAGGTGCTGGTGCTCGGCGGGACGCAGTTCGTGGGTCATGCGCTCGTGGCCGAGGCGGTCGCGCGCGGCCACGACGTGACCGTGGCCAACCGCGGGCTGTCGGACGCGCCGTACGACGGCATCCGCGCGGTCACGCTCGACCGCACCCAGCCCGGAGCGTTCGACGCGCTGGCGGACGAGCGGTTCGACCTCGTGCTCGACACCTGGTCGGGTGCGCCGTACGTCGCCCGCGACGCAGCCCGGGCGCTGGCGGGCAGCACAGGGCGCTGGGTCTACGTCTCCAGCCGGTCCGTGTACGCCTGGCCGCCGCCCTTCAACGGCGACGAGAGCGCGCCGCTGTTCGAGGCGGATCCCGATGCCGACCTCACGGAGTACCCCAAGGACAAGCGCGGCGCCGAGCTGGCCCTCGAGCGCGAGCTCGGTGCTGACCGCGTCGCGCACCTGCGGGCCGGCCTCATCCTCGGTCCGCGCGAGAACGTCGGCCGCCTGCCCTGGTGGCTGCGCCGCATGGTCCGCGGGGGACGCGTGATCGCGCCCGGCCGCCCCGGCCTCGGCATCCAGTACGTCGACGCTCGCGACCTCGCCGTCCTCGCGCTCTCGGCGGGCGAGCAGGACCGCAGCGGCCCCGTCGACGTCGTCTGCCCGCAGGGGCTCGCCACGCTCGGGGAGCTGCTCGACCTCTGCCGCGAGGTCACGGCGTCCGACGCCGAGCTCGTCTGGGTGGACGGCGGATTCCTGGTGGAGCACGGCGTCGAGCCCTGGACCGAGCTGCCGGTCTGGCTCCCGGAGGACGACGAGGCCTACGCCTTGCACTCGTGCGACGTCTCGCGCGCCGTGGCGTGGGGCTTGCCGACGAGGCCGCTGCGCGAGACGGTGGCCGATGCCTGGACGTGGGTGCAGCGCGTCGACGCCGGCCTCGAGACGCCGGCCCCCGCGCCGCGCGCCGGCACCGGGCTCGCGCCGGAGAAGGAGGCCGCCGTCCTCGCCGCCTGGGACGCCCGCGGCTGACCCGCCTCTCGAAGCGGACGTCGTTTCGCGCGCTCCACGACGCGCATCGACGTCCACTTCGGACGCTGCGCGCAAGCGGACGTCGATACGCGCCCTCCACGACGCGATCCGGCTGCCGCTTCGCCCGACCAGCCAGGGCCGGATGCACCGAGGCCCGGCTCCCTCGCGGGGGAGCCGGGGCTCGGCACGTCGTACGGCGGGCCTACTCCGCGGCGGCCTCGTCGCGCTCGGCGCGGTTGACCGCAGACACGATGGCCTTGAGCGAGGAGGTCACGATCGACGGGTCGATGCCCACTCCCCAGAGGACGCGGCTGCCGACGGCGCACTCGAGGTACGACGCGGCCACGGCGTCGCCGCCGGAGGACATCGCGTGCTCGTTGTAATCGAGCACGCGGACGTCGACGCCGTACCCGGCCATCGCGTCGCAGAACGCCGCGATCGGGCCGTTGCCGGTGCCCTCGAGCTCGACCTCGGTGCCGTGGTCGACGATCACCACGCGCAGGTGCGTGGCGCCATCGACGTCGGAGTCCTGCTTGACCGAGCGGAGCGTGAACCGGCCCCACGGCGCCGCGGGGTTGGGGAGGTACTCGTCCTGGAAGTAGTCCCACATCGCGGCGGCGGTGACCTCGCCACCCTCGGAGTCGGTGACCTTCTGCACCACGTGGCTGAACTCGATCTGCAGGCGGCGCGGCAGCTCGAGCTTGTGCTCGGTCTTCATGATGTACGCGACGCCGCCCTTGCCGGACTGCGAGTTCACGCGGATGACGGCCTCGTACGTGCGGCCGACGTCCTTGGGGTCGATCGGCAGGTACGGGACCCCCCAGCGGAAGTCGTCGACGGGCACGCCGGCCTCGTCGGCGTCGCGCTGCATCGCGGCGAGGCCCTTGTTGATCGCGTCCTGGTGCGAGCCGGAGAACGCCGTGTAGACGAGGTCGCCGCCGTACGGGTGGCGCTCGTTCACCGGCAGCTGGTTGCAGTACTCGACCGTGCGGCGGATCTCGTCGATGTTGCGGAAGTCGATCTGCGGGTCGATGCCCTGGCTGAACAGGTTCATGCCGAGGGTGACGAGGCAGACGTTGCCGGTGCGCTCGCCGTTTCCGAAGAGGCACCCCTCGATGCGGTCCGCGCCGGCCATGTAGCCGAGCTCGGCCGCAGCGACGGCGGTGCCGCGGTCGTTGTGCGGGTGCAGCGACAGCACGAGCGAGTCGCGGCGCGCGAGGTTGCGGTGCATCCACTCGATCGAGTCGGCGTACACGTTCGGCGTGGCCATCTCGACCGTCGCCGGCAGGTTGACGATGGCCTTGCGGTCGGGCGTGGGCTGCCAGACGTCGAAGACCGCGTTGCACACCTCGACGGCGAACTCCAGCTCGGTGCCGGTGTACGACTCGGGGGAGTACTCGTAGAAGACCTCGGTGCCCTTGAGGTTCTCGGCGTACTTCAGGCAGAGGCGTGCGCCGTGCGTGGCGATGTCCTTGATGCCGTCGCGGTCGAGGCCGAACACCACCCGGCGCTGCAGGGTCGAGGTCGAGTTGTAGAGGTGCACGATCGCCTGCGGAGCGCCGGCGATGGCCTCGTACGTGCGCTCGATGAGCGGCTCGCGCGACTGGGTCAGCACCTGGATGACGACGTCGTCCGGGATGTGGTCGCCCTCGATGAGCTGGCGCACGAAGTCGAAGTCGGTCTGGCTCGCCGAGGGGAAGCCGACCTCGATCTCCTTGTAGCCCATGTCGACCAGGAGCTTGAACATCCGCATCTTGCGCGCGGGCGTCATCGGGTCGATGAGGGCCTGGTTGCCGTCGCGCAGGTCGACCGCGGCCCAGCGCGGGGCCTTCGTGATGACCTTCGACGGCCAGGTGCGGTCGGCCAGGTCGACGGGGGTGAACGGGGTGTAGCGGCGCCAGGCCATGGGGGAGGGCTGCTGGGCGTTGCGCTCGTCGTACGAGAAGGGGGCGGTCACGGGGTCCTCGCTGGTCTGTGGGGTGGGTCAGGTACGACCGGCACGCCAGCACCCCGCAGCGAGGAGGCCGGTCCTAGGCCTCGCTGCGGCCGCTAAGGAGAAGCGCCACGTACGACATCCCGGCCAGGGTAGCAGCGGTCCGCCCGGGATTCGCGCGCCGGGGAGCGCGGTGTCTCACAAGATGGGACGGCGATACCGGATGCTGGGACGCCGTCCTACCCTTCGACCATGTCGAAGACGCTGAAGCTGGCAGTCATCCCCGGCGACGGGATCGGGACCGAGGTCGTGGCCGAGGGCCTCAAGGTGCTCGACGTCGTCGGTGCCCGCCACGGACTTTCCTTCGACAAGGCCGAGTACGACCTCGGCGCCCGCCGCTACACCGCCACCGGCGAGACGCTGCCGGCCTCCGTGCTCGAGGAGCTCCGCGGCACCGACGCCATCGTGCTCGGAGCCATCGGCGACCCGAGCGTGCCTCCGGGCGTGCTCGAGCGAGGACTGCTCCTGAAGCTCCGCTTCGAGCTCGACCACTACCTCAACCTGCGCCCGGTGAAGCTGTTCCCCGGCGTCAGCGGCCCGCTCGCGGGCAAGGGCCCGGAGCAGATCGACTTCGTCGTGTGCCGCGAGGGCACCGAGGGCCCGTACGCCGGTGCCGGCGGCTGGCTGCGCCAGGGCACCCCGCAGGAGATCGCGACCGAGGAGAGCGTCAACACCGCGTTCGGCGTCGAGCGCATCGTGCGCGACGCCTTCGAGCGCGCCACGCGCCGTCGCAACCACGTGACGCTCGTGCACAAGACCAACGTGCTCGTGCACGCCGGCGGACTGTGGAAGCGCGTGTTCGACGAGGTCGCCGCCGAGTACCCCGGCGTGCGCACCGACTACCAGCACGTCGACGCCGCCAGCATGTTCTTCCTGACCCAGCCCGAGCGGTTCGACGTCGTGGTCACCGACAACCTGTTCGGCGACATCCTCACCGACATCGGCGCTGCGATCGCCGGCGGCATCGGCCTCGCGGCGAGCGGCAACGTCAACCCCGCCCGCACGACCCCGAGCATGTTCGAGCCGGTGCACGGCTCGGCCCCCGACATCGCCGGCCAGGGCAAGGCCGACCCGACCGCGACCGTGCTCTCGGTCGCGATGCTGCTCGACCACCTCGGCGAGGACAAGGCCGCGGCCGAGGTCGAGGCCGCCGTGTCCGCCGACCTTGCCTCCCGCGGCACGGCCGTGCGCAGCACGTCCGAGATCGGCGACGCGCTCGCCGCCCGAGTAGCCGGCTAGCCGCACCCGCCTGACCGCGCGGTCAGGTGCCAGGAGCGGCAGACGCATCCGAATCCGTCGCTCCCGCGCATGGGCCCGGGGGCTCCTGAGAGGTACCGTCACGCCATGTCGTCTCTGACGTTCGCCCGTACGCCGTCCGCCACGCCGCGCTCCGCCGAGGAGATCGCGGCCGTCCTCGCCGACCCCGGTTTCGGCCGGGTCTTCACCGACAACATGGTGACGATCCGCTGGACCGAGGCCGAGGGCTGGCACGACGCCCAGCTCGTGCCGTACGCGCCGATCTCGCTCGACCCCGCTACCAACTTCATCCACTACGGGCAGTCGATCTTCGAGGGCCTCAAGGCCTACCGGCAGCCCGACGGATCGATCGCGACCTTCCGTCCCGAGGCCAACGCCGCCCGGTTCGCGCGCAGCGCCGCCCGTCTCGCGATGCCCGCGCTGCCCGAGGAGCTGTTCCTCGAGTCGATCCGCGTGCTGGTCGAGCAGGACTCGGCGTACGTGCCGGACGACCCGGAGAAGTCGCTCTACCTGCGCCCGTTCATGTTCTCCACGGAGGTGGGCCTCGGGGTCCGCCCGGCGAACGAGTACCTCTACGTGCTCATCGCCTCGCCGGCGGGCGCCTACTTCCCGCGCGGTGTGAAGCCGGTGTCGGTGTGGCTCTCGACCGAGTACGTCCGTGCCGCGCCGGGCGGCACCGGCGAGGCCAAGTGCGCGGGCAACTACGCCGCCTCGCTCGTCGCCCAGGCCCAGGCGGCCGCCGAGGGCTGCGACCAGGTCGTGTGGCTCGACGCCCACGAGCACCGCTGGGTCGAGGAGATGGGCGGCATGAACATGTACTTCGTGTACGGGTCCGGCGACGACGCCCGCATCGTCACCCCGGAGCTCACCGGCTCGCTGCTGCCCGGCGTCACCCGCGACTCGCTGCTGTCGGTGGCCAAGGACCTCGGCTACTCCTCGGAGGAGGGCCGGATCTCGACCGACGACTGGCGCGAGGGCAACGCGAGCGGCGAGCTCACCGAGGTGTTCGCCTGCGGCACGGCCGCGGTGATCACGCCGGTCGGCTCGGTGAAGTCCGCGGAGCACTCCTGGACCGTCGGCGACGGCGGCAGCGGCCCGGTCACGATGCGCCTGCGCCACGCGCTGCTCGACATCCAGACCGGCCGCACTCCGGACGTGCACGGCTGGCTGCACACCCTGGTCCCCGCCTCCTCCTGACGCGTCAGGTAGAAGGGCTCGGCGGCGCGGCCGCGACGCTGGGCGGGGGATCGGTCGGCGTCGGCTGGGCCGTGGTCTTGGTGGGCGTCGGCTTGGGCGACGCGCTGGTCGGCGCGGGGCTCGAGGGCGCGGCGCTGCTGCTGGACTGCGAGGGCGACGGCGCGGGGGCAGGAGTCTCGGACGCCGAGGGCTCGACCGACACCGTCGGCGCCGCGCTGACGCTTCCGGAGTCGCTGCCGGGGTCCGAGCCGCCTCCGGCGATCGGGCCGTAGAACACCGACAGCGGCAAGTACTGCTTGCGGGCGGTCGGTGCGGTCGGGTCGAACGGCGAGCAGGCCTCGGACGCTGCGGCGAACGCGTTGGCGCGCCCGATGGAGCCCTCGCGGTTCGGGTGGATGCCGTCGCCGCCCATCCAGCCCGGGTGGGTCGCGACGAGCTCGGTCCACTGCAGCACGCGGACGTTGTCGCGGCCCTCGGCCGCGCGGTCGATCGCCGTGTTGAGCTGCGAGGCCGGCGCGTACTGGCTGTCCGGGCGTACGACGTCGACCCACACCACGCAGCGGTCGGGCCCGAGGATGTCGAGGATCTCGTTCGCGTCCGCCTCGAGCACCTCGCCGGTGGGGTCGTTGGTGCCCGAGCTGACGATGACCATGTCGGGGATGGACGACATTCGCCGCAGCGCCGAGAGCGTGCCGGACGTGGTGCGGCCGACCTCGGACTCGTAGGTCACGTAGCGGTCCGGGACGAGGTCGGCGAGGTACGGGTAGACGGTGAGGCCGAGGGAGTCGCCGAGCACCAGCGTGTCGGCGCCCGGCGGCAGCATCGGCGCGGCCTCGGTGATGCCGGGTGCGGCCGTGGGATCGATCCCCGACACCGGCCCCGAGCTGGTCGGCGTGGCCGACGGGCTGGTCGAAGCGCCCGGCTGGGCCTCGGGCGTGCTGCCGCTTCGAGTCAACGCCCAGGCGGAGACGGCGCCCACCACGAGCAGCACGGCGGCGACGACTCCTGCCGTGCGCCTCCAGGAGCGCGCCGGGGGCGGCTCGGCGGGTACGACGGTGGCCGCGTGCCGGGGGACCGCGGCGGGTGCGTGGCCGTGCGGCGCCTCGTGGTGATGGTGGTGCTCGGCTGCCGCAGCCGCCTCGGCGGCCTGCAGGTCGGGCGTCAGGATCGGCTGCGGTGCGGTCTCGGCGTCGTCGAGGGGCGACGCGCCGGGGTCCGTGCCCCCGTGCGTCGTGCCGTCGTCGTCGCGCTGATCCACCCCTCGAGGGTACGCGAGGAAGCGGACGCCCCCGTCCGCGCGAGCCCCGGCCTTCGCACGGGATGTGGCGTATGGCACCCTGGTCCCATGACCGCCGCGGTGATCATTACCTAGCGCGTCGCCGACCTCCGTCGCCGACGCGCAGCCTCTCGCACCCTTCGCGAGGGGCTTTTTCGTTGCCCGGCCCGCACCGACCCCCAGCACGGCTCCAGAACCGCCCAGAACCGAGGAACCCCGATGACCACCGACGCCTTCCACGTCTACGACACGACGCTGCGCGACGGAGCCCAGCGCGAGGGCATCTCCTACTCCGTGCAGGACAAGCTCGCGGTGGCGCGGCTGCTCGACGGCCTCGGGGTGCAGTTCATCGAGGGCGGCTGGCCGGGCGCTCTCCCGAAGGACACCGAGTTCTTCGCCCGCGCACGGACCGAGCTCGACCTGAAGCACGCCCAGCTCGTGGCGTTCGGCGCGACCCGCAAGGCGGGCGTGAAGGTCGAGGACGACGCCCAGGTGCAGGCGCTGCTCGACTCCGATGCCCCCGTCATCACCCTCGTGGCGAAGTCCGATGTGAGGCACGTGGCCGAGGCGCTGCGCACCACGAACGACGAGAACCTCGCCATGGTGGTCGACACGGTGTCGTACCTCGTCGGCAAGGGCCGCCGGGTGTTCGTCGACTACGAGCACTTCTTCGACGGCTACCGCAACGACCCCGACTACGGGGTCAGTCTCATCAAGGCCGCCACCGCAGCTGGCGCGTCGGTCAACGTCCTCTGCGACACCAACGGCGGCTGCCTGCCGAGCCGCATCACCGCTGTCGTCACCGACGTGCTCGAGCGCACCGGTGCGCGCCTCGGCATCCACTGCCAGGACGACACCGCCTGCGCCGTCGCCAACTCCATCGCGGCCGTCGAGGCTGGTGCCACCCACGTGCAGTGCACCGCGAACGGGTACGGCGAGCGCACCGGCAACGCCGACCTGTTCGCCGTGATCGGAAACCTGGAGACCAAGCTCGACATGCGTGTGCTGCCCGAGGGCAAGCTCGCGGAGATGGTGCGCGTGTCGCACGCGCTGGCCGACCTGGCCAACCTCCCGCCGGACACCCACCAGGCGTACGTCGGGGTCTCCGCGTTCGCGCACAAGGCGGGCCTGCACGCCAGCGCGCTCAAGGTGAACGCCGACCTCTACAACCACATGGACCCCGCGCTGGTGGGCAACGACATGCGCGTCCTCGTCACGGAGATGGCCGGCCGCGCCTCGGTCGAGCTCAAGGGCCGCGAGCTCGGGATCGACCTGTCGCACGACCCCGAGGTGCTCACGCGGGTCGTGGAGCGGGTGAAGGACCTCGAGGCCGGGGGTTGGACGTTCGAGGCCGCCGACGCCTCGTTCGAGCTCCTGCTTCGCGACGAAATGAAGGGCGGCCGCCGCCGCCACTTCACCGTCGAGTCCTGGCGGACGATCGTCGAGCAGCGGGCCGACGGCACGGTGGTCAGCGAGGCCACCGTCAAGGTCCACGCCAACGGCGAGCGCATCATCGCCACCGGCGAGGGCAACGGGCCGGTCAACGCCCTCGACAACGCGCTGCGCAGCGCCATCAGCGAGGCGTTCCCGGAGCTCGCGACCCTCGAGCTCGTCGACTACAAGGTGCGCATCCTCGACGGCAGCGCGGGCACCGATGCCGTGACCCGCGTGCTCGTGGGCACCACCGACGGCGCCCACGACTGGACCACCGTCGGCGTCCACGAGAACGTCATCGCGGCCTCCTGGCTCGCCCTCGAGGACGCCGTGGCGTACGGCCTGCTCAAGGCCGGGCGCCAGGCGGGTGAGTAGGGGCGCGTCCCGGAGCAACTAGGCTCCGACCGTGCGAATCGCGAGGTGCAGCGGCCCTGACGGCGTGATCGGCTTCGGCGTGGTCGAGGGCGTGGACGAGGCCGGTGGTATCACCCCGGAGTCGACGTTCGCCCCGATCCTCGGCCACCCGTACGGCGCGCTCGAGCTGGCCGGCCCGCCTGTGCCCCTGCAGGGACTGCGCCTGCTCGCGCCCACGCTGCCGAGCAAGGTGGTCGCGGTCGGGCGGAACTACGCGGAGCACGCCCGCGAGTTCGGCAACGACGTGCCGGACGAGCCGATCATCTTCCTCAAGCCCTCGACGTCGGTCATCGGCCACGGCGAGGCGATCGTGCTCCCCGAGCAGTCCGAGCGGGTAGAGCACGAGGCCGAGCTCGCCGTGGTGATCGGGCGCCTCTGCAAGGAGGTGCCGCTGCACCGTGTGCCGGAGGTGATCCTCGGCTACACCGCGGCGAACGACGTGACCGCGCGCGACCTGCAGCGCGCCGACGGCCAGTGGACCCGCGGCAAGGGCTTCGACACGTTCTGCCCGATCGGCCCATGGATCGAGACCGAGCTCGACCCGGACGACCTCGAGCTGACCTGCACGGTCAACGGCGAGCTGCGGCAGTCCACCCGCACCTCCCACATGGAGCGCCGCGCCCACGAGCTCGTGGCCTGGATCAGCAACGTCATGACCCTCATCCCCGGCGACGTCATCCTGACCGGCACCCCCGCCGGCGTCGGCCCGCTCGTCGAGGGCGACACCGTCAGCGTCACCATCGGCTCCATCGGCACTCTTACGAACAGGGTGGTCTCCTCGTGACCTCGTCCCTGCCCGCTACGGGCTCCTCACCGATCCGGGTGCGCTTCTGCCCGTCGCCCACGGGCAACCCGCACGTCGGCATGGTCCGTACGGCGCTGTTCAACTGGGCGTACGCCCGCCACACCGGCGGCACCTTCGTGTTCCGCATCGAGGACACCGACTCCGCCCGCGACAGCGAGCAGTCGTACGAGGACCTCCTCGGCGCGCTGCGCTGGCTCGGCATGGACTGGGACGAGGGCCCCGTCGTCGGCGGCCCGCACGAGCCCTACCGCCAGAGCCAGCGCATGGACATCTACGCCGACGTCGCCGCGCGCCTGCTCGCCGCGGGCCTGGCGTACGAGTCGTTCTCGACGCCGGACGAGGTCGAGGAGCGCCGCAAGGCCGCCGGCCAGGACCCGAAGCTCGGCTACGACAACAAGGACCGCGACCTCAACGACGAGCAGAAGGCGGCCTTCCGGGCCGAGGGCCGCCAGCCGGTGCTGCGCATGCGCATGCCCGGCCAGGACTGGACCTGGGACGACCTCGTGCGCGGGGAGGTCACGTTCGGGCGCGAGCACGTGCCCGACTACGTCATCGTGCGCGGCAACGGCGAGCCGCTGTACACGCTCGTGAACCCGGTCGACGACGCGCTCATGGGGATCACGCACGTGCTCCGGGGAGAGGACCTGCTCTCCAGCACGCCGCGCCAGCTCGCGATGTACGCCGCGCTCGCGCAGATCGGCGTCGGCGACGGCACCACGCCGCGCTTCGGCCACCTGCCGTACGTCATGGGGGAGGGCAACAAGAAGCTCTCCAAGCGGGACCCGCAGAGCTCGCTCAACCTCTACCGCGAGGAGGGCTACCTCCCCGAGGGGCTGCTCAACTACCTCGCGCTGCTCGGCTGGTCGGCTGGCGACGACCTCGAGTTCTTCTCGCCGACGCAGCTCGCCGAGCTGTTCGACATCGGCCGGGTGCAGCCCAACCCGGCGCGCTTCGACCCGAAGAAGTGCCTCGCCATCAACGGCGACTGGATCCGCCACATCACCGCCGACGACCTCGCCGAGCGGCTCGTGCCGTACCTCGTCGCGGTCGGCGCGCTCGACGGCGAGCCCACCCCCGAGCAGAAGGCCGTGATCGACGCCGCCGTGCCGCTCGTGCAGGAGCGCATGGAGACCCTGCGCTCGGGCGCGGAGCAGCTGCGCTTCCTGCTCGTCGACGAGGACGCGTTCGAGGTGGACGCCGAGGACCGCGAGCGGGTGCTCACCGAGGAGGCGCGTCCGACGTTGCAGGCCTCGTACGACGCGCTCGCCGCGCTCGCGGACTTCGACCACGCCTCGGTCGAGGCGGCGCTGCGCGAGGCCCTCGTGGACGGCCTCGGCCTCAAGCCCAAGCTGGCCTTCGGGCCCGTCCGGGTGGCGGTCACCGGACGCCGCATCTCGCCGCCGCTGTTCGAGTCGATCGAGCTGCTCGGCAGGGAGCGGACGTTGGCCCGGCTGCAGGCCGCGCTCGCCTGATCCGTTGGGCCGCAGGCGGTCGCGCGCGGCCACCTCTCGGCCGGCTCAGCGGGCGGCGCCGCCGGTTTGGGACTCGGCACGGCGACGGGCTAGTATTTCAGGGTCGTCGGCCCGCGAGGGTCGAAGGCCTTGGGGTATGGGGTAATTGGCAGCCCAACTGATTCTGGTTCAGTTAGTCTAGGTTCGAGTCCTGGTACCCCAGCTGGTCGAGATCGATCGCACGGTGGCTCATGTCACGCGGTGAGGATTTGCCGCTCCGGTGAGCCCTCGGGTACCGTCTCGGACTCGCTGGCAGATCATCTTCGGATGGTCGAACAGCACCCACGGCCCCGTTGTGTAGCGGCCTAGCACGCCGCCCTCTCAAGGCGGTAGCGCGGGTTCGAATCCCGTCGGGGCTACGTGGAAAGGCCCAGGTCACAGACCTGGGCCTTTCGCTTTGCCGCCGCTG
>JBFWNE010000043.1:0-17575 GCA_050251215.1 Candidatus Nanopelagicales bacterium
GGTCGCGGGAGAAGTCGGGGTCGCGTTCGCCGGTCATGCCCAGGCCGAGCGGGTAGGTGCCGGGTGGGAGCCGTTCGTCGAGGTAGCTGCGGACCTCGGCCTGCAGGGCGAGCTCGTCGTCGGTGAGCGTCGTGGGGGCGAGTCTCATGCGGACTCCTCGTCGAGCAGATCGGTGGGCGGCAACAGATCGGCGAGCAGCTCCGCGGTGTGCTCGCCGATCAGCGGGGCGGCGCGGCGCACCCCTCCGGGCGTCGCGCTGAAGTTGGCCATCTGCGGGATGACGCGGTAGGTCCCGGTGACGGGGTGCTCGGCCAGAGGCAGGTCGTCGACCATGTCCTGCAACGTGACCACGCGCGTCGCCGGGATACCGGCCTCCCGGCAGAACTCGAGCCACTCGTCGGTGGTGCGGGTGAGGCAGACGGCGCGGACGTCGCGGTAGAGCGAGTCGGCGTTGGCGATGGTGGCGCGCTGGTCGACGTAGCGCGGGTCGGAGTCGGCGTTCGGGACGCCTGCCGACGCGAACAGGTGCGCGTAGTGGACGGGGCGGTAGGGGAACAGGTGGACCATGCCGTCGGCGGTGCGGTGGGGGCGGCGTTCCGGGGTGAGGATCCGGGGGTAGCCGGCCGTGTTCTGCGGTGGTTCGGGAATGGCGCCGCTGCCGTGTTCGGCGAGCATGAACCCGGTCATGGCCTGGGTCATCGGGACCTCGATGTGCTGGCCTTCGCCGGTGCGTTCGCGGTGCAGCAGCGCGGCCGTGATCGCCTGTGCCATGACGAGCCCGCACACCTTGTCGGCGAAGATCGTCGGGAAGAGCCCGGCGGTACCGGTGACGCGTTCGAGCACGTCGGACACGCCGGTGGCGGCCTGGATGATGTCGTCGTAGGCGGGTTCGTGGGCGCGGTCGCTCGCGAGCGGGAAGCCCTGGCCCTGGCAGTAGACGACGTCGGGGCGGACGGCGCGGACGGCGTCGTAGTCGAGCCCGAGCCGGGTGAGGACCTGCGGGCGCATCGTCGCGACGACGACGTCGCAGGTCGCGATGAGGGCCCGGACCGCGGCGGCGCCGTCGGCGGACTTGAGGTCGATGTCGATGGACCGCTTGTTGCGCAACAGGTTCAGCGCGATCCCGGAGAACTCGGGATGCGGGCCGGGTCCCATCACGCGGTTGGTGTCGCCGCCGTTGGCCTCGACGAGGATCACGTCGGCCCCCTGGTCGGCGAGCACCTGTGTCGCGAGGGGGCCCATCACCACGCGGGTGAGGTCGAGGACCCGGATCCCGTCCAGCGGGCCCGGCGACGGCGGCGGGGGAGACGACCTCGAGGACAGCATGCGTTAATGCATACAATGTCGGATGCGATGATGTCTACACGCACGTTCGGCGGATCCGGGTCAGTGCGCCCGGGTCGCACTCCCGTTGGCGCGCTGGCGACTCACCCTGCCGACGACGAGGTCCTGGGTCGATCCGCGGTGCTCGTCGCACGTCGCGATGACGGCGGCGGTGTCCTGGGCGCGGATGGCCTCGATGATCCGGTCGTGCTCGGCCAGCACTCGGGCCTGCGAGCCGGGGCCGTTCCACGACAGCGACCGGTAGAACGTCGAGAGCCGCCACAGCCGGGCGATCTCCTCGCGGACCCGCAGCAGCGGGGAGTACTCGAAGAGCCGGAAGTGGAAGCGCTCGTTGGCGTGGTCGAACTCCTCGCGCTGGTCATCGATCGACGTGGCGGCGAGCGTCGCGTTGAGCTGTTCGAACTCGGCGACGTCGACGGCCGCGAGGTCGACCGAGCGGACCAGCTCGGTCTCGAGCAGGCGGCGCATCAGGTAGATCTCGTCGAGATCCTCGCTGCTGAAGCGTGCGACCTCGTAGCCCATGTTGGGCCGGTGGACGATCACGCCCTCGGACTCGAGGGTCGACAGCGCCTCGCGCACCGGGATGCGGCTCATGTCAAGACGTGCGGCGAGGTCCTCCTGGCGGATCTTCTCGCCGGGCAGGAGCTCGCCGGTCAGGATCATGGTGCGGACCGCGCCGGCGCACCGGAGTGCGCTGCTGAGCCGGGTCGTGGTCATCGGTCTCCTCGGACGTCCGGAGGGCCGGTCGAGGCTATCGCGACGGGCCTGCATCAAAGAGTACGCGATTTTGCATACGCTCTTGCATGTCACTCCGTATTCGTGCTTGCATCCTGCCCATGAGGCAGATCACTGCTCGGGGTCGCGCATGATCGTGCAGCTGCTCAACGGGCTCGCGTTCGGCGTCCTGTTGCTGGTGCTGTCGACGGGGCTCGCGCTCATCTTCGGGCTGCGCGGCATCGTCAACTTCGCGCACGGCGCCGTCTACATGCTGGCCGCCTACGTCGGCTTCACCATCTCCGAGCACATGACGTACTGGGTCGCGATCGTCGCCACGCCGATCGTGTTCGCGCTGGTCGGCGTGCTCGCCGACCGGTTCGGCTTCCGGTACCTGACCAAGCGTGGCGAGCTCGACATGGTGCTGCTGACCTTCGGGCTCACCTTCGTGCTCACCGACGTCGTGCAGAGCGTGTGGGGCCTGGGCGCCAAGACCGTGGACGCCCCCGCCGGGCTGCAGGGCTCCACCGCCATCGGCGGCGTCGACTACCCGACCTACCGGCTGTTCGTCATCGCCGTCGGGCTCGTCGTCGGCATCGCGCTGATGATGTGGCTGCGCCGCTCGACGATCGGGCTGCACGTCCGCGCGTCGAGCACCGCCCGCGACGTCGCCGCCGTCGTCGGCATCGACGTCGACCGGGTCAGCGCCGTCGTCGTCGGACTCGGCGCCGGCATGGCCGGGCTCGCGGGCGTGCTCGCCGGCCCGTACCTGAGCCTGTCGCCGACGATGGGCGCGGAGATCCTCGTCCTCACCTTCATCGTCGTGGTCGTCGGCGGGCTCGGCAGCATCGGCGGCGCCATGGCCGCGGCGATCATCCTCGGCCTGCTGTCGACGCTCAGCTCGGCCTACAGCCCCGACATCGGCGCCTACGTCCCCTACCTGCTCATGGTCGTCGTGCTGCTCGTGCGCCCGCGCGGCCTCGCCGGAACGAGGAGCGCATGACCATCACCTCCGAATCCCGGACGGCGCCGGAGAGACCGGCCGCCGGCACCGTCCGCGGCGCGCTGCGCACGAGCCGCACCGCGCTGGGGCTGCGCGTCGGCACCTGGGCGGTCATCGCCGCCGCCGGGCTCGCGCTGCCCTACCTCGTCGCGCTGTACCCGCTGCAGGTCGCGACGCAGGGCGTCACCCAGGGCATCCTCGCGCTGAGCATCGGCTGGCTGCTGCGCCAGACCGGGCTGCTCAGCTTCGGGCACGCCGCGTTCTACGGCGTCACGGGCTACGTCGTCGGCAACCTGGCGATCCACACCGGGCTGTCGCCGCTGCCCGCGCTGCTGCTCGGCATCCTCGGCGGCACTGTGCTGTCGCTGCTGTTCGCGCTGGTCATCGCCCGCAGCACCGGGATCGCCTTCGCAATGCTCTCGCTCGCGCTCGGCATGATGCTGTGGGTCGCGGCCTACCGCTCCCGCGCGCTGACCGACGGCCTCGACGGCATGGTCGTCGAGCTGCACGGCGACTTCCTCGGCCGCGACGTCGCCGACTACGCCGGCCCCGTCCACGCGTGGCCGATCGCCTGGCTCGTGCTCATGGTGACGATCGGCGGGCTGTGGCTGGCCAGCCGCACCGTGTTCGGACGGCGCCTCACGGCCATCCGCGAGAACGAGGAGCGCGTGCGCTTCTCGGGCGTGTCGACGGTCGGCCCGCGGATCGCCGCCATCGCGATCTCCGGCTTCTGCGCCAGCCTCGCCGGCGCGGTCGCGGTGCTGCAGAAGGCGTTCGTCTCACCCGACGACCTCTTCTTCTCCGCGTCCGGCCTCGCGCTGATCGTGGCTGTCATCGGCGGCATCGGCAGCGTCTGGGGCCCGCCGGTGGGCGCGATCGCGTTCGCGGTCCTGCAGGCGCTGCTCACCCAGAGCGGCCAATACCAGGCCGTCCTCGGCCTGAGCCTGATGGCGTTCGTGCTGCTCGCGCCCGGTGGCGGCGCGCAGCTCGTCGACCGCGTCCGCACCGCCGTGGCCCGTCGCCGAGAGGGGCGAACCGATGCTTGAGCTCAGCGCCGTCCGCTTCGCCTACGGCGCCCTGCGCGTCGTCAACGATGTCGACCTGTCCGTCGCCAAGGGCAGCATCCACGGCCTGATCGGACCCAACGGTGCCGGCAAGACCACGTGCATCGACCTCGTGTCCGGGCGGCGCAGGCCCCAGGCTGGCGTCATCACCTACGACGGCACCGACGTCACGAAGAAGAGTGCCACGTGGCGACGCCGCGCCGGCATCTCCCGGTCGTTCCAGCGGATCAGCGTGTTCCCGCAGCTCACCGTGGCCGACCAGATCGACCTCGCCGCCCGCGCGGTGAACGAGCCCGACGTCGACGAGGTCGTCGCCACCATGGGCCTGGGCGGCACGCTGCGCAGCCGCTGCTCCGACATCTCCTACGGCGAGCAGCGCCGCGTCGACATCGCGCTGGCATTGCTCGGCGGACCGCCGCTGGTGCTGCTCGACGAGCCCGCGGCCGGCCTGTCCCACGACGAGAGCATCCAGCTCGCCGATCACCTCGCCGAGATCGTCGCCGCCCGCCACACCACCGTCCTGCTCGTCGAGCACCACCTCGAGGTCGTCTTCCGCATCTGCGAGCGGCTCACGGTGCTGGAGCAGGGCGCGGTGATCGCCGACGGCGTGCCCGACGAGGTCCGCCGCGACCCGCGGGTCGTCGAGGCCTACCTGGGGAAGGACGCGGCATGACGGCGGTGCTCCGGTTCGACGCGGTCCGCGCCTACTACGACGACGCGCTCATCGTCGACGGCCTGTCCTTCGAGGTCGAGGAGGGCGGCTGCCTCGCCCTCGTCGGGGCCAACGGCGTCGGCAAGACGACGAGCCTCAACGCGATGTTCGGGATCGCCCAGCTCAAGTCCGGGACGATCGAGATCGACGGAAAGGCGTTGCGCCACAAGCAGGCTCACGAGGCCGCCCGGCTCGGCGCCGCACTCGTCCCGCAGGGCCGCTGGATCATCAGCAGCCTCACGATCGAGGAGAACCTGATCCTCGGCCGGGCCTCGGGACGGACGGGGGAGTGGACCCTGGAGAAGGTCTACGAGCTGTTCCCCATGCTCCACGAACGCCGGGCCTCGCCCGGGGACGCGCTCTCGGGCGGCCAGCAGCAGATGCTCGCCATCGGCCGCGCGCTCATGGCCAACCCGCGCATCCTCCTGCTCGACGAGCCGAGCGAGGGCCTCGCCCCGGTGGTCATCGACCAGCTCGGCGACACGCTCGCCGCCCTGCGCGCGCAGGGCACCTCGATGCTGCTCATCGAGCAGCGGCTCGACCTGGTCCACCGGCTCGCCGACCGCTACGCGGTCATGGCCAAGGGCGCCGTCACCTCCGAGGGACGCCTCGCCGACACCACCCCCACCGATCTCAGGTCGCTCGTCGCGATCTGAGCACACACCACACCCAGGAGCTTCTCGATGAGGAGAACAGCGCTACGGCTGTGCGGCGTCCTCTGCGCCGGCGTCGTCGCCGTCACGGTTTCCGCCTGCGCCGGTTCGGCCGCGGGCGGCGGTGGGGGCGCCGCCGAGGGCGACCCGATCAAGATCGCGCTCGTGTTCGACGCGTCGGGCCCCAACGCCGCGCTCGGCGCGTCGCAGAAGGCCGGCGTCGAGTTCGCCGTCGCCGAGGCCAACGAGAAGGGCGGCGTCGCGGGCCGCAAGATCGAGGTCTACTCCGCCGACGCCCAGAGCACCCCCGACGGCGCGGTCGCCGCGGCGCAGCAGCTCGTCCAGCGCGACGGGGCCAAGTTCATCATCGGCATGGTCACCTCTCCCGCGACGCTCGCGATCTCGCAGCGCCTGGAGTCGTGGGACGCCCTCGCGATCGCCGACCAGGCTCAGCTCAACGACCTGACCGGCAAGAACTGCAACGCGCGGCTGTTCCGCACCACGCAGAACGACACGATGTCGTTCGCCGCCATCGGCCGCTGGCTCAAGGACAACCCGCTGTCCACCTGGGACACCATGAGCCAGGACTACTCGTGGGGCCGCAACTCGGCCGCCGCGATGCAGCAGGGCGTCCAGGCGCAGGGCGGCAGCGTCGGCAAGGCGCTCTTCGCCCCCATCGGCACCAGCGACTTCGCCGCCAACCTCTCCCAGCTCGCCGGCGGCGACGGACTCTTCGTGTCCTCCAACGGGTCCGACGCCGTCAACTTCTTCAAGCAGGGCCTCGACTTCGGCACCTTCACGAAGTACAAGACGGTCGTCGGCAACACCGCGTTCTCCTCGGCGACGCTCGACGCCGTGACCGACCCACGCCTCGCCGGCATGTGGAACCAGAACACGTGGGCCCCCGGCGTGGACAACCCCGAGTCGAAGGCGTTCGTCGAGGCCTACACGAACAAGACCGGCAAGGCCCCGACCGACGTCGCGGGCTTCGCCTACCTCGGCATGCAGACGCTGTTCGCCGGCATCGAGAAGGCGCAGAGCATCGACCCCAAGACCGTCGCGAAGGGCCTCGAGGGCCTGGAGTTCGACTCGATCAAGGGCAAGGTGACGATGCGCGCCGCCGACCACCAGCTCGAGGCTCCCGTCTACATGGGACAGGTCGAGCAGGTCGACGGCAAGAACCGGCTCGTCGAGAAGTTCACCTACCCGGCGTCGGAGACGCTGCCGCCGCCGGACGGCAGCTGCACGCTGACCCCCTGACGAACCCTCGCCGCGCTCCACAGAAGCAGTCGTCCCAGGAAGGTTCCCTGATGTCCCCGTCAGACCCCGCCACCCGCTCCGAGGCCCAGCCCTACGACGCGGTCGTCGTCGGCGCCGGTTTCGGTGGCCTGCGCATGCTTCACGAGCTGCGCGGCCTCGGACTCCGGACGCTCGTCGTCGACGAGGCGGAGGACGTGGGCGGGACGTGGCACTGGAACCGCTATCCGGGCTGCCGGACCGACTCCGAGTCCTGGTACTACTGCTACTCCTTCTCCCCGGAACTGGAGAAGGAGTGGCAGTGGTCGGAGCGGTTCCCGGCCCAGGCCGAGGTCGCGGAGTACCTGCGGTTCGTCGCCGACCGGCTCGACATGCGCCGCGACATCCGGTTCGGGACGCGCGTCGAGGCCGCGGAGTTCGACGACGACGCGAACCTGTGGCGGCTGCGCACCGACGCCGGTGACGAGATCACCGCGACGTACTACGTCGCGGCGCAGGGCATCCTGTCGGCGCCGTACCTGCCGGACTTCCCGGGCATCGACACCTTCGACGGCGAGGTCCTGTTCACCCCGCGCTGGCCGCACGACCGCGAGCTCGACTTCGCCGGTAAGCGCGTCGCGATCGTCGGCACCGGGGCGACGGGCGTGCAGCTCGTGCCCGTCGTCTCCCGGACCGCCGACCACGTGACGGTCTTCCAGCGCACCCCCACCTACGTCGTCCCCTCACGCAACCACGTGCTGGAGGACGTCCAGCGCATAGAGCTCGACCGCGACCGCGACGCGATGTGGAAGCGCACCGAGCTGCACCCGATGGCGCTGCCCTACCCGCCCAGCGCCGGACGCCTCGGCGTCGACCTCACCGACGAGGAGCGCCGCCGGGCCCTCGATGCCGGCTGGGAGCGCGGCACCTTCCGCTTCATGTTCGAGATGTTCGACGACATGATGACCGACCCGGAGATCAACAAGGTCGTCGCCGACTTCGTGCGGGACAAGATCCGCAGCATCGTCACCGACCCGGAGACGGCCGAGCTGCTCTGCCCCGACGACCACGGCGTCGGCAGCAAGCGCCCGCCGCTGGGCCAGCACTACTACGAGGCCTACAACCGCGACAACGTCGACCTCGTCTCGGTGAAGAAGACCCCGATCACGGAGATCACCCCGCGCGGGGTGAAGGTCGGCGACGTCGAGCACGAGGTCGACGTCATCATCTTCGCCACCGGCTTCGACGCCGTGACCGGCGGGTTCACCCGGGTCGACGTCCGCGGCCGGTCGGGCGCGTCGCTGGCCGAGCGCTGGGCCGACGGCCCGGAGACGTTGCTGGCGATGGCCGTCGACGACTTCCCGAACTTCTTCATGATCCTCGGGCCGCAGGGGCCGTACGCGATCCTGACGGTCGTCATCGAGCACACGGCGCAGTGGATCGGCCAGGCGATCGCCGCCGCCCGTGAGGCGGGGACCGACCGCATCGAGGCCCGTCCCGACGCGGTCGCCGGGTGGAACCAGGAGGTGCTCGACGCCGTCGCACCCACGATGGCGGTGCGCGGCAGCGAGTCCTGGCTGTTCGGGGCCAACATCCCCGGCAAGGCACGCGTCGTGCAGCAGTACTTCGGCGGGTTCCACAAGTGGCTCTCCCGGATCCGGGAGGAGAGCGCGGCGGGCTTCCCGCACTTCACCCGTTCCACCTCGCCGGGCGCCGCGGCTGCCGACGGCCAACGGCGCGCGAGCTGATGACCGCCGTCGACGGGTACGGCCTCGCCCATGTGCTCGCGCTGTGGGCCGACCGGACCCTGCCCCCGGACCCGGCGATCGACGACAAGCGCGCCGCCTACGACCGGCTGCTCGACCGGCTCCCCGTCCCCGCCGACGCCACGTACGACTCCGCGGAGATCGGCGGCGTACCGGTCACGCGGGTGACGGCGGGACCGGTCGCGCGGACCGTCGTGCACCTGCACGGCGGCGGGTTCGTCATGGGGCGGTCACCGGGCTACCGGGGGTTCGCGGCCGCGCTGGCCCGCGCCGCCCGCGCGGAGGTGCTGCTCGTCGACTACGGGCTCGCCCCCGAACGGCCGTTCCCGGCCGGGCTGCACGACGCGGCCGCGGTCGTCCGGGAGTCGGGCGCCTCCGTCATCAGCGGGGACTCCGCCGGCGGCGGGCTCGCCCTCGCCACGCTGCAGTACCTGCGCGACGCAGGCGACCGGCTGCCCGCGGCGCTCGTCGCGATCTCGCCGTGGGTCGACCTCACCCTGACCGCTGCGTCGCTCGACGAGTTCACCGACGACCCCGTCGTCACCAAGGACTCGTTGCGCAACAACATCTCCCACTACCTCGGCGACACCGACCCGCTCGCGGCGCCGCACGCCTCGCCGCTGCAGGGCGACCTCGCCGGGCTGCCACCCGCGATCGTCCTCGCCGGTGCGCGCGAACGGCTCCGCGACGACGCGATCGCCCTCGCCGCCGGGCTCACCAGCGCGGGCGGCGCCGCGGACCTGCACGTCGTCGCCCACATGCCGCACGTGTGGCCCGTGTTCTGCCAGGTCCTCGACGAGGGCCGCGACGCCGTCGCATCGATCGCCGCGTTCGTCGACCGCGTGGCTCCCGCATGACCACCGACCGGAAGGAACCCATGCAGTTCGGAGTGTTCCTCGGGCCCTACCACCGGCTCGGGCTCGACCCCACCCTCGCGCTGCACCGCGACCTCGACCTCGCCTCCCACCTCGACCGCCTCGGCTTCGACGAGATCTGGTTCGGCGAGCACCACTCCGGTGGCGTCGAGACCATCGCCTCGCCCGAGGTCATGATCGCCGCGGCCGCCCAGAACACCACGCGGATCCGGCTCGGCACCGGCGTGTCGTCGCTGCCCTACCACCAGCCGTTCGTGCTGGCCGACCGCATCGTCCAGCTCGACCACCTCACCCGCGGCCGGATGATGTTCGGCGTCGGCCCCGGCCAGCTCCTGCAGGACGCGCTCATGATCGGCATCGAGCCGTCGACGCAGCGCGCCCGCATGGAGGAGGCCCTCGACGTCATCCTGCGGCTCTTCGCCGGCGAGACCGTCACCGCGAAGACCGAGTGGTTCACCCTCCAGGACGCCGTCCTGCAGCTGCCGCGCTACTCCGACTTCGAGGTCGCCGTCACCGGCTCGGTGTCCGCGGCCGGCCCGTCGCTGGCCGGGCGCTACGGCACCGGCCTGCTCTCGGTGGCCGCGACCGACCCCGTCGGCGTCGAACGCCTCGCCGGGCACTGGGACATCGTCGAGGAGGAGTCGGCCCGCCACGGCAACACCGCCGACCGGTCGCGGTGGCGGCTGCTCGGCCCGATGCACATCGCGGAGACCGAGGAGCAGGCGCGCAAGGACGTCGCCTACGGCATGCCGTGGATCCTGAAGTACCTCTCCCACATCACCCCGACGGCGCTCGGCACCTTCGACACCGTCGACGAGCTGGTCGACGTGCTCAACGAGTCCGGGCGCGGCGTCGTCGGCACCCCGGAGATGGCCGTCGCGCAGCTGACGCGGCTGCAGGAGAAGTCCGGAGGGTTCGGCACCTATCTCTTCCAGGGCTCCGACTACGCCCGCTGGCCGGCGACCCTGCGCAGCTACGAGCTGTTCGCCGAGGAGGTCATGCCGCGGATGACGGGACGCCTCGGGCCGGTCGCCGACGCCGTCGACCGTGTCTTCTCCTCGGGGAAGGTCGGCGCCGAGACGACGGCCCGGTCGCAGGCCGAGGCCACCGCGCAGTACCTCGCCTCCCGGAAGGGGCCGTGATGTCGCAGGAAGTTGCCGCGCAGGCCGGTACGCCGGTCCGCAACCAGCCCCGCCGCGCCGCGATCTCGGCGTTCCTGGGAAGCACCCTCGAGTACTACGACTTCTTCATCTACGGCTCCGCCGCGGCACTGGTGTTCAACCAGGTGTTCTTCGCCGACAAGGGCACCACCGGCACGCTGCTCTCGATCGCGACGCTCGGCGTCGCCTACGTCGCCCGCCCCCTCGGCGCCGTCCTCTTCGGACACATCGGTGACCGCTTCGGTCGTCGCACCAGCCTCATAGCGACGCTGCTCATGATGGGCGGCGCGACGTTCCTCATCGGCTGCCTGCCCGGCTACGCGAGCATCGGCGTCGCCGCGCCCGTCCTGCTCGTCGCGCTGCGACTGCTGCAGGGCCTGTCCGCCGGTGGGGAGTCGCCCGGCGCCAGCTCGCTGACCGTCGAGCACGCCCCCGACGACCGCCGCGCCTTCTTCGGCAGCTTCACCATGAGCGGCATCATGTTCGGGATCGTGCTCTCGAGCCTGGTGTTCATCCCGATCGCCACGCTCCCCGACGACGCCCTCTACTCGTGGGGCTGGCGCGTCCCGTTCTGGCTGTCGGTGCTGGTCACCGGCGTCGCCTACCTGCTGCGGCGGTCGCTGCAGGAGCCCGAGGTCTTCGCCGAGATTCAGGAGGCCGACGAGACGGCCAAGGTGCCGGTCGTCGAGGTGTTCCGCGACCACTGGGTGACGATCGTCCGCCTCGCCTTCTGCATGTTGTTCGGGATGATGAACACGATCGTCAACGTGTTCGCCCTCGCCTACGCGACCGAACAGGCGGGCGTGTCGCGGGCGTCGATGCTCGCCGTCATCACCGTCGCCAACGCGGTCGCCGTCGTGACCCAACCCTTCTACGGCTGGCTGTCCGACCGCGTTGGCCGCAGACCCGTCTTCGTCGGCGGCGTCCTCGGTGCAGGCGCGATGATCTTCGCGTTCTTCCACGCCGTGAGCAGCGGGAACACCCCGTGGATCTACCTGTCCGCGATCCTGCTGATCGGCGTCTTCTACGCAGCCCCCAACGGCGTCTACGCGGCATGGTTCTCCGAGCAGTTCCCCGTGCGGGTCCGCTACAGCGGCATCGCCGTCGGGATCATGGTCGGCCTGCTGGCTGCCGGGTTCACCCCGGCCATCGCCACCCTGCTCACCGCGGCCGACCCCGCCGACTGGACACCCGTCGCCTGGTTCTGCGCGGCGTGTGTGCTGGCGTCGGCGGTCGCCGCGTTCCTCGGGCCGGAGACGTTCCGCACCCCCACCGCGCAGCTCGGTCTGCGTGATCTCAAGGAAGGACGCTCATGACGGGCAGGATGGTCGGCAAGGTCGCGCTCGTGACCGGAGCCGCACGCGGACAGGGACGCGCCCACTGCGTCCGCCTCGCCGAGGAGGGCGCCGATGTCATCGCCCTCGACGTCTGCGAACCCGTCCGCGGCGTGCCCTACCCGGGCGCGACGCCGGAGGACCTCGCCGAGACCGTGCGGCTGGTCGAGGCCGCCGGACGGCGCATCCACGCCGTGCAGGTCGACGTCCGCGACCGCCCCGCCCTCGGTGCCGCCGTCGACGCCGGGGTCGCCGAGCTCGGCCGCCTCGATGCCGTGATCGTCAACCACGGCATCGTGATCCAGAAGCCCTGGGACCAGGTGACTCCGGAGATCTTCGACGACACCCTCGCCGTCAACCTCGTCGGCGTGTGGAACAGAGTCATGGCCGCCGCACCCCACGTCATCTCCAGCGGGGGTGGGGGGTCGATCGTGCTGGTCAGCTCCGTCGCCGGGATCAAGGCGCTGCCGTTCCTCGTGCCCTACGTCGCCAGCAAGTTCGCGGTCACCGGCATGGCCAAGGCGTTCGCCGCGGAGCTGGGGATCCACAACATCCGGGTCAACAGCATCCACCCGACCAGCGTCGACACCGCGATGAGCATGCACTCCTCGGCCACCACCGAGGCCCGCGAGGCCATGGAGGCCGCCCTCGCCGGCAACCCGCACCTCGGCGGCATGTACGGCAACGCGCTGAGCGCGGAGGTCACCAAGGTCGAGGACATCGCCGACGCCGTCCTGTTCCTGGTGTCCGACGAGTCCCGGATGGTCACCTCGGTCGCCTTCCCCGTCGACGCGGGGTGCCACGCGTACTGACCGTGGTCCCTGGTGCGACCGTCACCGGACGTCCGCCACGGGCGTCCGGTGCACGTCGCGCACCACGAGGACGAGCATCGGGGCGGCGACGAGGGCGAGGAGCACGGGCACCAGACCCGTCCACGCCGCCCCCGCGAACGGCAGGACGCCGAGCAGGGCGAGGCCGATGTGCGGGCCGAGCGGGACCCGGCGCAGCCAGGTCGCCGCGAGGAGCGCGACCCCGCCCAGCCCGCCGATCAGCGCGAGCAGCGGCGCCGCCCCGGCCGCCATCAGCAGCTCGGCCGCGGCGAGGACGGTGAGCAGGACCCGGACGGGCTCACCGGCGAGGGTGCGTACCGCGTCGCCGCCCCCGTCCATGGCGGCGAGCACCGCCGCGACCGTCAGCAGGGCCGCCGGGGCCCAGGCGAGGACGCCCACCGTCGACAGGCTCAGCAGCCCCGGCCCGAGGAGCCCGAGCGCCCACATCGCCCCCGGCCGGCGGAGCCGGTGCGCCGCGAGGAGCGCGACCCCACCGAGCGCCACCGTCACCAGGCCGAGGCCCCCGGCGCGAGCTTGTCGCCGGTCCAGTCGGGGATGACCGCGCCGAGCGTGGCCTGGACGAGCCCGGCCGCGACGAGCAGCGCCCCACCGGCGACGCCGATACCGACGGCGACACCCCGGCGGGTCACGACGCCACCATCGCGACGGACCGCCGCGGCGTGGGCCTGCCGTCGCGGACCGGCCTGCCGACGCGGAACGTCAGCAACGGTGTCGCGCCCGGCGGCAGCAGCGCCGCGAACCGGGGCGCGAACGTCGCGGGCGCGCCCGTCGACGTCTCGCGGTCGATCCGCTCGGTCACCTGGTTCATGTGCTGCAGGGCGATCCCGGCGGCGGTGGCGTGCAGGTGCACGCGCTGCAGCAGCCGGCCCGCCTCCAGCTGGGTGCCCCGGTCGTCGGGCGTGGTCGTCGTGATGACGCCGTAGGCGGCTGCGGTGGCGACGTGCACGTCACGGGTCCGGGCGACCCAGAACCGGTCGCCCTCCGCGCGTGACGTGGCGGGCAGCAGCTTCGCCGCACCGAGCTCGAACGGGCTCAGCCCCTGCCCGTCGAGGACCAGTCCGTCCCGATGGGCCTGGGCCTCGTCGTTGCTCGCGCGGAACCACGCGAAGTTGTCGACCGACTGCTGCTCGTCGGCGCACAACGCCTCGGCGGCGTCGACCAGGAGCGTTCCGAGCGCCGTCGTCGGGCCCGGGCCGGTGACCCAGTGCAGGTCGACGCCCGGGGGGAAGGGGCCGGCCAGCGCGGCGAGGTCGGCGGGCGCGATCGGGTCGGGCAGGTAGGGGCCGCGGTTCGTGTGCCGCCGGTCGATGACGTCGTGCAGTGGATCGGGCCGCGCCGGTTCCGGCGTGAGACCGACGCGTGCGACCCGCGCCCCGGACGGCCCGTCGGGCAGCAACGTCACGTCCGGGCGAAGACCGCGCGGGCCGCACGCGATCGTCAGGTTCTCCAGCGCGCACCCCAGCCCGACATAGCGTTCCCGCGAGAACGGGTCCACCGAACCGGTCGTGCGGGTGGGGTCGGCGAACATCTGGATCGCGTCGGCGCGCACGACGAACGTCCAGGGCTGGGTGTTGTGCGGGCTGGCGGCGAGCACCGCGGCGGCCACCGCGCCACGCGGGCCGGGGATGTCGCGCCAGTCGTGCCACGGCTCGTGTGCGGGACCGCCACCCGGGTCGAGGACCCCCGAGTCGTAGACGCGATAGCCGAGCACGCCGGTGCCCGCCACCGCGACGGTCGCGGCGCCGAGGCCGATGCCACGCAGCAGGGACCGGCGGGTCACCGGACGGGGCTCGTCGAGGGTCGAGGGCACGGGCGTCCACCTCTGGTCGGTCGGGACGGCGCAGTCAACCGTCGAACCGGGTGGTCGCACACCACCCCGGGTGCCCGACCACCCCGGGTGGGCGCTGGCGGCACACACCGGACGGCGGGCACACTGCGTCGCGAACCACCGCCGGGGGACGGGAGGGGCATGACCGCCGATCGGCCGGGGCCGCCGCTCCTCACGGTCAAGCACGCCGTCCCACCGGTCCGGTCGTCGACGGTCCGGCGCAGCCGGCTCACCGACGTGCTCGACGGCGACGACGTGCGGCTCGTCGCCGTCGTCGCGCCGGCGGGCTGGGGCAAGACGAGCCTGCTCGGGGCGTGGGCCGACGGCCGCGGCGACGTCGCCTGGGTGTCCCTCGACGAGAGCGACGACGACCCCCACCGGTTCTGGTCCTACGTCCTCGCCGCCCTCTCCGCCCTGGACGGGGGCGGTGACGCGATCGGACCCGGCCCGCGCGACGCCCTCGCAGCGGGCAGGCTCGACCTCCTGCTCCCGCTGCTGGTCAACGCGCTCGCCGCCGCGCCACGCCGGCACGTCCTCGTCCTCGACGACTACCACGTGCTCACCGACCCCCAGATCCACGAGGGCGTCGAGTTCCTCGTCGCCCACCTGCCGCCGACGGCGCGTGTCGTCGTCGCAGGCCGGGTCGACCCGCCGCTGCCGCTGGCCCGCCTGCGGGCACGCGGCGAGCTGGCGGAGCTGCGGGCGTCCGACCTGCGGTTCACACAGCCCGAGGCCGCCGCACTGGTGTCGGGTGTTCTCGGCGCCCCGGTCGACGTCGCGACCGCCGCCACCGCGTGGGCACGCACCGAGGGCTGGGCCGCGGGGCTGCAGCTCGCCGGGCTCGCCCTGCGTACCGGTGTCACCGCCCCGGCCCGCGACGGTGACCACCTGCTCGACTACTTCACCGCCGAGGTGCTGCCCGCGTTGGCACCGCGGCAGCGGGACCTGCTGGTCGGGTGCGCTCCGCTCGACCGGCTGTCCGGGCCGCTCTGCGACGCCGTGCTGAAGACGACGGGGTCCGGCGCCGTCCTCGCATCGCTGGAGCGCGCCGAGCTGTTCGTCGTCTCCCTCGACGCGGGGCGCGAGTGGTACCGATGCCACCGGCTCCTGCGCGGGGCGATGCTGCGGCAGGCCGGTGTCGACCCCGCCGACGTCCTGCGCCGCGCCGCCGACTGGTTCCTCGCGCACGGCCGCCGCGACGACGCCGTCCGGCATCTCCTCGCCGCGGGCGACGGCCAGGCAGCCGCGGCTGTGCTGGACTCGTCGGAACAGTGGTTCCTCGACCGCGGATCGGCGGCGGCGTTCCTGCAGCTCGGCGAGGCACTGCAGCCGGAGACCGTCTCACCCGGACTCGCCCTCGCGCTCGCCTACGGTGCGGCGACGTGCGGGCGGTCCGACCGCGTCGGGCACTGGCTCGACGTGTGCGACGCCGGGATCACCGACGACACCGTTCTCGTCGCGTGGCGGTCCCCGCGCGCCGCCGCGGCGGTGACCCGCGCGATGTTCGGGGTGCCCGAGTCGGCGGCCGGCGACGCCGTCGCGCTGGCCCGGGAGGCGCTGCGGGCCGAGGGCACCGGCGGCAACCCGATCGCGACCATCGGGCTCGGTGCCTGCCTCGTGCGTGCGGGCGCGTTCGCCGAGGCAGCCGACCTGCTCGCCGACACGTGGGAACGCCGTGATGCCGACGGCTGGCCCACCACCCTGGTCCTGCAGGTCGGTGGGGTCCTCGGGCTGTGCCTGCACGAGCTCGGCCGCGGCGACGAGCTCGATCGCCTGCTCGCCGCGACGGGCCCGGTCGTCGAGGAGGCGGACGCCGACCGGCCGACCGCGGCCCTCGCCGCGCTGCCCCGGGTCGTCGAGGGCATGCGGGCGTCGGCGGCGGGTCGTCCCGAGGCCGCCCGCGCGACGCTGCGGCACGCGGTCGTCCTCGCCGCCGCCGTCGAACGGCCGACCACCCGCGTCCTCGCCCTCGTCGCGCTCGCCGACGCCGAGCTGGCCTGCGGTGACCGCGCCGCGGCGCGTGCCGCGCTCGCCCAGGCCCGTGAGATCGCCGACGACGACGCCCCGGCCCCCGTCGCGGCCGCCCGGCTGGCCGGCGCGGAGTCCCGGATCGGGCGTGCGGCGGTCCGCGCCGCGGCGGGGGCCGGAGCGATGTTCGAGGAGCTCACCGACCGCGAGCTCGCCGTGCTGCGGGCCCTGCCCGGTCCGGCCGGCAGGCGCGACATCGGCGCGGCGCTGAACCTGTCGATCAACACGGTCAAGGCCTACACGGCGAGCCTCTACCGCAAGCTCGGTGTCGGGTCACGGGAGGACGCCGTCGCGGCCGGACGGCGCCTCGGGCTCATCTGAACGTCGTCAGAGGTTGACCAGCACGATCCCCGCCGTGACGACGACGGCCGCCGCGATCCGCCACACCCCGAACCGCTCCTTGAACAGCAGTGGTGCTGTGGGCGCAGACCAGCGGCGCGACGGCGGCCGTCGCCGCGTTGCGGGAGAGCAGCATCGTGTTCGGCGCGCTGATCGGGATCCCTTGTCACCCGCCGTAACGGTCGACTGTTCGCCTGCGAACGACAGCGGTTCGGAGGCGGACGGAGAGGACAGCGGTGGCGAAGCGACGTATCGGTGGTGCCGGCGGTGGAAGTGATCCCGGGGGCAGGGCGGTGGAGCGTTGATCGCGGTTCTCGTCGCCGTCGTCCTGGCAGCGGGAGGGGCGACGGTCCGCTACACGGGTACCGCCTATGCCTCGCGGCTCGACGGGCGAACCGTCGCCAACGCCCAGGCCGAGCCCGTCGTCCGCGGCTGGGCGGGACTCGCGCTCACGAGCGTCGTGACCGACGCCGTCGGCTGAGGACATTCGTCCATGACCGGCGGCCGAAAGGCCGTTCCGTCGCGGGGGCGGGGCGGGCATGCTCGGTGATCGGCCGAGAAGGGAGGACCGGGCATGGGCGGAACGACGAAGCGGTCGGCGTGGGAGATCGTGCTGGCGGTGCTGCTGATCCTCGGCGGCGCGTTCCTGCTGTCCAACGCGGTGGCGG
>JBFWNE010000044.1:0-16877 GCA_050251215.1 Candidatus Nanopelagicales bacterium
CCCGCACGTCGGTCAACTGGGCCATCGGCATCATCGGCGCGTTCTACATCATGACGACGTTCCTGGGCTTCGGCGCCGCGGCGCTCGTGGGCTCCAAGGCCATCACCGAGGCGGACAAGGGCGGCAACTCCGCGGCCCCGCTGCTCGCGCAGTTCCTCGGCGGCGGTGCCGGCTCGGTCGGCGGCACGGTCCTCATGTCCGTCATCTGCGCGGTCGCCTTCGCGACGATCCTCGCGGTGGTCGCGGGCCTCACGCTGGCGTCGAGCTCGTCGTTCGCGCACGACTTCTACGGCAACGTCATCAAGAAGGGCAAGGCGACCGGGGCCGAGGAGGTCAAGGTGGCGCGCCTCGCGACCATCGCGATCGGCATCCTCGCGATCATCCTCGGCATCCTCGCCCAGAAGCAGAACATCGCGTTCCTCGTGGGCCTCGCCTTCGCGGTCGCGGCGTCGGCGAACCTCCCGACGATCCTGTTCTCGCTCTTCTGGAAGCGCTTCACCACCCGCGGCGCGGTGTGGGGCATCTACGGCGGCCTCGCCATGTCCCTGATCCTCGTCGTGATCTCGCCGGTGGGCTTCGGCACCCCGACGTCGATCTTCTCCACGACGACGCCGGCGCTGTTCCCGCTCAGCAACCCGGGTCTCATCTCCATCCCGTTCGGCTTCTTCTGCGCCTGGCTCGGCACTGTGACCGGCCGCGAGGAGTCCAGCGAGGAGAAGTACCCGGAGCTCGAGGTCCGCGCCCACCCCGGCGCTGGCGCGCACTGATCGACGGCGGCCCGCGGCGCTCGGCGCCGCGGGCCGCTGCTCATGCACGGAACCGGTTGCACGGCCCGACTCCTGGGAGGACGGAGTCGGGCCGTGCAACCTCCCTGCAACCCCACCCTGCGGTAGAAACGACATCTGATCCCCTGGCGGAGTCCGCCGGCCCCCTGCACCGAGGAGCGACGTGAGCCACGACGCGATCGAGAACCTGTCCCATGAGGACCGCGCCTTCCCGCCGTCGGCGGAATTCGCGGCGCAGGCCAACGCGACGGCCGACCTGTACGCCGAGGCCTCGGCGGATCGGGTGGCGTTCTGGGAGAAGCAGGCCCGCGAGCTGGAGTGGGCCACGCCGTGGACCACGGCGCTCGACTGGTCGGACGCGCCGTTCGTGAAGTGGTTCGACGGCGGGAAGCTCAACGTCGCGGTCAACTGCGTCGACCGGCACGTCGCCGCCGGACGCGGCGACAAGGTCGCGTACCACTTCGAGGGCGAGCCCGGCGACACCCGCGACATCACATACGCCGAGCTCCTCGCCGAGGTGTCGCAGGCGGCGAACGCGCTCGAGTCGCTCGGCGTGAAGGCCGGCGACCGCGTCGCGATCTACCTCCCGATGATCCCCGAGGCCGCGGTCGCGATGCTGGCGTGCGCGCGCATCGGCGCGGTGCACTCGGTGGTGTTCGGCGGCTTCTCCGCCGAGGCGCTGCGCTCGCGCATCGAGGACGCCGAGGCGGTGCTCGTGATCACGTGCGACGGCGGCAACCGGCGCGGCAAGCCGATGGCGCTCAAGCCGGCGGTCGACGAGGCGGTCGCGGCGTCGCCGTCGGTCAAGAACGTCCTCGTCGTCAAGCGCACCGGCCAGGACGACATCGAGTGGACCGACAAGGACCTGTGGTGGCACGACGTGGTCGGCGCGCAGCCGACCACGCACGAGGCAGCGGCGTTCGACAGCGAGCATCCGCTGTTCATCCTCTACACCTCCGGCACCACCGGTAAGCCCAAGGGGATCCTGCACACGACCGGCGGCTACCTCACGCAGGCGTCGTACACCCACAAGAACGTCTTCGACCTCAAGGCCGACACCGACGTCTACTGGTGCACCGCCGACATCGGCTGGGTCACCGGGCACTCGTACGTCGTGTACGGCCCGCTGGCCAACGGCGCGACGTCGCTGATGTACGAGGGCACGCCCGACACGCCGCACAACGGCCGCTGGTGGGAGCTCGTCGAGAAGTACCGCGTCTCGATCCTGTACACCGCGCCGACCGCCATCCGCACCTTCATGAAGTGGGGCGAGGACATCCCGGCCCGCTTCGACATGTCCTCGCTGCGGGTGCTCGGATCGGTGGGCGAGCCGATCAACCCCGAGGCGTGGATGTGGTACCGCCGCATCATCGGCGGCGAGCGCTGCCCGATCGTCGACACGTGGTGGCAGACCGAGACCGGCGCGATCATGATCAGCCCGTTGCCGGGCGTGACCGCCACCAAGCCCGGCTCGGCCATGACCCCCATCCCGGGCATCTCGGCCGAGGTCGTCGACGACGAGGCGCACCCGGTCGGCAACGGCGGCGGCGGATACCTCGTGCTCACCGAGCCGTGGCCGTCGATGCTGCGCGGCATCTGGGGCGACAACCAGCGGTACGTCGACACGTACTGGTCGCGCTGGCAGGGCCTGTACTTCGCCGGCGACGGCGCCAAGCTC
This sequence comes from Candidatus Nanopelagicales bacterium, assembly GCA_050251215.1. Lineage (GTDB taxonomy): Bacteria > Actinomycetota > Actinomycetes > S36-B12 > CAIYMF01 > Longivirga. The sequence continues at coordinate 2,464 of JBFWNE010000044.1, forward strand.
GACGAGGACGGCGCGATCTGGCTGCTCGGCCGCGTCGACGACGTCATGAACGTGTCGGGCCACCGCATCTCCACCACCGAGGTCGAGTCGGCCCTCGTCTCCCACCCCACCGTGGCCGAGGCCGCCGTCGTCGGCGCGTCCGACGAGACCACCGGCCAGGGCATCGTGGCGTTCGTGATCCTGCGCGAGGGTGTCGAGCCGGGCGACCACATCGTGGCCGACCTGCGCAACCACGTCGCGCACGAGATCGGCCCGATCGCCAAGCCGCGCCAGATCCTCGTCGTGCCCGAGCTCCCCAAGACCCGCTCGGGCAAGATCATGCGCCGCCTGCTCCGCGACGTCGCCGAGGGCCGCGCCGCCGGCGACACCACCACCCTCGCCGACGCCAGCGTCATGAACCTCATCGGCCAGGGCCTCGCCGCCGGCACCAGCACCGAGGACTAACCACCTCATTTTCAGGTCAATGTGGCTTTCACTGCCCTAGGCAGAGATAACCCCACATCGAAACCTGCGGCCCGCTCCGGGTCCCGCCAGGTATCGATGTGGGGTTATCTCCATAGAAGGCAGTGAAAGCCACATTGACCCGGAAAACGGGCCATGTGGCAGGGTGGATGGTGGTGAGCCGGGAAGCCTGGTCGGCGCGGAGCCTCGTCCCGAGGTCCGCTCGTTGCTGCCGCACGTCCCGCCTCCGGCGGGCCGACCGCACGGAGGATCCATGAGCGAGCCGAACGTCGTCTTCGACCGGGTGCCGCTGTCCGAGCGCTCGTACGTGCTCGGCGCCCTCCGCAACGAGACGGTCGGCGGCGGCCTGCTGCTCGGCGCCGCAGTCGTCGCGCTGATCTGGGCCAACTCGCCATGGCGCGAGACGTACACCGAGCTCACCCAGGTCGTCGTCGGGCCGTCCGCGCTGCACCTCGACCTGAGCCTCGGCACCTGGGCGGCGGACGGCCTGCTCGCGGTGTTCTTCTTCGTCGCCGGCCTCGAGCTCAAGCACGAGCTCGTGCTGGGCTCGCTGTCGGACCGGCGCAAGGCCGTCGTACCGGTGGTGGCCGCACTCGGCGGCATGGTGCTGCCCGCACTGCTCTACACGGCCGTAACCGTCGCGATGGACGACAGCGCCGCCCGGGTCGGCTGGGGCATCCCGATGGCCACCGACATCGCGTTCGCCCTCGCGGTGCTGGCCGTGCTCGGCCGCAACCTTCCTGTGGCGCTGCGGGCGTTCCTGCTGACCCTCGCCGTCGTCGACGACCTCGGCGCGATCCTCGTGATCGCCGTGTTCTACTCGCACGGCTTCTCCCTCGCCCCCTTCCTGCTCGCGATCCTCGGCATGGCCCTGTGGTGGTTCCTGCAGCGCAGGCGGATCGAGGGCTGGTACGTCTACCTGCCCCTGGCGCTGGTCGTCTGGGGCCTCATGCACGCGAGCGGCATCCACGCGACCGTGGCCGGCGTCGCGCTCGGCCTGCTCACCCGTGTACGCCGCGACCCGGGCGAGCACGAGGCGCCCGCCGACCGGTGGGAGCACGCCGTACGCCCCGTGTCGGCCGGCATCTGCGTGCCGCTGTTCGCGTTCTTCTCCGCGGGCGTGACGTTCGTGGGCACGCCGTACGGCGCCAGCGTCCTCACCACGCCGGTCGTCGTCGCGATCGTGGTCGGCCTGGTGATCGGCAAGCCGATCGGCGTCGTAGGCGGAGCCTGGGTGGTCGCCCGCTTCACCCGGGCGAGCCTGTCGTCGAGCCTGCGCTGGGCCGACGTCACGGCCGTGGGGGTCCTGGCGGGCATCGGGTTCACGGTCAGCCTGCTCATCAGCGAGCTCGCGTTCGAGACCGACAGCACGCGCCTGACCCAGGCCAAGATCGGCGTGCTGTCCGCATCCGTGCTGGCCGCGCTGCTCGCCGCCGGGGCGCTCTGGTCGCGGCGACGGGTGTACGCCGCGATCGCCGCGGTCGAGGAGGCCGACGAGGACGGCGACGGCGTGCCCGACGTGTACGGCGCGGGCGCGGCACCGGCGCCGGACACCGCGTCCGCCGCCGACGCCCCGCGCGAGCCCGGCACTCGATAGCCTTCGGGGAAGCAGCGTCCCGCCTGGGACCGAGCAGGAGGTCAACGTCCGTGAGCGAGAAGCAGTCCCTCGGGACGATGATCTCGGGGGTCACCCAGGACATCTCCACGCTCCTGCGCGGCGAGATCGAGCTGGTGAAGGCCGAGATCAGCCAGCAGGCCCGCACGGCGGCCCAGGGCTCGGGCCTCCTCGTGGGTGCCGCGGTCGTCGCCGGCACCGCCGCGCTGTTCCTGCTCCTCACCCTCGCGTGGCTGCTCGACGAGTGGCTGCCCACCTGGGCGGCCTTCGGCATCGTCACCCTGCTGCTCATCATCACCGCGGTGATCCTCGGCCTCGTCGGACGCAAGCAGCTCGAGCGGATCAAGGGCCTCGAGGCGTCGCCGGCCTCGATCGAGAAGACCAAGGCCGTGCTCACCCGCAAGCCGATCCCGGACGGCACGACCACCACCGCGGGCGGTACGACGACCTCCGCCGCACCGCGCCCGGCGAGCAGCACGCCGTCCACCACCACGGGTACCACGCCCGCGACCACCGCCGCCCCCGCGTCGGGCACCCCGTCGGCGTCCCCGAAGCCGTAGGCCGGTGCTGCCCGAACCGTCCGAGGTCATCCGTCCCGAGGGCCCCTGGACCCACCGCGACGTGACGGCCAACGCGTGCCGGTTCCACGTCGTCGAGGCCGGCGACGGCCCGCTCGTGATGCTGCTGCACGGGTTCCCCACGTTCTGGTGGACCTGGCGGCACCAGTTGCGGTCCCTCGCGGCGGCCGGCTACCGCGCGGTCGCCGTCGACATGCGCGGGTACGCCGGCAGCGACCACCCGCCGCACGGCTACGACCCCCTGACCCTGGCGGCCGACGTCGCCGGCCTCGTGCGGGCGCTCGGCGAGCCCGACGCGTTCGTGGTCGGTCAGGGCTGGGGCGGCCTCGTCGCCTGGACCGTCGCCGCCCAGCACCCCGAGGTCGCGCGCGGTCTGGTCGCGGTGTCGATGCCGCACCCCGCGCCGCTGCGCCGCGCGTTCATGTCCGACGGGCCGCAGCGCCGCCTCGCGGGCTACGTGCTCGGCTTCCAGCGGCCGTTCGTACCCGAGCGCCAGCTCACCAGGAACGACGCCGCCCTGGTCGAGCAGTTCCTGCGCCGCTGGTCGGGGTCGGCGTGGCCGGACGACGAGACCGCCGCGATCTACCGCGCGGCCATGCTCGTGCCCAACACGGCGCACTGCTCGGTCGAGTTCCACCGCTGGGCGATCCGGTCGATCCCGCGCCGCGACGGCCGGAGGTTCCAGGCCGCGGTCGCCGAGCCCGTCGTCGTACCGGTGCTGCAGATCCACGGCCTGCACGACGGCGCCATCCTGCCCAGCAGCGTCGAGGGGTCGAAGGAGTACGCCGGAGCCGGCTACGACCTGGCCGAGCTCGAGGGCGTCGGGCACTTCCCCCAGGAGGAGGACCCCGCCGCGTTCGACGCCGTGCTCCTCCCCTGGCTCGACACCCACAGCGCCACGGGTCTGTAGCTGGACCCAGCACGGAGCGACCGGGAGCCGCACCACCTAGGCGCGGTCGGCGTCCTTCTCGCGCTGCGCGGCGTACAGGTGAGCGAAGGCGTCGGCGATAGCCGGTAGATCGCCTCGTGGGACGTGGTCGAGGAAGTGCCGGCGGACGCTGGCGGCATGGACGGGACCCATCGCATCGCAGAGGCGCTCGCCCGCCGGAGTGATGCGGGCCAGCACCTCGCGCCGGTTGGTCTCACGCCGCGCCCGCCGAGCCAGGCCGCGCTCTTCGAGCCGATTGACGCGGTACGTGATGACGCTGGCCTCGGTGCCGAACTGACCGGCGAGATGCCCCATCGTGAGCCCGCCGGGCGTGTTGCGGAGCATGAGCAGGATGCCGTGGTCGAGCAGGGTCACGTCGAACGCGCGCTTGAGGTCGCGTTCGAGCTGGGCGTGCAGGTGCAGCGTGGAGACCACGAACGGCGCCCACGCGGCCATCTCCTGCTCGTCGAGCCACCGCACGTCGTCCGTCATGGCTCGAGCCTAGTCACCCTTGCAATTCGAAGGATCTTGCCCCAGAGTGTCCTTCGAATCTGAAATGTCTACCCGAGGAGCCACCATGGCAGTCCTGCAGATCGTCCGATTCCGCGCCAAGCCCGAGGTCGCCGACGAGGAGATGCTGGCCATCAACGAGCGCTTCCAGCGCGAGGTCGCCCCGACCCTGCCCGGGCTGGAGCGGAGGGAGGCCACCCGCAGCCAGGACGGCGACTGGGTGCTCGTCCTGCGTTATGCCGACCTGGACCACGCCACAGGTGGCGCAGCGAGGGACACCAGCCCGGTCGCTCAGGAGTTCATGTCCAAGATCGACATGTCCTCGATGTCCGCGTCCTTCCACCCCGTCGTCTCCGAGTAGCGTCCGATCTGGATGGAGCTTCTCGCTGTATGGAGCGACTTCTGGCATCCAGATCGAGGGCGTTCGCGCGGGACGTCGGGTGATCAGCCGCGGGCGCAGGACCCGGTGAAGACGGGCTTGGTGGCCTGGGCGCCGGCCTTGGCGGCGGTCGCGACCTGCGCGGCGGTGAGGGCGTAGCCGGTCGTCGGGTCGCCGACCGCGGCGGCGAAGACGACGCCGTACACCTGGCCGGTCGGCGAGAGCAGCGGGCCGCCGCTGTTGCCCGGCACGACCTCGCCGCGGACGGCGTAGACCTCGCGCACGACGTTGCCGCTGTCGTAGATGTCGGTGCCCCGCGCGGTGATGATGCCGCGCACGCGCGCGGCGGTGGCGGTCAGCCGCCCGCCGCCGGGGAAGCCGGCGACCACGGCGTCGTCGCCGCGCTTGGCCTCGCGCGGGGCGAAGTCGAGGGTCGGCGCATCCAGACCCGGCACATAGAGCACCGCGACGTCGACGGAGGTGTCGAGGTAGACCACGCGGGCCTTGTACGCCTGGCCTGTGCCGCGGATCTGCACGAACGGGTCCTGCATGCCCGCGACCACGTGCGCGTTGGTCATCACGTGGTTCGGCGCGTACACGAAGCCCGACCCGTCGACGACCGAGGAGCACGCCTCCGCGATGCCCTGCACCTTGACCAGCGACGAGAAGCTCGCGCGCACCTCGGGGCTCACGGCCACCCGCAGGTCGGGCTCGTCGACCGGGATGATCGGCGGCAGCGTGAAGCCGGCGAACGCCTCGGGCAGGCCGGAGGAGTCCAGGGCGCTGCGCAGCTCGTCGATCACCTCGCGGGCCGATTCCGGGATCGCGGCGTCGATCTGCCCGAGCACGGTCGAGCCGCGCACCTGGTTCGACACCGGCCCGAGGGGTACGCCGAGGGCCGCAGATCCCACCATCCACAGGATCAGCGCGACCGACAGCAGGCCGAAGATCGCACCGCCGACCGAGTCGACGAGCCGCGCCGGCGACCACGTCACGCGCTCGCGCACCCACGTGCCGACGAGACTGGCGAGCCAGTTCCCCACGCCGGCACCGACGATCACGATGCCCATCGCCAGGACGAAGCTGAGGATCCCGTCGACGCCGCCGATCACCTTCGGGGCGATCAGGGCGCCGACCACCGCGCCCGCGATGAAGCCCGCGAACGACAGCACGCCCGACACGAGCCCCTGGCGCCAGCCCGAGATCGCGGCGAACACCAGCATGCCGAGGAGGAACCAATCGAGGACGTTCACCAGTGCCCCAGGTCGCGCACGTCGTCCTCGCGCCACGGCTTCTCCCAGCCGACCAGCGCGAAGAGCCGCGAGAGCAGTCCGGCGGTGAACCCCCAGACGACCAGCCCGCGTACGTCGAACGCCGGGCCGACGAAGCCCGATGGGTGCCGCACGCTGTAGCGGTTGGCGGGGTCGAGCAGCTCGGACAGCGGCACGCGCACGACCCGCTCCACCTCGCCCGGGTCGACCACGGCCACGGGGGACGGCTCCCGCCACCACCCGAGCACGGGGGTGACGACGAACCCGCTCGGCGGCAGGAACAGCTCGGGCAGCGTCGCGAACACCTCGACGCCCGACGGGTCGAGCCCCGTCTCCTCCTGCGCCTCGCGCAGCGCGGCGGCCACGACGTCGGAATCGGTGTCGTCGACCGCGCCGCCGGGGAACGCCGGCTGACCGGCATGGCTGGTCATGGTGGCGGACCGCTGGATGAGCAGCAGGTCGGGGCCGTCGTCGCCCTCGCCGAACAGCACCAGCACCGCCGACTGCCGCCCGCCCTCCGGCGGCGGCAGGAAGCGCGAGAGCTGCTCCCCGCTGATCGAGGCCGCCGCCTCGACGACCGGCAGCAGCCACTCCGGGAGCGCCGCGGTCACGACGCCACCTGCACGCCGAGAGACTCCGACACCATCGCGTCGAGCTGCTCCGCCGAGGTGATCTGGCCGCGCTCGACGTGGGTGATCACGCCGTCGGCGTCGACGAAGAGCGTCATGGGGAGGCCGACCCAGCGCAGCGCCGCCTTGGTGCTGCCGTCGTAGTCCTGCGCCGACGCGTAGTGGACGTCGACGGCGCTGAGCAGCGACAGGGACGGGCCGGGGTCGTCCTGGACCGAGATGCCCAGCACGCGGACCGTGCCGGTCGCAGCCAGATCCCCGAAGAGCGGCATCTCGTTGCGGCAGGGGACGCACCAGGAGGCCCACAGGTTGATCACCGTGGGCTGCCCGCGCAGACCCGCGAGCCGGACCGCGGGCCCTTCGCCCAGGCAGGGCAGCGTGAGGTCGGGCAGACCGCCGTCGCGCGCGGGCGCGTCCGGGTCCGTGGCGGGGCAGTCCACGAGGTCGGCGGCGGCCACCAGGTCGGCCGGGGCGGAGGGCGGCGGACCCGTGACCGTCGGACCGGTCGCACCGGACGACGGCGTGACCCTGCCCCCGGCGTCCGACGGCGAGCTGCAGCCGGCGAGGACCAGCGCACCGGCGCAGACCGCCAGCAGCGCGCGCGACGGCCTCATGCGCGCCCCTCGGTCGTGAGGAGCTTCGCCGCGATGTCCGGGTCGGTGGGGCCTTCGCCGTACGACGGGCACATGCGCGCGAGGGGGCACGCGCCGCACGCGGGCTTGCGGGCGTGGCAGCAGCGGCGGCCGTGGAAGATCACGCGGTGGCTCATCATGGTCCAGTCGCGGCGCGGGATGAGCGTGGCGATCTCGGCCTCGACCTTGTCGGGGTCGGTCTCGAGCGTCCACCCGAAGCGGCGGGCCAGGCGCCCGAGGTGCGTGTCGACCGTGATCCCCGGGACGCCGAACGCGTTGCCGAGCACGACGTTCGCGGTCTTGCGGCCCACGCCCGGCAACGTGACGAGGTCCTTGAGCCGGCCGGGCACCTCGCCGTCGTACCGCTCGCACAGCGCCTGGCCGAGCCCGATGAGCGAGGACGTCTTGGCCCGGAAGAAGCCGGTGGGGCGGATGAGCTCCTCGAGCTCGTCGCGGTCGGCCGAGGCGTACGCCGCGGCGTCCGGGAACCGGGCGAACAGCGTCGGGGTGACACCGTTGACCCGCCGGTCGGTCGACTGCGCCGACAGGATCGTGGCCACCAGCAGCTCGAGAGGCGTGGTGAAGTCGAGCTCGCAGTGGGCGTCCGGATAGGTGTCGGCGAGCACGCGGTCGATCCGCCGGGCGCGGCGCACGAGCGCCGTCCGGCTCTCGCCCGTGGGGGTCGCCGCGGACGGGTCGGCGGCAGCGGGCGTGGCGGACATGGTCCGACCAGGGTACGTGGCCGCTCCGACCGACCCCGCCGCGAGCACCGGACCCTGCGCCTCCCGTGATGGGAGCGTGACCACGGCACAACGGCCACTCAACGTGTCCGAGGAACGGCACGGCAGTAGCGCAACGGGCCCCCGTTCGGCGTAGCGTCCTCCCCGGGGAGGGATCCGCGCGTTCCCGACACGGGGGTACGAGGCAGACATGAGCAACGAGGCAGGCACCGTCGGCACGGCCGATGCCGCCCTGATCCGGGCAGAGGACGCCAAGGCCCGCCGCGCCGCGCGCAAGGCGGCCCGCGCCGCCATCCCGCCGCCCGAGCGCGATCACGCCTACGACCACTTCGGGCTCGACCAGCTCCGCGAGCTGCGCGGCACCCTCGGCGACGAAGAGACCCGCATCGCGTACTGGCGCCGCATCATCGGCGCTCGGCTGGACTCGGTGCGCGGCGGCACGTCCGACCGCGAGCCGGTCGCCGACCTCACCGGCGTGCTGCACGAGGCCGACCACGCACTCGAGCGGCTCGACCAGCTCGACGTCCCCGAGGTGCAGCACCTCGCGCCGCTCCCGGACCTGGCCGCCCTGTGGAGCCGGCAGGTCGACGCGTCCGACGAGCTCGCCGTGGCACGCCTCGTCGCGGAGCTGGAGGCCGGGCTCGCGGCCCTCGACACGTACCGCGACGAGGTGTCGGCCCGCGCCGAGGCCATCACCCGCGAGCTCATCGCGCGGTACCGCGAGCAGCCCCTGCTGGCCCTGCAGACCCTGCCCGGCGACCCGCTCGGACGCACGGTCCTGTCCTGAGGCACCGCCGTACCCCCGGCTGCGGGCGGCGGCGTACGAACACGCCCGCAAGGAAGAGGCGAGTCCCTGTCGGCACGGAGCCTCGGATGCGACAGACTGTGCACGCCGTCGGTGCGCCTGCCGACGGGGACGGATCCCGGGCTCCCCCGACCCGGAGCTGCTAGGAGGCCCCGCGTGGACGACGTGCTCATGAGCGCGCCGCTGTTCGCCGCACTCGACGTCGAGGCGGCCGCTGCGTTGAAGGCCTCCATGGACGAGCGCCGCATGCTCAAGGGCGACGTCCTGTTCTCCGAGGGCGACCCCGGCGACCGCCTGTACGTCGTCACCGACGGCAAGATCAAGCTCGGCCACGCCGCGCCCGACGGCCGCGAAACGCTGCTGGCCGTCATGGGCGAAGGCGAGATGTTCGGCGAGCTGTCGCTGTTCGACCCCGGCCCGCGTACGGCGACGGCCACGGCCCTGACCGACGCCACGGTCCTCGGCCTCGGCCACGCGGCGCTGCGCCCGTGGCTCACCGGCCGCCCCGAGGTGGCCGAGGCCCTCCTGCGCGCGCTCGCCCAGCGCCTGCGCCGCACCAACGAGGCGCTCTCGGACCTCGTGTTCTCCGACGTCCCGGGCCGTGTCGCCAAGGCGCTGCTCGACCTCGGCGAGCGGTTCGGCCAGTCCATGCCCGACGGCCTGCACGTCACGCACGACATGACGCAGGAGGAGCTCGCCCAGCTCGTCGGCGCCTCGCGCGAGACGGTCAACAAGGCCCTCGCCGACTTCGCCTCGCGCGGCTGGCTGCGCCTGGAATCGCGCTCGGTCGTGCTCCTCGACGTCGAGCGCCTCCAGCGACGCGCCCGGTAGCGGCTGGATGAGCACCGAGCACACCGCGGCCGGGGCTCACGAGCCCCCGCAGCGCCCGGTCCGCCTGACGCGCTACAAGCCGCGCGGGCGCCTGGTCCACACGACCACCTCGCCCGGTCAGGGCGACCCCACCGCCGCCGACCCCGTGTACGTCGCCTGGCTCGTCGACCAGTCCATGCTGCGCGACGCCACCGAGCTCGCCCGGCAGTTCTCCGGCACGGGCTCCAAGTGGCGCAACCCGTATGCGCTGCCCGACCCGCGCTCGGCGATCAACGCCGCATCCACGTGGTTCAGCGCCTACCCGGCCTCCCTCATCGGGCGGCCCGGCCGGTCGTTCCTCGCGACCCTCGGCGACCCCGAGCTCTGGACGGCGTTCGAGCGCATCGGCATCACCGCCGTGCACACCGGCCCGGTGAAGTCGTCCGGCGGCCTCACCGGCTGGGCGCAGACGCCGAGCACCGACGGCAGCTTCGACCGCATCTCCACGCGCATCGACCCCGTCTTCGGCAGCGCGGAGGAGTTCCGCGCGATGGTCGACACCGCGGCTGAGCACGGCGCGACCGTGATCGACGACGTCGTACCGGGCCACACGGGCAAGGGCGCCGACTTCCGCCTCGCCACGATGCGGTACGGCGACTACCCCGGCATCTACCACATGGTGGAGATCGCTCCGGAGCACTGGGACCTGCTGCCCCCGATCCCGGACGGCCAGGACTCGGAGAACATCGACACCGAGACCGAGGCCGAGCTCGAGGCCCTGGGCTACATCGTCGGCCAGATGCAGCGCGTCATCTTCGCCGCGCCGGGCATCAAGGAGACCAACTGGAGCGCGACCGGCCCCGTGCTCGGGGTCGACGGCGTGCAGCGGCGGTGGGTCTACCTGCACTACTTCAAGGAGGGCCAGCCCTCGCTCAACTGGCTCGATCCCACGTTCGGCGCCGCGCGGCTCGTGGTGGGCGACGCCCTGCACTCGCTCGGCGATCTCGGCGCCGGCGGTCTGCGCCTCGACGCCAACGGGTTCCTCGGCCTGGAGAAGACGAGCCCGGGCAACCCCGCCTGGTCGGAGAACCACCCGCTGTCCGAGGCCGCGAACCACATGATCGCGGCATCCGTGCGCAGCATGGGCGGCTTCACGTTCCAGGAGCTCAACCTCACGATCAACGACATCAAGGCCAACTCGCTGCGCGGGGCGGACCTGTCGTACGACTTCGTGAACCGCCCGGCGTACCACCACGCGCTCGCTACCGGCGACACCGAGTTCCTGCGCCTCACGCTCAACGCATCGTTGCGCATCGGCGTGCAGCCCGTGCAGCTCGTGCACGCCCTGCAGAACCACGACGAGCTCACCTACGAGCTCGTGCACTTCGAGTCGGGCCACCGGCACGACCGGTTCGTGTTCCGCGGCCGCGACCTGTCCGGCGAGCAGCTGGCCGCGGAGATCCGCGCCGACCTCGTGAAGCACCTGACGGGCGACGCCGGGCCGTACAACGCGCTGTTCACGACCAACGGCATCGCCTCGACCACGGCCACCGTCGTGACCGCGTCGCTCGGCATCGTCGACCTCAAGCGGATGACGCAGGAGCAGCTCGCCGACGTCGTCTCCGCGCACCTGCTGCTCGCGATGTTCAACGCGTGGCAGCCGGGCGTGTTCTGCCTGTCGGGCTGGGACCTCGTCGGCGCGCTCACGCTGCCGCGCGAGGCGGTGGCGGAGCTGCTCGAGGACGGCGACACGCGCTGGATCCACCGCTCGGCGTACGACCTCATGGGCTTCGACCCCGACGTCGCGACGTCGAGCGCCGGGTTGCCCAAGGGCCGGTCGCTCTACGGGACGCTGCCCGAGCAGCTCGAGGACGACCGGTCGTTCGCCTCGCGGCTCGCCGACGTGCTGCACGTGCGCGCCGACAACGGGCTCGCCACTGGAGAGCAGCTCGACGTCCCCGCCGTGGACCACCCCGGCGTGCTCGTCATGGTCCACACGCTCGAGGGCACGCCCGACCGGCAGATGACGGTGCTCAACTTCGGGCGCGAGGACGTCGTCACGACGGTCACCTCGGCGAGCCTGTTCGAAGGCGCCCGGGTCATCGATATGACCACGGGCGAGACCGTCGGGCGGGTCGACGCCGAGCGCAGCGTGGCCGTTCCCCTCGGCCGGCTGACCGGCCGCTCGCTGCGCCTGATCGTCGCCGACCCCGCCTGAACCCGGGCCCGCGGGTCCGCCGTTACTCTCCGTCGTCACCCTCCCGTGTCACGGCATGCCTCAAGCCCCCGCCCGCGGGTGCCGACGTCCCTGAAGAGGGCAGGCCGCCGGCGTGCCACGAGACGGGGGGCGCACGGACGTGGAGGTGCAGGTGCCCGGCCCAGGGTGGTACGACGACGGCACCGGGCAGACGCGGTGGTGGGACGGCGCTGCCTGGACCCAGCACGTCGCGCCGCTGCCCGAGCCTGCCGCTGCCGAGCCCGTCGCCGAGCCCGTCGCCGCCGCTGGTCCCGCCGAGCCGTTGCGCCCTGGGGCCCCCGATCCCGTCCGGACGAGCGTGGCGGAGACCAGGCCGGACCTGCCCGCCGAGGACCGAGCCCCGGACGTGCCCGTCACCGAGCAGACGTTCGTGCCGGCCTCGTTCCTCACCGAACAGACCTTCGCTCCGCAGATGGCGTACGCCGGCGGCTCGTCCGCCCCAGCAGCGTCGGCGAGCGGCACGTCGTACCTGCACCACACGCCTGAGCCCGCCGCCGTCCCCGCTGCCGGGGGCTCGCGCTTCGGCGGGGTGGGCGCTCCGACGCGTGGCGCGATGGCCGGCCTCGAGCACAGCACGGTCGTCCAGCCGTCGGGTCCCGGCAAGGGCTGGCTCATCGCGCTGGCCGTGATCGTCGTGCTCGGCGCGATCGGCCTGACCGCGTGGCGGATCTTCGGACCGGACGACAAGCCGCAGGCGCGTCCCGAGGTGGTGGCGGCCGCCGTGCAGTCGGCGGCGCCCAAGGGCGACCTGCCCCGCGGCTTCACCGCGGTCGGCGAGGTCGGCGGCTTCAAGCTCGGCAAGGCCTGCGCCACGGGCGGGAGCTGCCGCACGGTGCAGATCGCAGCTCGGTCGACCTGCAAGAGGCTCTCGGCGCTCGTGCTCTTCGCGAGCGCTACCGGAAACCGACTCGGCAGCGACGTCGTCGCGGCCAAGAACGTGAAGGTGGGCAAGCCGGCGACCCTGCAGGCGGTCATCTCCGCCCGCGGCGGCACCACGGTGCGCGTGTCGAGCGTGGTCTGTCAGCAGTTCTAGAACGGCTCGGGGTCGGTGCAGTTGGTCACCGTGATCTGCCCGCCGTCCGTGCCGAGGTCGCAGGTCTGCTGCGTGATGCCGGCGCCGTCCCCCGCGAACGCGTCCTGCGTCGAATCGACGATCATCCGCACCCGGCGGGTGTCGACCACGGTGTAGGTCGTGGTGATCACGTCGCCCTCCACGGTCAGGGCCAGGACCGCGAGTGTCGCCGGACTCCCGGCCGCGGACGCGTCGGCGAGGCACTGGAGGGGCGCGGCGGGGATGGTCGACTCGCCCTGGCCGAGCGAGACCTTGCCGCAGTCGGCCGTCTCCGCCGGGGTGCCCGTGTCCGACGTACCGCCGGCCGCGCTGCCGCATCCCCCGAGAGCCAACGCGGCTAGACCTGCCGCGGCTGCGATCCGTGCGCGCACGTCGTGCTCCCCTCCTCGTGTGCGGTCGGACGCCCTCGCCGATCCTCCGGTTCCCGCGGACCCCATCCTGCCGGGCTGTACGGCGTAGCCTTCGGACCACCACGGATGAGGGAGCCATGACCGCGGACATCCTTCTCGCCAGCGGCGTCACCACCGTGCCCACCGACGATGCCGGGGCGCCGGGGTGGCTGACCGGCCTGGTGCTGCTCGCCCTGTCGGTCGGAGTCGGCTGGTGGCTCTGGCGGGCGAGCTCGCAGCGCGTCGGCGAGGAGGTCGTGCAGCGACGCAAGCGCTCGAAGGCGTACCGCAGCCTCGCCGAGACCGACGACATCTCGGCCACCCTCGCGGCCGCCGCCGTGCTGGAGCCCAGCTTCGGCGCGGAGCCCGAGGTGCATGTGGCCGCCGTACCGCCCGTGGACGAGTCCGGCCGGTCGTTGCAGGACCGCCTCACCGACCTCGACAAGGCCCTCACCACCGGGGTCATCAGCCCCGAGGAGCACCGCGTACTGCGGGCAGCGCTCCTCGAGGGCTTCCCCGGCGGCTGGACCCGCCCGGGCCCGGTGCCTCCCCCGGTCGAGTAGCCGATGCCGCTCGGGGTCCGATCGCGTCGCATGCAGCGCGTTCCGACCTCCGACCTCGGGGTCCTTCCCCGGTCCGCGGGGAGCAGTCAGCGTGCAGTGAGCCTTGGGGTGCAGCGGCCGAGTTCGCTTGCGGTTGTTCACATTTCCCGGTTCCGGGGCTTGCGCTGTGGTGCGTACAGGTGTACGATTTACCCATGTCGCAGGCCACCACGATCGATCAGGCGGTGGAGCTCGCGCGCCTGGTCGAGGGGGCGCGGGGTCTGCTGGTGCAGGCCTGCGACCTGGCCGGCTCGGGCGCGGTCGCCGACGTGCACCTCGCCGGCCTCCCCGACCTGACCCTGGCCCTGGTCGAGGTCCGCGACCGCGCCGCGTCGCTCGTGTCGGCGGGGGTGGACCGGCTCGACGCCTCGGGGGTGCTGGCGGCGCAGGGGTTCGGGTCGACCACCGCGTTCCTCACCCAGCGGGCGGGCATGGCGGCGGGCAAGGCTGCGGCGATCGTGTCCGAGGCGCGCAAGGCCCGCTCCTACGCCGCCACCCGCGTCGCCCAGGTCGCCGGCCGCATCACCCCCGACGCCGCGTCCGCGCTGATCCGCGGCTCGGAGGCCGCGATCGCGGACAAGACCGACCAGGACCGCGTGCAGTGGCGCACCTTCTGCGAGGACTACCTGCTGCCGATCGCCGAGCAGCGCTCGGTCGCCGAGGTGGCCGAGGCCGCGGCGGTCCTCAAGGAGATCCTCGACCCGCAGGCCGCGGCCCGCCGCGCCGAGGACGCGA
>JBFWNE010000045.1:0-16876 GCA_050251215.1 Candidatus Nanopelagicales bacterium
GGACGGCGTCCTCGATGCGGTGCTTGCGCTCCTTGAGCTCGACCTCGGTGGCCGCGCCCGCCTTGATGACGGCCACGCCGCCGGCGAGCTTGGCGAGGCGCTCCTGGAGCTTCTCGCGGTCGTAGTCGGAGTCGGACTTCTCGATCTCGGCGCGGATCTGGTTCACGCGGCCCGCGATCTGCTCCGGGTCGCCCGCGCCCTCGACGATGGTGGTCTCGTCCTTGGTGATGACGACCTTGCGCGCGCGGCCGAGCAGCTCGAGGCCGACGGTGTCGAGCTTGAGGCCGACCTCCTCGGAGATGACCTGGCCGCCGGTCAGGATCGCGATGTCCTGGAGCATGGCCTTGCGGCGGTCGCCGAAGCCCGGGGCCTTGACGGCGACCGAGCGGAAGGTGCCGCGGATCTTGTTCACGACGAGCGTGGACAGGGCCTCGCCCTCGACGTCCTCGGCGATGATGACGAGCGGCTTGCCCGACTGCATGACCTTCTCGAGGATCGGGAGGAGGTCCTTGACGCCCGAGATCTTGGAGTTGGCGATGAGGACGTAGGCGTCCTCGTGCACGGCCTCCATGCGCTCGGCGTCGGTCACGAAGTAGCCCGAGATGTAGCCCTTGTCGAAGCGCATGCCCTCGGTGAGCTCGAGCTCGAGGCCGAAGGTGTTGCTCTCCTCGACGGTGATGACGCCTTCCTTGCCGACCTTGTCCATCGCCTCGGCGATGATCTCGCCGATCTGGGTGTCGGCGGCGGAGATCGACGCGGTGGCGGCGATCTGCTCCTTGGTCTCGACCTCCTTGGCCATCGCGAGCAGCTGCTCGCTCACGGCCTCGACGGCCTTCTCGATGCCGCGCTTGAGCGCCATCGGGTTCGCACCCGCGGCCACGTTGCGCAGGCCCTCGCGCACGAGCGCCTGGGCGAGAACGGTCGCGGTCGTCGTGCCGTCGCCAGCGACGTCGTCGGTCTTCTTCGCGACCTCCTTGACGAGCTCAGCACCGATCTTCTCGTACGGGTCGTCGAGCTCGATCTCCTTGGCGATGGAGACACCGTCGTTGGTGATCGTGGGGGCGCCCCACTTCTTCTCCAGGACGACGTTGCGGCCCTTGGGGCCGAGGGTCACCTTCACCGCGTCGGCGAGGGTGTTCATACCCCGCTCGAGCGCGCGACGGGCGGTCTCGTCGAACGCAATGATCTTCGCCATGTGGCTGCCGATCCCTTTCGCTTCTGGTTGGACGACCTCGTCGGTGCCCGCGACGGACGGACGGCCCGGATCGGCGGTGGCGCCGCTCCGGCCCGACCTCACCCACGGAGGTCTCGCGTACCACCCGCCCGACCCGTGCGCGACAGCGTCGCTGTCACTCGGGTCAGTCGAGTGCTAACGCCATTGTTGGCACTCTCGGGGTCCGAGTGCAAGCCGCGAGGCCGAGGAAACGAGGCGGCCAGGTACCCCCGGACGGCGTCGCCATCAGCCGCGCGTCCGGCCCCGGGGAGGGACAGAATGACGCCATGAGCACCAACGAGCGCGAGTACACGGGCCTCGGCCACGGCACCGAGGACGAGGCGTACGACGGTCCTGCGTACCCCGGGCGCGGCCAGGCCGGCGACGAGGTCGCCGACGCGCTCGAGGCCGACCTGGTCGAGGAGTACGGCTCGGACGACCCGGCCGCGGCGTTCGCCCCCCATCGCGAGGGCCACCGTGAGGTCATCGTCGGCCGCCTCACCGAGGACTTCGAGGCCCTCGACAGCGAGCACGACGACGTCACCGCCCACGACTCGGGCGAGGACGACGACCTCACCGCCGAGGAGGCGGCTCTGCACTACGTCGACCCGGAGTACGACCCGATCCCCGAGTAGGTCGCCACACGTCCCCACGGGAACGGGTACCCAGCCCTCGGCCACGAGGGGCCCCGGATCGCCCGACGGCACCGAGCGCGTCAGCGCCCGGTGCCGTCCTGTCTGCAGCGGGAGCTCAGCCGCCGGCGACGGCGGGGATGATCGAGACCTTGGTGCCGGCGGGCGTGGGGGTGTCGAGGCCTCCGACGAACCGCACGTCCTCGTCATCGGCGTACACGTTGACGAACCGGCGAAGCGCGCCGTCCTCGTCGAGCACGCGCGCCTTGATGCCGGGAGCGGCCGCCTCGAGCGCCTCGAGCACGGAGGCGAGAGTGTCCTCGGCCGGCTCGACGGTCACCTCGTTCGCGCCGTCGGTGTACGTGCGCAGGATCGTCGGGATCCGGACCGACACGCTCATGGCACTGCCTTCTCTCTAGGAGCCTCGAGTTACTGCCCAAATGCTCGCTGAACCGCGCCGCTCAACGAGCATTTGGGCAGTAACTCGGATCAGGTCGGGGGTCAGGGGGTGGTGAGGACGCGGGTGACCTCGTCGACGTCGGCGTCGATGACGGCGGTGGGGCCGACGTGGCCGAGCACGGCGTCGAGGGTCTTGAGGCCGTCGCCGGTGTTGAGCAGCACGGTCTCCGCGGCCGGGTCGGCAGCCCCCGTGGCGAGCAGCTGGCGAAGCACCGCGACGGTCACGCCGCCCGCGGTCTCGGCGAAGATGCCCTCGGTCTCGGCCAGCAGGCGGATGCCCTCGGTCACCTCCTCGTCGGAGACGTCGCCGATCGCGCCACCGGTGCGGCGTACGGCGTCCAGCGCGTACGGGCCGTCGGCCGGGTTACCGATCGCGAGCGACTTCGCGATGGTGTTCGGCCGCTGCGGACGTACGACGTCGTGGCCCTCGCGGAAGGCCACCGACACCGGCGAGCAGCCCGTGGCCTGCGCGCCGAAGACCTTGTAGGCCGTGTCCTCCACCAGGCCGAGCTGCACGAACTCGCGGAACGCCTTGTCGACCTTGGTGAGCAGCGAGCCCGACGCGATCGGTGAGATGACCTGCTGCGGCAGGCGCCAGCCGAGCTGCTCGGCGATCTCGTAGCCCACGGTCTTGGAGCCCTCGGCGTAGTACGGCCGCAGGTTCACGTTGACGAAGCCCCAGTCGGCGGTGAGCGGGTCGCCGATGAGCTCGGAGCACAGGCGGTTGACGTCGTCGTACGACCCCTTCACCGCAAGCAGCGTGCCGCCGTACGTCGCGGCCGTGACGACCTTGCCGTCCTCGAGGTCCGAGGGGATGACGACGACGGACTTCTGCCCGCCGCGCGCCGCGGCCGCGGCGACCGCGCCGGCGAGGTTGCCGGTCGAGGCGCACGCGATCGTCCCGAGCCCGAGGCGGCGCGCGGCGCTCTGGGCCACCGCGACGACGCGGTCCTTGAACGAGTGGGTCGGGTTGCCGCTGTCGTCCTTCACCCACAACGTTCCGGTCATGCCGAGCGCACGGGCGAGGTTGTCGGCGCGCACGAGCCGGGTCATGCCCGGGTTGAGGTTCGGCTCGTCGCCCGCGTACCGCGCAACGGGGAGCAGGCCGGCGTAGCGCCAGATGCTCTGCGGCCCGGCCTCGATGCTCTCCCGCGTGACGGTGCCGAAGTCGTAGCCGACCTCGAGCGGGCCGAAGCACTCGATGCAGGCGTACGCCGCACCCAGCGCGTAGGAGGCGCCGCACTCGCGACACGTGAGCTGCGACGCGGGCCCGAAGTCGGGGGTCGCGGGCGGGGCGTCGGCTGCAGGGAGCCCGGACGCGGGGACGAACGACGTGGACATGGCGAGGCCTCTCTCCTCATCTTCCCCGGGTCGGCCGTGCGGCCGCCGGGACGGAGTTGGCACCTTCTCCGGTCGGCCTCGCGCGACTGATCAGTCGCTCGGAGGTTGTCCGGTTGGTTGCCGGGGCTTCATCGGGCCGTATCCCTCTGCCCCTCTGGATGAGCGATGTTCTGTTGTGCCGGGCGCGAGGGCCTCGACGCGGGGAACACCGAGCCCGGAGGCCAGCGTTCAGTCCGTGCGCAAGACTGTACGGGAGTCCCGATCCTCGGGACGACGGGGGTCCGGATCGTGAGATACCGGTGAGTGGGAGGAGAGCCGTGCACCACGACGTCGCCGACTGGTTCGGACGCCGCACGAGCACGGCGTCGGACTGGCCGCTCGACCTGCTGACCACGGTGAAGGGCCCGACCACCGTCAGCGTCGTCCTGCCCGCGCTCGACGAGGAGCCCACGGTCGGCCGCATCGTCGACATCGTGCACCGCTCGTTCGGGGCGGCCGCCCCCGAGCACCGCCGGCTCGTCGACGAGCTCGTCGTGATCGACGGCGGCTCGCGCGACCGCACCGCCGAGATCGCACAAGCGGCAGGGGCGCGGGTCGTGCAGCGCGCCGAGATCCTCCCCGAGCACCTCGGCAGCGGCGGCAAGGGCGAGGCGATGTGGCGATCTCTCGCGGTGACCACCGGCGACATCGTGGTGTTCGTCGACGCCGACCTGCAGTCGTTCACACCGTCGTACATCACGGGCCTGCTCGGCCCGCTGCTCACCGACGACTCCGTGCACCTGGTGAAGGCCGTGTACGAGCGGCCGCTCGTCGAGGGCGCCACCGTCGTGCCCGCTGGAGGCGGGCGCGTGACCGAGCTCGTCGCACGCCCGCTCCTCAACCTGCTGTGGCCCGACCTCGCCGGCGTCGTGCAGCCCCTCGCCGGCGAGTACGCCGCGCGCCGCGAGCTCCTGGAGTCGCTGGCGTTCCCCTGCGGGTACGGCGTCGAGATCGCCCTGCTCATCGACACGTACGAGCGGCTGGGCCTCGACGCCGTCGCCCAGGTCGACCTCGGCGTGCGCGTGCACCGCCACCACGAGGAGCGGTTCCTCGGTGTGATGGCCGCCGAGATCATGCGCACGGCGACCGCGCGCCTGCGCCGGCGCGGCGACCTCTCCCCTGACGCGCAGGTCGGCGAGTCGCTCCTGCAGTTCGACCGCGGCGCCACGGGCTTCTCGGTGGCCGAGCACGCCGTAGCGGGCGTCGAGATGCCGCCGATGGCCTCCCTCGCCGTGCTGGCCGACCAGGCCTGAGCCCGATGCGTACGGCGTACCGCGTGCGCCAGATCGTCAACGCGCTCAACCTCTCCACCGCACTCGGCCTGCTCCTCGCCAAGCGCGAAGGTGCGCGGCTCGAACGCGGCGACGACGGCCTCGTGCTCGCGCATGGGGCGACGGGCACGTTCCCCAAGGCCGGTGCCGTGACCGTCGGCAATGTCGTGATCCTGCGTACGCCGCACGTCACGCGCGAGCTCCTCGCGCACGAGGGCCGGCACGCATCGCAATGGGCCTGCTGCGTGCTGCTGTTCCTGCCGCTCTACCTGATCGCCGTGGCCTGGTCGTACGCCCGATGCGGAGATCACTTCAGCCGCAACGTGTTCGAGCGTCGCGCGGGGCTCCTCGACGGCGGCTACACGGAGCGGCCGCTGCGTCGCGAGCAGCGGCGGTCGCTCGGGTGAGTCGTCAGCTGCGCGGGTAGTCGTCCATGAGCACGACGGTGATGCGGTTCGTGCGCATCGCCCCGATCGGCTGCTCGGTCGCGTCCGCGGCGGGCAGGTCGCGGCGCATCGTGACGGCAGCATCGTCGCGGCCGTCGACGAACACCGTCGTGGTGTCGATGCCGGTTCCGCGCCAGTTGCCGATCGACACGACCGTCCAGCCCTTCGCCTTGAGCTCTGTGGCCACGCGGGCGGCCAGCCCGGTGCGGCGCGTGCCGTTGAGGACGGTCACCGGCACCGACCGGTCGATGACGATCGCGGACGGGCTCGAGGACGGCGACGTCGACGGCTTCGGCGTGGGCGAGCTCGACGCCGTGGCGGACGGCTTCGTCGAGGGCTTCGTCGAGGGCTTCGCCGACGCGCTCGGCGACGACGACGCAGGCGACGCGCTCGCGGACGGCGTGGACGACGGCCCGCTCGCCGTCTCGGACTCTCGCGAGCCCAGCTGGCTCCAGGCCGCGAACACCGCGACCGCGGCCACCACCAGGAGGGCGATCGGGAGCACGATGCGGCCGAGCGGGGACGGCGTGGGGTCGGGCTCGGGCTTGGCGCGACGACCCGGCGTACGCGCGGGCAGGACGTCCTCGGGGCCGGTCGGGACGTCGGCGTGGTCGGCGGGGACCGGCTCGAGCGGAGCAGAGCCGCCGGAGCCGTCGTCCTGGGGGTTCATCGCGGCCTCCGGGATCGGGGGCGTCGAAGGAGCTACAGCTCGATGCCGAGGCGACGCGCGGACCGGGCGCGCTGACGGGACGCGCGCATGCGGCGCAGGCGCTTGACGAGCATCGGGTCGGCCTCGAGGGCGGCCGGGTTGTCGAGCAGCGTGTTGAGCACCTGGTAGTAGCGCGTGGCGCTCATGTCGAAGAGCTCGCGGATCGCCTGCTCCTTGGCGCCGGCGTACTTCCACCACTGGCGCTCGAACTCGAGGATCTCGCGGTCGCGGTCGGAGAGAACCTCGTGGCTCTGCGTGGCCCCTACGGCGCGCGCGGCGTCCATCGCGGCGATCCCCTCTCGTGCGTCCTGTCCTTCGCGGCGGTCGGTGCCCGGCGCGAGCGCCACTCTACGGGTCGAATCCCACCCGTGTCATTCACCCCGGGCGAGCCCTCAGGCAGGTTCCCCCGACCGGGCGCATGGTCATCGGACGGGCGGCGCTGCTGCGGGTATCGCCGCAGGTCAGGGGCGTACGACGTAGATCTTGCGGAGGGGCTCGTGGATGGTCCAGCGGGTCCGAGCCCCGGCGGGCAGGAGCCCGACGTCCCCGGGACCCACCTCGAGGACCGGGCCGCCGTCGACCTCGATGCTCGCGCGCCCGGAGAGCACCACGAAGACCTCGTCGGCCTCGACGTCGGTGCTGACGCCGACGGAGTGCTGCCAGACGCCGATCGCCAGGTCGTCGGCGTCGTGCAGCGCGAGCGCGCGGACCTCGGGCGCGCCCGACACGACCTGCTCGGGCGCGAGCGGCGACTCCTCGAGCTCGGAGTCGGCCAGGGCTGAGGCGCGCACGACGCGGGCGGTGTCGGTGAAGCTCATGCCCCGACCCTAGACGCGCGCCCTCAGGACCCAGGGCCGCCCGGGTCGGGCGGTTCGTCCGGATCGGTGCCGCCCGCGGCGTCGAGGCGTGCGAGCGCCGCTTCGATGCGCGCCAGCCGCTCGTCGAGCGCGTCGAGGGTCACGGCCTTCTCGTCGACGTCGGGGTCCTGCACGAAACGGGCCGCGATGAGAGCGGTGAGGACGGAGATGAGGACGACGCCGTTCACCAGCATCAGCGTGGCGATGACGCGGCCGGTGGGGCTCACCGGTACGAAGTCGCCGAAGCCGACGGTGGTGATGGTGACCAGCGCCCACCACACGGCCTCGCCGTATGTGTGGATGTTGCTGCCCGGGTAGTTGCGCTCGGCTCCGAGGACCAGGACGGCACCGAAGACGACCACGAGCACGGTGAGGTACGCGGCGTACACCTGGATGCGGACTGCCAGGCGGCCGCGACGCGCTGCCAGGCGCACGAAGACATACAGCACCATGCCGATGCGGAAGAACGGGATGGCGACGGCCAGCACCTCGAACCAGTGGCGGCGCAGGAAGTCGCGCCGGTCGTCGTCGAGCAGGAACCGGATCACGAGGTCGAGCGCGAACACCACCCATGCCACGGCGACGAGGACCCGGCCGGTCGCGGTGTCACCGGTGCCTGAGTAGACCTCCACGAGGCCGGCCAGGAAGAGCATGCCGGCGGCGAACAGGACGATGGAGGAGCGCCGCTCGTACTGTTCGCGCCTGCTGACCAGCGATTCGTGGCTCACGCCGCCATGATCGCGCCAGGCGCCGCCCGTCCTGCGCCGCGACACGGGCGGTCCGACGTGCATCGGGCGCCATACCCCTACGCCGTATGGGCGACGGATCTCGGGTCAGGGGTTGACGATGGTCGATGACGCATCTGACGCCAGTTCAAGGAGATGCGTCATGAAGATCACGAGGGACACCGTCAGGCTCGTCGTTCCACCGCTGCTCGCGCTCGGCCTCGTCGCCGTCGTCACCCACCCCGCCGACGCCGTCCCCGCCTCGAGCCCCCAGCCGGTGGCCGCTGTATCCGTCGGCCGCTGACGCGCCGCCGTCCCCGAGTCCGGCATACGGACCCGGGTTGGGAGCCCTCGCGCCCCTCGGGCGATGATCGCCCTGGACCCGAGGAGACGACCGTGACCTTCACCGCTCCGCGCCTGCATCTCGCCGCTGCGGCGGCCGCTCTCGCCGCGCTGCTTGCGGCCGCAGCCGGAGCCGCCCCGTCGAGCGCGGCCACCTCGACAGCTGTCGCGCCGGCCGCAGCCTCGACCGCCGGCTACCGCGTCGTGGCGGTGGGCGACATCGCGAGCGCCGGAGGCGCGCAGTCGCGCACGGCGGCCGTGGTGAAGAAGCGCTCGCCGCAACGGCTCGTGGCGCTCGGCGACCTCGCGTACAACGCCGGTTCGAAGTCCAACTTCGCGAACTACTACAACCCGTCGTACGGCGTGTTCAAAGCGATCACGTGGCCGGTGCCCGGCAACCACGAGTACCTCACGTCGGGCGCCTCCGGCTTCAAGAACTACTTCGGCATCACCGGTACGACGTGGTGGAAGCACCGCATCGGGGCCTGGACCGTCATCGGTCTCGACAGCGAGAAGCCGAGCAGCAGCACGCAGCTGGCGTTCCTGAAGGCGGCGCTGAAGGCCGACAACGGGCGGCCCACCATCGTGGCGTGGCATCGGCCGCGGTTCTCCACCGGCCAGCACGGCAACGCCGGCGACCTCCAGACGCTGTGGGCCACCGCTGCGGTCGACCGCGACGTCCGGATCATGCTGTGGGGCCACGACCACGACTACGAGCGCATGTCGATCCCGATCACGAGCGGGCACAAGGTCCAGGCCTTCGTCGTCGGCACCGGCGGGGCCGAGCTGCGGCCGTTCGCCAAGGCGCGCACCTCGCGCACCGTCACGCGCATCGCCGGGTCGTACGGCGTGCTCGACCTCCGGCTCCGCTCGACCGGGTGGTCGTGGTTCTTCGTGCGCACGAACGGAACCGTCGCCGACTCCGGTTCGCGCGGTCTCTGACGGGGCATTACCGCCGCCCGCGCAAAGGCAGCGACATCCGCCCTCCGCCAGCCCCGAGAAGCTCTCGCCCCTGCACCGCGCTGGTGCGCGGGGGCCGGGGCGAGGACGGGTTCGGGCCACCAGGGTGCGACGCCTCGCGCCGCACGTAGCCCGTTGAGGCTAATCGGTTCAAGGCGACGCTTCATCGGCGTCGATCCCCAGAGCGTGCCTCGAGAAACCACGTCGGTCGCGATGACAGCGGCTCGGACACTGCTGCGCGTGGCCCTGCCACCTACGATCGCGCTCGGCCTCGTCGCTGTCGCCTCCGCGCCGCTCTCCCCCTCGTCCGCGCTGGCCGACACCGGCTCACAGGTACGGCATCCGCACTCCTCACCAGCTCCCAGCACTCGCGCGAACCTCGCCGTCGGCATCGGCGACGTGTCGTTCTCGACCAAAGCTGCGGTCATCGACGGGCACCTGCACGCTGCCGTACTCCTTGCCGCAGCAGACGTAAGCGCCACAGCGTGGGTATCGGACGCCAGCACCGGCCCGGGCTGCGAGGCCGAGCTCACCCCAGGGAATGCCGTGTGGCTCGACTGCGACATCGCGGTGGCCCCGGAGGCCTCGCCCCGGATTGTGGTGTCGTTGTCCGATGGGCGCACTGCCACCGCTCCGATCAACTGAGGCGGAGCGTCCGAGTCGGCATCCCTAGTCCAGCCGGAGGCGGCGTCCCGAGATCGAGGGAAGGAACTGTTCAGGTCGGACGCTTCGTCTACCGATACGACGTCCGAGGCTTCCACGGGCCGGCCAGGCAGCCGTCCTCTGTTTCCTCGGAAGTGTCGCCGTCAGGGCATCGCGGGCGAACAGCGCGTGAACTGCTGGTACCCTTACGGCACTAGGCGGCGGGGTGACTAATGGTCGGTCACCCCGCCGCTACCTTTTCGTCACCCTTGCGTCACCCCCGGCTCCTAGCGTGCGCCCGTGACTGCGCCCGAGACGCGTGCTGACCTCACCGGCACGGCCGCCTCCGTCCTGACCGTCGACCCCGATCCCGAGGTCGTCGTGGACGAGGACGCCGCTACCCCCGCACCGCCGCATCCCCCGGGCTTGGCGACGCGCCTCACCGACCTGCTCTTCGTCCTGGCCGCGTGCGGCGTCGTGCTCGCCGGCGTCCGGCCGGATCTCGTGCTGACCGATTCCATGCCTCTCGGCACCGACCTCGTCGGGCACGCAGTCATCGCCTGGTTCGACGGCCAGAACCCGCTCAGCTTCCTCCCCGGCTCCTGGTCGGACGTCGCCTTCAACGGCTTCCCGGTCAACGAGCTCTACCCCTGGCTCCCCACCTGGCTCGTCGGCATGGCGTCGCTGGTGGTGCCGCTCTCGATCGCCGTGAAGCTCGGCGTCGTCGTCCCGCTGGTCCTCCTCCCCTGGGCGGCATGGCGTGCCGCCTCATGGAGCGGCCTCCCCCGCCCGCTGCCGGTCATGCTGGCCCTCGGCACGGTTCCCTTCCTGTTCACCACCGACTGCGGAGCCTGCGGGGGCAATGTCCTGTCGGCCGTCAACGGCGAGTACTCCTTCTCGTGGTCCCTCCTCTTCGCCGTTCTCGCCCTCGGGGCCGCCGACCGGCTCGCCACGACCGGCCGAGGCCCCTGGGTCACCGCGTCCCTGGCCGCGCTGACGGCGGTCAGCCACCCGCTGCCCAGCGTGTGGCTGGTCGTCGGGATCGCGACCGTCGCGATCGGCCGCGAGGTGTGGTCGCGCCGTGAGGCGCGCCGGCCCTTCGCCCTGTCGGCGCTGGTAGCCCTGCTCCTCGCCGCCTCGTGGTGGTTGCCGTTCGCGAGCTACCGCGACTGGATGCCCCAGAACCTGACGCCACGCCAGGGCGACGTCCTCACCTGGCTGCTTCCTGCCTCGACGCCATGGGAGGTCGCGGTCAGCCTCCTCGCGGCGATGGGGCTCGTCTGGGCGGTCCGCCGCCGGTCCTGGCTCCTGATCGGGTACACGATGGGCGCGGTCGTCGCCGTCGCTGCGTTCCTAAGGTTCAGCACGGGCGACCCGTTCAACGGCATCAGGGCTCTGCCGTTCTGGCAGCTCGGTCGATGGTCCCTGGCTGCGGTGGGGTTCGCCTGGCTCACCCAAGGCGTCGTACGCCGCATCCGCAGCGACCGGACGCGCCCCACAGATCCGCGCCTGGCTCCCAGCATCTGGCTCATCACATCCATCGCCGTGATCGGCACGACCTGGGGGTGGTGGGGCCTCACCACCGCACCCACGCGCACCACGCCCGGGACGGCTACCGTGCTCGGGCAGGAGTTCTCCGTCGCCACGGCAAGCGGGGCGGTCAGCACGACCTTCTCCGGGTTCGGGTCGAGGCAGGACTACGCCGAGCTGCAGTCCGTTCAGGACCTGCTGCGCGGCGTGGGCCAGCGCTACGGCTGCGGCACGCTCATGTGGGACAGCGGGGACGTCGCCGCCGCCGATCCGCTCCTCGGCGACGCACAGGTCTTCTGGCAGGCACCGATCTGGACCGATGGCTGCGTCACCTCCGCTGACAACGTGCTCGTCGACTCGAGCATGACCGCACCCGCCATGCAGATGACCAAGACGCTGGTCTCGCAATCGTCCGAGCTGCTGCTGCCGGGCCGGCTCACCTTCGACTTCAGCGTCGACGGCGGCGTCTCCCGCATGCGCGCCATGGGTATCCGCTACTACCTGACCCATGGCGGCCAGCCCGCCGAGGAGGCCGCGAAGACCAAGGGCCTCTCGTTGGTGGCCCGGGGCGGCCCGTGGCAGGTCTGGCAGGTGGACCAGGGCGTGCGGGCCGCCAGCCTCACGTCCCTGCCCGCGGTGTTCGAGCCGTCACTGAGCAACGCCCAGTGGGAACCGGTCACCGACCAGTACTTCGCGACCGACCAGTTCACCGACATCCCCCTGGTGCAGGACGGTCTGCCGGCCTGGCCGCGGATGTCCCTGTCGGCTCTCCCTGCGAAGGTGCCCACGGAGGCTGCCGGAGTGTCGAACATCGCGGTCGGCAACTCCAGCATCACATTCGACGTCCAACGCACAGGCACCCCGGTCATCGTGCGCGTCTCCGCCTTCCCCGGATGGCAGGTCACCGGCGCCGACGCCGTGTACCGGGCCAGCGCGAACTATCTCGTCGTGGTGCCGACGTCGACGACGGTCACGCTGACCAAGTCCCGCACCGCGATCGAATGGGCAGCCGCAGCCCTGGGGCTCATCGGCCTAGCCCTCCTGGTCGGGCTCGCCGTGCTATCCACGCTGCAGCGGCGCAGCGACCGGAGCGGGGCCGACTCGAGCGAGCACGCAGAGCGGAGGGACCCCGACGCAGACGACGCAGCAGATCCGGCTGGGCTCGGCGACGGGGCGACGGATGCTGCGCGGGACGGGCTCTCGTCGGAGGACCCGTCCGGCGCCCTTGAGCCTACAGGCCGCGACCTCGCCGTCGGCGACGCCGACTCCCCGTCGCAGACCATGGGGTGAGCGGCCGCTCACCGGACGCCGCGGGCCCGCGAGCGCTGAGCGCTCGCGGGCCCGTGACGTCAGAGGCCGCAGGACCTCACCCGAAGCGGCCGTTGACGTAGTCGTAGGTGCGCTTGTCCTGCGGTTCGCCGAAAATGGCCTCGGTCGGGCCGTGCTCGACGATCACGCCGGGCTTTCCCTGCTCGGCAAGGAAGAACGCGCACTGGTCGGAGACGCGCTGCGCCTGCTGCATGTTGTGCGTGACGATGACGATCGTGACCTCGTTGACGAGCTCGATGATCGTTTCCTCGATGCGGCGCGTCGAGGTCGGGTCCAAGGCCGAGCAGGGCTCGTCCATGAGCAGCACCTTGGGTTTGATCGCCAACGAGCGGGCGATGCACAGGCGTTGCTGCTGACCGCCGGAGAGTCCGCCACCGGGGTTGCGCAAGCGGTCGCGGACCTCCTTCCAGAGACCGGCCTTGGTCAGGCAGCTCTCGACCAGCTCGTCCTTGGTGTCGCGGCTGGCCTTGGTGCCGGTGAGCTGCAGGCCCGCGATGACGTTGTCGTAGATCGACATCGCCGGGAACGGGTTCGGCTTCTGGAAGACCATGCCGATGTGGCGGCGCGCGTCTGTGAGGCGCTTGTCGGGCGAGTAGATGTCGTCGCCGTCGAGCAGCACCTGGCCCGACATGGTCGCGTTGGGGATGAGCTCGTGCATGCGGTTGAGGTTGCGCAGGAACGTCGACTTGCCGCAGCCCGACGGACCGATGAGGGCCATGACCTCGCCGGCCTTCATGTGCAGCGACACGCGGTCGAGCGCGTGGTGGGTGCCGAACCACGCCGAGACCTCGCGCGCGTCCAGCGTCCCTCCCTCGATCGATGTAGGTGCCGACGACGGCGACAGCGTGGGGACGAAGCTGTTCGTCTCCACCGGGGCGGCCGTTGCGTCGGTCGTCATGGTCGGTGCCTCTTCCTGGGCGGGGATCTCGGGGATGGTCATGCGCGAGCCTCTACAGGAGGTTGGGGAGGAAGGCCGTCACCTGGTTGGCCACCGCCCAACCCGTCGCGAGCAGCAAGGGGGCTCCCACGGTCCAGGCCTGCCAGCGGCCCCATCGCTCGCGGGCCCAGGTGACGAAGATGACGGCGACGAGGAACAGCTGCGCCCAGAGAACGAGCGCGAAGGCGTTCGCGGTGTCGCCCTGCATGGGGCGCTCGGCATCGGGCAGCGTCAGCGTGGTAGCGGAGCGCACGCCGGCCGGGAAGGCGGCCTTGTCGATCGTGGTGCCGTCTGCACTTGTGCTGACCAGCGCGGCATCCACGCGCACTGTGCTTTCGGCGAGGTACGGCGTGCCCTCGGCGCTGATCAGCGTGAGGCGCCCGGCGCCGGCCGCGAGCGGCGGCGGCTGCGGGTCGTTGGCCCGGCGTACGCCGGTCACGGAGTAGACCGAGAAGCCCTGCCCGGTGGTCACCGTGATCTCGGTGCCGGGCGTGAGCTGGCCGATGCTGCCGAAGGGCCCGCCGAAGGCCGACTGCCTGCCCTGGATGATGGAGACTCCGGCCTGCCCGGGGAAGACTGTGTCGCGGCGCAGGCCGGGGCCAGTCATCGTCTGAGGCGAGGCCGTCCCGTAGACGACGACGAACTCCTTGCCGAAGGTGGGCAGGCCGAGGATGGCGACGGGGGCGCCGATCTCGAGGGGCAGGCCCTCGAACGTCAGCGCACTTACCGGGGCAGTGCCTTCCGCGAGGGACTTGCGGAAGTCGCTGTACAGCACCTGCTGATCCCGCGAGGCCTGGAACGGGCTGCCGATCGCGAGCAGGAAGACGAAGCCGAGGCAGAGGAGCGCGACTCCAGTCAGCACCGAGATGACGTACTGCCAGATCGGAGACGGCTTGCGACGACGACCCCGCGGCCTGGCGGCCTTGCCCTGGTCGCGGACCCACAGCTTGGGCACGCGAGGGACCGACCGCGAGCGCTTGCTCGCGGCCTCGCGGCGGGCCCGGCGGCCGCCGTCAGACGGGGACAGGGGCGCCTCCCCCACGGCCGGTGCCGCGGGGGAGGTCCCGACGTCCTGCAGATCAGCGGTCACAGCTACTTGACCGTCACCGCGGCGCTGGTCTTGGTGGCCGTGGTGTAGCCGGTGCGCTTGACCTGGACAGTCAGCGTGAGCTTCTTGCCCTTGTCCGTCGCGGTGGCCTTGTAGCTGGTGGCGGTCGAGCCCTGCTTGATGACGGTCGAGCCGCGCTTCCAGATGTAGTTGTAGGTGTAGGTGGCGCTCGGTGACCAGACGCCCTTGTACGCCTTCAGCGTCTCACCGACGTTCGCCGCCGAGCCCGAGTAGAGGATCCTCGGCGCCTTCGTCGCGACGGCGGCCGAGCCAGCGGCCACCTTGACGGCCGCGGTAGTGCTGGGCGACCCGTCGCCGATCGGGTTCACGCCGGTCACGCGGCACGAGAGCGCCTTCCCGAGGTCGCTGGGGGCCACCTTGATGTCGACGTCGGTCGTGCTGGTCTGCGCGACGACTCCGTTCTTCAGGAACTCGTAGGTGTACTGCGTGGCGCCCGACCAGGTGCCGGGAAGGCACACGACGGTGCCGCCGACCTTGACCGAGCCCGAGAGCTTGGCCGGGGCGATGAGCGTCGGCGCCTGCAGCGAGACGGTGACCGTGCTGGCAGCCGAGGTGGAGGTGTTGAACAGCGCACCCGCAGCCGGGACGTAGACCGCAGTGATGGAGTGGTCGCCGAGGCCGAGCAGGCCGTAGCTGGTGGACGCGACACCGCTGGCCTTCACCGGGGCGGACGCGATGGTGGTGGCGCCGTCCTTGAAGTCGACCGTGCCGGTCGGGGTGCCCGCTCCGGCGGTCACGGAAGCGCTCAAGGCGAGCTGCTGACCCCAGCCGGCCGTGCCCGCGACCGTCAGGGTAGTTGTGGTGTCGACGGCCACGACCGGCACGATCGGAGTGGCCGACACGACCGCGCCGCCCGAGCCGATGACGATCCGGCCGGAGAACTCCCCGAGGGAGGTGCTCGACAGCACGGTGCGGCAGATGAGGTCCACGCGGTACGTCCCGGCAGGCAGTTGCGCGCCGAGACCGTTGTTCGACGAGAACTGCTCGAGGGTGGCCGACGCCGTGGCGGTGAAGGCTGCGGTGATACCGCCTGAGACGGTGGCGCCCGCGGTGTTTCCCGTGATGTTGGCGGAAACGGTCGGCGCGCTGTTGCCCGAGACCGAGGAGTCGTTCGTGATGCGGATCTGGAAGTTCGTTGCATTCGTCGGCGACGTCGGGCAGCCGCCCGACGTCGTCACCGTGAAGCCGACGTCCTGTGCCGTGAGGCTGTTGAACGTCAACGACCCGATCTGCTCGGCCGACGCAGGAGCCGCTCCGGACACCATGACGAGGGTGAGGCCGGCGGCCAGCGCAGCGGCGACGCCGCGGCCGAGGACGGAGAGGCGCTTCATGCGAATCCTTCTAGTGGTGGGGTGATCGGGTGTTGAAGATCGTTCTGGGTCGGCGCGGTCACCGACGCATGTGTCGGCCCGGCATCGGACGCGGCCGGGTCGCCGTGACGAGGACGACGCCCAGCGCGAGCGCCAGCAGGGCGAGGAGCAGCAGCGGCAACGGCTCGCCACCGGTCTGGCTGAGCGATCCACCGGAGGAGCCGCTGGCGCTGCCGCTGGTGGTTCCGGACCCCGTCCCCGATCCGCCCGTGCTGCCCGAATCGGCCGTGGGGGTACCGGACCCCGACTGGTCGGGCGCGGGCGTCTGCGTGGTCGGGGCCGGCGACGTCGTGGTCGGTGCCGGCGACGTGGTCGTCGGGCCCGGCGACGTCGTGGTCGGAGCGGGAGACGTCGTGGTCGGTGCCGGCGACGTCGGGGCCGGGGACGTCGTCGGGTAGGGGACGGCCGAGGAG
The DNA here is from genome assembly GCA_050251215.1 of Candidatus Nanopelagicales bacterium. GTDB lineage: Bacteria > Actinomycetota > Actinomycetes > S36-B12 > CAIYMF01 > Longivirga. Next base: position 16,345 of record JBFWNE010000045.1, read on the forward strand.
ACGCTGCCGCCGACGCCGATCACCAGACGGCCCGAGTACAGCCCCAGTGAGCTGCTCGACAGAACCGTCCGACAGACGAGATCGACCCGGTAGCTGCCCGGAGGCAGCAGCGCGCCGAGCCCGTTGTTGGCCGAGAACTGCTCGAGCGTCGCCGAGGCGGTGGCGGTGAACGCGGCGGTGTTGATGCCGCCGTTGAGCGTCCCGCCTGCGGTGTTGCCGGTGATGTTCGCCGCGACGTTCGGCGCGGTGTTACCCGGCACCGCTGTGTCGTTCTGGATGCGAATCTGGAAGTTCGTGGCGAGGACCGGCACCGTCGGGCATGGGCCCGTCGTGGTGACCGTGAATCCGACCTGCTGCGAGGTCAAGCCGTTGAACGAGATGACGCCGATCTGACCGGGCGTGGTCGTCGGAGCCGGGGACGTCGTGGTCGGAGCCGGGGACGTCGTGGTCGGAGCCGGGGACGTCGTGGTCGGAGCCGGGGACGTCGTGGTCGGAGCCGGGGACGTCGTGGTCGGAGCCGGGGACGTCGTGG
>JBFWNE010000046.1:0-14817 GCA_050251215.1 Candidatus Nanopelagicales bacterium
CCTCGACATCACCGACTCGAACGCCGACGGCTCCGCCACCTTCCGCACCGCCCTCGGACAGACCATCCGCATCCCCGCACGCCCCTACCTCCCCCGACCAGCCGAAGCACAAGCACTCGACACCCAGATCGACCAGCCCCCGTTCTAACCAGAACGCGGGGCCGGTCGCGCGCGCCTCCCGGTCAGGCGTTGGTGAGGACGATCTTGCCGACGACGTCGCCGCTGGCGAGGCGTTCGAACGCGGCCCGGGCGTCGCGCAGGTCGAAGGTCGCGTCGATGGTCGGGCGCAGGCCGGTGCGCACGCAGAGGTCGACGAGCGACTCGAGCTCCTCGCGGGTGCCCATCGTCGAGCCGACGACCGAGAGCTGCAGGAAGAACACGCGGGCGAGGTCGGCCGGCGGGTTCGGCCCGCTCGTCGAGCCCGACACCACGATCGTGCCGCCGGGGCGCAGCGACCGCAGGGAGTGCGCCCAGGTGGCCTCGCCGACCGTCTCGATCACGGCGTCGACCTTCCCGGGCAGCTTCGCGCCGCTCTCGAACGCCTCGTCCGCGCCGAGCTCGAGCGCGCGCGCCCGCTTGGCCTCGTCGCGGCTGGTCGCCCACACGCGGTAGCCGAGCGCCTTGCCGAGCGCGATCGCCGCCGTCGCGACGCCGCCGCCGGCACCCTGGACGAGCACGGTCTCCCCCGGCTTCAGCCCCGAGCGCGTCACGAGCATCCGGTACGCCGTGAGCCACGCGGTCGGGAGGCACGCGGCCTCCTCGAACGACAGCTCCTCGGGCTTGGGAATCACGTTGCGCGCGGGGACCGCGACGTACTCGGCGAGGGTGCCGGGGTGCTTCTCCGAGAGCAGCGAGCGCTTCGGGTCGAGCGTCTCGTCGCCGCCCCCGGCCTCCGGGTCGCCGATGACCTCGTGCACGATCACGGGCGTGCCGTCGTCGAGCACGCCGGCGGCGTCGCCGCCGAGGACCATCGGCAGCTGCTCCTCGCGCAGGCCCACGCCGCGCAGGCTCCACAGGTCGTGGTGGTTGAGGCTCGCCGCCCGCACGTGCACGCGCACCCAGCCCTCGGGCACGACGGTGTCGGGCACCTCGCCGAGGGTCAGCCCGGAGAGCGGGTCGCTGCTGCTGAAGGACGTGGCGGTGACGGCGAACATGCGCCGAACGTACCCGGACCCCGCCCCGCGCGCCCTGACGACGTCGGGCATCCTCTCCCCATGACCGAGCCGACGGCCGACTCCCCCGCCCCCAACCGCCTGCGCGCCAAGCTCGTGGTGCTGCTCGGCGGCTTCGTCGGCACGCTCGGCGGTCTCGCCTCGATCCTGCTCGTGCTCAGCTTCGCGTTCTCGGGGTCGTCGAGCTGGGGGCTCGCATCGTTCCTCGCGCTCATCGGCGGCATCGTCGTCGGCGGGCTCATCGCCTCGCTCGGGTTCCGCGGGCTCGGCGTGCGGCCGGGCGTGCGCAGCGCTCTGCTCGGCGCACTCGTCGGCGCGGTGGGGTTCTTCGGGCCGTGGCTGACCGCCGCGGTGCTCGCGCGTACCTAGGACCGCTCGAACCGGTAGTGCGTGACGGCGTCCGACGCCTCACGCTCGACCAGCGTGTAGCCGCGCGGCCAGGCACCCGCCGGGTCCCACAGCCGCTCGCCGGCGCCGAGCACCACGGGCGTCACGGCGACATGGATCTCGTCGACGACGCCGATCGACAGCGCCTGCCGCAGTGTGGAGACGCCGCCGCCGATCCGCACGTCCTGCCCGTCGGCCGCCTCGGACGCCAGGGCGATCGCCCGATCGAGCCCGTCGGTGACGAAGTGGAACGTCGTGCCCGTCATCTCCAGCGGCGGCCGCTCATGGTGGGTCAGCACGAAGACGGGGTGGTGGTACGGCGGCTCCTCGCCCCACCAGCCGCGCCACTCGTAGTCGGGCCACGGACCGCGGACCGGCCCGAACATGTTGCGGCCCATGACCGTCGCGCCGATGTTGTCGTCCCCGCGGCGCAGCCACGCGTCGTCGATGCCGGTGGTCCCGCCCTCGCCGCCGATCATCTGCCGGCCGCGTGCGGTCGCGAAGATCCAGGACGTCATCCGCTGGCCGCCGACGCCGAGCGGGTTGTCGGCGTCCTGGTCGGGGCCCGCGCCGTAGCCGTCGAGCGACAGGAAGATCGAGTGGGCCCGGATGCGCGTCATGCGCGCGACGCTACCCGCCGCGGACGACGCCGTCTGCCGCCGCGGCGGCTGCCACGGCCGTCGATACCGTGCTCGCGAGGCGCGGGTCGAACGGGTCGGGCACGATCCGCTCCGGCCCGAGGTCGGCGGCGACGAGGCCCGCGATCGCGTTCGCCGCCGCGAGCTTCATGCCCTCCGTGATGCGGGTGGCGCCGACGTCCAGCGCACCGCGGAAGATGGCGGGGAACGCCAGCACGTTGTTGATCTGATTCGGGAAGTCGCTGCGCCCCGTCGCCACCACAGCAGCTCCCGCGGCGTGCGCGACGTCGGGGTGGATCTCCGGCACCGGGTTCGCGAGCGAGAACACGATCGGCGACGGCGCCATGGTCTCGACGACCTCCTGGGCGACGGTGCCGCCCGACACCCCGATGAACACGTCCGCGCCCCGCATCGCCTCGAACAGGTGGCCGGACCGGCCGCCGGTGTTGGTGCGCCCGGCCACCTCGCGCTTCACCGGGCTGAGGTCCGAGCGGCCCGCCTCGAGCACCCCGACGCGGTCGCACACCGCGATGTCGCCGATCCCGGCCGCGAGCAGCATGTCGGTGATCGCGACGCCGGCCGCTCCCGCGCCCGAGATCACCACGGACAGGTCGCCGAGCGCCCGGCCGGTGAGCTTGGCCGCGTTGGTCAACGCGGCCGTCACGACCACGGCGGTGCCGTGCTGGTCGTCGTGGAACACCGGGATGTCCAGCCGCTCCTGCAGCCGGCGCTCGATCTCGAAGCACCGGGGCGCGCTGATGTCCTCGAGGTTGATCCCGCCGTACGCCGGCGCGATCCGCGCGACGGTGTCGACGATCTCATCGACGTCCTTCGTGTCGAGACAGATCGGCACGCAGTCGATGCCGCCGAACTCCTTGAACAGCAGCGACTTGCCCTCCATCACCGGCAGGGCGGCCACGGGGCCGATGTCGCCGAGGCCCAGCACCGCGGTGCCGTCGGTGACGATGAGGATCGCGTTGGACTTCCAGGTGTGGGTCCACGCCAGAGACGGGTCGTCGGCGATCGCCTGCGACACCCGCCCGACGCCGGGGGTGTACGCGAGCGCGAGGCCGGAGTTGTCGCGCACGCGCACGGTCGGGCGCACCTCGATCTTGCCGTGCAGGTGCAGCGGGAAGGCCGGGTCGTCGTCGTACGGGTGCGAGTAGTCCGGCTCGGGGTACGCGTCGTCGGGGACAGCAGTGCTCACGGGAGATCCTTCGGCAGGCGGCAGAGGTGCGCGAGAGCGGTCGGGCCCGGGGCGTCAGGGTGCGGAGCGGTCTCGGGTCTGGCAGCCGTGCGGGGGTCACCCGCAGGTGGCGAGCATGGCACGCCGCGTTCCGCTCAGCAGAACGAGGCGCGCCCGTGTGGCCGACGCCACGCGGTCACAGCGCCCGCGGGCGCGGCCACCACCGCAGCACGGCCCGGCCGAGCACGAGTTCGTCGGCCACCGGTCCGAACAGCCTCGAGTCGTCGCTCGCGGCCGGGTTGTCGCCTTCGAGCCACCACCCGTCGGGCTCCCGGCGCACGGCCCGCTTCACCAGCAGCAGCGAGGGGCGGTCCGGCCTTCGGGCCACCACGACGTCGCCGGCCCGCACGGGACGCCGCGGCGTCACGTCGCGGCAGAGCAGGCGGTCGCCCTCGCGCAGCGCGGGCTCCATCGACGCGCCGGACACGCGCACGTGCAGCGACGGCAGCCCGTCGTACGCCTCCGTGCCCATCGGTGCCTCCTCGCGGCGTCCCGGCCCGCGCCCCTGCCTGGTGCCGACCGGACCGCTCGGGGGTAGTGTCGCCGATCAGGCAGGACCCGCTCCCCGGAGTCCCCCGTCCGACTCGAGAGGCAGAACATGCTGCGTACCGTCCGTCGACTCCTTGCCCCCTCCGTCACCGTGCACGCGCACTGCGACCTCCCCTGCGGCGTGTACGACCCCGCCCAGGCGAAGATCGAGGCGCAGTCGGTGAAGGCGTGCATCGAGAAGTACCACGCCTCCGACGACGAGGTCTTCAAGGGCCGCGCCGTCGCCATCAAGGAGGAGCGCTCCGACCTCGTGAAGCACCACCTCTGGGTGCTGTGGACCGACTACTTCAAGGCGCCGCACTTCGAGAAGTACCCGCAGCTCAACGGCCTGTTCAACGAGGCCACCAAGCTCGCGGGCGCCGGCGGCACCAAGGGCTCGCTCGACGTCGCCGTGGCCGACCAGCTGCTCGCGAAGATCGACGAGATCGCCGAGATCTTCTGGGAGACCAAGAAGGCCTGACGCCTTCCCACTCCGTACGACGAGGCCCGCACCGGTCAGCCGGTGCGGGCCTCGTCGCGTTCAGCACCCCGGCCCATGGCCGCCCGCGCGGCGCCGCCTACCCTGACGGCCATGCCGCCGCAGGGGACCTCCGCTGCCCATCGGCTGGATGTCCAGGCGCTGCGCGGCATCGCGGTGCTGGCGGTCGTGGCCTTCCATGCGGGGCTGCCGCTGCACGGCGGGTTCCTCGGAGTCGACCTGTTCTTCGTCGTCTCCGGCTACGTCATCACCGGGCTGATCCTGCGCGAAGCCGCCGCCGGGACGTACAGCTATCCGCGCTTCCTCGGCCGCCGGTTCCTGCGCCTGGCCCCCGCCCTGGCCCTCGTGGTCGTGGTGACCTGCCTGCTCGGCCTGCTCCTGCTGGCGCCCACCGAGCTGCCGAGGGTGCTCGGCCTGACCGGGCTCGCGGCCCAGGCGAGCGGGGCGAACCTCGCGCTGCCGGCGATCACCGGCGGCTACTTCGGCACCGATGCGGAGTCCAACCCGCTCCTGCACACCTGGTCGCTCGGGGTGGAGGAGCAGTTCTACCTGTTCTTCGGCCTGGCGGCGGCCGTGGTCATCGCAGTGATGCGCGAGCGCATCCGGCTGGGCCTGGCCGTGCTCTCCGCCGTGGTGGTGGCCGGCTCGCTCGCGGTCGCCCTCACGCCGCTGTCCGACGCGCTCGGGTGGGGCGCCAGGTTCTACGGCCCGCTCGGCCGCGCCTGGGAGCTCGGCGCCGGCGTGCTGCTCGCGCTGGCCGCCCCGAGCCTGCGGGTGGGCCGACGTCCCGGCGCGTTCCTGCGCGCCGGAGGGCTCCTCGTGATCGCGCTGAGCCTCGTGCTCATCGACCCCACGAGCGGCATCCCGGGACCGGTGCTGCTCGTGCCGGTCCTGGCGACCGTCGCGCTCCTCGCCGGCGGGCTCGCCGATCCCGGCCTGCTCGCGCGCCAGCGCTGGCTCATCGCGATCGGCGACCGCTCGTACGCCCTCTACCTCTGGCACTGGCCGCTGCTCGTGGTGGCTGCCGCGCTGCCCGGGCCGCGCCCGGTGCTCGCCGGCGCCGCGGTGGCGCTCGCCGTGGTGGCCGCCTGGTGGAGCACCGACCACTTCGAGGCCCCCCTGCGGCGCCGCCAGGTCGTTGGTGCTGGAGCCTGGCTCCGGATCGTCGCGGTGACCGTGGTGCCGCCGATGCTGCTGAGCGCCGCGCTGCTCGGCGTACCCCGTCTGCCGGTGTGGCCCACCGCGGCCGCCGACGCCGTCGAGCAGCTCTACGCCCCGCGCTTCGGCGACGACGCCGGCTGCTACCGCGGCCTGGAGCCCAAGCCGGCGCACATCGCCGACTGCACCGATGGCGCCGGACGCCCCGGGCGTCCGGTCTACCTGGTCGGCGACAGCCAGGCCTGGATGATGTCGAGCGCCGTGCGGGATGCCGCCGAGGCGCTGGACCGGCCCTTCACCACGCTGACGTACGTCGGGTGCCCGTGGGTGGTCGGGGCGGTCGTGCGCGACGCGACCCTCAGCACGGCTCCGCGCCCCTGCTCGGCGCGCACCGAGCGGGTGCTGGACCGGCTCGACCGGCTGCCCGACGGGCTCGTGGTGATCGCGATGAGCGACGCCTACTGGACCGAGGACCGGTTCCGCGTACGGCCCCTCGCCGGCGGGACCGAGGCCAGCACGGTCGACGGGCGCGCCGAGCTGCTCGATCCGCTCGTGCGCGCGTCGGTCCAGCGGCTGCGCGATGCCGGCCACGAGGTGCTCCTGCTCGACCCGATCCCGCACCTGCGCGAGGGCGACCGCTACTGGGACGGCCGGGTGTGCGGGCGGCTGGTGCTGGCCCTGCATGCCTGCACCGCGGAGCGCTCGGTTGACGACGCGCTGGCCTGGACCGCTCCGGTACGCCGCCTGCACGCCGACCTCGCCGAGCAGGGCCTGGCCCGCCGCCTCGACCCGGTGCCGGTGCTCTGCCCCGACGGCATGTGCCGCACGCTCGACGGGTCGACCTGGGTCTACCGGGACGGCGCCCACCTGACCGTGGTCGGCGCATCGCGGCTCGTGCCGCTCCTCACCGAGGCCCTGGCCGCGGACTGACCTCGGCCGGGCCCGTCCGCAGTCCAGCCCTACGATCGGCGCATGACCGAGGACGCGGCCGCGGGCCGGATCCGGCCCGCACGGATCGACGACGTGCCGGAGATCCTCGCGATGATCCGCGAGCTCGCGGACTACGAGCGCTCGCTGCACGAGGTCGAGACGACCGAGGAGCAGCTCGCGGCGCTGCTGTTCGGCGGCGTTGTCGACGACGTGGCCGCCACGACGCCGAGCGGCAGCCCCGCGGCGTACGCGCACGTGGTGGAGCACCCCGACCCGGACACCGGCGCACGGCTCGGCGGTTTCGCGCTGTGGTTCCTCAACACCTCGACGTGGACGGGCACGCACGGCGTCTACCTCGAGGACCTGTACGTGCGCCCGCACCTGCGCGGCACCGGCTACGGCAAGCGGCTGCTCGCCACCCTCGCCGGCGTGTGCCTCGAGCGCGGCTACCGCCGCCTGGAGTGGTGGGTGCTCGACTGGAACGAGCCTGCGCTCGGCTTCTACCGCTCGATCGGCGCCGAGCCGATGGACGAGTGGACCGTGCAGCGCGTGTCGGGCGAGGCCCTGACCGCGCTGGCCGGCTCCGCCTGACGACCGCTACTGGTCGAGCGCCTCGCCGGTGGGCGAGGCGAGTGCGCACACCAGCCCGACGATCGACACGACGATCACGCCCCACCCGAGCAGGTGGGTGCTGTCGCCGTCGCCCTGCACGAGGGTCCACCCCGTGACCAGGCCGAAGAGCTGCACGACCACGAACGGCGTGCGCGCCCAGCGCCGGCGCGCCAGCAGGCCCTTGACCACGAGGCCGATGCCGATGGCGAAGAGCAGGTAGATGACGACCTCGACGGCCGGGGCCGCGACCGAGTCCGGGTTCGCGAAGCCGCTGAGCGCGATGCCTGCGGCGTACGCCAGGACGGCGAGGGCCTCCACGGCGGCGATGGCGATGGCCGCGAGGAGGGTGGCAGGGCGCGGGCCGGCAGCGGACGGGGCGTCGGGCAGATCGGGGTCGGTCACGACGTCCATCCTGCCCGACGCGGCGACGTAGGCTCGGCAGGTGCGCGCGCTCCTCGTCGTCAATCCCAAGGCGACCACCACGAGCTCCCGCGCCCGCGAGGTGATCGTGCATGCGCTCGCGAGCGCGGTCGACCTCGACGTCGCCGACACCGTCCGCCGCGGGCACGCCGCCGACCTCGCCCGCCAGGCCCGCCGCGACGGCGTCGACCACGTCATCACCCTGGGCGGCGACGGCACGGTCAACGAGGTCGTCAACGGCCTGCTCGCCGACGGCCCCGGCCACGACGTGCCCGTGCTCGGCACGATCCCCGGCGGCTCGGCGAACGTCTTCGCCCGCAGCACCGGCCTGCCCGACGACCCGATCGAGGCGACCGGCGCCGTGCTCGAGGCCATCGAGCACAAGCGCACCCGCACCATCGGGCTCGGCACGGCCACCTGGGACGGGCGCACCCGCTGGTTCCTCTGCAACGCCGGCCTCGGGGTGGACGCCGAGATCATCGAGGACATGGAGCGCCAGCGCGCCAAAGGCCACGACGCCACCCCGGCCCGGTACTTCCAGACCGCCGTGCAGCACGTGGCGGTCAAGACCGAGCGGCGGGTGCCCGCCCTCACGGTGCAGCGGCCCGGCGTCGCGGACGTCGAGGGCGTGTTCCTCGCGATCGTCCAGAACTCCTCGCCTTGGACCTTCCTCGGCCCCCTCCCGGTCGACCCGTGCCCCCGCGCGTCCTTCGACACCGGGCTCGACCTGTTCGCCCCGCGGAGCCTCGCGATCGTGCACACGCTCGGGCACGTGCGCCGCATGCTGACGCGCCAGCGCGCCCGCCACCCGTTCGGCGGGCTGCTCTCGCTGCACGACCAGTCCGAGCTCACGGTGGCCTCGTCCCGGCCGATCTCGCTGCAGGTCGACGGCGACTCCGCGGGCCTCACGACCGGCGTCACGTTCCGTTCTGTCCCGAAGGCCCTCGCCGTGCTCGTGTGAGCCGAATGCAACCGATTACCGGTGACGCAGTGTGACCGACGTGATAACGATTACGTCTCACGGTTCGGGACAGATCCTTTACACCCCGCGAGACGGCATGTGAGGGTTTATCCCGGTCGGTCCAACCACCATGCGACCGGCGGTCCCGTGTGCAAACGTTGCCGCGCAAGCGGAGGATGTTCACGCCCCGGGACTTCGTGACGGCGTTCACAAGGCGCCCGAACGAGTGACCAGCACACCGACGGTGCGACCGCACCGCCTATTGGAGGAGACGCATGGACTGGCGCCACGAGGCGGCCTGCCGTGACGAGGACCCCGAGCTCTTCTTCCCGATCGGCAACACCGGCCCGGCCCTCATGCAGATCGAGGAAGCCAAGGCCGTCTGCCGCCGTTGCCCCGTCGTGGACACCTGCCTGGCCTGGGCCCTCGAGTCCGGTCAGGACGCGGGCGTCTGGGGCGGTCTGTCCGAGGACGAGCGTCGCGCGCTCAAGCGCCGCAACGCCCGTGCTCGCGCCGCGCGCGCGGGTCTGTAGGGCGAGGAACCGAGCAGAGCAGCTCAGCAGTCGTCAGGGGGCCGGTCCTTCGGGGCCGGCCCCTTCTGCATGACCTCAGCCGGGCAGCGGGACGGCGATGCGGGCGGCGGTGCCGACGCCGCCCTCCCCCGGCCCGAGCTCGAGCTCGCCGCCGAGCTCCTCGGTGATGAGGGTCCGCACGATCTGCAGACCGAGCCGGCTGGTCGCGAAGGGGTCGACGTCGGCAGCGATGCCGGGGCCGGCGTCCACGACCGACACCACGAGCCGCTTCTCCTCGCGGCGCGGAAGCAGCCGTACGTCGGCCCCTCCCCCGTGCTCGACGGCGTTCTGCAGCAGCTCGGACAGCGCCATCGACAGCGGCGTGACGATCTCCGCCGACAGAACGCCGAAGGAGCCGACGCGCACGACCGACACCGCGCGCGACGACAGCGACATGTCGCGCACGAGCGCGATCACCTTGTCGGCCACCTCGTCGGCGTCGACCTTCTCCCCAGGAGTGTGCGCGAGGGTCTCGTGCACGACCGCGATCGCGCCGACCCGGCGTACGGCCTCCTCGAGCGCTACCCGCGCCTCGGGTACGTCGATGCGCCGCGCCTGCAGGCGCAGCAGCGCGGCCACGGTCTGCAGGTTGTTCTTCACACGGTGGTGGATCTCGCGGATCGTGGCGTCCTTGCTCATGATCGCGCGGTCGCGGCGGCGGATCTCGGTCGCATCGCGGACGAGGACGACAGCACCGGCCTTCATGCCTCCCCGGCGCAGCGGCATGCCGCGCAGCGTCACGACCGCGCCGGAGTTCTCCACCTCCGCGCCGCCGGCAGCCCGGCCCGACGCGACGACGGCGAGCGCCTCGTCGACCGGGCCTGGGCGGCGCGCGAGCTTGGCCGCGGTCCGGGCGAGCTGCACGCCGACGAGGTCGGTGGCGAGGCCCAGGCGGTGGAACGCCGAGCGCGCGTTGGGCGAGGCGAACACCACCACGCCGTCGGGGTCGAGGCGGACGAAGCCGTCGCCGACCCGCGGCGGGGATCCCGTCCGCGCCAGGGGCTGCGACGGCGGGAACGTGCCCTCGACCACCATCGCCGCGAGGTCGTCTGCCGCCTCGAGGTAGCCGCGCTCGAGCGGGCCGACCGCGCGGTCGTTGAGCGCGTAGTGCCGCTCGATCACGCCGAGCACCCGGCCCGCGCGGATCACCGGGATCGCCTCGACCGGCGCCGGGCCGACGACGCCGCGGTCGGCCACGACGGCGCGGGTGGACACCGCGCGGTCGAGCAGGGGCCGGCGTCCGCGGGGCGCGAACTGCCCCACGATGTCGTCGAACAGGCTCGTCGGGCCGGTGGTGGGGCGCACCTGGTCGGCGGCGACGAAGCCTCCGCCGTGCCAGGTCGGCAGCCACAGCACGAGGTCGGAGAACGCGAGGTCGGACAGCAGCGTCCAGTCGGCCACGAGGGCGCGCAGGTGGTCGAGGTCGGCGTCGGACAGGTCGGTGCGCTCAGCGGCGACGTCGTCCAGCCTGGCCACGGCCACACGCTAGTGCTTACGCGCTCGACGCCGCCCCTCCGGCCCGGCAGGCTGGTCGCATGCGGGTGATCAGGCCGGGCGACCCGGCGGCGTTCCTGGAGCTGACAGCGGCGTACCGGGCTGCGGACCCCGTGCGCACCAACGTGATCGGGTCCGTCGCCACAGGCGTGCTGCAGGGCCGGGCGTACGACGCCGAGCACTGGTGGGTGGTGCAGGACGACGGCGGCTCGGTGGTCGGTGCAGCGATCTGGACCGAGCCGTACCGCCTGCTGCTCGCGCCGATGCCCGCCGAGGCGGCCGTCGCCCTCGCGGCCGACGTGGTCGGGATGCCGGCCGTGCCGCCCGGGGTGATCGGGCCCGAGGAGACGGTCGACGTGGTCGTCGCGGCGACCGGGTGGACCACCGAGGTGCACATGCGCGAGCACGTGCTCGTGCTCGAGGAGTTCGCGCCGTCGACCGGCGTGCCGGGCCACGCACGCACGCTGACCGACGACGACGTCGACCTCGCCACGGAGTGGATGCGGCAGTTCTCGATCGACGCCGGCGCGCTGATCGCCGACCCACGCGAGGCGGTGGTCGGACGCATGGCGAACCACCGGTTCTGGGTGGTCGACGGCGAACCGGTCGCGCTCGCCAGCCACGCGCCGCTGGTGGGGTCGGAGTCGGGCACGGTCGGCCGCGTCGGACCGGTGTTCACGCCCGCCGAGCACCGCCGGCGCGGGTACGGCGGCGCCGTCACGTCCGCCGTCGTCGAGCACCTGCTGCCGCTGACGACCACGGTCATGCTCTTCACAGACGCCGCGAACCCGACGAGCAACGGCGTGTACGAGCGGCTCGGCTTCCGCCAGGTGGCCGACGTCGTCGACCTCACGATCACCTGAGCCGACCCGCTTCGCGCGGACGTTACCGGCGGGTAGGTTGGCCGCCATGACCGACCACGACACCGACATCCCCACCCTCAACGCGCACGGCGGCGCCCATGCCGTGCAGGCCGCCGTGGCGCACGGCGTCGAGACGATGTTCACGCTGTCCGGCGCGCACGTGTTCCCGCTCTACGACGCGGCCGTGGGCGGCAAGGCCGGCGCGGACGGCGAGGGCCCGACGCCGATGCGCCTCATCGACACGCGGCACGAGCAGACGGCGGTGTTCGCCGCGGAGGCGACCGCGAAGCTCACCCGCACCCCCGGCCTCGCGGTCGTGACGGCCGGCCCCGGCGTGACCAACGTGGTCAGCGGCATCACCACCGCGCACTTCAACGGCAGCCCGCTCGTCGTGATCGGCGGCCGGTCGCCCGACAACCGCTGGGGCTCGGGCGCGCTGCAGGAGCTCGACCAGCCGCCGCTGCTCGCGCCGGTCACCAAGCACGCCGCGACGATCCACCAGACCGCCGAGATCGGTGCTGCCGTGTCGGACGCGTTCACGACCGCCGCGTCCCCGCACCGCGGCCCGGTGTTCCTCGACATCCCGATGGACGTGCTGTTCTCCTGGGCCGACGTACCCGTGGCTACGGCCGCTGCGGCGTCCGTGGTCGAGCCCGACCCGGACGACGTCGACGAGGTCGCGCGGCTGCTCGGCGAGGCCGTGCACCCCGTGCTCGTGCTCGGCGGCGACGTGTGGGCGGGCGGCGCGGAGTACGCGGCGCTGCGGCTCGCGGAGTCGCTCGGCGTACCCGTGATCGCCAACGGCATGGGCCGCGGCGTGCTGCCCGCCGGGCACCCGCTGCTCGTGACGAAGGCGCGCAGCACGGCGTTCGGCGAGGCCGACCTCGTGCTCGTGGTGGGCACGCCGCTGGACTTCCGGCTCGGGTACGGCGTGTTCGGCGGCAAGGACGGCGCGACGCCCGCGAAGGTCGTGCACGTCGTGGACTCCGCCGACCAGCTCTCGCGCACGGCGTCGGTCGCGGCACGGGTCGTGGGCGACCTGCGACTCGCGCTCGACGGCATCGGGGCGGCGGTCGACGTGCTGCTGCGGCGTCCGGCGTACGACGAGTGGGCGGCACGGCTGCGCGAGGTGGCGGCCGCTGCCGGCGCGCGGGACGCCGCGGACCTCGCGAGCGACCGCGACCCGATCCACCCCGCGCGCATCTACGGCGAGCTGCTGCCGCGCCTCGCCGAGGACGCGGTCGTGATCGGGGACGGCGGCGACTTCGTGTCGTACGCCGGCAAGTACGTCGAGCCCTCGCGCCCGGGCGGCTGGCTCGACCCCGGCCCGTACGGGTGCCTCGGCACCGGCCTTGGCTACGCGATCGCGGCACGGGTGGCGCGGCCGTCGTCCCAGGTCGTGCTGCTGCTCGGCGACGGCGCCGCGGGCTTCTCGCTCATGGACATCGACACGCTCGTGCGGCACCAGCTGCCGGTCGTGATGGTCGTGGGCAACAACGGCATCTGGGGCCTGGAGAAGCACCCCATGCAGTTCCTGTACCAGTACGACGTCGCAGCCGAGCTGCAGCCCGGCACCCGCTACGACGAGGTCGCGAAGGCGCTCGGCGCCGACGGCGAGACCGTCACCCGCCCCGACCAGATCGGTGCGGCGCTCGACCGCGCGTTCGCGGCGAACGCGCCGTACCTCGTCAACGTCCTGACCGACCCCCAGATCGCTTACCCCCGCAACACAACGGGCGTCTGATCAGCGCTGCTGGGCCCCCGCTGCCGACGAAGGAGGCAGTAGGGGACTACCCCAGGAACACGGCCGGCGTCTGACCTCGCGGCCGAACTGGTCATCCAGTCGCCCCCGTAGTGGTGGTCGAAGCGGGCCGCAGACGACGCGTGTGGACCACCGCTGGACTGATCCCCGGGTGTCGCAGAACTGCCTCGCCTACGCAGGGCGAGATCGGCGCCGACGCGCTGCCTCAGTCGGGTTCGAGCTGGGGGGCGCGACGAACCTTGCCACCATCACGTCGAACGCTTTCACGCGGTTGCAGATGCCAATCCGAAGCGAGCGATACCGGCACATCGGCGCGCTGGATCGCCGACTTACAGGACTCGCGGGCTGCGAGTAACCGCCTCGGTCGCCAACCGCACGTGGCACTGGCGTATGAGCGAGCCGATAGCTGCGGGATCGGCAGCCGGGGTGCCCAGCCGCAGGGCATCGAGTGCCGCGCCCCCGCGCGGCTTGGCTTTCCACAGAGTGGCAACGACCTCGTTGTCGTCGAACCCGAGCAGTGCAGAGTCAGCCACTGCATTGGCGCTCTTGCCGGGGAAGCCGAGCATGGCTGCAACCTGACGCAACCGCGCCTTGATGACCTTGACGTCTTCTAGCTCTACTTCCCTTGGGTTGGACCGGATGGTGTCGAGGATGAGCTGCCCAATCGCCGCGTCGTCCTCGTCGAGGGAAGTCAGCGTTGCGGCCCCGGAAACCCCGACCCCAAACCCCTTCCATGCCGAAGCGGCGACGACGATCGACTCCGGGCCGTAGTAGACCGTGGCCCACGAATGGCTCCGGAAATCACCCATGAGCAGATACCCCCATAGCCCCGACTACCAGCAGCAACTTGAACGTGTCGCTCTTGTCCGGCACCCGAGTAATGCTGCCGGTTCGCCCAACGGGGTGCGAGCTCTATCGGCACTTCGCACTCTGCTGACTTCACCCATTCGCCGGTCTAGGGACCGGCTGGTTCGACGACGATGCTCGCCGGATCGGGTCGTGCGTCGAAGTGCTCCGGCTCCGTGAAGATGTCCACGGACAGGGGGCGATCTGCTTCACCGAGGTAGAACGCGAAGCCGATCGACTTGTCCGGTGTCCAGCCGTTCGAGTAGTGGAACATCTCGTGCGGCGGTGGTGCATAACGGGAATCGCGAACGGTGAACGAGGCGCAGCCACACTCACAGCCTCCGGTCCAGACAAGGTGGGGCATCGACTCCCGGATCGTCTCCGACTGAGGTCCGGGCACAGCCGCGAGGGCCGACAGCAGTTCCCGTTCCCACTGAGTCAACTCGCGTTCCACCGCCGCATCATGCACGACGAGGCGAGCGCGAATGCCGGGTATTTCTCGGTTTGTCGTGGCTGTCGGGTCAGAAGGGCGGGGTGTCGTCGACCGGGGCCGCCGAGGTCGGGGGCGACGTGGGCGCGGGGGCGACGTCGTCGGGGTCGTCGAGGAAGGGCCGCGGCGGGATGAGGATGCGCTGGCCCCACAGGGTGGTCATGACCGCGGACCCGTCGGCCTTGCTGTCGACGAGGTCGAAGTAGCCGGCGGTCTTGAGCTGGTGGTGGGTGGTCGAG
>JBFWNE010000047.1:0-14235 GCA_050251215.1 Candidatus Nanopelagicales bacterium
CGTGGGTGGCCGAGGTCGGCGAGGACAACGCGCGCTAGCTCGCCACCGAGAGCCGCACCGCCCGCCTCGCCCGTGAGTACCGGCCGGTGGACATCGGTGGGGGCCGGATCGAGCTCAACGCGCGTGCCCTCGGGGCGATCCGAGAGCTGGGCGAGGAGGAGGACGGCTTCATCACCGACGACGGCGAGGGGTTGCGCGTCTGGATCGGCGACGACGCGTTCGAGCTGGAGCTCGTCGAGTCGTAGAGCCTGTGAGCGGTAATGGTTGCCATGGCGACCATCACCGCTCACGACCCGGCCCGGCGGCCGCCGCCAAGAAACGAGAGCACTGCTCTTGACACGTGCTCGGTCGGACGGTTCACTGTTCTCAACAGAGAGCACTGATCTCGCAACAACGGAGGACACCATGACCGCCACCGCCCGCTACATCGCCCCCGGTCGCAGCACCGCGCTACTCAACGCCGCGATCGCCGGCCTCACCCGCCTCGGCGTCAGCGTCTGGGGGAGCCGGGTCCTGGCCGTCCGCGGCCGCACCAGCGGCGAGTGGCGCACCACCCCGGTCAACCTGCTCACCGTCGACGGCGAGCGCTACCTCGTCGCCCCGCGCGGCGTCACCCAGTGGGTCCGCAACATCCGCGTCGCCGGCGGCGGCGAGCTCCACGTCGGGCGCCGCACCGAGGCCATCACCGTCACCGAGCTCGCCGACGCCGACAAGCCCGCGATCCTGCGCGAGTACCTGCGCCGCTGGAAGTTCGAGGTGGGGGTGTTCTTCGACGGGGTCGACGCCTCGGCCGACGACGCGACCCTGCGCGCCATCGCACCCGGCTATCCCGTGTTCCGGGTCCTGCCCGCCTGATGCGACACCCCGGACAGACCAACCGGGACCGGTGGAGGCTCCCCGTTCCACCGGTCCCGGTCAATCGGACAACGCGTGGGCGGGCGATGAGTTTCGGTCCCTCGCCCGTGGCCGTCGAGCGGGCACCGGGCGTCGACGACCGGTCCGACACGCCGATCATCACGACACCCTGACGGCCCGCCGGCACACCCACATCCCTTGGGCCGTCGGCAGATCAGGACGAACCGGTCACCGCCGACAGCTCGCCCGGGGACAACCGCCGCACACGCGGCGCGACGCCCCGACCGGTCATACGCTGCGCACGTGGCCGAACCCCCCGACACCGGTACCGGGAAGAACGGGACCGAGGAGAAGGAGGGCGGCGAGAGCACCCTCACCGTCCTCGTCGCGCTGGGAGCCAACGCCGCCATCGGCGTCCTCAAGCTCATCGCCGGCCTCCTCACGGGCTCCGCCGCGATGCTCGCCGAGGCCGGGCACTCCGTCGCCGACACCGCCACCGAGGGCCTGCTGCTCACCGCGCTGCGCCGCTCCACCCGCGCCGCCGACCGCCGCCATCCCTTCGGCTACGGCAAGGAACGCTTCTTCTGGGCACTGATCGCCGCGGTCTCGATCTTCGTCTCCGGCGCGGTCTTCGCAATCTACGAGGGCATCCACACGATCCTCGGCGACGAGGCCGAGCAGACGGCCGTCCTCGTCGCCTACATCGTGCTGGCCATCTCGTTCGTCCTCGAGGGCATCTCCTGGACCCAGGCCGTCCGCCAGCTCCGGGCCGAGGCCGCCGCCGACGACCTGACCCCGCTGGAGTGGTTGCGCCGCACCGACGATCCCACCGTCAAGACGGTGTTCTTCGAGGACTCGGCTGCCCTCACCGGGCTGCTGCTGGCCTTCGCGGGGGTCGGGCTGCACCAGCTCACCGGCTCCGCGATCTACGACGGGATCGCCTCGCTGCTGATCGGGCTGCTGCTCACCGGCGTCGCCTACATCCTGGGGCGTACCAACAAGGGGCTGCTCATCGGGCGCCAGGCCGACGCCCGGACCGTCGTCGCGATCCGCGACGCGCTCGGCGCCCGCCCGGAGGTCGACGCCGTTGTCGACCTGCTCACGATGATGCTCGGCACCGACGAGATCCTGTTGTGCGCCAGGCTCGACTTCGACGACGCACTCGGCGCGGCCGATCTCGAACGCACGTGCGTGGAGATCGACGCCGACCTGCGGGAGAGGTTCCCCGATCTCGCCGAGGTGTTCCTGGAGCCGGTGCCGCGCAACGACCCCACGATGCGCGAGCGCGTCCTGTCGCGTTACGGCGAGTCGACGGACCTGGGCAAGCCGACGCCCTGACCCCACGACCACCGCCGAGCTCGACACCGGACTGCCCCCGACCATGATCGAACCAGTCTCCTGCCGAACTCGGCGGGAGCGCAGCGGGCCCGGACACCTCGGGTGTCCGGGCCCGCTGTCGTACGGGGTGTGGGTCAGGCGATCTGGCGGTCCGTCGGGTTGATCGGGCGGGGGAGGACCGCCCGGCCCGTCAGGAACCGGTCGACACCCGCGGCGGCCGAGCGGCCCTCCGCGATCGCCCACACGATCAGCGACTGGCCGCGGCCCATGTCGCCCGCGGAGAAGACGCCGTCGACGCTGGTCATGTACTGGTCGTCGCGCGCGACGTTTCCGCGCTCGTCGAGGTCGACACCCAGGTCGGTGACGAGCTTGCCCTTCTCCGGACCGACGAAACCCATGGCCAGCAGCACCAGGTCGGCCTTGAGCTCGCGCTCGGAGCCCTCGGTCGGGACGAAGCGGCCCGACTCGTCGCGGGTGACCTCGACGAGTCGCAGCGCGCGGACGTTGCCGTCCTCGTCGCCGACGAACTCGGTCGTGTTGACCGCGAACAGGCGCTCGCCGCCCTCCTCGTGGGCCGAGGAGACGCGGTAGACCATCGGGTAGGTCGGCCACGGCATGCCGTCGGTGCGGTGCTCCGGCGGCGTCGGCATGATCTCCAGCTGCGTCACCGAGGCGGCGCCCTGGCGGTGCGAGGTGCCGAGACAGTCGGCGCCCGTGTCACCGCCACCGATGATCACGACGTGCTTGCCCTCCGCCGAGACCGGCGGCGCGTCGATGTCGCCCTGCTGCACGTGGTTGGCCCACGGCAGGAACTCCATCGCCTGGTAGATGCCGGTGAGCTGGCGCCCGTCGACGGGGATGTCGCGCCACGCCGTCGCGCCGCCCGCGAGGACGACCGCGTCGAACTCGGCCCGCAGCTGCGACGCGGTGATGTCGGTGCCGACGTCGACCGAGGCCCGGAACAGGGTGCCCTCGTCCTTCATCTGCTGCAGCCGGCGGTCGAGCCGCGACTTCTCCATCTTGAACTCAGGGATGCCGTAGCGCAGCAGGCCGCCGATGCGGTCGGCCCGCTCGAACACGACGACCTCGTGCCCGACCCGGGTGAGCTGCTGCGCGGCGGCCAGGCCCGCGGGCCCGGAGCCGACGACGGCGACCTTCTTACCCGTCCGCGTCTGCGCCGGCTGCGGGGTGACCCAGCCCTCGTCCCACGCGCGGTCGATGATCTCGATCTCGACCTGCTTGATGGTGACGGGGTCCTGGTTGATCCCCAGCACGCACGCCGCCTCGCACGGGGCGGGGCACAGCGTCCCGGTGAACTCCGGGAAGTTGTTGGTGGCGTGCAGCCGCTCGAGGGCCTCGCGCCAGTCGTGGCGCCAGACCTGGTCGTTCCACTCCGGGATGAGGTTGCCCAGCGGGCAGCCCTGGTGGCAGAACGGGATGCCGCAGTTCATGCAGCGCCCGGCCTGCTTCTCCAGGTTCTCGCGCGGGAAGTCCTCGTAGACCTCGCGCCAGTCCATCAGGCGCAGGTCGACGGGACGGCGCTTCGGGGTCTCCCGGTCGGTGGTGAGGAATCCCTTCGGGTCAGCCATGCGAGGCCTCCATGATCGCCTCGTCCACGTTGCGGCCGTCGCGCTCCGCGGCGGCACGCGCCTTGAGGACGCGCTTGTAGTCCTTGGGCATGACCTTGCCGAAACGCTCGACGGCCACGTCCCAGTCGGTGAGCAGGGCGTGCGCCACGGCCGAGTCGGTCTCGGCGTGGTGGCGCTCGACGATGTCGCGCAGGAACTCGCGGTCGTCCTCGTCGAGCGGGTCGATGTCGACCATCTCGGGGTTGACCCGGTGCTCCGGCAGGTCGAGCACGTAGGCGACACCGCCCGACATGCCGGCGGCGAAGTTGCGGCCGACCCGGCCGAGCACGACGGCCTTGCCGCCCGTCATGTACTCGCAGCCGTGGTCGCCCACGCCCTCGACGACGGCCGTCGCGCCCGAGTTGCGGACGCAGAACCGCTCGCCGACGATGCCGCGCACGAAGATCTCGCCGGACGTCGCCCCGTAGAGGATGACGTTGCCCGCGATGATGTTCTCCTCGGCCGCGAACGGCGCCGTCGGGTCGGGGCGCAGCGTGAGCCGGCCGCCCGAGAGGCCCTTGCCGAAGAAGTCGTTCGTGTCACCGACGAGGCGCATCGTGATTCCGCGGGGCACGAACGCGCCGAACGACTGCCCGGCCGACCCCGTGAACGTGATGTCGATGGTGTCGTCGGGCAGGCCCTCGCCGCCCCACCGCTTGGTGAGCTCGTAGCCGAGCATCGTGCCGACGGTGCGGTTGACGTTGCGGACCGGCAGGTCGAGGCGGACCTTGTCGCCGGACGCGAGCGCGCCCTCGGCGAGCTGGATCACCGTGTTGTCGAGCGCCTTCTCCAGGCCGTGGTCCTGGCTGCGGGTGCGGTGACGCGAGCTGCCGGCCGGGAGCTTGGGCATGTCGAAGATCGGCCGCAGGTCGAGGCCCTGGGTCTTCCAGTGCCGCACGGCGTCGTCGGTGTCGAGCATCTCGGCGTGCCCGACGGCCTCCTCCAGCGTCCGGAAGCCTAGCGCGGCCAGGTACTCCCGCACCTCCTCGGCGACGAACCGCATGAAGTTGACGACGTACTCGGCCTTGCCGTCGAAGCGCTCCCGCAGGACGGGGTTCTGCGTCGCGACGCCGACCGGACACGTGTCGAGGTGACAGACGCGCATCATGATGCAGCCCGACACGACCAGCGGGGCCGTCGCGAAGCCGAACTCCTCGGCGCCCAGCAGGGCGGCGATGACGACGTCGCGGCCGGTCTTCATCTGGCCGTCGGCCTGCACGACGATGCGGTCGCGCAGGTTGTTGGCGATCAGCGTCTGCTGGGTCTCGGCCAGGCCGAGCTCCCAGGGGCCACCCGCGTGCTTGATCGACGACAGCGGCGAGGCGCCGGTGCCGCCGTCGTGGCCCGAGATGAGCACGACGTCGGAGTGCGCCTTGGCCACGCCCGCCGCGACCGTGCCGACGCCGACCTGGCTGACCAGCTTCACGTGGATGCGGGCCTTGGGGTTGGCGTTCTTCAGGTCGTGGATGAGCTGCTTGATGTCCTCGATCGAGTAGATGTCGTGGTGCGGCGGCGGCGAGATCAGGCCGACGCCCGGCGTCGAGTACCGGGTCTTGGCGATCCACGGGTAGACCTTGCTGCCGGGCAGCTGGCCACCCTCGCCGGGCTTCGCACCCTGCGCGATCTTGATCTGGATGTCGTCGGAGTTGACCAGGTACTCGCTGGTCACGCCGAAGCGGCCGGACGCCACCTGCTTCACCGCGCTGCGCCGGCTGTCGCCGTTCGCGTCGGGGGTGAACCGGTCGGTGTCCTCACCGCCCTCACCGGTGTTCGACTTGCCGCCGAGACGGTTCATCGCGATGGCGAGGGTCTGGTGCATCTCCTGGGAGATGGAGCCGTAGGAGATCGCTCCCGTGGCGAACCGGGTCACGATCGACTCGACCGGCTCGACCTCCTCGATCGGCACCGGCGGTCGGACGCCCTCCTTGAGCGTGAACAGCCCGCGCAGCGTCATCAGCCGACCGGCCTGGTCGTCGACCGCGCGGGTGTACTCCTTGAAGACGTCGTAGCGGCCCTGCCGCGTGGAGTGCTGCAGCTTGAAGACGGTCTGCGGGTTGAACAGGTGCAGCTCGCCCTCGCGGCGCCACTGGTACTCGCCGCCGACGTCGAGGGTGCGGTGGGTCGCGCGCACGTCGTCGGAGGGGAACGCCTTGCGGTGCAGGCGCAGCACCTCCTCGGCGAGCACGTCGAACCCGACCCCGCCGAGCCGGGACGTGGTCCCGGTGAAGCAGGAGTCGATGACCTCGTGGCCCAGACCGATGGACTCGAAGATC
Source organism: Candidatus Nanopelagicales bacterium (assembly GCA_050251215.1). GTDB lineage: Bacteria > Actinomycetota > Actinomycetes > S36-B12 > CAIYMF01 > Longivirga. Next base: position 6,095 of record JBFWNE010000047.1, read on the forward strand.
TGCGCACCGGTGTAGGACGCGACCGTCGAGATGCCGATCTTGGACATCGTCTTGCGGACGCCCTTGCCCAACGCCTTGACCAGGTTCTTCGCCGCGGTCTTGGCGTCGATGCCCGGGATGTCGCCCCGGTCGGCCAGGTCCTCGACCGTGGCCATGGCCAGGTACGGGTTGACCGCGGCGGCGCCGTAGCCGATGAGCAGTGCGATGTGGTGGACCTCGCGGGCGTCGGCCGCCTCCACGATCAGGCCGACGCGGGTCCGGGTGCGCTCGCGGACCAGATGGTGGTGCACCGCACCGGTGAGCAGCAGCGACGGGATCGGCGCGTGCGCGGCGTCGACACCGCGCTGCGACAGCACGATGAGGTGGGCGCCGTCGGCGATGGCCTGCGACACCTCCGCCTTGATCTCCTCGAGGCGCTCGACGAGCCCCTCGCCGCCCTTGGCCGTCTCGAACAGGCCGCGCACGGTGTGCGAGGCGAAGCCCGGGTACTCGCCGTCGTCGTTGATGTGGACGATGCGGGCCAGGTCGTCGTTGCCGAGCACGGGGAACGGCAGCACGATCGTGCGGCAGCTCGCCGGGCCTGCCTGCAGCAGGTTCTGCTCGGGACCGAGCTGGCTCTGCAGCGAGGTGACGAGCTCCTCGCGGATCGCGTCGAGCGGCGGGTTTGTGACCTGCGCGAACAGCTGGATGAAGTAGTCGTAGAGCTGGCGCGGGCGCTCCGAGATGCCGGCGATGGGCGCGTCGTTGCCCATGGAGCCGATCGGCTCGGCACCCGTCACGGCCATCGGCCGGAGCAGGAGGGTGAGCTCCTCCTCGGTGTAGCCGAAGGTCTGCTGACGGTGCTGCAGCGTCGAGTGCGCGATCTGCTCGCGCTCACGGTCGGGCAGTTCCTCGAGGCGGATCAGGCCCGAGTGCAGCCACTCCGCGTACGGGTGCTCGGCGGCCAGCTCGCCCTTGATCTCGTCGTCGTCGACGATCTTGCCCGCGGCGGTGTCGACCAGGAACATGCGGCCCGGCTCGAGCCGGCCCTTGCGCACGACCTGCGACGCCGGCACGTCGAGCACGCCGACCTCCGACGCCAGCACGACGAGCCCGTCCTCGGTGACCCAGTAGCGCGCGGGGCGCAGGCCGTTGCGGTCGAGCACGGCGCCGATGACGGTGCCGTCGGTGAACGCGACGAGCGCCGGGCCGTCCCACGGCTCCATCAGCGTCGAGTGGTACTCGTAGAACGCGCGTCGCGCCGGGTCCATCTCGGCGTGGTTCTCCCACGCCTCCGGGATCATCATCAGCACGGCGTGCGGCAGGCTGCGCCCACCGAGGTGCAGCAGCTCCAGCACCTCGTCGAACGTCGCGGAGTCCGACGCGTCCGGCGTGACGACGGGCGTGAGCCGCTCCATGTCGCCGGGGAGCACGTCGGAGGCCAGCAGTGCCTCGCGCGCGGCCATCCAGTTCCGGTTGCCGCGCAGCGTGTTGATCTCGCCGTTGTGGGCGACATAGCGGTACGGGTGCGCCAGCGGCCACGCGGGGAACGTGTTCGTGGAGAACCGCGAGTGCACGACGGCCAGTGCCGAGGTGACGCGCTCGTCGGACAGGTCGGGGTAGAACGCCTCGACCTGCGGCTCGGCCAGCATGCCCTTGTAGACGATGGTGCGCGGCGACAGGCTGGGGAAGTAGACACCCACCGTGTGCTCGACGCGCTTGCGCAGGCAGAACGTGCGGCGCTCCAGCTCGATTCCCGTGGGCGCCTCGGCCGCGGCGGGCTCGGCGCCGGCCACGAAGAGCTGGCGGAAGCTCGGCATGGACGCGCGCGCGGACGGGCCGATGTCGGCGCCGTCGGGGTCGACCGGCAGCTCGCGCCAGCCCAGGACCCGCAGGTTCTCCTCGGCGGCGAGCGCGTCGATCCGCGCGACGGCCTCGTCGGCCTTCGCCGGGTCGGCCGGCAGGAACGCGGTGCCGACGGCGTACGCGCCGCGCTGCGGCAGGTCGAAGTCCACGACGGCCCGGAAGAACTCGTCCGGGACCTGGATCAGGATGCCCGCACCGTCGCCGGTGTTCGTCTCCGCGCCACGCGCACCACGGTGCTCCAACCGCAGCAGGGCCGTAAGACCCTTGCGGACGATGCCGTGGTCTCGGCGACCCTTGAGGTCGGCGACGAGCGCGACACCGCACGCGTCGTGCTCGTGGTCGGGGCTGTACAGCCCACCCGACCCGCCCTCAAGGCCTCCGGTCTGCTCGCTGATCGCAGCCAACAGCTCCTCCTGTCGTCTCGGTGCACCCCGACGTTCGCATCGGGACGACGTGGACCTAATGGTTCCAAACAGAGTATCCGACACGCCCGCCAGGACGCGGGTTCTCGTCCGTTCAGGTGCACCAGCCGGGAACTCGAATGCCATACCCGTCGTTACACGGACGCGCGGCGGCAGGACGACCTCTTACGAACCGGGGTCGTCTGCGCACCGCGAACGCGACCGCGCACAGCTCCGGGTGCGGTCATCCGTGCAAAGCGTCGCACGCGGCCCCCGGCTTTCGCTACTCACGTGGTGAGTGAGCAGGATGACTCCGGCCTGACCTGCGAGGATCGTCCGTTTCCGGTCTTTCGAGGCCGGTGTGACACGCCAGCCGTGACCCGCGGAAGACCGTCTGGAGAACGATCTTCACCTGTTCGGCCCAGCGCTCGTGACAGGCAGCGAACGCACCAGGTGGGCCGCCCGGCCGCGGCGCCGGGGCGGTGCGTGACACTGTCGGTATGGAGGAGCAGGCCGGCACAGAGGAACGGGTCGGCACGGGAGAGCGGGTCGACGTCCGTACGGCGCTGGCCGACGTCGCAGGCTTCAACGACTTCTTCCTCGTCGACACCAACCCCGCGGAGGCGGTCGACCCCACCTGGCGCCCGCTCACCGACCTCTGGACCGACCCCGCCCCGATGGGTGCGCGTATCGCGCACGTCGGACGCGTCCTCGGCGGCGACGCCGGACCCGTCGACGACCGCATCGCCGCCTCGATCACCATGCAGGGGATGGCCGCCCGGGTCCTGTCCGCGCCGCTGGCCGTCGCGATCCTGCACGACGTCGTCCCCGCCCTCACCGCCTCCGACGTGCACTGGCGGGTGTCCGCCACCGGGCCGTGGCCGCTGTGGGTCGACGACCCCGGCGCGCTCGCGGGCCCCGGCCTCGACGCCGACGCCCTGGGTGCCCGGCTCGCGGAGTTCCTCGTCGACGAGCACCTCGCCCCGCTGGTCGACGCCGTCCGCGCCCACGTCCGGGTCTCCCCACGGACGTTGTGGGGCAACGCCGCCTCCTCGGTCGCCGCCGGGAAACGGCTCGTCGCGAACGGTCGCCCGCACGCCGCCGAGCGGGCCGCGCGGATCGCCGCGGCGGTGCTCGACCATTCCGCCCTCGCCGCGACGGGGGAGCGGCGCACGCCCGTCCGCCCCGACACCGGCTGGACCTTCCGGCGGCGCTCCTGCTGCCTGTACTACAAGGCGCCCGGGGGCGGGACCTGCGGCGACTGCGTCCTCACCGCGCGCTGACGCCCGCGTCTGCCGGTGTGGTCGGGGACCGGTCGATCAGCACCTCGACCACCGTCACCCGCACCAGCGTGTCGAGCCCGGTGTAGGCCCGGACCGCCTCGGCGACCTCGCGCTGCACCGCCCTGGCCAGGTCGCGGCAGTTGAAGCCCAGCCGCGTCACGACCGACAGCGTCACCTCCGCCTGCCGCCCGTCGACGCGCGCGCCCACGACCGGCGCCCGTGTCGTCCCGAGCACCTGGCCGGCCAGCCCGAGCAGTGTCCCGGCCAGGTCGGTACGCAGCGCGACGACGCCGGGCACGCCCGCGGCGGCCTCGGCGGCGACCCGCGCGACGAGCGCGTCGCCCGGCCGGTACGTGGTCTCCGGCTCGTCGCTCATCGCGCCACACCCGGCTCGTCGACGAACGCCTCGTCCACGAACACGTCGACGACCTCGATGTCGACCCGCGCCACCGGCACCCCCAGCGCCTGCTCGCCCGCGGCCACCACCATCTGGCGCACCCGCGCCGTCGCCGACGCCAGGTCCACCCCGAACCGGGCCGTCACCGTCATCGCCACCTCGGCCGGGCCCGGCGCGCCCCCGGTCGCCGACGGACGGGTGATCCGGCAGCTGCGCGCCCGCATCCCCGCCATCGCGTCGACGACGCCGCGCAGCACCGCCGCGGCCGCCGTCGCGTCGAGCGCGGCCGGACCGTGCGGGGAGTCGAGCGGGATCAGGTCGCGGGGCCGCAGCTCGGCCAGCACCGCGCCGACGACCCTGTCGACGACCGACGCCGGCGGGATCAGCGGCTCCTGCGCGAGCCGGCCGACCATCGCCTCCAGCCCACGCGCGTCGGCCGCCGCGGCACCGCAGTGCGGGCAGCTGCGCTCGTGCTCGTCGAGCGTCCCGGCCTCGGCGTGGTCCCAGACCTCGGCGGCGTCGCGACCGCAGGCGAGCGGCTCGACCGGAGCGTTGGCCTCGATGTCGCCGGCGGTCCCCGGGAGCCCGGTGTCAGGGGTCAGCGCCACGGCCGCATCACCTCCGCGAGGGTCTTGCGCGCCCGGTGGATGCGCCCGCGCACCGTCGTCTCGCCCGCCCCCGTGATCTCGGCGATCTCCGCGTAGCCCAGGCCCTCCAGCTCGCGCAGCACGAAGCACACCCGCTGGTCGTGGGGCAGACCCGCCAGCGCCGCGGCGAGTGCCGTCATGCCCGCGTCGAGCTCGGCCTGCCGTTCCGGCGACGTCGACCTCGCGCCCACGACGTCACCCGCCTCCGTAGGGTCGGCCACCGGCATCGCAGGCTTCGTCCGGCGCAGCAGGCCGAGGCAGCGGTTGGTCACGATCCGGTACAGCCACGTGGAGAACGATGCCTCCCCGCGGAACGACCCGATCCGGCGCCACGCGTCGAGCAGGGCGTCCTGCAGCGCGTCCTCGGCGTCGGCACGGTTGCCCAGCACCCGCACCGCCAGCCGGTACAACGCAACCTGGTGCCGACGAGCCAGCGTCTCGAACGCGCGCACGTCGCCCTCCTGGGCGCGCACGACCAGCGTCTGCTCGTCGAGGTCGTCGGGTGCGGCGACGACCGGCCGCACCGGCTCCGGCTCCGCGGTCGGCTCGGGCGGCGGTACCGCGCGGGGAGACGTGCGCCGCGGCGTCGTTCCCGGCACGGGCCGCAGCTCTCCGGCATCCTGCAACGCCGTCACCGCTCCCCCCGGGATCTCGAACTGGTGGGCCCGTACCCCGTCGGTCTCCCCGCCGACCGTCATCGTGCCCCCTGTGACCGGGCTCACTGTACTGCGGTCGAGCGACACTGCGGTCGAGCGATGCCGTGGTCCGAGCGCGACGACGCACCGCCGTTGTGTAGGCCGCGGGCTCGACGGGTACAGGGCCCACGAGGGAACCGAAGCCGCCGGGACGACCCCCGGTGCCGGGACCCAACGCGAGGAGGTCGAGATGGGTCTGGGCGACAAGATCGACAACAAGGCGCAGGAGATGGCCGGCAAGGCCAAGGAGGGCGCCGGCAAGGCGACCGACGACAGGAGCCTCGAGGCCGAGGGCAAGAAGGACCAGGTCGCGGGCAGCCTGAAGCAGGCCGGCGAGAAGGTGAAGGACGCCTTCAAGAAGTAGTAGGCCGCAGCACGTGCACGGGGCCCGGACGGCGACGTCCGGGGCCCTTCGCGTGTGCGGCAGTCCTGACCTCGTGGGCGCTGGGGCCGTGGTCCTGAGCCCGCCAGGGCGTCGGCGCTAACGTGGCGGACGTGACCTCGCCCGACACACCCTCCGCGCAGCCCGGTACGTCGGCGCCCCGCGAGACCGCCGAGGCCGTCGCCGCCGCGGTGCTGGCCCACCCCGAGGTCGAACGGCTCGACGGCGGCCCCTTCGGCGCTGTCGCCTCCTACCTGCCCGGCCGCCGGCTGCTCGGCGTCCGCGTCGGCGGGCCGGGGGAGCCCACCGAGGTCGCGGTCGTCGTCCGCTTCGGCACCCCGCTGCCCGCACTGGCCGACGAGGTCGCCGCCAGGGTCCGCGCGGTGCTCGGCCCCGTCCCCGTCGACGTCACGTTCGCCGACGTCGTGCTGCCCGCCGCCGCAGAGGCCGGCTGAACGCCTCCTGGACGCCCACTGAACACGCCGTCACGGTGACGTACGGTGCACCTCCCGGCGGTCCGCCATCGGCCCCCGCGGCGGCTCGCCTAGACTCGGCCGGACCAATGACGTCGTCGCGCCGGCGTCACGACCGCCAACGAGCGGTCGGAACCACTCCGCGCATCGTGTGACCAGCCCGGACGCCGCCAGCTCGGCCCCGGTCGGACGGTCCGCACGACGCGGCGCGCGAACCGCCACATCGCCGGCCGCCAGTCCGAGGAGTACCACCGTGAAGAGCACCGTCGAGCACCTCAGCCCGACGCGCGTCCGTATCAACGTCGAGGTGCCGTTCGACGAGCTCAAGCCCGACTTCGACCGCGCGTACAAGAAGATCGCCCAGCAGGTCCGCATCCCCGGCTTCCGCCAGGGCAAGGCGCCGGCCCGCATCCTCGAGGCCCGCCTGGGCCGCGGCGTCGTCCTCGACGAGGTCGTCAACGGCGCGATCCCCGGCAAGTACAGCGAGGCCGTGACGGCGTCGGAGAAGGTCACCCCGATCGGTCAGCCCGAGATCGAGGTCACCGAGATCGCCGACGGCGAGAAGCTGACGTTCACCGCCGAGGTCGACGTCCGCCCCGAGATCACGCTGCCCGACCTCGACGGCATCACCGTCGCGGTCGACGACGTGTCGGTCACCGACGAGCAGGTCACCGAGCAGCTCGACTCGCTGCGCGCCCGCTTCGGGACCCTCACCGGTGTCGAGCGCGCCGCCGCGGACGACGACTTCGTCCAGATCGACCTGTCCGCGTCGGTCGACGGCAAGGAGATCGAGGAGGCCGCGACCACCGGGTTCTCCTACCAGGTCGGCCAGGGCGGCCTGATCGACGGCATCGACGAGGCCATCACCGGCCTGTCCGCGGGCGAGTCGAAGACCTTCACCTCGACGCTCGTCGCCGGCGAGTACGCCGACAAGGACGCCGAGGTCACCGTCACCGTCACCGCCGTCAAGGAGCGCAGCCTCCCCGACGCCGACGACGAGTTCGCCCAGCTCGCCAGCGAGTTCGACACGCTCGACGAGCTGACCGCCGACCTCAAGGAGCGGCTCGGCCGCGTCCGCCGGATGGAGCAGGTCACGCAGGCCCGCGACAAGGTGCTCGACGCGATCGTCGACGCCACCGAGGTGCCGCTGCCCGAGTCGGTCGTCTCGGCCGAGGTCGAGTCGACGATCCACGACGCCGTCCACGCGTTCGACCACGACGACGCGAAGTTCGCGGAGTTCCTGGAGACGCAGGAGAAGACCCGCGAGGAGTTCGACGCGGAGGCCCGCACCGAGGCCGAGAAGTCGGTCAAGGTCCGGCTGATCCTCGACGCGCTGGCCGACGCCGAGCAGGTCACGGTCAGCGACCAGGAGCTCACCGAGCGGATCGTCTACCAGGCCCAGCAGTACGGGATGTCGCCCGACGAGTTCGTCCAGCGCATCCAGCAGTCGGGCCAGCTCGGCGCGATCTACTCCGACGTGCGGCGCAGCAAGGCGCTCATCGTCGCCGTCCGGGCCGCCACCGTCACCGACGAGGCGGGCGCCGCCGTCGACCTCTCCGACCTCCTCGGCCCGGCCGACGACGAGGCCCCCGAGGTCGTCGAGGGCGATGTCGTCGACGCCGCCGTCACCGACGAGGCGGCCGACGCCTCCGACGAGGCCGGCGACACGCCGGACTCCGACGACGCCGACGCCGCCAAGGGCGCGTCGACCAGCGCCTGATCGTCCCGCTGTGGGCGCCGGGTGCGCCCACAGCGAACAACCCGTCCGAACGCGGACGCCGGTCCCGGCGTCCGCGTAGGGTCGGCGACACGGATCACCCCGGACGCCACGGGGCGACCGGGTACGCGAGCCGGGTACGGACAGAAGGCAGGAATGACGTGAGTGAGCCAGCAGGCTCAACATCGGACTACCGTCGAGGAGGGCTCGTGAGCCAGCAGGACAGCGGCCCGCGTTCCGCGGGCCTGCCGCCGGAGAGGCGCCGTGGCGCGCCGACGTCGATGACGTTGTCGGACTCCGT
>JBFWNE010000048.1:0-12130 GCA_050251215.1 Candidatus Nanopelagicales bacterium
GATGTGCGCCTCGAGCGCGCCCGCGGCCTCGTCCCGCAGCGGCTCGATCAGGCCGCGCATCGCGGGCTCGGCGTCCAGCGCTGCCTCAAGCGGGCCGTGCAGCAGGCCGCGGGCGCCCTCGAACTGGCCCAGCGCGGTCTCCACGTGCACCTGCGGCATGCCGCCGAGCATCTCCCGCGCGACAGCCAGGTGCTCCGGCACGGCGGCGAGCCGGCCGGCGAGCGACTCGAGGCGCTCCCCCACCGGCGCGAAGTCGCGCGCGAGGAGCAGGTAGAGCGCCGTGCCGGGGTTGGCCTCGAGCGGGTTCCACTCCGCCTCGCGGATCGTCTCGAGGCTGAGCTTCTCGGCCGCGAGCCGCGCGCGCAGGATCTCGAGGTCGACGGCGGAGGCGTGCCCGAGGGCGAGGTCGTCGATCTGGTCGACGCCGGACAGGTCCTCGTCGATCCGCTCGAGGGTCTCGCGGATGCCGTCGTCCGACAGGTCCGACAGCCGGTCGTCGAACCGGTGGTCGCCGAGGCCCGTCGCCATCTCCGGGCTGCGGGCGAGCAGCCCGTCGAGCACGCGGTCGGCGAGGGCTGCGAACGTCTGCTCGACGTCGCCGGATCGGTCCCCGAGCTCCCAGTCGGTCATGGGCCGACCGTACCCAGGAACGCGGCCGCGCACGGCACTGCGCGCGACCCGTTCGGGTATCAGTCCTGCAGGCCCTCGGCCGCCCGGACGCGGGCCCGGTAGTCGCGCACCGAGGCGCGGAGCGCCTGCTCGGCGTCGACGCCGTCGGCCCGTGCCGCCACGACGAGGGCGAGCAGGAGGTCGCCGTACGCCGATTCCGCCGACCCGCGCGCACCGCGAAGGCCCGACACGGCGGCCGACGCGGCCTCGGCGGCGTCCGGCGCCGCGGCCTCGACCGGAACGCTCTTCGCCCGCGACAGCAGCTTCGCGGCGAGCACCAGGGCGGGCAGGGCCGCCGGCACGCCGTCGGTGACGGACTCCCGGCCCTTCTCCGCGGCCTTGAGCGCGGCCCAGTTGGCCTCGACCTCCGCGGCGGTCGCGGCGTCGACGTCGCCGAACACGTGCGGGTGCCGGGCGACGAGCTTGTCGACGATGCCGGCCGCGACGTCGTCGATCGACCACGGCTCGGCGTGCTCCTCGGCGATCCGCGCGTGGAACACGACCTGCAGCAGGAGGTCGCCGAGCTCCTCGCGCAGCGCGGCGTCGTCGGAGGTCTCGATCGCCTCGACGGTCTCGTACGCCTCCTCGACGAGGTACTCGACGAGGGAGTGGTGGGTCTGCGCGGCGTCCCACGGGCATCCGCCCGGGGAGCGCAGGCGGTCCATGACCGCGACCAGGTCGAGCAGCCGCTCGCCCGGGCGCGGGTCGCTCACGTGCGGCTGCCGGTCACTCGGTCGGGAGGGGCGCCAGCACCGACAGGTCGTCCGGCACGGGGGTCAGCGACGCGGTCTTGGCGTTCCAGACGCCGAACCGCGGGGCGACCTGCGCGTCGACGTCGGTCGCGAGCGCGTCGAGGTAGGCGACGACCGCCTTCTGCTGCTCGGTGGCGTCCTTCCCCGGAGCGAGCTTCGCGCCGAGCTTCTGCTGCACGAGGTAGGCGCGGGCGAAGCCGTCGATCTGCGAGGCGGGGATGTTCTGCTGCTCGGCGAGTGCGTTCTCGACCTGCTTCATGTCGCCGCCGAAGTTCGCGTCGGCGACCTGCTGCAGGATCGTGTCGACCTCGCCCTGGGTGACCTCGATGCCCTCGCGGGCGGCGGCCTGGTCGAGCAGGGCCTGGCGCATGAGGCGGTCGACGTTGGCCCCGGTGGCGGTGCCCTCGTCGAACGTCGGGCTCTGCTGCTTCAGGGCGACGAGCTGCTGCTGGAGCTCGTCGACGATCGCCGAGAGCTGGGCGTCGCTGACGCTGGTCGGGCCGGCCGAGAGGGCGTTGCCCGCCAGGTTGCTGCCGCAGGCCGCCAGGAGGACGACGAGGACGGCGGCACCGGCCGCTCGGACGACGCGGCGACGGGGTGCGGGGCTCACGGTGTTCCTCTCGTCTGGCCAGGGTCGAGCAGGACGGCGTCTACGAGCTCGCCGAGCCACTCCAGCAGTGCGGTGTCGCGCACCGGCTGGCCGCCCACGCGGGCGGTCATCGGTCGCGGCACCAGGATCGTACGGGTCGCGGGCTTCACCAGGCTTCCCGGGTAGAGCCGCGCGAGCCGCATCGAGCGGGATTCGGGCAGTTCGACGGGGGCGAACCGCAGGAAGTTCCCCTGGGTCACCACCTCCTGCACGCCCGCCCTCCGGGCGTGGATGCGGAACCTGGCCACGGCCAGGAGGTTGGCGACCGGCTCCGGGAACTGGCCGTAGCGGTCGGTGAGCTCCTCGGCGACGGCGTCCACCTCGGCGTCGGTGGTGGCGGCGGCCAGGCGCTTGTAGGCCTCGAGCCGCAGCCGCTCCTCCTGCACGTAGTCGTGCGGCACGTGCGCATCGACGGGGATCTCGACCTTGACGTCGAGCACCTCCTCCGCCGCGGCGTCGCCGCCCTGGCGGTACTCCGCGACCGCCTCGCCCACGAGCCGGACGTACAGGTCGAACCCGACGTCGGCGATGTGGCCGCTCTGTTCCCCGCCGAGCAGGTTGCCGGCGCCGCGGATCTCGAGGTCCTTCATCGCTACGGCCATGCCCGACCCGAGGTCGGTGTTCGCCGCGATGGTCGCCAGCCGGTCGTGCGCGGTCTCGGTGAGCGGCTTCTCCGGCGGGTAGAGGAAGTACGCGTACCCGCGCTCGCGGCTTCGCCCGACGCGGCCGCGGATCTGGTGCAGCTGGCTCAGGCCGAACATGTCGGCCCGGTCCACGATGAGCGTGTTCGCGTTGGGGATGTCGAGGCCGCTCTCCACGATCGTGGTGGAGACCAGAACGTCGAACTGCTTCTCCCAGAAGTCGACGATCACCTGCTCGAGCGCGTGCTCGTTCATCTGGCCGTGCGCGGTGCGCACCCGCGCCTCGGGCACGAGCTCGGAGAGCTTGTTCGCGACCCGCTCGATCGACTCCACGCGGTTGTGCACGAAGAAGACCTGGCCGTCGCGCAGGAGCTCGCGGCGGATGGCCGCGGCGACCTGCTTGTCGTCGTACGCGCCGACGTAGGTCAGCACCGGATGGCGCTCCTCGGGCGGCGTCTGGATCGTCGACATCTCGCGGATGCCGGTGACCGCCATCTCGAGGGTGCGCGGGATGGGCGTCGCCGACATCGTGAGGAAGTCGACGTTCGTGCGCATCGCCTTCAGGTGCTCCTTGTGCTCGACGCCGAACCGCTGCTCCTCGTCGACGATCACGAGCCCGAGGTCCTTGAAGCGGGCCTCGGTGCTGAAGAGCCGGTGGGTGCCGATGACGACGTCGATCGAGCCGTCGGCCATGCCCTCGAGCACAGCCTTGGCCTCCTTGTCGGTCTGGAACCGCGAGAGGGCGGCGACCTTCACGGGGAACGCGGCGTACCTCTCGGAGAACGTCGAGAAGTGCTGCTGCACCAGCAGGGTCGTGGGCACGAGCACCGCGACCTGCTTGCCGTCCTGCACCGCCTTGAACGCCGCGCGCACGGCGATCTCGGTCTTGCCGTAGCCGACGTCGCCGCAGATGAGGCGGTCCATGGGGATGACGTTCTCCATGTCGGCCTTGACCTCGTCGATGGCCGAGAGCTGGTCGGGCGTCTCGTTGTAGGGGAACGCGTCCTCGAGCTCGCGCTGCCACACCGTGTCGGGCGAGAACGCGTGGCCCTTGCTCGCCATGCGCGCGGCGTACAGGCGGATGAGCTCGCCCGCGATCTGGCGGACGGCCTTGCGCGCCTTGGCCTTGGTCTTGGTCCAGTCGGCGCCGCCGAGGCGGTGCAGGCTCGGGGCCTCGCCGCCGACGTACCGCGTGACCTGGTCGAGCTGGTCGGTCGGCACGTAGAGCCGGTCGCCCGGCTGGCCGCGCTTCGCGGGCGCGTACTCGACCACCAGGTACTCCCGCGCGGCGCCGGCGACGGTGCGCTGCACCATCTCGACGTAGCGCCCGACGCCGTGCTGCTCGTGCACGACGTAGTCGCCGGCCTTGAGCTGCAGCGGATCGATCGTGGCCCGGCGCCGCTGCGGCAGGCGGCGCACGTCGCGGGTGGTGGCCCGCTGGCCGACGAGGTCGGTCTCGGTGACGACCGCGAGCTTCAGGCCCGCGCTGAGGAACCCGTGCTCGAGCCCGCCGGTGGTCACCGACAGCACCGACGGCTCGGGGGGCGAGGCGAGGTCGTCGACGAGGCGGGCGGCGATGCCCTCGGACCGCGCGGACTCGGCGATGCGCTCGGCGGTGCCGTGGCCGGCGGTCACCACGACCACGGCCCAGCCGTCGGCGAGCTGCTCCCGGGCGTCCTGCAGCGCGCGGGCGGTCTCGCCGCGGTACGACTCCGCGGGCTTCACCTCGACGGTCACGCGGTCGACGTCGTCCGGGTCGAGGCCGTCGTCGACTCCCCCGCCGAACGGCGACACCGACCACCACGGCACGTCGCGCCCGACGGCGCTGGTGCGCACCTCCGCGACGGTCCGGTACGCCGCGGCCTGCAGGTCGATGGGCGTCACGTTGCCCGCGGCCGCGTTGTGCCACGACGCCTCGAGGAACTCCTGGCTCGTGGCCACGAGGTCGTGGGCGCGGGTGCGCACGCGCTCGGGGTCGCACACGAGGACGAGCGAGCCCTCGGGCAGCAGCTCGACGAGGAGCTCCATGCCGTCGGCGAGCACGGGCGCGAGCGCCTCCATGCCCTCCACGCCGGTGCCGTCCGCGAGCTTGTCGAGCATCTCGACGAGCTCCGGGTGCTTGGCCGCCAGGGCCTTGGCGCGAGCGCGCACGTCGTCGGTCAGCAGCAGCTCCCGGCACGGAGGCGCCCAGAGCCCATGCGCAGCGACCTCGAGCGAGCGCTGGTCGGCCACCTTGAACCAGCGGATCTCCTCGACCGTGTCGCCCCAGAACTCGAGGCGCACGGGGTGCTCCTCGGTGGGCGGGAACACGTCGACGATGCCGCCGCGCACCGCGAACTGGCCGCGCTTGTCGACGAGGTCGGTGCGCGTGTACGCCGCGCCCGCGAGCCGGCGTACGAGCTCCTCCATCGCCAGCTCGTCGCCCGCCTGGACCGCGACGGGCTCGAGGTCGCCGAGGCCCTTCACCACCGGCTGCAGCACCGCGCGGATGGGCGCGACGAGCACCTGCAGCGGCCCGGCGGACGGGTCGTCGGCGCTCGGGTGGGCGAGCCGGCGCAGCACGGCGAGGCGTCGGCCGACCGTGTCGGACGACGGCGAGAGCCGCTCGTGCGGCAGCGTCTCCCACGCGGGGAACTCGGCCACCGCGTGCTCGGGCAGCAGGCTCGCGAGGGACGTGACGAGGTCCTCGGCCTCGCGCGCGGTGGCGGTGACGGCGAGCACCGGCCGCCCCGCTCCGGCGCTCGAGCCGACGGCGGCGACGAGCAGCGGGTACAGCGCGCCCGGGGCGGTCACCTCGAGGTGCTCGGTGGCCTGCGCGGTGCCGGTGAGGCGGGCGCGGCGCACGACCTCGGCGACGGCCGGGTCGGCGAGCACGGAGTGGAGCAGGCCGCCGAGGGGGGCGGTGGTGCCGGTCATGGTTCCTTCCCCGCGCACGCCCGCATGCCCCGCTCCTCGGCGAGGGCGGGGGTGGTCGCTGCGCGACGCGTCGACTCTACGCCCGCGGACCGACGGCGCGATCCTCGCCGGACGTCGGCCGCGCGGGGCAGGATGCCGGTGTGACCGAGACGACGGCGCCCGACTGCGCCTTCAAGGACCTCTGCCTCGACGCCGTCGACTCCGGCGTGCTCGCCCGGTTCTGGGGCGGCCTGCTGCAGCGGAAGGTGGTCGACACGAACGACGGCGGCTTCGCGGTGAAGCCACGCCCCGGCAACGCCGGCGAGCACATGTGGGTGGACCCGGTGCCCGAGCCGCGCTCGGTCAAGACGCGCGTGCACCTCGACCTGCGGCTCCCGACGGACGACGTCGCGCCCGTGCTCAACGCCGGCGCCAGCCTGGTCTCCGAGCCGACCGCGGAGCAGCGCTGGTGGGTGCTCGCCGATCCGGACGGCAACCTATTCTGCGCGATGCCCCCGGCCCCGCCGGAGTGGGGCGCCGAGGCGGTCGACGTACCGACCCCGTTCGAGCTCGTCGTGGACGCCCGTGACGCCGGCGCCATCGCCACCTGGTGGGCGGCGCGCACCGGCGGCACGGCGCAGACGCGCGAGGGGGCGCCGTACTGGTGGATCGAGGACGCTGCCGGATTCCCGTTCGGCTACTGGGTGTTCAACGAGGTGCCCGAGCCCAAGGCGGTGAAGAACCGCATGCACTGGGACGTCGTCCTGCCCGCAGGCGTCGCCTCGCCGCAGGCGCTGCTCGACGCCGGCGCCGCGCTCCTGCGCGCACCGGACGACGAGATCTCCTGGTGGGTGCTCGCCGACCCGGAGGGCAATGAGTTCTGCGTGTTCACCGCCAAGGCGGGCTGATCAGGCGGCGTCGTCGTGGTCCTCGCGCGGGTCGCGCGGCGCCGGGACCACGACGAGCTCGACCACCTCGATCGGCAGCTGCGCCCACGCCTCGGCGTACATCTGCGTCAGTGCGTCCATGGCACCGACGCTAGGCGCGGCGAGACCGGCCGCGCCTCAGGGACCGACCCTGGCCGGACCCTGGACGGGCCTCAGCCGACGACGACGAGGCGCTGGGCCCGCAGGCTCATCACGAGGGCGACGATCCACCCGATGATCGTCCAGCCGAGGAGCAGGTTGACCCAGAAGACGCCCCAGTGCTTGACGTCGCGCACGGCGGCGATGGCCCACGGCGCCATGTAGCCGGCGGTCAGGATCGCCACGATGACGGCGACCACCTTGGTGACGGTCCAGGACTTGTCGCGGGGCTCGACGTGCACGGTGCTCATGCCTCGACCCTAACGACGGACGCCGGACCCGCCACTGGGCGGGCCCGGCGTCTCGCTCGGGGTGCGCGGCTCAGGCGCTCGCGCCCACCACACCCTGGTGCGCCAGCCGGCGCACGGCCTCGTCGTCGCCGAAGCGCGCAGCGCGGCGCAGCCACTCGGCCGCCCGCTCCTGCTGGCCGCGGCTCTCGAGCAGCGTCGCGATGCGGACCATCGACGACGTGTCGTTGAGCATGGCGGCCCGGCCGTACCACTCCTCGGCCGTCTTCAGGTCGTCGCGGTCGCTGGACAGGTCGCCGAGCGCGCGCATCGCGAGCGCGTGGTTGTGGCTCTCGGCCGCCTCGGTCCAGGCCTGCGCCGCCCCGCGCAGGTCGCCGGACGACGCGAGCGCCGTGCCGCGGGCGAACAACGACTCGCCCGTGGGCCCGGCCGCCGCAGCCGTGTCGGCCTCTCCCGCCACCGGGCTGATGGGCGCGTGGGCGACCTCCTGCTGGAAGTAGATCTCGTCGGGGAACGCCACCGCGCGGCCCTGCGCCACGACGAGCTCGTGCGTCGCGCGGCCGTGCTCGGCGACGACGGCGACGTCCCAGTCGGGGTTCGTGACCGCGATCGACCAGAGCAGGATCGCTCCGCGCAGGTCGTCGGGGAGGGACTTGAGCATCTCGTCGAGCCGGTCCAGCGCGACGAGCGGACGGGCCACGTGCCCGTGCTCGCGGGCGGCCTCGGCGAACAGGTCGGCACCCTGACGGGCCAGGTCGACCGACCCGCCGTCGCGCCAGGTGCTCCAGGCGCCGGCCGCGTGCACCGCGCCCACCTCGGCGCCGGGGTAGCCGGCCATCGCGCTCGGCCAGTGCCAGGCGCAGGCCCAGGCCGCACCCGCCTCGGTCTGCCACACGACGTCGGACGCCGCCGAGCACGGGCCCTCGCGGTCGACGGCGGCGCAGGTCGGACGCCCGACGGCGAGGACAGCAGCGGTCGGGGCGAAGAGCAGATCGCGCGGGTCGGGCTCAGGCTCCGGCTCGGGAGCGGTCTCGACCACAGCCTCGACGACGTCCGCGGCCTCGACGGGCTCCTCGGCACTGTCCTCGACCGGCGCGCCCACAGCCTCGACGGCCTCGACGGAGTCCTCGACGACGGGCTCGGCCGCCACGGCGTCCACGACCTCGAGCTCGACGGTCTCGGCGTCGACCGCGTCCACGGCCTCGAGCTCGACGGGGTCGGCGTCGACCGCGTCCACGGGCTCGACGGCCTCGATCGGCAGCGCCGACTCGGCGGGCACGGCGTAGGGGTCCTCGACCGGGACGGCCGCGACGGCCGCAGCGGCCGCCGCGGCGAGCGCCTCGTGCCCGGCGTCCTGCGGCTCGTCCGCAGCAGCCACCTCGAGGGCGGGTGTCTCCAGGACGGGGACCTCGGCAGCGAGCACGTCGACGGCCGGCTCCTCGGGCAGGACCAGGCCCTCCGGCAGCACGAACGGCGGCTGCTCCAGGCTCGGCTCGTCGGCGATCGGCTCCAGGACCGGCACGTCGTCCACGGCGAGGGGCTCGGCGACCGGCTCCGGCTCCGGCTCGAGCACGGCAGCCTCGAGGACCGGGGCCTCCGCCAGCACGGGCTCGAGAGCGGGCACGTCCTCGGCCACGACCTCCTGGACATCCGCGGTCTGCAGGTCCGGCGCCTCGGTGGCATCGGAGACCTCGACGGGGGCCGGAGCAGCGCCGGCCAGCCGGGCGATCATGCCGGGCAGCGGGTCGTGCGCGGGGTCGTCGACGAGCGGCAGCGTGAAGCGCCACTCGGGCAGGCCCTCCACGACGTCCGCCGGCGAATCCACGAGCCGGAACACACGCACGTCGCGCACGGCCTCCCCGTACACCTCGCGCAGCGCCGCCGAGACGTCCTCGCCCTCGGCGAGCACGAGCCGCACGCGCGCGGAGTCGATGCAGACGCGCTCGTGCACGGCATAGGTGTCGCCGCCCGCGGCGATCGTGGCGAGCTCGCGCTCGGGGGTATCGGTCCAGTGCTCCGCACCGACCATGCGGACGCGCCGCATCCCGCTCTCGAGTGCCATCAAGGCCTCCGCCTCACCTCGACCCGTGCCGTCCACGAGTGTCATGAGGGAGGGTCGTCCCCGGCGCAGGCCGTCTTGATGGGCGGTCCGGGGGACGTCGCAGGGCCGCGCGAGCACGCCGTCGAGCAGCGGCGTCACCCGGACGGACTAGCGAGGCTGAGCCAACGGGACGCGCGTCGCGCGGCCGGTGACGCTGCGTCAGCGGATCTGGTCCGCCCGGGGTGATGCGGGAGGGCCGCCGAGCCCGCGCGTCACCGCGCGAGGTAGCCCAGGAGGTCCTGGCGGGTGACGACGCCGGCGGGGAGGCCGTCCTCCACCACGATCGCAGCGTCCGCCGACTCGAGCGCTGCCACCGCGGCCGCGACCGGCTCGCCCGCGCCGATCATGGGCAGCCCCGGGCTCATGTGCTTCTCGACCGGATCGGCGAGCTCGGCGCGGCCGGCGAACAGCGCGTCGAGCAGGTCGCGCTCGACGACCGACCCGACGACCTCGGCGGCCTTGACCGGGGGCTCCGCGCGCACGACGGGCATCTGCGAGACCGCGTAGTGGCGCAGGATGTCGATGGCCTCGCGGACGGTCTCCTGCGGGTGCGTGTGCACGAGGTGCGGCAGTTCGCCGTCCTTGGACCGCAGCACATCCCCGACGCTGCGCTCGGCCGAGGTCGCGAGGAAGCCGTAGTCGGCCATCCACTCGTCGTTGAAGACCTTCGACAGGTAGCCGCGGCCGCCGTCCGGGAGCAGCACGACGATCACGTCGTCCTTGCCCGCGCGCTCGGCCACCTCGAGCGCGGCCTGCACCGCCATGCCGCACGAGCCGCCGACCAGCAGGCCCTCCTCGCGCGCGAGCCGGCGCGTCACGAGGAACGAGTCGCGGTCGGACACGGCGATGATCTCGTCGCAGACCTCCGGGTCGTACGCCGTGGGCCAGAAGTCCTCGCCGACTCCCTCGACGAGGTACGGCCGGCCGGTGCCGCCGGAGTAGACCGAGCCGACGGGGTCGGCGCCGATCACCTTCACCGCTCCCCCGCTGACCTCCTTGAGGTAGCGCCCGGTGCCGCTGATCGTGCCGCCGGTGCCGACGCCCGCGACGAAGTGCGTGATGCGCCCGTCGGTCTGCGCCCAGAGCTCGGGCCCCGTGGTCTCGTAGTGCGAGCGCGGGTTGTTCGGGTTGGAGTACTGGTCCGGCTTCCAGGCGCCGGGGATCTCGCGGACGAGGCGGTCGGACACCGAGTAGTACGAGCGCGGGTCCTCCGGGTCCACGGCGGTGGGGCACACGACGACCTCCGCGCCGTAGGCCCTCAGCACGTTCTGCTTGTCCTGGCTCACCTTGTCGGGGCACACGAACACGCAGCGGTAGCCCTTGGTCTGCGCCACGAGCGCGAGGCCCACGCCGGTGTTGCCGCTCGTCGGCTCCACGATCGTGCCGCCGGGCTTCAGCTCCCCCGACTGCTCGGCCGCCTCGATCATGCGGGTGGCGATGCGGTCCTTCACCGAGCCGCCCGGGTTGAGGTACTCCACCTTCGCCAGCACGACAGGAGCGTCCGGGCCCAGGTGGGCGGTGAGGGACCGGAGGCGCACGAGGGGCGTGTTGCCGATGAGGTCGACCACGCTGTCGGAGTACTGCATGGGCCGACCCTAACCGGGCGGGGATACCTGCCCCCACGTGTCGGACGGGTGGGCGATCATGGGGGCATGGTCCGCGTGCTGCCCAGCCTGCCGATCCGCGACGAGCGGGTGCGGCAGATCGCGGTCGTCGCGGCCAAGGGCGGCGGAGGCCTGCTCGGGGTGGGCACCGCGCTGGCGGGCGCGGGCATCGGCGTCCTCGCCTATCAGGCACGGCAGGCCCGGCGGGAGATCGGCCCCCGCACCACGGTGCCGCCGTACGCCGACGGCCGCTACCTCCCGCCCGGCATCGAGGTCGCCCGGGGCACGTCGCTGCGGTTCGCGGTGCTCGGCGATTCCGGCGCCGCGGGCCTGGGAGCCGACGACGCCTCCACGACGCCCGGCGGAGCACTGGCGAGCGACCTCGCCGCAGCGTCGGGGCGGCCGGTGCTGCTCACCAACGTCGCGGTCGTCGGCGCGCGCAGCGCCGACCTCGCCGCGCAGGTCGACCGCGTGCTCGCGGTCCGGCCGCGCGTCGCCGTGATCATGATCGGCGCCAACGACGTGACCCACTCGGTGCGGCCGCAGCGCTCGGCCCGGTTGCTGGCCGACGCCGTGCGCCGTCTCCGCGAGGCGGGCACGGAGGTCGTGGTCGGCACCTGCCCCGACCTCGGGACGGTGCAGCCGATCGGCTCGCTCCTGCGCCGCTACGCCCGGCGGACGAGCCGCGAGCTCGCCGCGGCGCAGGCGATCGTGGTGCGCGAGGAGGGCGGACGCCCGGTGGCGCTCGGCGAGCTGCTCGGCGAGCGGTTCGACCACGCACCCGAGCTCTACTTCTCCGCCGACCGGTTCCACCCGTCGGCCATCGGCTACCAGGCGTGCGCCGAGGCGCTGCTGCCCGAGGTCCTGCGCGCGGTGGGGCTGCTCGACGACGGCGACCCCGACCGGCCGGCACTCCCGGCGTCCCCCTCGGCCTGAGTCAGAGCCGGCGGCGCAGGTCGAGCAGGTCGTCCGCGAGGGCCGCGAGCACCGCATCGGCGTCCCCTCGCTCCAGGGCCGCGACGAGCAGGTCGCGCCCGCACACCGCGACCATGTCGCCGACGGCCGCGTCCGCCAGCCGGGGCAGCGTCCGGCGGTCCCGCCCCTCGAGCGTCGCGGCGGCGTCGGCCAGCCTCTGGGCGAGGCTGCGGCCGGCGTCCGCCCGGGTGGGCTCCGGCTCGTACGCCGCCGACAACCGGTCCAAGGACAGGCTCCGGAGCCTGTCGACCGTCCGCCCGAGCTGGTCGAAGAAGCGGCGCGCGGGGTCGTCGGCACCGTCGTCGGACGGGCCCGGGCCAGGGTGAACCACGGCCCGAGCCTAGGGCCGCGCCGGGCGTGGTCCGGACCACGGAGGGAATCGCGCAGAAGGCTTGCATCGGAGGTGGTCGGCAGGTCTACGGTGAAGCCCAGACGAAGCCCGAGGCGAAGGAGACGCGCCATGATCCGCCACTCCGAGGAGACCCATCAGCAGCTCGTCGAGCGCCTCCCC
>JBFWNE010000049.1:0-11862 GCA_050251215.1 Candidatus Nanopelagicales bacterium
CCTCCGTCGTCAGACCCTCACGGACCAGCCGCCAGAACACCCGCAGAACCTCACGCCGAGTCCTTGCACGAGACACCGCAACCACCACCCTCGATCAAGGGTGTTGCGACGACCCCCTGAGGCCGAGCGAGAAACCACTACCGAATCGGGTGCGAGGGTGCGGACGGCGGGACTTGAACCCGCATGCTCGAGAGCACAGGAACCTAAATCCTGCGTGTCTGCCAATTCCACCACGTCCGCGTGGGGGCCAGCCTAGGCGAGCGGCGGGGGCGCGCCCGTGACGCGATGGCGGCCCAGCACCAGCACGAGGCCGGCCAGAAGACCGACCGCGCCGGAGATCACCAGGGGTACGACGCCCCCGCCCGGGCCCACGGCCCACGCGAGCCCGGCCCACAGCCCGGCGAGGAACACCGCGCCGTTGGACAGCGACTGGAACACGCCCTGCGCCCGGCCGCGGTGCTGGTCGCCCACGAGCGTGGAGATCCACGCCTTGCCCACGCCGTCGGTGAGCGCGGGGAACAGGCCGTAGAGGGCCACGAGCACCCAGACCCACGCGCCGGCCTCGACCACCGCGAGGCCGGCGTACGCGACGCCGAAGGCCAGCAGCCCGACGCCGTAGACGACGGGCCTGGGCAGCCGGTCGGAGATCGCGCCGGCCGGGTAGGACCCGAGGGCGTAGACGAGGTTGAACACGACGTACGCCAGCACGACCTCGGTCGTGGAGTAGCCGAGGTCCGAGACGCGCAGCAGCAGCAGGGCGTCGGGGAAGTTCACGACCGCGATCGCGACGAGCACGCCCACCACGCGCCAGAACGGCCGCGGCAGCGGGCTGCGCGGCACCGGCGCAGGCGCGACCGGCTCCGGCTCGGGCGCAGCGACGGGCGATGCAGGCGCCGTACGCCGCTTCTCGCGCACCAGCAGGGTCAGCAGGACCGAGAGCACCGCGGGGACGACGGCCCACCACAGCACCGCGCGCACGTCGCCGTCGAGCAGCGCGAGCCCGGCCAGCGCGATGAGCGGCCCGATCACCGCACCGAGGGTGTCGCCGGTGCGGTGGAAGCCGAAGGCCCGGCCGAGGTCCGCGCGGGGGACGGAGGAGGCGATGAGGGCGTCGCGCGGAGCCGAGCGCACGCCCTTGCCGAGGCGGTCGACCACGCGGCCGATCAGGACCATCGGCCAGGCGAACGCCGCGGCGACCAGGATCTTCCCGGCCGCGGCGAGGGCGTAGCCGGCGGTCACGAACGGCCGCCGTCGCCGCCCGTCGGACCACCGTCCGGCGACATACTTGGAGATGCCGGCCGCCGCCTCGGCCGCGCCCTCGACGATGCCGAGGACGACCGGGGGTGCGGCGAGCACGCCGGTCACGAGGAGCGGAAGCAGCGGATAGAGCAGCTCGCTCGCGGCGTCCTGGGTGAGCGAGACCAGCGTCAGGACCACGAGGTTCCGGGTCAGCCACGGGCGCCGCACGGGGCGAGCCTGCCACGCCCGACGTGAGCGTGGTCACGGACCGCCGGACGGCGTCCGGAATATACCCAGGGGGGTATACCGTTGGGCGTACGGACCAGCGAGCAGAGCGCGAGGAGCGAGGACATGCGGCAAGTCGTGGTGGTCGGCGGAGTGGCCGGCGGGATGAGCGCGGCGGCACGTCTGCGGCGCCTCGACGAGACCGCCCACATCGTGGTGCTCGAGCGCGGCGGCGAGGTGTCGTTCGCCAACTGCGGCCTGCCGTACCACGTGGGCGACGAGATCCGTCACCGCGACGCCCTCCTGCTGCACACCCCCGAGTCGCTGCACGCCTCGCTCGGCCTCGACGTCCGCGTGCGCCACGACGTGCGCTCGATCGACCGCGAGGCGAAGACCGTGACCGCGCGCGACCTCGTGCACGACGTCGACGTCGTGCTCCCGTACGACGCCCTCGTGCTCGCCACGGGCGCCGACCCGATCGTGCCGCCGCTGCCGGGCATCGACCGCCCGCAGGTGCGCACGCTGCGCACCGTGCCGGACGCCGACGTGCTGCGCCGCATGCTCGACGAGGGCGCCCGCAAGGCCGTCGTCATCGGCGCCGGGTTCATCGGCCTCGAGACGGTCGAGGCGTTCCGCCACCGCGGCCTCGAGGTCGCGCTCGTGGAGATGGCGCCGCAGGTGCTGCCGGCCATCGATGCCGAGATGGCCCACCTCGTCGAGGCCGAGCTCCGCATGCACGAGGTCGACGTCCGCACCGGCACCAGCTTCGTCGCCATCGAGGACTCCGCCGCCGACCACCCCGTCGACGTCGTGCTCTCCGACGGCTCGCGCCTGCCGGCCGATGTCGTCCTGCTCGGCGTGGGCGTCAAGCCCGCCACCACGCTCGCCCGCGACGCCGGCCTCGAGCTGTCCGACCGCGGCGCCGTCGTCGTGACGCCGGACCAGCGCACGAGCGACCCGAGCATCTGGGCCGTCGGCGACGCGATCCAGGTCGTCGACGCGATCACAAGCGTGCCCGGCGTCGTCCCGCTCGCCGGCCCGGCCAACCGCCAGGGCCGCACCGCCGCCGACTCCATCGTCGGCCGCCCCCGCACCTCGCAGCCCGTGCTCGGCACCGCCGTCGTGAAGGTCTTCGGCCTCACTGCGGCTGTCACTGGTCCGACGTCGCGCCGCCTCACGGCGGCCGGTGTCGAGCACCGCGTCGTCCACCTGCACCCGGGCAACCACGCCGGCTACTACCCGGGCGCCAAGCAGATCCACTTCATGCTGCTGTTCGCGCCCGACGGCCGCGTGCTCGGCGCCCAGGGCGTCGGAAAGGCCGGCGTCGACAAGCGCATCGACGTGATCGCCACCGCGCTGCGCGCCGGCATGACCGTCGACGACCTCGCCGAGCTCGAGCTCGCCTACGCCCCGCCGTTCGGCAGCGCGAAGGACCCGGTCAACATGGCCGGCTTCATGGCGCAGAACATCCTCGACGGCACGCTCACGGCCTGGGGCCCGGCCGAGCTCGACACCTTCGGCGACGACGTGCTGCTGCTCGACGTCCGCTCGGAGGTCGAGACCGAGAGCGGCCACCTGCCCGGCGCGTACAACGTGCCGCACACCGAGCTGCGCGAGCACCTCGACGACATCCGCGCCCAGGCGGCCGGCCGGCCGGTGCGCGTCTACTGCGCGAGCGGCTTCCGGTCGTACCTCGCGCACCGGGTCCTCGCCCAGAACGGCTTCGACTCCGCCACCCTCGACGGCGGCCTCCTGACCCTGCGGGCCCAGCGCCCCGACCTGGTCCTCCCGCGTGGCGCTGCCCCGATCCCGGGCGGCAAGGCCCCGGTGATGGCATCGTGACGCCTATGAGCGCCAAGCCCGCGGCCGCGTCCGCGTCCATGCACCCCGAGGCGGCGGCGTCCGTCATCGCCCGGCTCAAGCGCGCCCGCGGCCAGCTCGACGGCGTCATCGCCATGATCGAGGCCGACCGCGACTGCGCCGACATCGTCACGCAGCTCTCGGCGGCGTCCAAGGCCGTCGACCGCGCAGCGTTCAGCGTCGTGGCGTGCGGGCTCGAGATGTGCCTCGAGGCCGAGGGCAAGGGCGAGACCCCGCCCCTGGACCGCGCGCGCCTCGAGAAGCTGTTCCTGTCCCTCGCCTGATCCGACGGGAGCACCTGTGCCCGCCGAGGTCACGGTCGCGGAGCTCGCCGCGATCCTCGCCGCCGACCCGTGCACCGCGGTGATCGACGTACGCAACCCCAAGGAGTACGCCGCCGGCCACGTGCCGGGCGCCGTCCTCATCCCCATGCACACCGTGCCCGTGCGGCTGCCGGAGATCCCGGCCGATCGCACGGTCTACCTCGTGTGCGCCGTCGGCGGCCGGTCCGGCCAGGTCGCCGCGTGGCTCGAGCCGCAGGGGTACGACGTCGTCAACGTGCTCGGCGGCACCCAGGCCTGGGCCTTCGCCGGCCACCCCGTCGAGGCCTGAGCCCCGCCCACCCTGACGAAACCGTCGTTTCCCGGGCCGGGAAACGACGGTTCGATCAGTGCGAGCGGCGTCAGACGCCGAGGTCCTTGCGCAGCTTCGCGACGTGGCCGGTGGCCTTGACGTTGTAGAACGCGTGCTCGATCACGGCCTTGCCGCGGCCGTCGACCTTCACGACGAACGTCGAGCGGATCACGCCGACGACGGTCTTGCCGTAGAGCTTCTTCTCGCCGTACGCGCCGTAGGCCTCGAGCACCTCCTTGGAGGGGTCGGACAGCAGCGGGAACGTGAGGGCGTCGCGCTCGCGGAACTTCGCGAGCTTCTCGGGCTTGTCCGGCGAGAGGCCGAGCACGGTGATGCCGGCGGCGTTGAGGGAGTCGAGCGAGTCGCGGAAGTCGCAGGCCTGCTTCGTGCAGCCGGGCGTCATCGCGGCGGGGTAGACGTAGAGCACCACGCGCTCGCCCCTGTGGCCCTTCCAGTCGTGGACCGTGCCGGTGTCGTCGGTCAGGCCGAGCGGGGGAGCGGCGTCGCCGGGCTCGAGTCGGACGCTCACGCGGGGGCTCCTTGCGGTCGGGGGCGGGGCGGATCCCGAGCCTAGCCACGGCCGCCGGGCGCACCGACCGCGCCGGCCCGAGATGCGGGCGGTGCCGATGTAGCAGAGGGTGGTGCCCCGGGTGCATACCGCTCCCACTTGCAAGTCGTTCGCAATAAGCCCTCCCGGAAGTTAGGCTCGCCTGGTGATGACCCGCTCCGCGCGCACGTCCCTCGCTGCGCTCGCCGTCGGCGGCGCGCTGATCCTCACCGCGTGCGGCACGTCGTCGGCCGAGGAGCCCGGCGGCGGGACGGGGATGGTCATCGTCACCACGGTCGCGCCCATCACGAGCATCACCTCGAACATCGTGGGCGACAAGGCGCAGGTCGTCGGCATCGTGCCCGAGGGCACCAACAGCCACACCTTCGACCCGCCGCCGCAGGTCGCCGCCACGATGGAGAAGGCCGACATCGTCTTCGTCAACGGCCTGCAGCTCGAGGAGCCGACCTTCGAGCTCGCCGAGGAGAACGCGCAGAACGCCACGATCGTGAAGATCGGCGACCAGGTCCTGCCGGAGTCGGAGTACATCTACGACTTCTCCTTCCCGAAGGAGGACGGCAAGCCCAACCCGCACCTGTGGACCGACCCGACGTACGCCATCAAGTACGCCGGCGTCATCAAGGACACGGTCGTCGCGAAGGATCCGGCCAACTCCGACTACTACACGAAGAACTACGAGGCGTTCGTGGTCAAGGCCACCGCGCTCTCGGACGCGCTGAAGAAGGACCAGGCCACGGTGCCCGAGGGCGGCCTGGAGCTGCTGACCTACCACGACGCCTACGCGTACTTCGCGAAGACGTACGGCTGGAAGGTGATCGGCGCGGTGCAGCCCTCGAACTTCGAGGACCCGCAGCCCAAGGAGATCGCCCGCCTGGTCGACCAGATCAAGGCCGAGAACGTGCCGGTCATCTTCGGGTCGGAGGTCTTCCCCTCGAAGGTGCTCGAGCAGATCGCGAACGAGACCGGCGCGCGCTACGAGGACACCCTGCGCGACGACGACCTCCCCGGCGCACCGGGCGACGCCGAGCACTCGTGGCTCGGGCTCATGCGCTACGACTACGTGACGATGATCCAGGGCCTCGGCGGCACCACCGAGGCGCTCGACGCGCTCGACGTCAGCGACGTCGCGCCTGACAGGGCGGACTACCCGCAGTGAGCATCTCTTCGAGCACGCCGCTGGTCGACGTCTCCCACGTCACCTTCGGCTACGGCCACCACCCGGTCCTCACCGACGTCTCGTACGCCGTGATGCCGGGGCAGTTCACGGGCATCGTCGGCCCGTCGGGCTCGGGCAAGACCACGCTGCTCAAGCTGCTGCTGGGCACCGAGAAGCCCCAGCGCGGCTCGGTGACCCGGGCCGACGGCGTACGCGTGAGCTACGTGCCGCAGCTCGAGACGGTCAACTGGAACTTCCCGGTGACGGTGCAGGACTGCGTGCTCATGTCGCGCCCGGCCCGACGCCCGATCCCGCGCGCGACCAAGGTCGAGCGCGCCGAGGTGGCCGACGTGCTCGAGCGCCTGGGCATCGCCGACCTCGCGCAGCGCCACATCCGCGAGCTCTCCGGCGGCCAGCAGCAGCGCATGTTCCTCGCCCGCGCGCTCGTGCGCCGGCCGCAGATGCTGCTGCTCGACGAGCCGACCTCCGGCGTCGACGTGCAGACGCGGCACGAGGTGCTGCACCTGCTCGACGACCTCAACCGCGAGGGCCTCGCGATCGTGCTGACCACGCACGACCTCAACGGCATGGCTGCGCACCTGCCGCACCTGCTCGCGCTGCACCAGCGCGTGATCGCCAGCGGCACCCCGGCCGAGGTCATCGTGCCCGCCGTCGTCGAGGAGGTGTTCGGCGCGCGGATGGAGATCCTGCAGCACCTCGGCATCCCCGTCGTCGTCGACTCGATGGACGACGTCACGCTGAAGCCGGCCGCGTCATGAGCCTCTGGGAGACGCTGCTGGACCCTTTCCAGTACCAGTTCTTCATCAAGGGCCTCGTCGCGGCTCTGCTCGCCGGCGGCCTGTGCGGGCTCATCGGCGTCTTCATCACGCTGCGCGGCATGAGCTACATCGGCCACGGCCTCTCGCACGCCATCTTCGGCGGGTACGCCGCTGCGCCCCTGCTGGGCATCCCGATCGTCCTGGGCGCCGGGCTCTGGGGCCTTGCGTCGGCCCTCGCGATCAACGCCGTCACGCGACGACACCGCATCGGCGCCGACGCCGCGATCGGCGTCGTCACGACCGCGTCGTTCGCGCTCGGCGTCGCGCTGCTCACGAAGTTCGGCAACAAGGGCCCGGCGTTCGACAGCCTGCTGTTCGGCAGCATCAACGGCGTGTCCACCGGCGACCTGCTGCTGCTCGGCGGCGTGTTCCTCGGCACGGTCGTGGTCTTCACGGTCCTCTACCGGCCGCTGCTGTTCTCGACCTTCGACCCCGACGTCGCCAAGGTGTCCGGCGTCAACGTCGGCCTCATGGACACGATCCTCATGGTCGTGCTGTCGATGTCGATCCTCGCGACCCTGTCGATCATCGGCGTCACGCTCGTGGCGGCCACGCTCGTCATCCCGCCCGTCGTGGCCCGCATGCTCACCGACTCGTTCGGCCGGATGCTGTGGATCGCGACGGCGCTCGGCACCGCGGCGGGCGCGGTCGGCATGTACCTCTCGTACCAGCTCGAGATCCCCTCGGGCACGACCATCGTGCTCGTCAACGCCGCGGTCTTCTGCGTGGTGCTGGCGATCAAGGGCGCGCGGGGGCTCGGGCGCACGGCCGGGCTCGACGAGCACACCGACGCGTCGGCCACCGGCCTCGTCAGCGCTCCGGCGCCCACCCGCGTCTGATCTCGGCGGTCGGCGCCTGCGGATGCGGCGGTTCGGCGTAGGCTCGGCGTCGTGAGCGACTCCACCACCGCAGCTGCCCGCGAGACCGCCGAGAAGGCCGCCTCGGCCACCAAGGATGCCGCAGCCGACGTCACCGCTGCCGCCAAGGATGCGGCCAAGGACGTCAAGGCCGCTGCCGCCGACGTGAAGGCGGATGCCACCGCAGCAGCCAAGGACGCCACGGCCGACACCAAGGCCGCCCTCGCCGATGCCAAGGCCGAGTCGAAGTCGGCTGTCGCGAGCGCCAAGGCCGAGACGAAGTCGGCTGTCGCGAGCGCCAAGGCCGGCACCACGGCGGCCGCCGCCGACGCGAAGGCGGCCGCGACGGGCGAGCCAGCCCCCAAGCCGCAGCGCAGCGTTGCGGAGATCCAGGCCGACCTCGACGCCACCCGGGAGCGCCTCGCCGGCCGCATCGACGAGCTGCAGGAGTACGTCGCCCCGAAGAACGTCGTCGGACGCCAGGTCGACAAGGTCAAGGGCGTGTTCGTCGACGAGTTCGGCGGGATCAAGCCCGACCGCGTGCTCATCGCCGCCGGCGTCGTCGTCGGCGTCGTGGTTCTCCTCGGCATCTCCCGCCGCCGCCGCTCCTCCTGACCGTCCTCGAGTACCTCGAGATACGGCGCGGATCGCGGTCCGATCCGGGCCGCAACCCGAGTTACTCGCGCACTGACGGGCCGGGGGAGCCGTACGCCGCTGCGGCACGTACGCTCCCTCACGTGAGCGCGCCCGACACCTCTCCGCGGCCCGACGGCTCCGTGCCGATCAAGCTCCTCCACGACCGCGTGCTCGTCACGGTCGACGACGACGGCGAGCGCCGCTCCGGCGGCGGCATCCTGATCCCCGCCACGGCCCAGGTGGGCAAGCGCCTGTCGTGGGCGCGCGTGGTGGCCACCGGGCCCAACGTCCGCACCGTCGAGCTCGGCGACCAAGTGCTCTTCGACCCGGAGAGCCACCCCGAGGTCGAGATCCAGGCCGCCGAGTACGTGCTGCTCCGCGAGCGGGACATCCACGCCCTTGCGGCTGCGCGCATCAGCGGCGACGGCGCCCCCGGCCTCTACCTCTAGGCGCGGGGCAGTGGCCAGGTTCGAGGGGCGCGTCGCGATCGTCACCGGTGCGGGGTCGCCGGACGGCATCGGCCTCGCCTGCGCCCGTGCGCTCGTCGACGACGGGGCGTACGTCGTGCTCGGCGCGACCAGCGACCGCATCCACCAGCGCGCGGCCGAGCTCGGCGAGGCAGCTGTCGGAGTCGTCGCGGACCTGACGCGGGACGGCGCGGCGGATGCGCTCGTCGATGCTGCGCTCGAACGCTGGGGACGGCTCGACGTCCTCGTGAACAACGCGGGCATGACGTCGGTCAGCGGCGGGTGGGACGTCGACGGCGAGGTGGCGGGTCTGCCGCTCGAGGCGTGGGACGCCGCGATCTCTCGCAACCTGTCGACCGCGTTCCTCGCCTGCCGTGCCGCCGTGCCGGCCATGCGGCGTACCGGATATGGGCGCATCGTCACCGTGTCCTCGACCACGGGCCCGGTGAACGCGATGCCGGGGCAGGCGTCGTACGCCGCGTCGAAGGCTGCGCTCGTCGGGCTGTCGCGGGCGCTGGCGCTCGAGGTCGTGGGCGACGGCATCACGGTGAACGTCGTCGCCCCGGGGTACGTCGCCACCTCGTCGCAGCTCGGCTTCGAGGCCGAGGCAGCCGCCCGCGGGCCGATGGGCCGCAGCGGCACGCCCGAGGAGGTGGCGGCTGCGGTGCTGTTCCTCGCGCACGAGTCGGCGTCGTTCGTCACCGGGGCGACGCTCGTGGTCGACGGTGGCCACAGCCTGCCCGAGACGTGGCCCGCGCCATGAGCGCGGCACGGGTACGCCGTGGCATCAGGCTCGGTGTGGCGGGGCTCTTCGCTGCGTCCGGCACGCTGCACCTCGTGCGGCCGTCGGCCTTCGACGCGCTCCTGCCCGACTGGGTGCCGGCGCCGGTCGCGGTCAACGCCGCCGCTGGGGTGGCCGAGATCGTGTGCGCCTACGGCCTGGTCTCGCGCCGCCGTTGGGCCGGGCCGGCGAGCGCCGCGCTGCTGCTTGCGGTGTGGCCGTCCAACCTGCAGTTCGCCCTCGCAGCGACGGCCGAGGGCGGCCTCACGTCCACGGCTGCGCTGCTGGGGTGGGCGCGCATGCCGCTGCAGATCCCGATGATCTGGGCGGTCCTGGACCCGATGAACGACGCCGCGGACTGATCCCGGACATGGGAGACCCCCGCGACGGGGGCGACGCGGGGGCCTCGATCTAGAGGATGCCTCAGGCGGAGCCGCTGGGGGCCGCTTCCGGGGACTTCGTGGCGCCGGGGCCGTCGCCGTCGTGGTCGCCGCGGCCGAAGCCGCCCTTGCCGAAGGCGGCGGTGTCGACGATGCGCTGCGCGGTCGCGGTGCTGCCGTCGACGGTCGCCATGACCATGACGTCGGCGTCGGCCTTGATGTCGGCGATCGCGCCGTCGCGGTTGACCTTGGTGTCGGCGTCCACGACATACGTGGCGGTGAAGCCGTCCTCGCTCTTCACCGAGATGGACGTGGCCGAGACCGCGGTCACGGTGCCGTGCTGCATCTGCACGGTGGTGAAGCCGGTGCCGTCCTTGTCCTTGACGACGAAGGTGCCGTGCACGGCGCCGGGGAAGCCGGAGCGGGGGCCGTGGCCGCGCCCGTCGCCGGGGCCGCCCTTGCCGCCGGGGCCCGCCTGGCCGTAGCCGCCGGGGCCGCCGTGGTCGCCGTCACGGTCGCCGCCGAGCCCGGGCACCTGCGCCGGGCCCTCGCCGGTGACGGACGGGGAGGGGGACGGGTCCGAGGCCGCGGCGTACGTCGCGCCCGCGATGCCGAGGGCGGTGATGCCGACCGCGGCGACGAGGACGCCAGCCCCGAAACGGCGCCCGCGCGGGGACGAGGACACGACGTCGGAGGTGACGGTCTCCGGCAGGTCGCCGGGGGTGGAGCCGGCGGGCGGAGGCGTGAAGCCGGGGCGGTCCTGGTCCATGGTGGTTCCCCTCGGAGAGCTCGCGCTGTGGCACGAGGATGACGCACGTTACGCCGCTCAGAGTGGCGCGCGAAGGTATGAGGATGCTGAGAGCAGGCCCTCCTCGTGCTGAGGGTGCACGGCGGTTCCCACGATCGGGTGACGCGGCGTTCGTCAGCGGGCCGGAGGGCCCTCGACGTAGCGTGAGCCGACGGCCACCCAGAGAGAGAAGTAACCCATGACCGAGCTCGCTGCCGCGCTCGACTACGCCCGTGCCCATCGGCGTTGCGTGCTCATCACGCTGAAGCGCGACGGGCGGCCGCAGAGCTCGCACGTGTCCCAGTGGACCGGCGACGACGGTGTCGTGCGGGTGTCGCTCACCGCCGACCGGGCCAAGACCAAGAACCTCGCGCGCGACCCGCGCGTCTCGCTGCATGTGCTGGCCGACGACTTCTGGTCGTACGTCGTGCTCGAGGGCGAGGCCGAGCTCTCGCCCGTGGCGGCCGACCCGCACGATGCGACGGTGGACGAACTCGTCGAGTACTACCGGGCGCTGTCCGGCGAGCACCCCGACTGGGACGACTACCGCCACGCGATGGTGGCCGACCGTCGGCTCCTGCTCTCGGTGCGTCCGACGTACGCCTACGGCATGCTCCCCGGCTGACCTGCCGGCTGCCGGGGCGGCTGAGCGAGTCGGCCCTCAGGTGGTGACGAGCCAGGCGCGCAACGCGTCGCGGATCACCTGGCTCGCGGTGGAGCCGTCGACCTCCGCACGCTCGCGCAGCGCCTGCTCGAGGTCGGGATCGAGTCGCACGGGTATCACCCGCGCGGCCGACGAACCCATGGCGGGCCTGCCCGGTCGACGGTGCAGCTGGTCGGGCCGGTAGCCGCGCTCCGCCTCCTCGGCGAGCGTGCGCACGAGCCGGTCGGTGACGACGGAGCCGCTGGCTGTCGCCCGATTCTTCGCGTTCATCGTTCGCCTCTCCGTCCGGGGAGCAGCTCGAGGTAGTGCCGTCGCGCCTTCATGCAGTGGATCGCGAGCTCGGTCCCGTCGTCGACGAGCAGGACGACGATCTCGAGCAACCGTCCGTGCGTATCGAACCCGAGCCGAAGCTCGCGGGCCGGCTGGTCGTCATCGATGAGGTAGGCGACCAGGTGGTCGGTGCCCGCGCGGCGGATGTCCCGATCGGCGATCCCGTGCCGTCGCGCGGAGGCATGGATATGCATCGCGGAAACGTAATACGAAACTAGCAGGGTGATCGGCGCGTGTCCACAGCGCCACCGTCAGCAGGCCCGACTCCGGACAGGAGAAAGGCCCGGTCCGTGAGGACCGGGCCTTTCCACCAGTACGCCGCGTAGGACTTGAACCTA
Organism: Candidatus Nanopelagicales bacterium; assembly: GCA_050251215.1. Classification (GTDB taxonomy): domain Bacteria; phylum Actinomycetota; class Actinomycetes; order S36-B12; family CAIYMF01; genus Longivirga. The sequence continues at coordinate 11,761 of JBFWNE010000049.1, forward strand.
CAACCCGCGGATTAAGAGAGCCTCCGAGCATGGTTCGGAGGGGACCACTCTGGTGCATCGCCGCAGGTCAGGGCTCTGACCGAACGGAAACGATCACACGCG
>JBFWNE010000050.1:0-10647 GCA_050251215.1 Candidatus Nanopelagicales bacterium
GGTGTCCGAGGGGGGACTTGAACCCCCATGCCCTTTCGGGCACTAGCACCTCAAGCTAGCGCGTCTGCCTATTCCGCCACCCGGACTCGTCTCGCCTTCCGGTGACCCGGCTGGCGCGACCCCGGAACTATACAACTGCTCCGGCTCGCCCCTGAAATCGGGCGCGGTGGTCCACGATGGACCCGTGACCGAGACCAGCGCGACCCTGCTGCCCGAGCCCCTGCCCGACGCCGAGGCGGAGGTGGTCGAGCTCGCCCAGGAGCTGATCCGGATCGACACGAGCAACTACGGCGATGGTTCGGGGCCTGGCGAGGCCGAGGCGGCGGCGTACGTCGCGGAGCGGCTCCGGGAGGTCGGCTACGACCCCGAGGTGTTCACCTGCGGCCAGGCGCGCCGGGACGGGGTAGTCGTCCGCATCCCGGGCAGGGACCGCACGCGCGGGGCGCTGCTCCTGCACGTGCACCTCGACGTCGTGCCTGCGGCTGCCGACGACTGGTCGCGGCCGCCGTTCGCGGCCGAGATCGACGAGGACCTCGGCGTACCGATGATCTGGGGCCGCGGCGCGGTCGACATGAAGGACATGTGCGCGATGTCGCTCGCGACTGTGCGGTCGTGGGCGCGCAACGGCGTGCAGCCCGAGCGCGACGTCGTCCTCATGTTCCTCCCCGACGAGGAGGCGGGCGGTTGGATCGGCAGCCACTGGCTCGTCGAGCACCGGCGCGACCTCTTCGAGGGGGTGACCGAGGCCGTGGGGGAGGTCGGCGGCTTCTCGATGACGATCCGCGACGACCTCCGGCTCTACCTCGTGCAGACCGCCGAGAAGGGCATCGGCTGGATGCGGCTCAAGGCCGCCGGCCGCGCGGGCCACGGCTCGATGCTGAACGACGACAACGCCGTCACGACGCTCTGCGAGGCGGTCGCGCGGATCGGCGCGATCGACTACCCGGTGCATGTGACGCCCGCAGTGCGCGACTTCCTCGCGGTGCTGTCCGACGTCACGGGCGCCGACCTCGACCCGGAGGACATGCAGGGCACGCTCGCCAAGCTCGGGCCGTTGGCCCGGCTCGTCGGCGCGACCATGAAGAACACCGTCAATCCGACGATGCTGTCGGCCGGCTACAAGGCCAACGTGATCCCCGGCCACGCCGAGGCGGCGGTCGACCTGCGGTTCCTCCCGGGGTACGAGGAGGAGGCGTTCGCGCGCATCGACGAGGCGCTCGGCGACAAGGTCGTGCGCGAGTTCATCAACCACGACATCGCGCTCGAGACGACCTTCGACGGGCCCTCCATCGACCTCATGGCTGCGGCGCTGCGGGCCGAGGACGAGCACGCGGTGGCCGTGCCCTACATGCTCTCGGGCGGCACGGATGCCAAGGCGTTCAGCACGCTGGGCATCCGGTGCTATGGCTTCGCGCCGCTGCAGCTCCCGCCCGCGCTCGACTTCGGCGCCCTGTTCCACGGCGTCGACGAGCGCGTCCCCGTCGGCGCGATCACCTTCGGCACCCGCGTCCTCGGCCGGTTCCTGCGCGCCGTCTGAACTGCCGCACCTTTCGGCCCTTAGGGTCGATCAAGGCAGTTCAACTGCACCATGTGACCCGTACTCGTGATCTTGTACGCCGTTCAGGCGGTCCGCACGGCCCGCAGCACCCGGCGCCGCAGCCACACCCGCCGGCGTCCGTCGGGGTAGAGGCGCAGCCGCGCGAGCTCCCACGACCCGTGCTCGGCGAGCTCGGTGAGGGCGGCCCGGGCGGCGTCGCGCGCCGTACCTCGCGGCAGGGTGATCTCGCGGTACTCCCACGTCGAGGCCCTGGTCGCCGCCATGCCCGCCATTGTGCGCCAGGGGGCGTCGTACGTCGGGCATCCGGGCCGAGGAACCTCGCCAAGATCACGACTACGGGTCAGAAAGTGCAGTTCAACTGCCTTGATCGACCCTAAGGCCGGAAACTGCAGCGGCGCTCAGCCGGAGAGGAGGGCGGCGAGGCGGGTGCGGCGGGGGCGGTCGGGGGCGCCGGACATCGCGGCGGCCAGGGCCGCGGGCTCGGCGCCGTGGACGACCGAGACGTGCTTCTCGCCGGCCATCAGCCCGGCGTACACCAGGGCGCGGGTGAAGCCGGGGCCGGGGGGACCGAGCACCAGCACGGCGGCGTCCCACGCGCGGTCGAGCGGGCCGGCCAGCGGTACGACGGCGGGGCCCGCCGCCGCAGCCCCGGCAGCAGCACCGGCCAGCGGTACGACGGCGGGGCCCGCCGCCGCAGCCCCGGCAGCAGCGCCGGCCAGCGGTACGACGGCGGCGCGCGCCACCGCGGACCCGCCGCCCTCGCCGCCGGCCGCGGACAGGGCGGACTGCACGGCTGCGGGGTCCAGGGACCCGGGGGCGAGCAGCACCGCGATCTCGGACGCCGGTACGTCGAACGCCCGCGGGATGGACGTGCCCACCAGCTGCCCCACCCGCACGAGCGCCTCGTCGGGCCCGGACACCCGCACCTCGACGATGCTGCGGTCCTCGGCCGACGTGCCGAACCAGTGGCCCGCCGCCACATCCGCGCGCGCCCGGGCGAGGGCGGTGCGCGCCGGGGGCATGGTCGCCTTCAGCACGGGGCAGGCGCCCGACGACGCGAGGTCGAGCGCGACCGCGCCCGGCACCGCCGCGAGCGGCAGAGCCGGGTCGAGCGAGAGGGCGAGCACGGAGTCCTCGGGCAGGTCCTCGACGGCGGCCAGCACGTCGTCGACGCCCACGGTGTGCGCGTCCTCCAGGACCACCGCCGGTACACCGCCCAGCGCTGTCGCCAGCGCCTGCGAGCGGCCCACCGCGTGCGGCCCCACCACCACGGCCAGCCGGTTCTCCGCCGCCAGCGAGGCGAGCCCGTCGGCCAGCATCTCCTCGGACTCCGCGAGGTCGACGAGGGCGACCGCTCGGCCACCCTGGAACTCCACCTCGACGATCTCGCCGTCCGCCAGGGCCGCGTCGAGGTCGGACGCCGTGCACGTGCGCAGCACGACGTCGACCGGCAGCACGGTGTGCCCTGCGCGGGCCGCGGCGGTCAGGAGGTCGGCGACGGCGCTCAGCGCTGGTTCCAGCCGTGGTCGGGGTAGCTGCGCTCAGGCGCCGACACCTCGTCGAGGGCCGACACGATCTCCTCCGGCAGCTCGAGGTCCTCCACCGTGAGCGCCCCGCGCAGCTGCGCGGCGGTCCGCGCGCCGATGATCGGCGCGACGACGCCGGGGCGGTCGCGGACCCACGCGATCGCGACCTCCAGGGGCGCCACCCCCAGGCCTTCGGCCGCGGTGCACACGGCGTCGACCACCGCCCGCGAGGACGAGTCGAGGTACGGCGCGACGAAGGCCGAGAAGTGCGCCGAGGCCCCGCGGGAGTCGGCAGGAGTGCCGTGGCGGTACTTGCCCGTCAGCACCCCGCGCCCGAGCGGCGACCAGGGGAGCAGGCCGAGGCCGGCGTCGGCGGCTGCCGGCACTACCTCGCGCTCGATGCCTCGCTGCAGCAGGGAGTACTCGACCTGGGTCGACACCAGCGGCGACCCGCCCGGCTTGGCGGCCTGCAGCGCCGCGGCCTTGGCGGTCTGCCAGCCGCTGTAGTTGCTGATGCCGGCGTACCGGACCTTGCCCGAGGCGACCGCGGCGTCGAGGGCCGACAGCGTCTCCTCCAACGGTGTCGCGGCGTCCCAGGCATGCAGCTGCCACAGGTCGACATGGTCGACCCCGAGCCGCGCCAACGACGCGTCGAGCGCGCGCAGCAGGTGTCCGCGCGAGGCGTCGAACCGACGGGCGGCGCCTCCACGGGACACGGCCTTCGTGGCGATGACGACGGAGTCGCGGCCGACCTCGGCGACCAGGCGCCCGACGATCTGCTCGGACAGGCCGTCGGCGTACACGTCGGCCGTGTCGACGAGGGTGCCGCCCTGCTCGACGAACGCGAGGAGCTGGTCGCGCGCCTCGTGCTCGTCGGTGTCGCGGCCCCACGTCATCGTGCCGAGCGCGAGGCGGGACACCTGCAGGCCCGATCGGCCGAGACGGCGCAGCTCCATGGTCCCCGACCCTAGTGCCCGTGATGGTCCTCACCGCGGCGCGACGCGGCGCTCCGGTTGACCTGCCGTTGACCCTGCACCGTTAGGCTGCCAAGGGCCCGCAGGTCGTCTGCCGGCCTCGTCCGGACGACGCACACGAGAGGCGACCAGCACATGCGGCTCGGCATCAACCTCGGCTACTGGGGCGCGGGCAACGACGCCGACAACCTCGAGCTGGCCCGCGAGGCCGACCGCCTCGGGTACGCCGTCGCGTGGGCCGCCGAGGCCTACGGCTCCGACGTCGTCACGGTGCTGGCCTGGGTCGCAGCCCAGACCGAGCGCATCGACGTCGGGTCCGCGATCTTCCAGATCCCCGCGCGCACGCCCGCGATGACCGCGATGACCGCCGCGACGCTCGACTCCCTGTCGGGCGGGCGGTTCCGCCTCGGCCTCGGCGTGTCCGGCCCGCAGGTGTCGGAGGGCTGGCACGGCGTGCGCTTCGACAAGCCGCTGGCCCGCACCCGCGAGTACGTCGCGATCGTCGAGAAGGCGCTGCGGCGCGAGCGCGTCAGCTTCGACGGCGAGTTCTTCACGCTCCCGCTGCCCGACGGCCCGGGCAAGGCCCTGACGCTCACCGTGCACCCGGTGCGCGAGCACATCCCGGTGTACCTCGCGGCGATCGGCCCGAAGAACCTCGAGCTCACCGGTGAGATCGCCGACGGCTGGCTCGGCATCTTCTTCTCCCCGGAGCACGCCTCCGAGCACCTCGCCTCGATCGCGGCCGGCCGCGCCAAGGTCGGGAAGACGCTCGAGGGCTTCGACGTCGTCCCCACCGTGCCGATCGCGTTCGGCGACGACGTCGACGCCTGCGCGGACGCGATGCGCGGATACAGCGCGCTCTACATCGGCGGCATGGGCAGCCGGGAAAAGAACTTCTACAACCAGCTCGCGGTCCGCATGGGCTACGAGGCTGAAGCGGCCGAGGTGCAGGAGAAGTACCTCGCGCGCGACTACGCCGGCGCGGGAGCAGCCGTGCCGTTCGAGTTCATCGACCGCACCGCGCTCATCGGCCCGCGCGAGCGCGTGCAGGACCGCCTGCACGCATACGCCGAGGCCGGCGTGACCACGCTGACGGTCGCGACGTACGCCGGCACCCTCGCCGACCGCGTGCAGACCCTCCGGACGATGGCCGAGGTGCTCGACGCATCCGGCCTCGGTGAGTGAGCAGAGTGAGCATCTTCGAAGCGATCGTCCTCGGCATCGTCCAGGGTCTGACCGAGTTCCTCCCGATCTCCTCCTCGGGCCACCTGCGCATCGTCCCCGCGCTGTTCGGCTGGCAGGACCCGGGCACAGCGTTCACGGCGGTCATCCAGCTCGGCACGATGGCGGCGGTCCTCCTGTTCTTCTGGCGCGACATCGTGCGGATCGCCTCGGCGTGGGCGCGCTCGCTCTGGACGCCGGAGCTGCGCGGCACCCTCGACGCGCGCATGGGCTGGTACATCGGCCTCGGTACCATCCCGATCGGCATCTTCGGGATCCTGTTCCAGGACCAGATCAGCACCGTCGCCCGCGACCTCCGGCTCATCGGCTGGGTCCTGATCCTGTTCGGCATCGTGCTGTGGGCCGTCGACCGGCTGCTGCCGCAGCGCAAGACGGTCGACGACCTGACGTGGCGCGACGGCCTGCTGTTCGGCCTCGCCCAGTCGCTCGCCCTCGTGCCCGGAGTCTCGCGCTCGGGCGCCACGATCACGGCGGGCCGTGCGCTGTCGTTCAACCGCGAGGCCGCGGCGCGGTTCTCGTTCCTGCTGTCGATCCCCGCCGTCGTGCTGTCGGGCCTGTACGAGGCGCGCAAGATCGGCGACGGCGGCGGCCCGGAGCTCGTGCCCACGATCATCGCCACGATCGTCGCGTTCGTCGTCGGCTACGCCTCGATCGCGTGGCTGCTGCGCTGGCTCACCCGCCACTCGATGCTGGTGTTCGGCATCTACCGCGTGGCGCTGGGCGCGCTCATCCTCGCCCTCGTGTACGGCGGCGTCCTCAGCGCCACCTGAGGGGAGCTCAGAGCCATCCGCTGCGCTTGAACGCGCGGTACAGCGCGACCATCGCGATCACGATCACGATCATCACCGCGGGATATCCGAACTCCCAGTGGAGCTCGGGCATGTTGTCGAAATTCATGCCGTAGATCGCCGCGATCGCGGTGGGGATCGCGGCGATGGCGACCCACGCCGAGATCTTGCGCATGTCCTCGTTCTGCTGGACCGCCTGACGCGACCGGGACGCCTCGAGCGCGGCACCGAGCAGGTTGTCGTGCTGCGCCGAGAGCTCGCTCGCGCGGAGCAGGTGGTCGCCGAGGTCCCGGTAGTACGGAGCGAGCGCCTCGGGGATGTCGAACAGCCGACCCCGGATCAGGTCGTCGGCCACCGGCGTCAGCGGCTCTACCGCACGGCGGAGCTCGAGGTTCTCGCGCTTGAGCTTGTAGATGGTGGCGGCGTCGTCGGTGCGCTCGGGCGAGAAGACCTGCTCCTCGACCTCCTCGAGGTCGACGCCGAGCTCCTCGGCGACGGCGATGTAGCCGTCGACCACGACGTCGAGGATCCCGTGCAGGACTGCCAGCGGGCCGGCCCGCAGGAGCTCCTCGTCGTCCTCGAGCCGCGACCGCATGCCGCGCAGGTCGCCCGGCTCGCCCATCCGCACCGAGAGGACGAAAGACGGACCGACGAAGACGGCGATCTGGCCCGTCTCCACGTCGGACGTGGCATCGACGTACCCCAGGATCTTGAACACGGCGGTCACGCGCTCGCCCGACACCTCGACCTTCGCGCGCTGGGTGACCGACAGGGCGTCCTCGACGAGCAGCTGGTCGAGGCCGAGCACCTCGGCGGCGAGGGTCAGTTCTGCGTGCTCGACGTTGCGCAGCCCGAGCCACACGAAGCTGTCGGGCCCGGCCTCGCGGGCCTCGGCCCAGAGGGCCCGGAGCACCTCGGCGTCGCGGGCGTCGAAGCTGGACCCGACCTCGATCGGGACGATGCCGTCGCGTCGCGGCTTGCCGTCGCAGTAGAGCCCCACACCACGGATCACGCGCCCATGGTGACAGCCCGGTGCTCCCGAGCCCCGTAAGGTCGGGCCATGGCCACGGTGATCCTTGTGCGGCACGGCCGCACCCCCGCGAACGCGAGCGGCGTCCTCGCGGGCTGGACCCCGGGGATCGCGCTCGACGAGGTGGGCCGCACGCAGGCGGAGGCGGTCGGTGCGAGGCTCCTTCCGGTGCCGCTCGCGGCGGTCGTCACGAGCCCTCTGGAGCGCACCCGCGAGACAGCGGAGCACCTCCTGGCCGGTCGCGAGCCCGCGCCGGCGCTGCACGTTGACGACCGCGTCGGGGAGTGCCGCTACGGCGACTGGACCAACCGCGAGCTGAAGACGCTCGCGAAGGAACCGCTCTGGAAGGTGGTCCAGAGCCACCCGAGCGCCGCCGTCTTCCCCGGGCCGGAGGGCGAGGGGCTCGCCGACATGTCGGCGCGGGCGGTGGCCGCAGTCCGCGACTGGAACGCGCGCCTGTCCGCGGAGCACGGCCCGGACGTCACGTACGCCGTCGTGTCGCACGGCGACGTCATCAAGGCCATCGTGGCGGACGCCCTTGGGATGCACCTCGACGCGTTCCAGCGGATCGCGATCGACCCGTGCTCGGTGACCGTCGTCCGCTACACCGACCTCCGGCCGTTCGTGCTCCGGCAGAACGACACCGGCGGCGACGTATCGGGGCTCGTGCCGCCGAAGAAGAAGCCGGGACGGCGGGGCCGGTCCGCGTCGTCGGACGCCGTCGTCGGCGGCGGCGCAGGCGCCGCGCGCTGAAAGGCACGCCGGGCGGCGCAGGGATAGGGTCGTCGGGTGCGTCAGGTCCATCTCTTCGACCAGCCCGAGCGCTTCGTCGCCGGCACCGTCGGCCAGCCGGGGGAGCGCCAGTTCTTCCTGCAGGCCCGGGACGGCGGCCGCGTCGTGTCGGTGGCCCTGGAGAAGACCCAGGTGCAGGTGCTGGCCGAGCGCGTCGACGCCCTGCTCGATGAGGTGGTGCGGCGTACCGGCGGGGAGGCGTCCGTGCCCGCGACCGCGCCGATCGGCAGCGACGACCTCGACCCGCTCGACGCCCCCGTCACCGAGGAGTTCCGCGTCGGCGCGATGGGCCTCGGGTGGAACGGCGACACCGAGCTGCTCATCATCGAGGCGCACGAGGTCGTCGAGGACGAGGACGACGTGCCCGACCTCGAGGAGGACCCGGAGGACGGTCCGGCGGTGCTGCGGGTACGGCTCACGGGCGCTCAGGCGCGTGCGTTCTGCAAGCGGGCCCTCTCGGTGGTCGCGGCCGGCCGTCCGCCGTGCCCGTTCTGCAACCAGCCGCTCGAGCCCAGCGGGCATATCTGCCCGCGGGCCAACGGCTATCGCCGCTGAGGCCATGCTGAGCGACGACGAGCTCCGCGACGTGCTGCGGCACGGCGAGCTCACCGTGCAGGGCCGGCTCGTGGATGCCAGCAACGCGACGCTGCTCGCCGTCTGCGCCCTCGATGGCGTCGAGTTGACGTGCGTCTACAAGCCGACGGCGGGGGAGCGGCCGCTGTGGGACTTCCCCGAGAGCACGCTGGGCATGCGCGAGGTGGCGGCGTACCTCGTGAGCGATGCGCTCGGCTGGGGACTCGTGCCGCCGACCGTGTGGCGCGAGGGCGGGCCGTTCGGCCAGGGGATGGCGCAGGCGTGGATCACGCCCGAGGGCGGCGGCGAGATGGAGCCCGGCGGCGGGCTCGTCGACGTCGTCGACCGCGGCCGGGTGCCCGAGGGCTGGCTCGAGGTGATCGACGCGCACGGCGACGGCGGACGCCCCGTGACCCTCGTGCACGCCGACGATCCCGACCTGCGCCGGATGGCGGTGCTCGACTCGGTGGTCAACAACGCCGACCGCAAGGGCGGCCATGTCCTGCACGGACGTGTGCAGGACGGCGCCGGGCTCGCGACGTACGGCGTCGACCACGGGGTGACGTTCAGCGAGGACGAGAAGCTGCGCACCGTCCTGTGGGGCTGGGCGGGCACGGCGCTCGACGACGGCATGTCCGACGACCTCGACCGTCTCCTCGACGCGCTCGAGGGCGACCTCGGCGTCGAGCTCTCGGAGCTGCTCACGCGCAGGGAGATCGCCCGCACCAAGCAGCGCGTCATGCGCCGCATCCGCGAGGGCGCCTTCCCCCTGCCCGGCGACGGGTGGCCGTCGCTGCCCTGGCCGGCGTTCTGACCCGCGGGCGGGCAGCGCCCTCCGCCGTCGGCCGCACCCGGTGCGCGCATAGGATCACGCCATGCACGCCTGGCCCGCACCCGCCGTCCCCTCGCTGCCGGGCACGGGGCTCCCGCTGCGCCTCCACGACACCGCCACGGGCGAGATCCGCGCGACCGCGCCGGGACCGGTCGCGCGCATCTATGTCTGCGGCATCACGCCGTACGACGCGACCCACCTGGGCCACGCCGCCACGTACGTCACGTTCGACCTCGTGCAGCGGGTGTGGCTCGACGCCGGGCACGAGGTCGACTACGTCCAGAACGTCACGGACGTCGACGACCCGCTGCTCGCCCGGGCGCTCGAGACCGGCGACGACTGGGTCGCCCTCGCCGACCGTGAGACGCAGCTCTTCCGCGAGGACATGACCGCGCTGTCGGTCCTCCCGCCGAAGCACTACATCGGCGCCGTCGAGTCGATCCCCGCCGTGATCTCGTACGTCGAGAAGCTGCAGTCGGCCGGCGCCGTCTACAGCGTCGACGGCGACCTGTACTTCCGCGTCCGCGCCGACGAGCGGTTCGGGTCGATCGCTGGGCTCAGCGAGGATCGGATGCTCGAAATCTTCGCCGAGCGCGGAGGCGATCCCGACAGGGCGGGCAAGGAGGACCCGCTCGACTGCCTGCTGTGGCAGCTCGAGCGCCCCGGGGAGCCCGCGTGGGACAGCCCGTTCGGCCGCGGCCGGCCCGGCTGGCACATCGAGTGCACGGCGATCGCGCTGGACCACCTGGCCTCGCCCCTCGACGTCCAGGGCGGCGGCAGCGACCTCGCGTTCCCGCACCACGAGATGGGCGCGTCGGAGGCCCATGTGGCCACGGGTGTCTGGCCGTACGCCCGGCACTACACGCACGCGGCGATGGTGCGCCTCGACGGCGAGAAGATGAGCAAGTCGCGCGGCAACCTCGTCTTCGTCTCGACGCTGCGCCGCGCCGGCGTCGACCCCTCCGCCATCCGCCTCGCGATCCTCGCGCACCACTACCGGACCGACTGGGACTGGACCGACGAGGGCCTCGCGGACGCCGTCGACCGGCTCGCAGCCTGGCGCTCAGCCGCAGCGGCCCCCTTCGCCGCTCCCGCCGACGACGTCCTGTCCGAGGTGCGCGCGTGCCTCGCCGACGACCTCGACGCCCCGGGCGCCCTCGCGGCGATCGACCGCTGGGCCGAGTCCACGCGGCTGCGCGGCGGTGCGGCGGGCCACGAGGACCCTGCGGCGGGCGCGACGGTCCGCGACCTGACGGCCGCGCTGCTGGGCGTCAGCCTCTAGCCCCTCCGTCACCGCGCGTCGCCGAGCGGTCCGCGGCGCGCGCCGAACGG
>JBFWNE010000051.1:0-10196 GCA_050251215.1 Candidatus Nanopelagicales bacterium
GGACGCGACAGCATCGACTCCGCGCGCTGGCCGTCCGAGCCCCACTCGAACGCCTCGGCCCACACGGCACCGAAATCGGCGTCGTCAGCCTCGGCCAGTGCCCGATCCCGGGCCCACAGCTCTTCGATGAACGCGCGCTCCTCGTCGGTGACCGGACCCAGGTCCAGCCACTCGTCGGTGTCGTGAGCCGTCGCGAACATGGTCTAAGAATAGAACACACGTTCGACCATGACCAGGGTTTGCCCACAGAAATCCGCCGATTTCGCTTGCAGCGCAACGACTCTCGCGCGATGGCGACGGCAGGCGAACTCTCCCGACCTGACCACGAAGCGGGGGTCGAATCGCGTCGTGGAGAGCGCGGATCGACCCCCGCTTCGGGGCGGACGGAGGCGTCAGGCGGAGGTGCCGCGGTCGATGTCGGGCTCGAGGTAGATCCAGCGGGCCTCGGGGACGGCCTCGCGGATGCGGGCCTCGGCGGCGTCGATGGCGTCGGCGACCTGCACGGCGGTGTCGGTGCCGCCGACGGCGATCTTCGCCGCGACCATGACCTCGTCCGGCCCGGTGTGCAGCGTGCGCATGTGGATGATGCGGTCGACCGCGGGCTCGGACAGCAGCGCGGCGCGGATCGCCTCGGTCTGCGCGGGGACGGCGCTCTCCCCCACCAGCATCGACGACATCTCGAGCGCCAGGAACACGGCGATGACGAGCAGCAGCGAGCCGATGGCCAGGGCACCGATGCCGTCCCAGCGGCCGTCGCCCGTGACAGTCGCGAGCGTGACGCCGAGGAGCGCGAAGACCAGGCCGATGAGGGCGCCGAGGTCCTCGAGGAGGACGACGGGGAGCTCGGGCTGACGGGCGTCGCGCACGAAGCGGAACAGCGAGCGCGAGCCGCGGCTGCGGTTCGCCTCGCGGACGGCGGTGCGGAACGACAAGCCTTCGAGCACGATCGCGATGCCGAGCACCACGAACGCGACCGTGGGGCTCGTGAGCTCCTCGGGGTCGTGGAACTTGTGCCAGCCCTCGTAGATGGAGAACAGCCCGCCGAGGCAGAACAGCACGATCGACACGACGAACGCGTACACGTAGCGCACGCGGCCGTACCCGAACTGGTGCTGGTCGTCGGCCTCCCGGCGCGCGCGCTTGCCGCCGACGAGCAGCAGCACCTGGTTGCCGGAGTCGGCGACGGAGTGGATCGCCTCGGACAGCATCGAGCTCGAGCCCGTGATGAACCATGCGCCGAACTTGGTGACGGCGATCCCGAGGTTGGCCGCGAGGGCCGCGACGACCGCCTTGGTGCCGCCCTCGGTGCTCACGCGATGCGGCCCTTCAGCTCGTTGATCGGCCCGATCGGCGACGGGTCGATGCCGAGCGCGATCGCGGCGTACACGCTCGACCAGTCGGCCATGCCCGTGAGCGAGGCGAGCCGCTCGACGACGTGGCCGCTGCGCGCGGTGATGACGTCGACGGCGACGCCGCGGCGCTCGGCGATGTCGCGCGTGACCTCCGCGCGGCGCGCGTCCTGCGGGTGCTCGTCGGTGTCGCGCAGCAGCACGAGGCGGATGCGCGCGGGACCGGCGCCGTCCTCGAACGGGTCGCGGAAGATGTCGTCGCCGCCGGTGTTCGCGAACGGCCCGTCGAGCGAGACCACCTGGTTGTGGTTGGCCTCCGGGATCGCGCCGAACACCACGGGGAGCTTGGCGTTCTCGTTGAGCTGGCAGGCCATGCGGTACGCCGCGAGGTCGCCTGCGAACGACGTGCCCCACACCATCGGGAGCGAGCCGGCGAGCGAGAGGCCGAGCATCTTCGCCGGGTTGTCGGCGAGCGGCACCTCGACGCCGCACTCGGTCGCGACCGAGTCGAGGACGTCGGCCGCGCGCTCGAGCGCGGAGTCGGGCACGTCAGCGATCTCGAGCGCGTTCGCCACGACGAGCAGCGGGGTGGCGAGCAGCCAGAGCGACGCGCGCGGCATGAGGTCGCCGGCGTCGACGGCGAGGAACACGCCGGACGTCGTCGAGCGCACGGTCTGCTCCAGCGGGCTCCCGGCGGAGCCGACGCCGACGACGCGGCAGCCGCGCTTCACGGCCTCGGCCGCGACCGACAGCGTCTCCTCGGTGGAGCCCGAGCACGACACCGCAATGACCAGGTCGAGCGGGCCGACCCAGCCGGGCAGCGTGTAGTCGCGCAGCGTGGTGACGAGCACCGGGCAGCCGGAGCCGCAGACGGCGGCGAGCACGTCGCCGCTGATGCCGGAACCGCCCATGCCGGCCACCACGACCGAGCGCGGACGCCCGTCGTCGGCGATGCGGCGCACGGCGTCGCGGTCGATCGCGGCGAGCGAGCGGCGGATCTGCGCGCCGGCGTCGGCCGTCGCGCGCAGCATCATGCCGGGGTCGGCCGCCACGAGGGCGTCGACGTCGTCGAGCACCTGGTCGTCGGGAAGGGTCACGCCGTCACTCCTCCACGGCCGAGAGCGGGTTGCCGATCCCGTTCGGGCCGGGGGTGGCGTCGTCGAGCAGCATCACGGGGATGCCGTCGCGCACGGGGAACGACGTGCGGCAGCGCGTGCACACCAGCGCGGTCGCGGGGTCGCCGTCGGCCTCCACGGGCGCGTGGTGCTCGCACGGGCACGCGAGCACCTCGAGCAGCAGCGGGTCGAGGCTCATGCGTTCCCCCCACGGATGATCGCCAGCGCGGCGTCGCGGACCGACTCCATCACCTGGGCGTCCTTTCCTTCGGCGTTGAGCCGCAGCAGCGGCTCGGTGTTGCTCGGCCGCACGTTGAACCACCAGCCGTCGCCGGACACGGTGAGGCCGTCGAGCTCGTCGAGGGTCACGCCCTCGCGCGGGCCGTACTCCGCCTTGATCTCCGCGATCTTCGCCGCCTGGTCGGCGACGGTGCTGTTGATCTCGCCGGACGCGACGTACCGCTCGTACTGCGCGAGCAGGCTCGAGAGCGTGGTGCCCTCGGGCGTCTCGCCGAGCGCGGCGAGGGTGTGCAGCGCGGCGAGCATGCCGGAGTCGGCGCGCCAGAAGTCGCGGAAGTAGAAGTGGCCGGAGTGCTCGCCGCCGAACACGGCGCCCGTCTCGGCCATGCGCGCCTTGATGAACGAGTGGCCGACGCGGGTGCGCTCGGGGACGCCGCCGTTCTCGCGCACGATCTCCGGCACCGCGGCGCTCGTGATCAGGTTGTGGATGATCACCGAGCCGGGGTGCTTGCCGAGCTCGCGGACGGCGATGAGCGAGGTGAGCGTCGACGGGTCGACGATCTCGCCGCGCTCGTCGACGACGAAGCAGCGGTCGGCGTCGCCGTCGAAGGCGAGGCCGATGTCGGCACCGGTCTCGCGGACCTTGGCCTGCAGGTCGCGCAGGTTCTCCGGCTCGATCGGGTTGGCCTCGTGGTTCGGGAACGTGCCGTCGAGCTCGAAGTAGAGCGGCGTGATGTCGAGCGGGAGTCCGGCGAGCACGGCCGGCACGGTGTGCCCTCCCATGCCGTTGCCGGCGTCGACCACGACCGACAGGCGCCGGCTCGCGCCGAGCGGCACGAGGCCGTTGAGGAAGGCGGCGTAGTCGGCGAGCAGGTCGCGCTCGGTCACGCTGCCCGCGGGGCCGTCGTACGCCGGGATGCCCGTGCCGGACCAGTCGAGCACGAGCTGCTTGATCTCGCGCAGACCGGTGTCCTGGCCGACGGGCGAGGCGCCGATGCGGCAGAGCTTGATGCCGTTGTACTGCGCGGGGTTGTGGCTCGCGGTGAACATCGCGCCGGGGAGCCCGAGCGACCCGGCGGCGTAGTAGAGCTGGTCGGTCGAGGCGAGTCCGATGAGCAGGACGTCGACCCCCTGGGACGTCACGCCCTCGGCGAAGGCCTGCACGAGGGCGGGGCCGGACGGGCGCATGTCGCGCCCGACCACCACGGTGCCCGGGCCGCCGTCGGAGGTGCGTACGCCGAGCACCTTCACGAACGCGGCGCCGACGAGGCGCGCGATCTCGGGGCTCAGGTCGTCGGGGACGACGCCGCGCACGTCGTACGCCTTGATGAGGCGGTCGAGGAGTTCGGCGTCCAGCACGGGAGAGACCCTACACAGCGCGAGGGCCCCGACCGGCGTACGCGAGCGTGTGCTCGGCCACCCGGAATCCGGGGAACGGCCGGGCCGTACGTCGCGTCAGGCGTTCTTGCGGGCCCGGGACAGCACGTGCTCGACCGAGAGGACCTCGTCGCCCTGCTGCCAGGTGCGGTTCTCGCACTCGAGGCAGTGCGTGAAGTCGACCTGCGAGCCGTCGGTGAGCTCCATCGAGATGCGCGTCACGCGCTCGGAGTCGCACACGCGGCACACGGCGCCGGTGCGCGCGCCGCGCTGGGTGAGCGAGCCGAGCGCAGCCGGCTCGGAAGACTGAGTGGTGCGGGCCATGGGAGTCGTCCCCCATCCCTTTCGTCGTGCGGTCCCCGATCACGGACGTGCGGCGCCCCACGCGCCGACGACGGGCGACGGACGGGGGTCCGACGCGGCGTCGTGAGCCGACAGTACGGCGGCAGGCGTCCGTTGGGAAGTAGCGCATGGTGCAGGAAGCACGTTATGCGTCACATGGGACTGGTGTGACTACGTGACGGGATCGTGACACTACGCAGCGTGAGACTTGAGCCGCGTCACGCGTCGACGTCGGTGCGCAGCACCCGCAGATGGCCGCGGCGGCCGACCTCGACGGGGGCCGGGACCGGCACGCGGGGGCGCGCGGCCTCGCGCACGGCGTCCGCGAGGGCCTCGAGGTCGTCGCTCGAGGGCCGCAGCGCCTCGGGGTCCGGCTCGAGCCGGACGACCTCCCACCCGCGCGGAGCGGTCATCCGCTCGGCGTGGTGGGCGCACAGGTCGTAGCAGTGGGGCTCGGCGTACGTCGCGAGCGGGCCGAGGACGGCGGTCTGGTCGGCGTAGACGTACGTCAGGGTCGCCACCGCCGCACGGGTGCAGGAGGGCTTGGAGCAGCGCCGGACCGGACTCACGCCGTGAATCTACGACCGGCCGCCGACGCCGCCCGGCATCGCCACGCGGTGATCTGCGCCGGAGCGGCGGCCCGGGCCGTCGCGTTTCCGGACGCCGGGATCCGGGTACCCGCCGGGCATGGCCACCCTCGCGCCTCCCGTCCGCGGCGCCGACGTCCGCGCGGGGCGGCCCGGCGGACGCTCGGACCTGCGTCCGGACATCCAGGCCCTGCGGGCGCTCGCGGTGCTCGGCGTCCTCGTCTACCACGCGAACCCGGCCCTGCTGTCCGGCGGCCTCGTCGGCGTCGACGTCTTCTTCGTGCTCTCCGGCTACCTCATCTCGACCCACCTGTTCGGCGAGCTCGAGCGCACGGGGTCGATCGCGCTCGGCCGGTTCTGGGCGCGTCGCGCGCGGCGGCTGCTGCCCGCGAGCCTCACGGTGCTCGCCGTCACGGCCGTCGGCGTCGCGCTGCTCGTGCCCGAGTCGCTGCGCGAGCGGTTCTTCCGCGACATCGCGGCGTCGGCCCTCTACTGCGCGAACTGGCTGTTCGCCGCCCAGTCGGTCGACTACTTCGCCCAGGCCGACGGCACCGAGTCGCCGGTTCTGCACTTCTGGTCGCTCGGCGTCGAGGAGCAGCTGTACGCCGTCTGGCCGCTGCTCCTGCTCGCCGCGTGGACGTGGTTCGGGCGCCGCCGCCCGCGCGCGGCGCTGCTCGGCGCGGTGCTGCTCGTCGGCGTGCCGAGCTTCGTGCTCGGGGCCGTGCTGGTCGCGCAGGGCGACCCGTCGGCGTACTTCGTCACCACCACGCGGGTGTGGGAGTTCGGGGCCGGCGCGCTCGTCGGCCTCGCGCTGCTGCGCGGCCGGGGCCGCGGCGGCCCTGCGCTGCGCCTCGCCGCTGCGTACACGGGCTGGGTGCTGCTCGCGGCGTACATGGTGCTGTTCCGCGTGGAGCTCGGGTTCCCGGGCGTCAACGCCGTCGTCCCCGTCGCCGCCACCGCGCTCGTGATCTGGGCGGGCGACCCCCGCGGCCCGCTCTCCCGCGCGCTGCGCGCGCGGCCGGTGCAGCTCGTCGGCGCGACGTCGTACAGCGTCTACCTCTGGCACTGGCCCGTGCTGGTGCTGCTGCCGTACGCCCTGACCGCGTGGGGCATCGCGGACGAGCCGCGACGGCTCGACCTGGGCTGGTGGGAGGTGCTGCTCCTCGCCCTCGCCGTGATCGGCCTGGCCTGGGTCACCCTGCGCCTGGTCGAGGATCCCGTGCGGTTCAGCCCCCGCGCGCAGAGCCCGCGGCGGGTGCTCGCCGCGGCGCTCGCCGCCACCCTCGCCCTCGCCGCCGCCGTGACGGCCGCGGGCGCGGCGACCGCGCGCGGCCTCGACGAGAAGCGCCTCGCCGGCAAGGCCGCGGAGGACGCGCTCGTGCAGCGCGTCGCGCCGCGCACCGCCCCCTCCCCCGGCGCGCCCACGCCCGCGCCCGTGTGGGACGCCGACACCTGCCGCGGGCCGAGCGCCCTCGTCGAGAGCGCCTGCTCCGGCTTCACCTGGCCCGACGTCATCCCCGCGGTCGGCGTCGAGGAGGAGACCGCGGCCGACGTGGTGCCGATCGACACCACTCCTGGCACGCGGTCCTGCCTCGGGTACGGCGGCGACTTCGACGTGCACGACTGCGTGTACGGCACTGCAGGCGGCACGAAGGTGGCGCTCGTCGGCGACAGCCATGCGTTCCACTGGCTGCCTGCGTTCGCGGCGGTGGCGCGCCAGCACAACCTCGAGCTGCACCTGTTCGCGCGGTCCGGCTGCCCGTTGAGCGAGACGCCGCGCGATGCCCCGCAGGAGCAGGTCGACGGCTGCCTGTCGTGGTCGCACGGCGTCCACGATGCGCTGCTCGGCGGCGGGTTCAGCACCGTCGTGGTGTCGAGCTTCGCCGGCCTGCAGTTCCAGGACCCGTCCCCCGCCGACGGGTTCCGCGCCGCGTGGGCGCCCCTCGTCGACGCCGGGATCGAGGTCGTGGTCGTGCGCGACACGCCCTCCCTCGGCCAGGGCCGCTGGGCCTGCGCGCAGACGCACCCCGACGACGTGAACACCTGCTCGCGCCCGCAGGCCGACGCGCTCGCGAACGACGACGGCCGCCTCGTCGCGGCGAAGGCTCTCGGCCTGCGCGTGCTCGACCTGACGCGGTACTTCTGCGCCGAGGGCGTGTGCCCCGTGGCGATCGGCGGCGTGCGGGTCTACCGCGACGCCAACCACATGACGGGCACGTACAGCCTGCTGCTCGCGCCGTACCTCTCCCGCGAGCTGCTGCCCCTCGACTAGCGCTCAGTCGTCGCGGTCGTCGTACGCCGGGTCGAGGTCGCCCGGCGCGAGCCCGAGGGCATCCGCGAGCTGCTCGGCCACGAGGTCGCGCACGAGGTCGACGCGCGCCGGCCGCTCGGGTGCGCGCAGCTCGACGGGCCTGCGGTAGACCACGACCGTCAGCGCGCGGCCGGGCGACGCGGGCCGGTAGCCCGCGAGCGGCACCTCGACGGTGGTGTCGTCGACTGGCGGCGCGTCCTGGATCTCGACGTCGACGTCGCTCACATGCGCGCGCCACCGCGGCTCGAGCCGGTCGACCGCCTCGGCCACGAGCATCCCGAACCGTTCGATGCGCGGCAGGTCGGCCGGCGAGCCAGGAGGTGCCACCGGGCCGCGCAGCCCCCGGCCATGCCGATCCCTGCTGCGCGCGCCCACGGGCCTCAGCGTAGGCCGCTAGCGCAGCGACGATCCTGGCCGCTGCACCACCGGTGGCACGGTGGTGGTCGCACGGGTCGGGAGAACCGGGGCGAGGGCGAGCAGCGGCCCCCGCGGGCCTCGCTCGGTGACCTCGCGCGTGACGTACGCCGGGCCCTTGCCGAGCGGCGTGATCACCAGCAGCGAGCCGTCCTTGTCCACCGTCACGCGCACGCGCATCGAGGACCCGGCCGGTACGTCGGCGGTGCGGGTCCAGGCGGGTGTCGAGGAGCCGCCGACGTACACGTCGAGCCGCACGCTCGTGGCCGCGCCGGGCGCCGCGATCCCGACGACGTGCAGGATCGTGCCCAGCCCGAGGCCGGTGACGATCCCGGGCGCCGTGAGCGCCGGCGTGCCGGCCGTGACGTCGCCTTCGCGCAGCTCGCTGCCCGTGCCGGTGGTCACGATGACCGCGGCGACCACGGGGACGTCGGCCGTCACCACCACGCCGGCGGAGTCCCCGGCCAGCGCCGCGGTGAGGCTCAGCGGCCGCAGCTGGTTCTGCTCGAGCGACAGCGCGTCGAGCCCGACGGGCGTGATGCTCCCGTCGCGCGTGACGAGCCGCACCGTCGCCTCGGCCGGGCCGTCGGGCGACAGCAGCAGCAGCCGAGCCGAGGCGACCTTCGGGATGTCGGGGATGACCACCCGGCGCCCGGCCTGCGTGACGGGGAGCACGGACATGCCGAGCGGCGTGAATCCCTTGGCCGCGGTCTGCAGCGCCGAGACCGCGATGCGGCCGGTGCGGGCGACCACGTGGATCGCGGTGTACTTCTGGTCGGGCGCGAGGGCGGAGAGGCGTACGACGCTGCGCGCGAACGGCGGCACGACGACGCCGGACCCCGCGGGCGAGACGACCTCTCCGTCGGGGCCGTACACGAGCAGGTCGACCTGCGCGGCGCGGTCGTCGTCGTTGACCAGGAGGATCTGCGTCGTGCGCCCGACGGTCGACGCGCCGCCGAGGATCCAGCCGTCGGTGATCGGACGCGCGCACGGCGACGCGGCCAGGCCGCGGGTCGCACCCTCGCCCGACCGTGCGACCTGGTCGGCGCCGAAGCCGGCCGCCCACGAACCCGTGGCGCGCGCGGTGCGCGGGGCGGCGGAGTCGCCCTCGATGCGGTCGGTCACGACCTGGCCGGGTCCGTCGATCGTCTTCGGCGCCTCGTCCGGCGTCGCCGAGAGCGCCGCGAGACGGCCCGTCCCCTCGGAGTCGACGCCGGGCACCGGCGCGACGCCGGCGCTCACCGTCGACACGAGCGCCGAGGTCGCCACCGTGATGGGGCAGAGCAGCTCGGCCGAGGCGACCGGCTCGACGACCGGCACCTCCGGGGTGCTCGTGGCGGTCGGGGCGGCGAGCGTGCCGGCCCCCACGACGACGGCGACCGCGGCCGCTCCGACGAGCACCGACCCCCACGGCCGGCGGGCGAAGGCGCGGACCTTCCCTGCGGCGCTCATGCGGCAGCCTCCTCGGGTGCGAGGTCCTCGCCGTCGTCGTCGACGTCGCGGCGGCGGGCGGGCAGGGCGAGCAGCACGGTGAGCGCGATCGCGATGCCCTGCGCCCACAGCCACGACGATCGGGACGAGCCGTCGAAGGCCACCTGCACGGGCGCCGCGCCCGCCCCCAGAGGCGCTACCTGGAGCGAAGGGTCGACGACGTCGTCGGCCGCGGCCGCCGCGGCCGCGACGGGCTCGCCGTCGACGGTGAACCGCCAGCGGCTGTCGACCGCCTCGGCGAGCACCAGGGAACGGCCCGCCGGGCCTGCCGCGACGTCGGTGTCGACAGCCGTCGTCGTACGCGGGTCGCCGCCGAGCGTGGGTACGGCGTCGGCCGCGCGCGCCGGCACGCCGTTGACGGTGGTGGTCCCGAGGGCGAGCACGCGCGCGGCCGTGGGCACCAGCTCCCACAGGGTGTCGCCCTCGCGCGCGGCCACCCGTCGCAGGCCGCGCTGGCTGTCGAGCGAGGCCACGAGCGGGTCGTCGGCGCCGCGGGCGTCGGCGAGGATCACGTAGCGCACGCCGTGGGTCGCGAGGTCGTCGACCTCGCTCGCGCCGATGCCGGCCACGAGGCGCGCGACCACGCGGTCGAGGACCGCGGACGTCGCGGCGGACGGCGCGACGTCGGGATCGCCGAGCTGCGGCTCGGGCACCGACAGCAGGTCGTAGACGACGCTGTCGCGTCCCGAGCGGGCGAGCACGATCGTGCGCGGCCGCTCGTCGCTGCGCATCGCGGCGGCGACGAAGGCCGGGAGCACGTCGCGGTCGCCGCGGCGCAGCGGCCCGTCGGCTCCCATGACGAGCAGCGCGATCGCGCCTATGGGCGCGAGCGCGAGCAGCGCCACGAGCGCGACGACCGTCGGCTGGCGCCAGCCGTAGTCGCGGCCCTGCAGGGGCCGCGGGATGAGGTCGACGGTCACGGCGAACGCGACGATGAGCGCGCCGCCCCAGACTGCGGTCGGCACGCCCG
>JBFWNE010000052.1:0-9823 GCA_050251215.1 Candidatus Nanopelagicales bacterium
GACGAGCGGGCCGTGGTACTCGATGCGGGGCACGGTTCCTCCGGGCATGGCGAGGGCCCGCACGGCACGGCGCCGGGCGGGTGGAAGGTGTGGTGCTAGGTCAGGCCAGGAATCGGCCGGAGACGGTCGCCAGTGCAGTCGTGGTGCGGCCGCGCTCGATGTCGTCGTCCTCGTCGGTGAACTCGGCGCCTGTCAGACGCGCCCACTCGACGACGCCGCCGAGGCTGGTCTGCGTCGAGCCGACGACGCCGGCGTCCTGGAGGTAGTCCTCGAGCTGGCCGATGGCGTCCATCGCGGCCTCGGTGACGTCGCGCTGGACGTCCTCGCCCCCGCCCGAGGACACGGTGATGACGAGGTCGATCGTGAAGTCGTACCAGCGTCTCCGCTGCGGCGACTGCCGGGCCTCCCCGTCCCGGTCCGACCACGACGCGTCGCGGATCTCGACCAGGAGCTCGGGGCCGTCGTAGTCGTCGGCCGGGCCGTAGACCACGCCGTCGGCCGTCGGGTACAGCGTCGTGCACACGGCCAGGAGCGCGGCCTTGGCATCGCGCAGCTTCGACGACGCGCTCATGCGATCCCCGGCATCCGGTAGGAGGAGCGGTCGCGGAGCAGCTCGAGGGCGCGCTTGGGGACCGCGTAGCCGGAGGCGACGACGACGTCGGCGCTGGAGTCCCTGCGGCGGCCCTGCTGCCCGACGGCATACAGGTGCGCGGCGATGATGCGCGACGCCGCCACCACGTTCGGGTCGATGCTGGCCGCGCCCACGGTGTAGGCGACGACGACGTTCTGCCGGCCGTAGGCGAACGACGACGGCGACGACTGCGACCCGGCGTAGACGATGCCCGCCGTCAGGTTCGCGGTGTAGTCGGTCGTCGCGGCCCCGTCCACCGTGACCGAGGTGATCGCGGTCGGGCGCTCGTCGAGCAGGACCGCGGCCTTGCCGCCGTCGTGGGTCTCGGTGACGGTCGCGGCGAGGACGCGCCCGGCGATCTCCTCGACGATGGCGGTCGTCGCGGCGATGTAGAGCCGCAGCTCGTCGTCGTTGACCGTGTGGTTCGCGGGCATGTTCAGCTCGGCCTTGGCGTCGGCGAGGCTGATGATGAGGCGCGGGTCGGCGGGCCACACGTCGGCGACGTCGGACCAGGGTAGGGCGCCGGAGTTGGCGCCCGAGCCGGTGAACTGGCAGCGCCAGCGCCCGGCCATCGTCGAAGCGATTGCGGCCTGGTAGGTGCCGGTGCCGGTGTTGGACGGAGTGACGGTCGTGGTGGTGCCGTCGGGGCGCGTGATCGTGGCACTGCCCATGGTGCCGACGTTGGCCGGCGCCCCGGCCGAGTCGTAGGTCGTGAGCCCCCAGGTGATGGTCTGGCCGACCTCGTAGGTGGTCACGTCAGCCTCCGGTGGCGGGTGGTCGGGTGGGGCCGGAACCGGCCCGAGGAGCCGCTGTCGCGGCGCTGGAGGCGCTTGCCCGGCTGACGGGTCCGGTCGTGGCCGGGGTTCGGGTGGGGGCTCCAGCGGCCGCGGAGCGGCCCGTCCCGGACGATGCGCGCCCCCCGGCCGCAGCCCCCGCCCCAGCGAACGACGACGAGCCGCCGCCCGCGACCGCGACAGCGACCGCCGTGGAGAACAACGCCCCGCCGGTCAGGGTCGAGATGCCGCCGGAGGCGACCGCCGCTGCCGCGACGGTCTGGAACGCCGCACCGCCGCGGAACGAGCTCGAGCCGCCCTGCGCGACTGCCGCACCGGCCAGGGTGGTGAACGTGGCCGGGCTGCTGGCCGTGAACGACCCGGCGCCGCCCTGCGCGACTGCTGCGCCGGCAGTGGTGCTGAAGGTCGCCGCGCCCGCGAAGGCGGTGCTGCCGCCGCTGGCGAGCGCGCCGCCGGCCGTTGTGGCGAACCGCGCCGTGCCCGTGAAGAACGACGAGCCGCCAGAGGCCAGAGCCGCACCGGCCGTCGTCGTGAACGTGCTGGCGCCGCCGGCGCCGCCCGTGAACGTCGAACTGCCGCCCTGCGCGACCGCTGCGCCCGACGTCGTCGAGAACGTGGCCGTGCCGGTGAAGGCGCTGGAACCGCCCTGGGCGGTCGCGGCCCCCGCGGCGGTCCCGAAGGTCGCGCCGCCCGTGAACGTGGCCGTGCCGCCCTGTGCGAGCGCCGCGGCGGCATTGGTAGCGAACGTCGCCGTGCCGGTGAACGTGCTGCTGCCGCCGTTGGCAGCTGAGGCGCCTGCCGTCCCGGTGAAACGACCGTCGCCGCGAAACGTGGCGCTTCCACCGTTGGCGGTGGCTGCACCGACGGTGGTCATGAACGTGGCCGCGACACCGAACGTCGACGAACCACCGGAGGCGAGCGCTGTGCCCACGGTGGTGGCGAACGTCGCGGTGCCGGTGAACGCGCTCGAGCCGCCGGAGCCCAGGGCCGATGCGGCGTTGGTCGTGAAGGTCGCATCCCCCGCCACTGCGGGCTCGCGCAGTCGGACGAACACCGCTGCGCACTCGGACTCGCCCGAGCTGGTGTTGGTGCCGGTGAACGTGACTGTGACTGTGCCCGACCCCGACGCGACCGGGCACTCCCACACGTGCATCGCGGCGTCGTTGCCGGACGTGGTGCC
This sequence comes from Candidatus Nanopelagicales bacterium, assembly GCA_050251215.1. Lineage (GTDB taxonomy): Bacteria > Actinomycetota > Actinomycetes > S36-B12 > CAIYMF01 > Longivirga. The sequence continues at coordinate 2,606 of JBFWNE010000052.1, forward strand.
GTTCGTCGGGAGGAGCTCTGTGACGGTGCCGAAGGTGATGCCCGACGCCGACACCGCGAACGAGCCCACATTCGCCGTGTCGTCGGGCAGCGCGCCGAGGATGAGCAGGACGTCGCCCGCTGCCAGATCGATCGCGGCGTCGGACGTGACCGATACCGATTTACCCGAGGCGCTGGTGTCCGCACCCGTCGTCGAGGCGATGTCCCAGGCGCCGGAGTTGTCCTTGTAGTACGCCGACATCGCCTTCATCGACGGCGACGGCGCGGCGCTCAGGGTGCAGGCCGGTGCGGACTCCGACCCGTCGTGCGTGCGGGAGTAGGCCCACACCTTCGTGGAGCCGACACCCGTGCCGTTGGCGACGGTGCCCGACGTCTTGTTGCCGAGCGCGGTGTAGTCGGTTGTGAGGGTGCCCGACGAGACATCCAGCGTGTACGGCTTGACGCCGAGCCACGCCAGCAGGAGGTCGTCGGTCGTGTGCCCCGTCGGCAGGGTGAACGCGCCACCTGTCGTGGTGGTCCCGGCAGCGAGGCCCGTCGACGCCCGGTGCGTGATCGCCACGACTCACCCTCCGCCCATGCCCGGCCCCGTGGCCGGGGCAGTCATCAGGTGCAGTCGATGTAGAGCGTCGGTGCGGGCAGGTCCACGGTGAAGGTGCCGCCCGTGCTCGAGATGTCCGACGACTCCGTGCAGTAGGCGATCAGCTCGTCCGCCGACGCAGCGCCGCCGCGGGACTTGTAGATGACCGCTGTGCGGGCCGTGATCGTCGACGACGGCCACGTCGGATCCGTCCAGCTGATCTGCACCTGGTCCGACGCCGAGTCGTAAGTCACCGAGACCCCCGACAGGGTCGCGCCGCCCGCCGTGTAGCCGGTGCCGCTGACCTCGTTGGTCACGTCGTCGCGGAAGTCGTGGGTGTCCTTGTTCGGCGTGTACGCCGACGTGGTCAGCATGATCTTGAAGGTGTCGGTGTCGAGGTCGACCGTGCCCTTCGCGATGTTCAGCAGGCCGTTGCCGTACCAGTTCCAGGTGCCAGCCATGTCAGCTCCAGGGGGAGACGTAGTTGCCGGACGCCCACAGCGACGCGGGCACGAAGTCGACGGGCGGGGTCTGGCCCTCGAACAGGTTCGACATCGGCCACGCGCTGTAGGACGGGTTGCTGTTCGCGGAGTACTTCGACCCGAGGGTGTAGACGGGGCCGAGGTTGCGGGTGCCGACGCGGGCGGCCTCGCGCTGGGTGAGCGCGTAGGAGGCGTCCGGGCCGGTGAGCCGGATGAAGACGTTGCCGACCTCCCACCCGGGGCCGGTAGCGGGCGGGGTGCGGCCGTCCGAATCGTCGAGGTACCAGCCCTGGTACCGCCCGTCGAGGCTGACCCAGCCCCACACACGCAGCTGCTTCGGGCCGCCCCAGACCTGCAGGGCGTCGGCGTGCACGCCTGCCTTGGACCCGTAGGTCGTCGACTCGACGCGGATGTTCTGCAGCGTCACCGTCCGCCCGGTCGTCGACCGGAACGCGATCTGGATGGCGTCGGACAGGTACGTGCCGGGCTTGAACCAGAGGCCCTCGAGGAAGTCTCTGCCGGTGTTGCTCGAGCCCGAGTCGCTGAGGCGGATGCCGCGGTTCGTGGAGTCGTAGGACCCCGACGGGACGGTGGTGCGGCCGCCGAAGATGCCGCCGATGAACCACCGGTCGTCGCAGCCCGCCAGGGTGACCGGGCCGGTGATGACCGCCGGCGCGACGAAGATGCAGTCCGTCGTAGCCGGCGCCGAGTAGGTGCCGCCCGACGCGGCGATCCGGATCGTCACCGGGTTCGTCAGCTGGGGCGGGGTGTAGATGCCGAGGTTCCCGCCGATCGCACCGGTGGGCGACGGGGTCGGGGTGGGGCTCGAGGTCGTCGGTGTCGGCGTGGGGGCGGCCGAGCTGGTCGCCGGGGCTGGGCTGCTCGAGGCGGGCGCCGGCGTCGCGGTGACGGTGACGGTCTCGGTGACCGTCGGCACCGGCTGGTCGACGTAGGCCTGCAGCTGCGCGATCGCGGCGCGCGCCTGGTCGGCCGTGACGGTCGTCGACTGGCTCGAGGCCGTGACGACGCCGCCGACAGCCAGTGCCGCGACGACGGCGCCCGCGATCGCGAGCGAGGCGCGCGTCCGCATGTCAGGCGTGATCGGCCGGGGCGGCGGCGCGGCCCTTGACGCCCTTCGGCGCGGCCTTGGCGCGAGACTCGGCCGCGACCTTGTGGCCGCGCAGCGCGAGCTGCTCGTCGACCGCCGCGACGCGGTCGTCGCGGCCGAAGCGGGCGTAGCCCTCCCGCTCCACGAGGAGCGCGTCGATGTACTGCGCCTCGCGATCGGCCTGGGCCTGCTCGGCACTCACGCCTTCGTGCTTGGCTGCTGCGGTCCGCTGGTCCACTGTCAGGCCGTCCTTCAGGTCCTCGTCGAGGTTCTCGGACATGGGTTCTCCATTTCACATGAGTGCCAACTGCTCACCTCCGCCTAGGTTGCGGCGGCGAAGATTGCAGACGAGGTGCACGAGTCGCAGGTTCGCGGGCTCGTTGGTTCCGCCCTCGCTTACGGGGATGACGTGGTCGAGGGATGCGGCCCTCGGGTGCGGGTGCTCAAGTGACGGGTTGACCCGGTCGCCGCAGATGCCGCAGCGCCACTTGTCGCGCTTGCAGATCGCAGCCCGCAGGTAGCCCGGCTTCTCGTCCTCGCCGGTGCGCGCTCTCAGCTTCCGTTGCAGCGCGTGGGCTGCGTTGTTGCACTTCTGCGAGCAGAACACGGCGTCCGCCCGCATCGATCGCGGGAGGGACCGGCCACAGTGCAAGCACTCCCGATCGGGCTTTGCCTGGATCGTCGCGGCAGAGACGGCCGCGTTCCTGGCCTTCTCCTTGCACTTCCGGGAGCAGAACTCGCTCTTTGTTCTAGCCTTCGGACGGTACGACTCCCCGCACCACGCGCAGTCGCGCGGGGAGTCGTCCGCCTTTGCCGCGTACCGCTGGCGGTGCCATTCGCGGTAGCAGTCCTTGCACCACTGGCCGGACTTGCCCCAGGTCGAGGCGTACCACTGATCCTGGGGCAAATCTCGGTCGCAGCGGCGGCAGTGCTGCGTCTGGTCCATGCACTCCAGTGTACTAGAACACCGGAGTGACTATGGGTTAAAACGCAGGTGTGATCAAGCCGGTGCCGTTCACCTTCTGCGCGTGCGTGACGCGCGTGAAGATGGAGGCGAAGTAGGCGTAGACCACGAGGTCGACGCCCAGCGAGGTGGCCTTGCTCTGCTCGGCGCGGATCAGCACCGGGGCCGACGGGTCCTCCCAGAGGTGGGACTCGCGCTGGGAGACGAAGTAGATCTCGTCCTCGTTGGTGCCTGCGCCGAGGTTCGTCGCGATGTTGTTGTCGACGATGACCGGGACGCCCGAGGGCAGGATGCCGCGGAAGCCGTTGCCGTAGCGCTCGGCGTAGGCGACGCCGCCCTGCTGGGGGGCGAGGCCCATCTGGCCGAACAGCGGCCAGGTGGACGTCAGCTGCGACTGCAGCCAGTACCAGCGGCGGGAGTGCATGACCGCGATGGTGTCGCCGGGGTGCGCGTTGAGCATCGCGGCCTCGACGGCGGCCGGGCCGGCGAGGAGCTTCGGGTACAGCTCGGCGGCGGTCGGGGTGCCATCGGTGTAGGCGATCGCCGTGGCGACGTTCGTCAGACCGGTCGAGGCGCGGTTGATCACCAGGGAGTCCTGGTTGGACCGCTGCGCCGAGATCAGGTCGGCGACGACGGTGTCCTCGACGCCGACGCCGCGCTCGATGGCCTGCCGCGACACCGTCTGCGAGCCGGCCGAGGTGAGGATCGGGACCGTGAGCAGGGTGTCGTCGGCGTTCGTGTTCTGCACGGCCGAGTTCTCCGACGTCTGCTCGGCAGCGGCGGTACCGGTGGTCAGCTTGCCGATGTAGGCGGTGAGGCCGGTGTCGGGCAGCTGGTGGCGGTTCATCGCGTCGCAGAGCGGGCGGTCCGCGCGGGGGAGGCCGGCGAAGTCGTCCACCAGGTAGGAGGGGACGACGATGCCGGTGAACGCGCCCGTGCCGACGGCACGGGACTGGCTGCCCTCGACCCGCTCGAACGAGTCGACGCCGCGCTCGGTGCGCTCCTCCGCCATGTGGCGGTTGACGCGCTCCTGCGCGGACCAGTCGCCGCGGAACGCGCGGGCGACGTCGAGGGCGAAGTTGAGGCCCTTCGGGTCGGTGTCCGCGCGGTAGGTGCGCTCCTCGCTGCCGACGCGCGCGACCTGGTCGTAGGCCGGTGCACGGACCTCGGTCTCGTGGATCTCGGCGGCGCGCTCGGCGATCGCGTCGTCGGCGGCGGCGTCGGCGCGCAGCTGCGCGATGTCGGCGTCGGCACGCTCGATCTCGGCGTCCTTGGCCGAGATGTCGGCGCGGATGGAGGCGATCGCGGCCTCGTCGGCCTCGTTGCCGTAGGCCTCGCGAAGGCTCGCCGAGAGCGCGTTGCGCGCGGCGACGAGCTCGGCGCGCTTGCCCTCGCGGTGAGCGATGAGCTGGCGGAGCGTGAGCATGGTTGCTCGCTTTCCGGCATGGCGGTGCCACGCCTGTCGATGGGTGATTGAGTGGTGCTGATCACCTGCGACTGGCGGTGCCCCTGGGGCGGTGCCGGGGGGTCCTACGGGCCGGGGGTGCGTCCGCGCCTGGGGCGCGGTGGTCTAGTGGCGGGGGCGGGTCCATTCGTCGTCGGGCATGTCGCGCCTGCGGGCCATCGAGGCGCCGCGACCCTCAGCGGGCGGGGTGCCGGTGGTGGTCGACCGCAGCTCGGACCAGGCGGCGGGGTTCGCGCCGAAGTTGACGCTCGAGACGTCGCCGCGGTCGAGGTCGATGCCGGTGATCGTGTACTGGGTGAAGGCGTCGTTCCACCGGCCCGACGTGATCATGAAGCGGAACGACGCACCCTGCAGATCGCGGCGCTCGAGCGCAAGGAGCATGTCCTGCACGTCGCCGCGGCGAGGGTCGACGAAGGCGTCGAAGTCGAAGCCTGTCGGGTCGCCGTCGAGGATCTCGCGGAGGTCGAGGGTGTCGTTGAGCGTCGACGCCATCGAGGCGCCGCCGCTCTTGCCGTGGTTCAGGTTGAACTCCACGGCCGGATCCGATGCCAGCGCCTCCGTGAACACGCCGCGAGCGACGACCTCGTCGTAGGGCCCGAACATGTCCCACATCTCGTAGGGCTGCCCGGTGACCGAGGCCATGCCCCCGACCCGCACCACGGTCATGCCGTTGCGCTCGATCTCGCGCAGGTCGCCCGGCTTGATGTCGACACGGACGGCGCCGCGTCGCGACGCAGTCGGGTCCTCGCTCATGCGCCGCTCGGACGGCCGCGCCGCCAGCGACGGGTACCCGGCGGATCGCGCCTGGGCTGCCTCTCGCAGGGTCGTCATGGGGTCGCTCCGTTCTCGGCCTTCATCTGCTGCTGGGGCGCCTGCTGGCCCTTGCCGAACAGGCGGTCGAACTCGGCGATCTGGTCGTCGGTGTACGGCGCGCGGTTGCGCAGCGCGCGGGCCTCGGACGGCGCGATCATGCGGGCGTCGATCTCGGTCTTGAGCGAGGTCACGACCGACGCCGGGTCCATGCGCAGGATCGCGTCGGTGTTGAACTTCACGAACTGCGGCCGAGGCAGCAGCCGCGACAGGGCGCGCTCACGACGGGTGATCGCCGGGCCGAGGTTCATGATCAGCAACTGCAGGTTGCGCTGCGTGATGTTCGCGTAGGTGATCGACGACGACGACCCCGCCGCGTCGATCATGTCCGCGGGGACGCCGAAGAACCGGGAGACGTCGGCCAGGCCGAACTGCATCTGGTCGAGGAACGCGGCCTGCGAAGCGTCCGCGGCAGCCGGCGTCCACTCCCACTCCGAGCCCGTGACGAAGATGTCCCGGCCGGCCACGGCCTCCTTGAACCGGTCCTTCATCGTGCGGGCGACCTTCGCGGAGATGTTCTCCTCGGTCTGGTGCCGCAGCGTGCCCATCGGGGCGACGTCGTTGGCGAACCAGTCGAGGGCGAACTGCTGCGCCGAGAGGTAGCCGCCGATCGACATGGCTGCGTAGGCCACGGGCGACAGCCCGAGCGGCACACCGGAGACGACGAACTGCCGCTCGTGCCACACCTGCTCCGGCGTGTAGGTCCGCTGGCCGATCTTCCACTCGACGATCTCAGAGCCCTTGCCCCGCACGGAGACGTCCGACAGGGGGACCAGCTCGATGCGCGCCGGCAGCTTCAGGCCGCTCGTCGCCGTGATCAGGCCGACGGTGTTGCCCGACCGGTCCAGGTCGAACTGCGAGGCGTAGAGCCAGTCGGTGATGTCGACCTTCTCGCCGCCCGGGGTGACCAGGACGGGGGGCTTGGTCACCTCGACCTGCACCCCGTCAGAGGTCCGACGGAAGGCGTCGAGCGGCATCGTCGAGACAAGGTCGGCTCGGAGGCGCAGGCAGGCCCAGACGCCCGAGTGCCGCAGTGCCTTGTCGGGCGTGACGGTGACAGACCCTTGGTGGGCGCTGCCGCGCCTGTCATCCACGCCGACGTCGGACAGCGAGGTCCGCTGCTTGAACAGGAACGACATCAGCGCCTCGTCACGGCGTAGGAGACGGCGAGTGCCGCGCAGCCCAGGACCGCGAGCGCACCGGCCGCGCCGACGAGCATCCAGCCCGCGACCGTGAGGGCACCCACGCCGAACAGCTCGAGGCCGGTCGTGGCGAGAGCCTTCACGGGGACGGTGCGCGGCTTCTCGGCCATCGGCTGGTCTCCGATCAGTAGGCGCTGCGCAGCAGCTCGGCGTCGGTTCTTCCGGAGCGGTTCCCGCCGACCATCCAGACGGCGAGCGCAGAGGCGTAGAGCGGGGACAGGTCGGCGGGCTCGGTCTCCTCGTCGGCGTCCGCGGTGAACACCCACTCGGCGGTCTGGCTCGACCGGCGCGCCGCATCGACGGCCGCGTTCAGGTCCGGGTGCGGGCGCACCGCCAGCTGCGGCGAGTCGGCGTGCACCAGGTCGAAGAACCGGGCGCAGGCCCTGCGCACGTCGGACGTCCCCAGCGCCTTGAACCCGCGGACCCGTTCCAGGTCGGCGGCCAGATGCCCGGCCGCCATGCCGCCGGCCAGCGCAAGCGCAGACGCCCCGTGCTTCGCCGCCCGGTCCACCACGTAGGGCAGCACCCAGGCGACGCCCTTCTCGTGCTCG
>JBFWNE010000053.1:0-9252 GCA_050251215.1 Candidatus Nanopelagicales bacterium
TGACCAAGTCCAACCTCATCCTGGGCATGGGCGAGCAGATCGAGGAGGTCGTGCAGGCCCTGCACGACCTGCACGACGCGGGCTGCGACCTGGTCACCATCACCCAGTACCTGCGGCCCTCCCCGCGCCACCACCCCGTCGAGCGGTGGGTCAAGCCCGAGGAGTTCGTCGCCCTCGCCGACACCGCCACCGCCATCGGGTTCGCCGGGGTCATGTCCGGCCCGCTCGTGCGCTCCTCCTACCGCGCCGGCCGCCTGCACCAGCAGGCCCTCGACGCCCGCGCCACCGGACGCGGAGCCACCATCGTCACCGGCGGAGCGAGCACCTGAGGTGGTCCTCGCCCCGGGCTGCTCATCTTGAGCCGACGTTGAGCCTCTCTCGACCCTCGGGCACTGCGGGTCGCGTACGGTCGTTTGCTACAGAACGTTTATGGCCGAAGGACGCTCGGTAACTCCATGACCTCCCAGTTCGACGACCAGCACGTGCTGCACCAGGTGCTCGAGAGCCTCCCCGACCCGCATGTTCTCCTCGCGGCCGTGCGCGACGAGCGCGGCGCGATCGTCGACTTCACGTTCGCTGCCGCCAACTCGGCGCTCGCCGAGTTCGAGCGGGTGCCTCTGAACGAGCTGATCGGCTCCTCGTTCCTCGCCCTGCACCCGGACGCCGAGCGGCAGCTCTACTTCGAGAAGCTGGTGGCCGTGGTTGAGACCGGCGAACCGCTGGTCATGGACGACGAGGACTACGACGTCGAGAACCTCGGAGGAGAGCGCCGCTGGTTCGATGTGCGCGCCAGCAAGGTCGGCGATGGCGTGGGCCAGGTCATCCGGGACGTGACCGAGCGGCATCGCGCCGCGGAGCAGCTGCAGCGGGCGCAGCGGGACTATCGGCTGCTCGCGGAGAACGCGTCGGACGTGGTGTTCCGGTGCAACGCGCTCGGCGAGTTCGAGTGGCTGTCGGACTCGGTCGCCGACCTCGTGGGCTGGGCGCCGGAGGACCTGCTCGGCGCCGCCTTCCTCGATCTCGTGCACGGGGGCGACCGGGAGAACCTCGCCCTCGTGCACGCCGGAATGCTGCCCGGCGTACCCGCCACCGTGAACGTGCGCGTGCAGCGTCGCGACGGCGGCCACCGCTGGGTGTCCGTCCTGATCCGTGCCATCCGCGACGAGAGCGGGGCAGTCGTCGGCACCGTCGGCGGCTGGCGCGACATCGACGAGCAGGTCACCGCGCTGCACGACGTCGTCGACCTGCGCGACCAGCACGTGCTCCTGCAGAGCATGAGCACCGAGGTCGTCGTGCTCGAGGTCGACGGCCGGCTGCGCTGGGTGTCGAGCGCGGTCGAGCGCCTGCTCGGCTGGGAGCCCGAGGACCTGCGCGGCCAGGCCACGGAGCTGCTCTGGGATCCGCGCGACGACACCGCGCTCGAGGACCTCCGGCGGGCAGCGCTCGATGGTCGCTCCGAGCCTGTCGTCTGCCGGCTTCGTGACGTCCGTGGCGCCGAGATCTGGGCCCAGATCACAGCGCGCCCATGGGTGACCCGCGACGACGAGGACGGCATCGCCCTCACCCTCGCCGACCACCGGCCCCTGCACCACGCCGCCGGTGCCCTCCTCGCGCTGCAGGAGCAGCTCGACCGCGCCCTCAACGCGCGTACGGCGTAGCCGCTTGACCCTCCCGTGAGGGAGCGGTGATCTCGCGGCGACCCGGCTTTCGCTCAGCAGCCCCGGCGCCCCGCCGATGGGGCAGGTGCAGAACTCCGGCAGGACGGTGCCGGGGGCATGAGGGCAGCGAGGTCCACGCGCAATGACGAACGCACCCGTCTTCGCCGACGGTCTGGACGAGATCGCCCAAGAGTTCCTGGTCGAGAGCTATGAGAACCTCGACGAGCTTGACCGCGCCCTCGTCGAGCTGGAGAAGGACCCGGGCTCGCGCCCGCTGCTCGCCTCGATCTTCCGGACCATCCACACCATCAAGGGCACGAGCGGGTTCCTGGCGTTCAACCGCCTCGAGGCCGTGACCCACGTCGGCGAGAACGTGCTGTCCAAGCTCCGCGACGGCAAGCTCGACCTCACGCCCGAGATCACCACCGTGCTGCTGCAGATGGTCGACGTGGTCCGCGCCCTGCTCGCGCAGATCGAGAAGACCGGCTCCGAGGGCGAGCTCGACACCTCCGACGTCGAGGCCGCCCTCGCGCGCTGCCTCGAGATGCAGCCGACCGCCGCTCCCGACCAGCCCGCCGCGGTCGAGCCGGTCGCCGTCCCGGAGGAGCAGCCCGTGGTCCAGGCGGTTGTCGCCGAGCCTGTCGTGGCCGTGCCCGAGCCCGCGCCCGTCGCCGCACCGGTGGTCGAGACCGCCGCTGCCGCCGTGTCGGCCGACGACGACAACCGCCGCAGCGTGGCCGACTCCAGCATCCGCGTCGACGTCGGCCTGCTCGACCAGCTGATGCGCATGGTCGGCGAGCTCGTGCTGACCCGCAACCAGGTCGTGCAGTACACCTCCGACCTGCAGAACGTCGAGCTGCAGCGCGCCGCGCAGCGCCTCAACCTCATCGCCAGCGAGCTGCAGGAAGGGGTCATGAAGACCCGCATGCAGCCGATCGAGGGCGTGTGGTCGCGCCTGCCGCGCGTCGTGCGCGACCTCGGGGCCCAGTGCGGCAAGCAGGTCAAGCTCGTGATGGAGGGCCGGGAGACCGAGCTCGACCGCACGCTGCTCGAGGCCGTGAAGGACCCGCTGACGCACCTCGTGCGCAACGCCGTCGACCACGGCCTCGAGACCCCTGAGGACCGCAAGGCCGCCGGCAAGCCGGCCGAGGGCACCCTGACGCTCAAGGCGTACCACGAGTCCGGCCAGGTCGTGGTCGAGGTGACCGACGACGGCAGGGGCATGGACCCGGCCAAGGTCGGCGCCAAGGCCGTCGAGAAGGGCCTCGTCTCGCGCGAGCAGCTCGCCCGCATGTCCGACCGCGAGGTGCTCGACCTCATCTTCCGCCCCGGCTTCTCCACGGCTGAGGCCGTCACCAACGTCTCTGGCCGTGGCGTCGGTATGGACGTCGTACGGACCAACATCGAGAAGATCGGCGGCTCGGTCGACCTGCAGAGCACGGTCGGCGAGGGCTCCACGGTCCGCGTGCGCATCCCGCTGACGCTCGCGATCATCCCCGCGCTCGTCGTGCGCCAGGGTGGCGAGCTGTACGCCATCCCGCAGGTCAACCTGCTCGAGCTCGTGCGCCTCGACGGCGACGGCGACGGCAACGGCCCGGTCATCGAGCACGTCGCCGGCGCGCCGGTGCACCGCCTGCGCGGATCGCTCCTGCCGCTGGTGTTCCTCGCCGAGCAGCTCGAGCTCGACCGCGAGCCCGCGGAGTCGATGAACATGGTCGTGCTCCAGGCCGACGGCACGCAGTTCGGCCTCGTGGTCGAGGACGTCGTGGACACCCAGGAGATCGTCGTACGGCCGCTCTCCCGCCAGATCAAGCATGTCGAGGGCTTCGCCGGCGCCACCATCACCGGCGAGGGCCGCGTCGCCCTGATCCTCGACGTGTCCGGCCTCTCCCAGCGCGCGCAGGCGGTCAACGCCGGCGCCGTGCAGTCCTCGCTCGTCGAGGCCTCGCACGAGGGCGAGGACTGGGACGCCAACGGCCTGCTCATCTGCCGCGTCGGCGAGGACCGCCGCATCGCGCTCCCCATGGGCGACATCGCGCGCCTCGAGGAGTTCCCGGACCACCAGGTCGAGCACGCCGGCGACGCGCAGGTCGTGAAGTACCGCGGCGACCTCATGAAGATCGTGCACGTCGGCTCACTGCTCGGGCTCTCGGCCCCGGTCCACGCCGACACCTACGCGGTGGTCGTCCACCGCCACGACGGCGAGCAGCCCGTCGGGTTCGTCGTCGACGAGATCCTCGACGTCGTCGAGGAGGAGATCGTCCTCAGCGAGGTCGGGCTCCGCCGCGGCCTGCAGGGCTCGGCCGTCATCCAGGGCTTCGTGACCGACCTCGTCGACATCCCGGCCCTCGTGGCCTCGGCCCGTGGAGGCTCCTATGTCTGAGACCACCCAGCTCTGCACGTTCTACGTGGACGACCTCTACCTCGGGGTCGACGTGGTCGAGGTGCAGGAGGTCATCCGCTACCAGGCCATGACCGTGGTGCCCCTCGTGCCGAAGGTCGTGCGCGGCCTCATCAACCTGCGCGGCCAGATCGTGACCGCGCTCGACCTGCGCCACATGCTCGACCTGCCGGTGCAGAGCGACGGCGAGCTCCCGGTCAACGTCGTGATCCGCGACGACGCCGACGAGGCCGTCAGCCTCCTGGTCGACCAGATCGGCGACGTCGTCGACGTGGTCGACGTGCCGTTCGAGGACGTGCCGCCGACCCTCACCGGTCCCGCCCGCGACCTGGTCACCGGCGCCTACAAGCTGCCGGACGCCCTGCTGCTGGTGCTCGACACCCGCAAGGTGCAGGACGTCCACCTGCGCGACGTGGTCGCGACGGCCCAGGCCGTCTGACCCGCGCAGCTCCTGCGCGACCCGACCACCCGACCGAACCGACCGACTGGAGGACCGATGGCGCCGATCCGCGTGCTCGTCGTCGACGACACCGCCGTCATCCGTCGCCTGGTCAGCGAGGTGCTCGAGCAGCAGCCCGACATCGAGGTCGTCGGCACCGCGTCCAACGGCCGCCACGCCCTGCAGCAGATCGCCCTGCTCGACCCCGACGTCGTCACCCTCGACGTCGAGATGCCCGTCATGGACGGCCTCGCGACCCTGGCGGAGCTGCGCCAGCGCTGGCACTACCTGCCGGTCATCATGTTCAGCACGCTGACCGCGCGCGGCGCCGGCGCCACCCTCGACGCCCTCACCCTCGGCGCCAACGACTACGTCACCAAGCCCAGCGCCACCCGCGACCGCGAGGCCGCACTCACGGCGGTGCGCGACTCGCTGGTGCCGCTGATCCACCTGTGGGGACGCCGTACCCGCCCGGACCGCAAGGGATCCGCTGCCCACGGCCTCCTCAAGGCCGCGCCGCTCCCGACCCGGCGGGCAGCAGCGCCCGCGGAGCCCGCGCGCCACGTCGTCGACCTCACGGCGCACGCCGACAAGCACACGCCGTCGTTCCGCCAGGTGCCGCAGGACCGCCGATCCCCGCTCGCGGTCGTCATCGGCATCTCGACCGGTGGTCCGCAGGCGCTCGCGCGCGTGATCCCGACGCTGCCGCGCTCGCTGCCCGTGCCGATCGTGATCGTGCAGCACATGCCGCCGGTGTTCACCAGGCTCCTGTCCGAGCGGCTCGACGCGTCGTCGGTCGTGCCGGTGCACGAGAGCGAGGAGGGGATGCCCGTCGAGAACGGGCACGTCTACGTGGCCGCCGGCGGCACCCACCTGCAGGTCGTGATGAACCGGGGCGCCGTCACGCTGCACCACGACGACGGCCCGCTCGAGAACTCCTGCCGGCCCGCGGTCGACGTGACCCTGCGCTCGGCGGCTGCGGTGTGGGGCTCGCGCGCCCTCACCGTGATCATGACGGGCATGGGCCAGGACGGCCTCGAAGGGGCCCGCGCGCTGCACGCGCAGGGAGGCAGCGTCTTCGTCCAGGACGAGGACACCTCCGTGGTGTGGGGCATGCCGGGGGCCGTAGCACGGGAGGGCCTGGCCGACAGGACCCTGCCGCTCGATGACATCGCCGCAGCGATCGTCGGAACCACTGACCGCTCCACCACGATGTCCAGGACGGGGACGCGATGACCGCCATGACCAGTGCGAAGTTCGGGGTGGCCGACCCCGACCTTGCCGTGATCGCCGGATACGTCGAGAGCCGCTCGGCGATCCTGTGCCCGGCAGACAAGCACTACCTCTTCGAGGCCCGCCTCCGCCCGGTGCTCCGCGCCCACGGCCTCGGCGACATGCACGAGCTCGCGCAGAAGCTCCGCGCCGGCACGCACAGCGCGCTCGGCGAGGACGTCGTGGACGCGATGACGACGAACGAGACGTCGTGGTTCCGCGACATCCACCCGTTCGAGACGCTCCGGCAGACGCTCCTGCCCGAGATCATGGCGACCAAGACCAACCGGTCCCTCAACATCTGGAGCGCCGCCTGCTCCACCGGGCAGGAGCTGTACAGCCTGGCGATGATGATGGACCTGCAGATGCCGCAGCTGCAGGGCTGGGACGTCCGCCTGCACGGCACCGACCTCTCGCGCGAGGTGATCGACCAGGCCAAGGCCGGCCGGTACTCGGCCCTCGAGGTCAACCGCGGCCTCCCGGCGCAGTACCTCGCGCGCTACATGACCCGGGACGGCGCCCACTACGTGGTGTCGGACCACCTGCGTCGCCGTGCGACGTGGGAGCGGCTGAACTTCATCGCGCCGTGGCCGATCATGCCGCGCTTCGACGTCGTCCTCTGCCGCAACGTGCTCATCTACTTCGACCTCGACGTGCGGGCACGCATCATCCGCAAGATCCGGGACACCCTCACGCCGGGCGGCTACCTGCTGCTCGGCAGCTCCGAGACGTCGATCGGCGACGTCGAGGGTTTCTCCAGGCACGTCATCGGAAGAACAACCGTCTATCGGAAGGAGCATCGCTGATGCTTGCCATGGTCATCGACGACTCCCGCGCGATGCGCTCGATCCTGCGCCGGATCGTCACCGAGCTGGGGTTCGAGTGCGTCGAGGCTGCCGATGGGCAGGACGCGCTCGACAAGATGCACGAGGGCCCGGTCCCCGACCTCGCCCTCATCGACTGGAACATGCCCGTCCTCGACGGGCTGTCCTTCGTCACGCACGTGCGTGACAACCGTGAGTGGCGTGACGTCACGCTCATGATGGTCACCACCGAGGGCGAGCATGCGCAGATCGTGCGCGCGCTCGCGGCCGGTGCCCACGAGTACGTGATCAAGCCGTTCACCCCTGACGCGATCCAGGAGAAGCTCCAGCTGCTGGGGCTCGTCGGAGTGGAGGCCTGAATGACCGCCCTTGCCCTGGCTCCTTCGGAGCTGAAGAGCATCGTGGACGAGGTGTGGGGGTCGCTGCTGAACCCCACCCCGGTCGACGCCGAGCACCTCGAGGTGGACAGCGACCTGGTCGCCGGCTACGTCGAGATCTCGGGCGGCTGGTTCGGCCGGGTGAGCGTCGAGACGACCGATGAGGGCGCGTTCGCGCTCGCGTCGCAGATGCTCGACGTGCCGGTCGACGATCTGTCCGACGCCGATCTCGTCGACGCGGTCGGCGAGCTCGCCAACATCGTCGGCGGCTCGGTGAAGTCGTGCGTGGAGGGCCACTCGACGCTGTCGCTGCCCGCCGTGGCGCGCGCGGAGTCCGAGGGCCGGCTGAACCTGACCATGCAGGTCGTGTCGCGGTGGCTCGAGCACCCGCTGCGCGTCCGCGTGCTGTCGGCGGCGTAGGGGGATCGAGCCATGAAGGTCCTCATCGTCGACGACAGCCGGGTCATGCGGCAGATCGTGACGCGCACGCTGCGTCAGGCCGGGTACACCGAGCTCGCCCTCGTGGAGGCCGCCAACGGGATCGAGGCGTTCGAGGCCGTGCAGGCCGAGAACCCCGACCTGGTCCTGTCCGACTGGAACATGCCCGAGATGAACGGGTTCGACCTGCTCAAGAGCCTGCGTGGCCGGGGCCACGAGGTGCCCTTCGGCTTCGTGACGTCGGAGAGCACCCAGGAGATGCGCGACAAGGCGTCCTCCGCCGGCGCGCTGTTCCTGGTCGCCAAGCCGTTCACCCCCGAGTCCTTCAAGGAGGCGCTCACGCCCGTCCTGGGCTGAGCGCCGTGAGGAGCACAACCATGACCACGACCGTCCAGCTTCCGCACCCGAAGGACGTGCGCGACATGTTCGAGGGTCTGCTCGGGCGCGGCATCGACGTCGCCACGGGGCAGCCCGTCACGCCGAGCCAGGCCCAGTGGGCCGCCGTCGGCGCCTACGTCGAGGACAACCTGGCGCTGTCGGCGGTGATCGTGGCCGACGTGCCGCTCGCCGCGCACGCGGGGGCTGCTCTCGGCCTCCTGCCCGTTGCTGGTGCGGCGGATGCGATCTCGCTCGGCGTCGTCGACGGCGCCATGTGGGAGAACTTCGCGGAGATGCTCAGCATCGGCATCTCGCTGCTCAACCACGACGACACCCCGCACGTGCGGCTCTACGAGTCGTACCCGCCCGGCGAGCTGCCCCCGGCCGACGTGCTGGAGCTCGCGAAGGGCCTCGGCCGCCGCCTCGACCTCGCCATCAGCATCGCGGGCTACGGCTCGGGCCACCTGTCGATCGTCCGCCGTCCCTGACGGAGGCGGACGCGCAGCCCCCGCGCGGCGCTGCCGCGCGGTCGACTCCGCACCGTCCCGCGGGGTCGTGCCGAAGGGGCCG
Source organism: Candidatus Nanopelagicales bacterium (assembly GCA_050251215.1). Taxonomy (GTDB): domain Bacteria; phylum Actinomycetota; class Actinomycetes; order S36-B12; family CAIYMF01; genus Longivirga. The sequence goes on from JBFWNE010000053.1 coordinate 8,358, forward strand.
GAGGGTTCATCCCTCCGGCCCCTTCTCGCGCTCCCGGCGTTCCCGGGAGAAGGTGGGGCCAGGACGTCGGGCTTTCGAGGAGTTGCCATGCGCTACCTGGACGGTGTGGAGAGCAGCAAGCGGCTGTCGAGGATCGGGCTCGGCACCTGGCAGTTCGGCTCGCGCGAGTGGGGGTACGGCGACGACTTCAACGCCGGCGAGGCGGGCCGCATCGTCGCGCGCGCGGTCGAGCTCGGCATCACCGTGATCGACACCGCCGAGGCGTACGGCTTCGGCGAGAGCGAGCGCATCGTCGGTGCGGCCCTGCGCGAGCACGGGCTGCGCGACCAGGTGTACGTGGCGACGAAGATCTTCCCGATCCTGCCCATCGCGCCGGTCGTGGTGAACCGCGGGCGCGCGAGCGCCGAGCGCCTCGGCATCGAGACCATCGACCTCTACCAGGTGCATCAGCCGAACCCGGTCGTGAAGGACGCCCAGACCATGCCGGGCATGCGTCAGCTGCAGGACGCGGGCGTCGTCTCCGACGTGGGCGTCAGCAACTACAGCCTCGCCCGGTGGAAGGAGGCCGAGCGCCAGCTGGGCACCCCGGTGCTGTCGAACCAGGTCGAGTTCTCCCTCGCGTGCATGGACGTGCTCGACGACCTCGTGCCGTACGCCGCCTCGCAGGGCCGCGTCGTGATCGCGTGGAGCCCGCTGGGACAGGGGTTCCTGTCTGGCCGGTACGACGCCGACAACCGCCCGGGCAACGGCGTGCGGAACATGAACCCGCTGTTCCTCCCCGAGGCGTTCGAGTCGGCGCGCGGACTGCTCGGCACGCTGCGCGAGGTGGCCGACGCCCACGGCGTGTCGATGTCGCAGACGGCGCTCGCGTGGCTGCTGCACCAGCCGAATGTCA
>JBFWNE010000054.1:0-8114 GCA_050251215.1 Candidatus Nanopelagicales bacterium
CGCCCGTGCCGTCCGGGCAGCGGCCATAGGTGACCGCGGCGTGCGAGGTCCAGCCCACCTCGTCGACCACCGACGCCCCGTCGAGCAGGCGCACCGCGTCCGCCGCGCCCAGGCCGAAGCCGAAGTCGCCGACCCCGCCCTCGACCTCGTCGAGCACGTGGTAGCCTCCCGCGGGGATCGTCGTCCCGCTCGGGATGGCGAAGGCGTTGGCCGGGTTGGAGTCGGTGAGGACGAGGCCGGAGACGTCCACCGCGGTCGTGGCGAGGTTCTTCAGCTCGACCCAGTCGCCGGGGGCGCCGCCGCTGGACTCGACCTCGTTGATCCGCACGGGGATCCCGCAGACGTTCGGGGCGCCTTTTGTGGAGGTGATCGTGTCGATGAAGTCGCCCGTGCCGTCCGGGCAGCGGCCGTAGGTGACGCTCGCGTGGGTGGTCCACGACCAGCTCGCGACCTCCGTCACCCCGTCCGGCTCGAACAGGTGCACCTCGTCGGCGTTGCCGAGGCCGAAGTCGAAGCCGCCGCCCGCGCCGACCGCCTGGTCGATGACGAGCAGGCCGCCCGGCTGGACGACGCTGCCGGCGGGCAGCAGGTAGAGGGGGCGCGTCGGGTCGTTGTCGCGGAAGCCGTACCCGCTCAGGTCGATCGCGACGTCGCCGATGTTCATCACCTCGACCCAGTCGGTGAGGTCGCCGTTGCTCTCGACCTCGTTGACGACGATCGCCCCGGCCGCCGCGCTCGGCGCGCAGTCGTTGGCGGCGCCCTTGGTGACCGAGACGGTGGCCGCGAAGGCGCCGACCCCGTCGGCGCAGCGCCCCCAGCTCGGCGCGCCGTGCGCGGTCCAGTCGAAGCGGTCGATGACCGTCGTGCCGTCCGCCGCGTAGAGGACGGCGGAGTCGGTGCCGCCGAGGCCGAAGTCGAAGTGGCCGACGCCGCTCCTCAGCTCGTCGAGCACGAGGTAGCCGCCCGCGGGGACGACTGTCCCGCCCGGGATCGTGTACCTGTTCGCCGGGTTGGAGTCGGTGAGGACGAGGCCGCCCGCGTCGACCGGGGCGGTCGTGGTGTTCTTCAGCTCGACCCAGTCGCCGGGTACGCCGCCCGAGCTGACCACCTCGTTGACGACGATCGCCTCGGCCGGGTCGGGCGCGCACGCGTTCGGGGCGCCCTTGGTGCCGGCGAGGGTGACGATGAAGTCCCCCGTCCTGTCGGGGCAGCGGCCATAGGTCGTGGCGGCGTGGGAGGTCCAGGCGTACTGGGCGACGAGGGTCGCCCCGTCGGGCAGGTAGACCCGGATCATGTCGTTCGCGCCGAGCCCGAAGCTGCCCGGAACGGCCGAGTCGTCGGTGTCGACGGCGAGCAGGCCGCCGGGCGGGATGACGGCGCCCGCGGCGATGGCGAGGGTGCGGCCGTCGTTGTCGTCCTTGAGGATCCAGCCCGAGACGTCCACGTCGGCGTCGCCGACGTTCATCAGCTCGATCCAGTCCGTCGCGTCCTGGTTGCTCTCGACCTCGTTGATCACGATGGGCGGCGCCTCGGCCGCGACGGCGGGGGTCGCGAGCACGAGCGGGGCGAGGCCGAGGGCCAGGGCGGCGACCGCCACGAGCGGGCGGCTGATGACGGGCGGATGCATGGCTGCTCCCCTTCGGTGGTCGGACGGCGTCTCGACGGTGCCAGGCGAAGGCGACGCCCCGGTGAACGGGGAGTGTCCGGCGGGACTCGTGCGCGCCCGCGCGGCTCGGCGCCGAGAGCTCCCGTCCAGCACTGGCTCCGGAGGCCCGGAGGCATGCGTTTCGAGGTGCGGCCGAGCTCTTGGGACGGGAGGGGTCAGGGGAGGAGGCCGAGTGTCGTCGCGCGGCTGACGGCCGCCGTGCGCGTCGCGACGCCGAGCTTCGCGTAGAGCGAGCGCTGGTGGGCCTTGACCGTGTGATACGAGACGCCCAGCTCCGCCGCGATGCGGGCGGCCGTCGCGTCCCCGCCGAGCCGCGCCAGCACCTCGCGCTCGCGCAGCGTGAGCGGCACCGCGCTGCTGAGCGCGGCGGCGCGGGCAGCCAGGCGCGCGGCCCGCCCCGGGTCCCTCCGCTCGAGGCGCTTGCGGAAGTGCCGCGCGACCGCGTGCGGCAGGCGCCTGACCCCCTCGCCGTCGACCGCCTGCGGCAGCGGGACGCCGCGGTCGAGCAGGTCGAGCAGGTCGACGGAGTCGGCGGACTCCCGCACCGCGTCGAGCGTCTCCGGGCCGAGGTCGGCGGCGAAAGCGGCCTCCTCGGCGAAGTCGCGCGCGGTGGCCGAGAGCGCGGGGACGACGAGCTGCTCGAGCAGCTCGTCGAGCGCGGCCCGCCAGCGCCGGGGCTCGTGCATCATCGCGGACACCCCGGCGGGCCAGCCCGCGGTCTCGTCGAGGATCCGCTCGACCCCGCCCTCGCCGATGGCCACGCGCGAGGAGGCCGCGAGCGCGCGCACCTCGTCGGCGTCGAAGGCGAGGTCGACGCCGGAGAGGTCGTGGACGCCGCCCTCCACCCGCAGGCGCGCGAGGTCGAGGTCGGGCGCGCGCCGGGTGGCGAGGACGAAGCGCACGTCCTCGGGGAAGGTCGCGATGACGTGGGCCATCGCGTCGTAGACCTCCGCGGCGGTGAGCACGTGCGCGTCGTCGACCGCGATCGCGAAGGGGCGGTCGGGCCGGGCCCGCGCCGCGATGGCGGCGGCGAGGTCGGCGGGGTCGCCCGGCCGCGGCGGCAGCTCGACGTCCCAGCCGAGCGTCGGCAGCGCCTCCGCGAGCGCCCGCCCGAGGGAGAGCTTGAAGCGGATCGGGTCGTTCTCGAGCCCCGTGAGCGCCATCGGCACGATCGTGACGGGGTCCTCGTCGCCGGCCAGCTGCCCGAGCAGGGCCGACTTGCCGCCGCCTGGCGGGGCGACGATCGTGGTCACGCGCGCCCGGGAGATCGCGGTGCGGTGGCGGGTGAGCCCGGCGCGAGGGATGTGCTCCCGTCCGTGCCGCATCCTCGCCCCCGTTCCCTGCCCTCGTCCCATCCTGCGGCCCGCACCACCCCTGGCACCACCCCGGGCCGCCCACGCGGACAGAATGCTCGCGCACTGTACGAGCCCTCGCCGGGCTGCCGCCATCGCACGTTCGTGCGATGCGGATGGGGATCGCGTCGAGCGCTCAGGCCGGGCCGGGGGATGCGGCGCCCGGGAGGGGACCCGGTAGTATGGACGGCGGACGCGCTCGCCGCGCCCGGGGATGTAGTTCAATGGCAGAACTCCAGCTTCCCAAGCTGGTAGCGCGGGTTCGATTCCCGTCATCCCCTCCGACCGAGAAACCGCAGGTCAGCGCGTGAGTTCACCCCTGATCGGCTCACCCGTCGCGACCGCATCCGGGGCCTGCTGTGCCAGCGGCGTGCCATAAGCGCCCGGGATCGACCCCCCGAGCACCCCATCGAGGCGGCCCGCGAGCAGCGCCATGCGCTCCTCCGCGACGTGCTGGTAGATCATCGCCGCGCGGCTCGTGCGGTGCCGGGCGCGGGCCATGAGTTCCCGCGTCGTCGCGCCCGCGTGCGCGGCGAAGGTGAGGCCCGCATGCCGCACGTCGTGGAGGTGGTACACCCCGAGGCCGACCGAACGGGCGGCCTTCGCCCACGCGCGCTGGAACTGCTGCCGGGTGTAGGCCGTGCCGTCGGCGCGAGCGAACAGCGGCGAGCGCGGGAAGCCGGTGCTGCTCGCGAGGTGAGCGACGACGCTCGCCGCGATGCTCGGGGGCAACACCACGTCGGCGGCCGTGCCCGTCTTCGTGCCCGTGGTCACCTCGCGGTTGCCGACGTGGATCGTCTGCCGCTCGACGCGCAGCACATCGCGGGCGGGGTCGAAGTCGCCGCGCTCCAGGGCGACCAACTCACCGAGGCGCAGGTGAGCGCCGAGCATGACCTGGATCGGCAGGTGGTACTCCTCGGGCATCGCCCCGACGATCGCGGCGAGTTGGTCGGGGGCGAGGTAGGGACGCTCGGGGATGCGGTCGGTTCCGGCCCCGACGATCCTGCACGGGTTGGTCGCGACGAGCCGATCGGCGACGGCCGTGCCGAGGATGGTTCGGAGCAGCGAATACGCCTGCCGCAGCCGAGCCTCGCCCGCACGGCTCGGCGACGATGAGCGCGCCGGAACTGCTCGCGCAGGCCTCGGCTCGCCCGCGGCTCGCCACGCCGCCAGCACGTCGGGCGACAGCCGTCCCGTCGGCTTGACGGTCATGCCCTGCTCGAGCGCCCACGCCCGCGCAGGGTGGCCGCCGCGGTCCTGTCGGCGCGGACGTGCTGTGGCGAGGCGTCGGCGCGTGGCGGCGTACCAGTCGCGCACGGTGGTCGGAGTGATCGAGTTGAGCGGCATCGCGTCGAAGCGGGCGAGCGGGCCGGCGAGGAGGTCGCGGTACAACTCCGCCGTGCGGGGCGCGAGTCGGCCGCGGGTGCCGCCGTTGTCGATCCACGCGCGGGCGTAGGGGCCGAAGGGACGCGCCCCGCCGCGGTGGTCGATGTACGTCCCCCGCGTGCGGTCGGCGTGGACCTCCGAGAGGTGCGCGAGAGCGGCGGCCTTCGTGTCGAAGGTGTGCGGCGCGTTCATGGGCCGCCCGGCCTCGTCGGCATAGCGGGCCTGGAACCGGCCCGACGGGAGCTTCCTCACCGAGCCGAACGCGGCCCGGTTCGCCTTCCTCGTGCGCCTGCCCTCAGTCATCGGTGCGCGCCTCCTGCGCGGAGAGCAGCCCGAGCTCGCGGCACCGCGAGGCCCATCGGTGGGCGGTGGCGCGACTGATCCTCAGCTTCCGCGCGGTCGCCGTCATCGCGTCGTAGCGGCTCACGCGGTAGCGGCTCTGGTACTCCTCCGCGAACCTCTCCAACTGAATCCGGCTCGGTCCCCGTCGGCCTCGACGGGACTCCTCCCCGGTCGGCTCCGCGTCGGTCGCGATCGCGTTGATCGCCTGAGCGACGCCCTCGAAACGGGCAAGCCCGGTCGGGCCGATATCGCCGACCGAGCGCGGCGGTGGAGCGCCATAGTGCCGCCACGCGATCGTGCGGACGATCGCCGCGGGCTGAATCGCTCGGAGCATGTTCGCGTCGACCTCGTGGGCACCGTCGCCGATCACGAGGCCGGTGAGAACGAGCCGGCCATCGCCGGCTTCGCTCACGCGAACGGAGAGCACGGGGACACGGCCCTCGGTATCGGTGACCCTGTACCAGTCGGGGCCGCTCGGGTCGATCCCGGCGACGGGCGCAGGGTCGATATCCCAGCGCGCATGGCTCGTCATGTCGGCAAGGCTACATGGTTGGCACACATTATGCGACATTCGCGCGCGAACCCGTCTGAGGCGCGCACTCCCCAGCATCGGCAAGGGGAACGGTGTCTCACAGAGCGCGCCGAGATGCAACGCGCTACGGTTGCGCGCGATCGTCGCTCATCCGTACCGTGTCGATATGACCACCCTGATTGACGAGGCGAGGACGCGCGCCGCCCTCCCGACGCCGCGCATGGCGCGGGCGATCCGCGAAGCCGCGGGCGTATCCCAGTCCGGTGTCGCCCGCGAGCTCGGCGTCGCCCGGATGACCGTGTGCCGGTGGGAGTCCGGCTCCTCGAAGCCGAGCGGGCGACACCTCGCCGCATACGCCGAACTGCTCGCCGAGCTCGAGGGCACCGTGAAGGCGGGGCGGCGATGAGCACCGCCGCCCTCGCGGGTGCCGAGCCGATCACGCTCGCGAGCATCCGGGACCGCCCGACCCTGACGATGGAGGAAACCGGGGAACTGCTCGGGTTCGCGCGCGGCTCCGCCTACGCCGCCGCGAGGCGGGGCGAGATTCCGACCATCCACATCGGCCGGCGTGTGCTCGTGCCCGTGCCCGCGCTGCTGGCGATGCTCGGCGAGCACGATCACGACGCGGCCTGAGCACCGCCGAGCCGACCGTCGGGAATCGAGATGGACACGATCGACCGCGCGACCCCGTGGAGCGTGTGACATGGGCCGGCTCCTGGTCGCCGCTGCATACGAGCACGCGAACCGCCTGAGGCTCGCCCACCTGCCCACGCGGCTGCTGGTGTACATGGCCCACGTTGCCTATGACCCGGGCAACAGCGCGAACGTCGCGCCCTGCCTGTTCTTCGAGAGCCGGGCGGCGATGATGCGCGCCGTCGGCGGCGGCGATGTTCCCGACCGCAAGCCCGATGCGGACCTGACCTATCCCGAGCACCGCGAGCATGGCGACGACGGGGAGGCCTGCCCGTGCCCCCGGTGCCGGTGGGCGGCGGGCGATGCGATGGTGAAGCGCGCGCTCGGGCCGCTGACGAAGGCCGGTGTCGTGGTGCAGACGCGGCGCGGGACACCGGGGTTCAACGCGGAGTTCGAGCTGAGGGTGAGCGCGGTCGATCCCGAGGAAGCGGCTGCCGCGTGGCGACACCTCGAAAGTACGGTGACCGTACCCGCCGAGGACGGTGAGCGTACCTCCGGGAGGACGGCCACCGTACCGGATGAGGACGCTCACCGTGCCCCAGAACAGAAGCAACAGGATCAACAGGAACCGGAGCAGAACAACGCTCCCAGCCTCACCCCACTTGCCTGCACCCCGCCGAGCACGAGCCGAGGGAACCGCACACCACGTCCGGCCGCACACGACTGCGTCCCGGCCGGTCGGCTCGCGGAGGTGTCCCGGTGAGCGACTACCCGCACACGCCCGCCACGCGGCGATTCGCGGACGCGATCGACGCGATCGACCCCGACGACCTGCACGGGGCCGAGCGGACGGAACGTGCCGTCGACCGGCTCCACTACGACCTCGCCGTCGAGCGCGCCACGGGCACACCGCCGCCGTGGTGGCACTACGGCGACCCCCTGCCCGAGGGCATCCCCGCCCGCGAGCGAACCACCCACCCCCGACCGATCAAGGAGAACCCATGATCCCGACCATCGACACGACCCCGTACCGCGCGGCGCTGAGCACCTTCTGGGCTGACCTCGGGGACGCCTGCGCCTTCAGCGCCCCCGAGCTCGTCCCGGAAGCGCAGACGCGGGAGCGCGGCCGCAGGATCGCCAAGGCCCGCGCCGACCTCGCCGCCGCGACCCCGCCGATGCCGCCGAGCACCGACGAGCGCCGCGGCGTGCTGCTGACCTCGCGGCGCGCCTCCGGCGACACGGTGAGCGTGATCCGCCACGAGCGCGAGCACGTCGAGAGGATGCTCGCCGCCGGCCACGGCATCGAGCCGATCCTCGGCGAGGCCGCGACCGTCGGCCGCATCGACGCGATCCTCGACCTGTACGCCGACCAGGACACCGACGAGGCCCGCGCCGTGCGGCACGCCGCCGTCGCACGGCTCGCGGATCTCGGCGTGCCCGAGGCCGTCGCGATCGTGCGCGACGAGGCCGCCGCCGCGCCGGTCGCGGCCTGGTTCGCGGTGATGACCTCGGCCGCCGAGAACTACGGCGAGCCGAGCATGGCCGCCATGACGGCGCTGCACGCCGCCGACCGCGACGGCTACCGCGCCGCCTTCGCCGACCCGCTCGAGCCGGGACTGTCCGACCGGGCGCGCCACATCACGGAGGCCGCCGACCGACTCCCGGACGCCGCCTAGGCTCCGGCATCCGACCGAGCGCCCCGAGCCGATGCCGTCCGGCTCGGGGCGCTCGCCACACCACCCGCCCACCACGGGAGACCCTCATGCCGACACCGCTCACCCCCTCGACGCCGCCCGACTATGGGACTGTCCCAGGCCAAAAACGCGTGCGCGTGCGCGTGCGCGTGCGAGGCTCAGCGTCGAGATGCGGGCGCAGGTGGCGCGGTGCCACCCCAAAAACGTGCGCGCGTGCGCGCGTGCGCGCGAGGCTCGCCGCCGAGGGGCGTCGGCGCGTGCCAACCGCGTGCCATTAGAGGGCGTCACGGGGCTGAACTAGATGGCACGCGATGACACGAACAGCACGCGATCCCAGCGAAACAGCGGGATCCGCGGGGCACGACGATCGCGCCGAACCTAGTTCCCAAGCTGGTAGCGCGGGTTCGATTCCCGTCATCCCCTCCGACCGAGAAACCGCAGGTCAGCGCGTGAGTTCACCCCTGATCGGCTCACCCGTCGCGACCGCATCCGGGGCCTGCTGTGCCAGC
>JBFWNE010000055.1:0-5863 GCA_050251215.1 Candidatus Nanopelagicales bacterium
ACTCCATGTGCGCCTCGGAGATCCGCAGATCGGGCCCGGGTGCCTTGGCCAGGAAGGAGGCCGACACGCCACCGCCGTCCGCGAGGTCGAAGGTGAGGTGGTTCGCCTCGATGTCGTCGGTGGGCACGGCCGCGCGCTCGAACAGCGCGAGCGGCGGGGCCCTGAAGACGACCGTCAGGACGCGCCGGCCCTCGGCGAGGCGCTTGCCCGTGCGGAAGTAGAACGGAACGCCCGACCAGCGCCAGCTGTCGAACATCACCCGGCCCGCGACGAAGGTCTCGGTTCGCGAGTCGCCGGAGATGCCGGCCTCGTCGCGATACCCGTCGTACTGACCGCGCACGACGTCCCGCGGCTCCAGCGGTCGCATGGACTCGAAGACCTTCACCTTCTCGTCGATCAGCGCCTTGGGGGTTAGTGCGGACGGCGGCTCCATGGCGACGAAGGCGAGCACCTGGAGCAGGTGGGTGACGACCATGTCGCGAAACGCGCCGGTCGCCTCGTAGAAGGAGCCGCGCGTCCCGATCCCGAGCGTCTCGGGCACGTCGAGCTGGACGTGGTCGATGAAGGCGCGGTTCCAGACCGGCTCGAACAGCCCGTTGGCGAAGCGGAACGCGAGCAGATTCTGCACCGCCTCCTTGCCGAGGAAGTGGTCGATGCGGAAGACCTGGTCCTCGTCCATCACCGCGTGGAGCAGCCCGTTGAGCGCGCGGGCGCTCGCGAGGTCGGTGCCGAAGGGCTTCTCCATGATGACGCGGGCGCCGTCGGTCAGGCGCGCCTCGCCGAGCCCGCGGGCGATCGACTCGAACGCACCCGGCGGGACCGCGCCGAAGAAGAGCTTGCCGTGACCGCCGATGGTGGCGGCCGCGGCCTCCACGGCCGCGCGCAGCGGGCCCGTCCGCCCCGGCCCGAACAACCCCCCGACGTAGCCCGATGCTGCGGCGAAGGCGTCCCATGCGCCGCCCTCCGGCGGCACGCGGCCGAACTCGTCGATCGCCGCTCGGACGTGACGTCGAAAGTCCTCGTCCGAGAACTCCTCCGCGGACGAGCCGATGAGCCGCCAGCGTCGCGGGAGGAGACCGGCGACGTGCAGGTGGTAGAGGCCGGGCAGGAGCTTGCGGCGGGCGAGGTCGCCGGTCGCGCCGAACACCACGATCGTGGTCGGCCCGACCTCCGGAGCGCTGGAGGGAGCACTGAACAGGTTCGCCTCTGGCGGGGTCACGCCGCGCCCCCGGGGTGCCGCGGGGCGGTCATCGCGAGAGCGGCCCGCCCGTACCGGCCACGGCCGCGCACCTGCCCGCGACGCAGGCCATCAGCTCCCGCCACGACGCCACAAAGGCGTCGGCGCCGTCCGACTGCAGCGTGGCGGCCAGCGCCCGCACGTCCACCCCCGCGGCGGAGAACCCGGCCATCACCCCATCGGCTTCGTCGACGTCCGCGCTCAGCGGCGCGCCCGGCGCGCCGTGGTCGGCGACGGCGAGGAGGGTCTTCTCGGGGATCGTGTTCACGGTGAGAGGAGCCACGAGCGCATCGACGTACAGCGTGTCGGGCGCCTCGGGATCCTTCGTCCCTGTGCTCGCCCAGAGGAGTCGCTGCGGGCGGGCGCCGGCGTTCTGGAGGCGCAGCCAGCGCGCGGACGAGAGCATGCCCCGGTATTCCCGGTGGGTCTCGCGCGCGAGGGCGATGCCGAGCCGGTTGCGAAGATCGGGGGGCACTGCCCCGGCCACCGCGCCGTCCCAGCGGGAGACGAAGACCGATGCGACCGATCCCACCACCGGGTCGAGCCCGCCCGCCACGCGTCGCTCGATCCCCCGGAGGTATGCCTCGGCGGCGGCGCGGTACTGATCGGCGGAGAAGAGGAGCGTGACGTTGACCGGAACGCCGGCGGCGACCGCCTCCTCGATCGCCGGGAGGCCCTCCGGGGTGCCCGGGATCTTGACGAGGAGGTTGGGGATCTGCGCCCGCCGGTGCAGGTCCACGGCGGCGCGCAGCGTGGCCGCCGGGTCGTGTGCGAGCAGTGGCGACACCTCGAGGGACACCCAGCCGTCGACGCCGGCCGTGCGCTCGTGGGCGGGGGCGAAGAGCGCCGCGGCGCGCCGCAGGTCCTCGATCGCGATCTCGAAGAAGAGGTCGTCGCCCCGCAGGCCTGCGCCCAGCTTGGCGCCGATCGCATCGCCGTACTCCTCGGCGTCCCTGATGGCCTTGGCGAAGATGGTCGGGTTCGATGTCAGCCCCGTCACGGCCAGTTCGTCGATGTAGCGCCGCAGCGTTCCGTCGTCGAGCAGGCCGCGCGTGATGTTGTCGAGCCAGAGGCTCTGGCCGAGGTCGTGGATCGTGCGGGTGGCGTTCATCGGGTCATCCCCCGGCGCGGGTCGGGTGGTCCGGCGGATCGTCCATGGCGGACGAGACGGGCTCATCGCCGGAGTTGAAGGCGCTGGCAAGCTCGTGTGCCATCGCCTCCGGGGCGGGAAGGCGCCGGGACACCGTGCCGTCGCGCTCGACGAGCGCCACCGCGAACCGCCACGGCCCGCAGCCCCCGCCGACGACGGCGGAGAGGAGCCCCACCGGCGAGAGCCGCCGGCGGACGACCGCGTGCGGGAAGTCGGCCCCCTGCAGGAGCGGCCCGAGCACGCCCCGGCGATCGAGCCGGGAGAGGTCCGACGCCCCGCCGATGCCCTCGCCGTCCACCAGGATCTGCGGCGCGGTCGAACGCCCGGTGAGCTCCCTGAGCTCGCGCCGGAAGTGCGGGCGTCCGTCTCCGCGGATCTCGGTGAACGCGACAGCGCGGCGCCTCAGCAGTTCGCGGGCGCGATCGCAGTGACCGCACCCCGAAAGCGTGTAGAGCGCGACGGCGGGCCTCCGCCGGGCGCCCGTCTCCCCACCGGCGTCTCCCGGCGCGTCCTGATGGGTGGGCTCGACCGCCATGACGGTCTGACCCGCGGACGCCTCGGAGGGATTCACTCGCATGCCGGGCTCGCGTCGCGGGCCCATGCGTGGCACCGGGCGCACGTCACGCGCCGGGAGCCGCAAGGCAGCGCCCCGAGCCGCGGCGGCGCGCGCGTGCGGGTCGGACCCGGAGGACGAGCCGAGCCGAACGACAGCTGACGAGCGCGTACCCGGTAAGAGCCACGGCCGCACCGGCCGCCGCATCGACGAGGAAATGGTTGCCCGTCACGACCACGGTCAGCGTCATCAGCACCGGGTGGAGCGCGATCAGCACCCGGGGGAGCGCCCGGTCGACCACCCGCCATGCCACCATGGCCAGCAGCAGGCTCCAGCCGACGTGCATGCTCGGCATCGCCGCGTACGGGTTGAAGTCGATGCCGGCGAAAGAGCCGGTGTCGTGACCGGAGAGCCCGACGGTGTCGGCGATCCCGAGATCGCTCACCAGGCGGGGTGGCGCCGTCGGATAGAGGACGAAGAAGAACGAGGCGAGCGCGAGTGAGGCGAGGAGGGCCGTGCGCAGCTCGCGATACGCCGCGCGCCGCCGTAACCCGAGCCAGGTGAGCGAGACGGCCAGCAGCGGACCGCACCCGATCATGTAGTAGAGGTCGAAGAAGCCGCTCAGCGCGCCGACTGAGCCGATGACGTCCTGCAGCCGGGCCTCGTGAAGGAGGCCCGCGGTCCGCTCAAGGTCGATCAGCCATGCCGCGTGGGCGAACGCGGCGCTGGAATCGTCGATCGCGAGGCTGCGGATCACGAGGTACGCGCCGTAGAGCCCGACCCAGACCGTCGCCTCCGACGCAACGAAGCGTAGATCACGACGACGCCGTTGAGGGGGTGGGCCGGTCATCTGCTCCAGCAGACCCCGCTCGGCCCGCGGGCGATTCGCGCGGCCGCGCGCCGGCACCCTCCCGGCGGCGACGGCGCGGCGCGGGCCGCCCGACTAGGCTCGGATCGCACATGCCGGAGGAGGGTGTCGCCGGGTGACGCGCCGACGTGGGTAGCACGGAATCCGACGAGGATCTGGTCGCATCCGCGCGTGCGGGCGACGAGCGCGCCTTCGACGAGCTCGCCTCGCGCCACAGCCGGCGCGTCCACCGTCTGGTCGCGAGGATGCTGGCCGATCCGACCGCGGCCGATGACGTGGTGCAGGAGGCGCTCGTCCGCGCCTGGCGCGGGCTGCCGACGTTCCGCGGCGACGCCGCCTTCCCGACCTGGCTCCATCGAATCGCGGTCAACGAGGCCAACCGCCACCTTGCCCGCGAGAGCCGGCGCGAGCTCGTGCCCTACGACGACGTGATGGCGCAGGTGCCCGACCTCGCCGCTGACGTACCGGAGCGTGCGGAGTCGAACGAGACGCGCCGCCGGCTCGAGGCGCTCCTCGCCGGGCTGCCCGGGAACTACCGCGCGGCCGTCGTCCTGCGCGACGTCGAGGGGATGACCAATGCGGAGGCGGCCGACATGCTCGGCGTGGACCTCCGCAACTTCAAGAGCCGTTTACACCGTGGCCGGATGGCCCTGCGGCGGGGCCTCGAGGAGCTCGCGCGAGAGACGTGAGACCCCGCGGCGCGGTCGGGGTGGCGACCCTCCCCCGGCGACAGGTGAATCCCGGCGCACGTCGCCCGGGTCGATGGGGGTGCCATGGCCGACGAGACCCGGATCCCCCTCATGCGCGGGCGCTCCTGCGAGCGCGTGCGGTCGCTCATGAGCGACCACCTCGACGGTGACCTCGACGCGCGGACCCGCCGGCGCGTCAATCGGCACGTCCGCTTCTGCCGCCGCTGCCGGCGCGTCCTCGGCAACCTGCGTGTGACGATCGACGGCCTCGCGCGGCTCGCGGATCCAGACGGGCACGGGGCCGGGGGGGACACTGGCGAGGGGCACCGTCGTCGCCGGCGCGCATCGGGCGGCCCGTGACCGGCGCGGACGCGGATTTCGAGCTGATCGGCTCCTACGGCATGCTCTCGGACTGCAGCTCGGCGGCGCTCGTGAGCCGCACGGGGTCCATCGACTGGCTGTGCCTGCCGCGCTTCGACTCTCCCGCGGTGTTCGCACGCCTGCTGGATCCCCGCGGCGGTCACTGGTCGATCCGCCCCGCCGACGGGTTCGAGGTCCGGCGGCGCTATCTGCCCGGGAGCCTCGTGCTCGAGACGACCTTCGAGACGGCCACCGGCACGATCCGCCTCACCGACGCGCTCGGGTTCGCGCAGGGGCAGCGCGGCCATGATCTCGGTGCCGGCGCCCCTCACGAGCTGCTGCGCTCGGTGGAGGGACTGGCGGGCGAGGTCCGGCTGGCGATGGACCTGGCGCCGCGCCCCGAGTACGGGCTTGTGCGTCCGCTGCTGCGGGTCACGGACCGGGGCGCGCGAACCTTCGGCGGGCCCAACCAGTTCGCGCTGAGCGCGCAGGTCCCCCTTGCCGTCGACGATGCGGCCCTGCGGAGCGTGTTCACGCTCCGCGAGGGCGAGCGCGAGGGGTTCTGCATGGCCTGGGCGGCGGCGGAGAGCCGCCCACCGGAGACCTGCGCACCGAGGGCCGTCCCGGCCAGGATCGCCGACACCGTGGAGGCCTGGCGCTCATGGGAGGCCGACCACGACATCTACCGCGGGCCTCACCGCGAGCTGATCCGCCTCTCGTCGCGGGTGCTGAAGGGCCTCAGCTACCGCCCCACCGGGGCAATCGTGGCGGCGCCGACGACGTCGCTGCCCGAGCAGGTGGGCGGGGAGCGCAACTGGGACTACCGGTACGCCTGGATCCGCGACGCGAGCCTCACGATGCAGGCGCTCTTCGTGGGCACCTGCCCGGACGAGGTGGCGGACTTCGTCTCGTTCATGACCAGCGCCGCCGGCGGCGGCCTCGACGCCCTGCAGATCATGTACGGGATCGGCGGCGAGCACGACCTCTCCGAGCGCGCGCTGCCGCA
>JBFWNE010000056.1:0-5755 GCA_050251215.1 Candidatus Nanopelagicales bacterium
GAGCTCGCGACGTTGGGCGTGAGGCACCACGGTGCGGCCGCGGCGCGTGTACGGATCGTGTTCCGCGGCGGTGACGATCCAGGGGCGATCGCCGTCGAGCACGAGCAGCGGCTGGTCGCTCCACGGCAGCATGACCGGTTCGCGCAACTCCGGCCACCTGTGACGCAGAGCAGCATCGAGCGCGGGGAGGCCGAGGCTCTCGACCTCACGCGAGAATGCGGGGCCCAGGCGGGCTTGCAGTGTCACCATCATCGTTCCCTTCGATCAGCTGTCGGCGACGAGCGCGGCGACCAGCACGACGACGACCAGTGCCGCCGCGCCGAGGACGAGCAGAGCAACGACACCGAGCAGCGCGACCAATCCGGTGATGGCCCCGACGGCGAGGAGGGCCATCGACACGCCCCCGGCGCGGGTCAGGCCTCGGGTCAGCGGGACGAGGCCCAGCAGCACGAGAACGGTCCCGAGTGACAGCCCGAGGAGGAGATCCGGTCGCCCACCGAGCAGCACGAGCCAGCACGGTGCCGACGCACACGTCGCCCCCCAGGCGAAGTACCACGAGGTCAGGGCGACGTTGGCGAGCAGCAGGAACCACAGCAGGGCGGTGGCTCCGCCCGGCAGCGGTACCGGTTCACCCGCCCACGAGCGGGTGCCGCGACGGACGAACTCGCCCAGCACACCATCGGCGGGGTACGGGGGGAGGTGGTCGATCGGCGGCAGCACCATCGACGGTGGCACCCACCGATCCGGCAGGGCCGTCACGACCCCACCTCGTCACCGCGCAGCACGACGAGGAGCACGACCAGCTGCGCCCAGTGGGGGTGGCGCGACACCTCGACGTCGACCGCCCAGCACGCCGCGGCGAGCAGCGTGCGGGTGACCTCGAACGTGCGGACGTCGACGCCCGCGGGGCACCAGAGCGTGATGCGAACCCCACGGGGGCGCCGTGCCGACCACAGGATCGCCGGGAGCCATCCGGACCACGACAGCACCTGCGCCTGCACCATCCCGGCACGCAGGCGATGCTCGGTGCGCGCGACCTGCACACGACGACGCACGAACCGGCGCGAGGGCGGCAGGCCGAGCAGGCCGAGCAGGACGAGGGCGGCGATAAGGGCCGCCGCCCCGGCGCCCATCGCCCCGGCGAGGGACCACATCGCCCACACCATGAACCCGGCGACGAGCAACTCGCGGCGCCATCTCCACGGGAAGAGGAACGGGTTGCGGCGCCGGTTCGGCGGGCCGAAGTCGCCGAGGACGTTGAGCAGGTTCGTCCGGCGGCTCACCGCAGCGCTCCCCGCACGCGCGGTCGGCGGTCGGCGGCGACCACCTCACCGTCGCCGCCCGGGGACCCACCCTCGTCGTCCGGGTCGGCGTCGCGCGGGAACCCGGGATGGCGATAGACGACATCGCGGGTGCCGGGCACGCGCAGCACGTGCCAGCCGCGGGCGCGGGCGCGGTGCTCGATCGGGCGGCTGATGTGGTCGTCGAGGGCATCGATGAGGGCGCGCAGGCCGGCTCGCGGCCGCTGCGATCCGGGAGTACCTTTCGGCATCGGGTGGCTCATTCCGCTGGGACGGAGGCGGTCACTCGCCGGACCGGGCTGCAACCCGGTCTGCCCTGGCCGGCACGCGAGCCGTGCTGGTTTCGCCAGAGGGTGCGCCGCGTGCGCGTGATGGTGTGCGTGGCGCATCCCCGCGTAACACACGCCTGGTCCGCGTCGTTAGACGCGTAGGCGCGGCTGCCTCTCACCCCGACGGCGACGCCCGCTGGAACTGGTTCGTCCGCATGTCACAAGAATTGGACCGGAGGCAGCGTGTGAGCTTCGGAGTAGGCTCCACTCCGTCACCCCCAAACCGTGGGATCCTACGTAGGCGTACTGTGATTGGCGTTACCCACATGTGAGGTTAGCGGTCCGATCGGCCGACGTCCAGGCAGGAGTACGGCAGTGGCGAAGAGCTTCGGAGCCGAGCTCAGGGAGCTGCGGAAGCAGCGTGGCATGACACAGGCGGCAGTGGCGCAGGAGCTCGCCGTCGACCGGGCGAGCATCGCCCAGTGGGAAACCGACCGGCACCTCCCGTCACCCGACAACGTGCGCAGGATCGATGCCGTCCTGGAAGCGACCGGCGCGCTCGTCTCCCTCGCCGATGAGCTGCGCGGCGGGCCGGGTCCGCGGCCGACGACCTCGCGGCGACGCCTCGCGTCCGTGCTGACCGACGTCGCCGACGCGCTCGTCGATCGGGTAGCAACGCTCAACGGCACGCCGCTCGGCTGGGGCCATCTCCTCACCGAGCGCCACCCCACCCCGCTGAGCACCGCGTACGTGATGCGCACACTGCAGTTGCTCGACGACGCACGGGTGGACCAGCACGCTCTCGCGAAGGCCCTGGTAAAGCGTGAAGGCCGCGGCGGCTGGTCCAACTTCCTCAGCGGCGACGCCCGGCCCGAGGTGTCGGCAGTGGTACTCGCGGCGCTCGCCCGAACCGGTCAGCTCGACGACCTGGACGCGAAACTCGGGCGCCTGCGCGAAGGGATCGACGACTTCGCGCGCTCCCGCCCCTACATCCTCGCGACGGTGCTCGACTGCCTTCTCAGCATGCAATCGACGGGCCCCTTCGTCGATGAGCTGGTCACCGCTCTGCTGTCGGCGCGCACCCCGTTTCGCGAGGGCCTGCTCTGGGCCGCCGACGCCGGCGTCCCGGCCCGGCTCACGCAGCCCTCGCTGGCGCACACGGCACGGGCCGTGGCCGCTCTGCACCGGCTGCGCGACGCCAGCGGTGCAGTGGACGAGGCGGTCGAGTCGGCCGTGGACTGGATCGTCGACAGCGAGGAGCCCGACAACGGCATCACCGAGCGGCTCCAGCCCGAGATCGAACCCGGGTTCCGCCAGCTCGTCGCGATCGACCATTTCACGGCCGCATGGTGTCTACGCGCGCTCGTCGCGGCCGACAACGTTCCCGAGGCGCGCCTGCGGCGCGCGTTGGACGAGCTCTGGTCCTGCTATGACGCCGACCTGCACCTTTGGGTCTGGAAGAACGGCGGCGCGGTGCCGAGCTGGATGACTCACGACGCCGTCACGGCCCTCCACGCCCTGGCGATCGCTTCGCTCCCCACTCCAGTGCCGCAGTACCCGGAGACCGACCATGACCCTGACTCCTCCGCCGACGCCTAGCCGTTCGTCGCTCGCCGGGGCGACCATCGGCGATCTCGAAGACGACCCCGGTGCCGGGGATCTTCGACGGGTCCTCGACCAACTGGTCGAGGACCCCCGCGTCCTGGCGCGCCGGCTCGGCGACCTCGACCCTGTCGCGGTAGCCGAGCATTCCTACTGGCACCCGAACGGCTTCGCCAAGCTCGTCCTGCACACCGCGCCGAGGGCGCGGCTGCGGCTGCACGTATGGCCTGCCGGTCGCGATCGGCGTGGCGAGACGAACCCGCACGGGCACCGGTGGCATTTCGCGAGTACCCCGCTATGTGGTGACGGATTGCGCTCGACCGAATACAAGGAATCACCGGACGGCTCCCCTTTTCTCAGATGTCGCTGGGTAGGCGGTGGGCCTACCAGCACACCTACGCCGGTTGGTAACGTCTTCCTACGCGTGTGCGACACACATGACATCCGGACGCACGACCGATATGCCGTCACGACCGAGACCGTCCACACGATCGACCCGCTCGGCACCGCCCTGGTGGCCACGCTGGTCGTCCAGGGGCCGCCGCGAGTCACGACGACCGACGTCTACTGCGCTCCGGGCGCGCGGGTCGACGCGGTCGGGAGCTCGATCAGCCCCGGCGACGCCGACCACCTCGTGCGCGCGGTGCTGACCGCGCTCCACGGATCGGCGGGGAGGCAGCAGTGACGGCCACGGCCGACCTCCTGGGGGACGGAGTCACCCCGGGTGTACCCGGCGCGCTGAGCGATCGGGGCATCCTCGCCGCGTACGAATCCGGCGAGCTGGGCATCGACCCGTTCGACGCCGATCTCGTCCGGCCTGCGGCTCTGGGGCTGCGTCTCGGGTCGACGGCCGCCGTCCTCGTCCCGCCCGACGGTCCGATCGACCTCGCGGTCGCGGCGTCCCACCCGCGTCTCGTACCGCGGGAACCCGACGAGCACGGCAGGCTCCGTCTCGATCCGGGCGAGATCATGCTCGCCCCCACTCTGGAACGGATCTCGCTGTCGCCCGGGCTGACGGGGCTCATGGGCGGCACGTCGAGCTGCGCACGCCTCGGTGTCAGCGTCGCGCTCAGCCATCATGTGAGCCCCGGATACGGTCACGATCATCCCGGAGGCGCGATCCTCACCTTCGAGATCGAGTGCCGGCTGGCGTGCACGGTCTTCCTTCGTCCCGGCACCCGCATCGGCAACCTCATGTTGTTCCGGTGCAGCCCGGCCCTCCGGCCGTACTGGCAGATGCCGGCGAACTACTCGCGTGATGTCACCATCCGCGCCTCCCGGTTGGCCGAACACCATGTCTGCTGAAGGCTCGCTCGCCGACCTCGGCGAACGGAAGATCTTCTCGACGCTCCTCGCGCCCACGTACAGCGCCGAGGCGGGGTTCGGCGACGACTGCGCCGACATCGGCGGCGGCCTCGTCGTCACGACCGACACGTGCCCCACCCCGCTCCTGGAGCAGCTCGGCGAGCAGGACCCCTACACCGCCGGCTGGCTCCTCGCAACGATCAACCTCTCCGATCTCGCAGCCGCCGGGGCGACGCCCGAGGTCCTCGTCGTCAACTACACGCTCCCGCCCGACACACCGGTACACGACCTCCAGGAGATCATCCGCGGGGTGAACGAGTGTGCCGCGTACCACGGCGCCCGCGTCGTCGGCGGCGACACCCGCGACGGCCGGGAGCGCCACCTGACGGCCACCGCCATCGGTCGCACCCTGCCCCGCCGCGTGCGGCGGGGACACCCGTCAGGCGGCAAGATCGGCCGCCGGGGTGCGCGGGCGGGCGACGTGCTGCTACTCGTCGGCGACCCCGGCTACCTGTGGGCAGCTGCGCTCATCCATCACGGGTACGCCGAGGTGGCGCCCGCGGTCGCAGAGAGGATCTTCGCCCGAGCCCGTCGGCCCATCGCCCAGGTCACCGCAGGGCGCCTGCTCGCCGAACACGGCTACACCCGGGCCGCGCTCGACCTGTCCGACGGCCTCTACGCCGGAGTGCGCATCCTCGCCGAGACGAACAGGCTGGGTGCGCATATGGAGCCGAAGATCGACCTCGATCCGGTGCTCGTCGAGGTGTCCGCCGCCGCACACGTCACCACGTTTCAGCTCGGCCAGAATTGGGGAGACTGGTGCCTGCTCGTCGCCGTGAGCCGCAAGAACGCCGCCGCGGCCGAACGGCTGCTGCGCGATCGCGGCATCGGTGTGCGCCAGGTCGGCAGACTCACCCGTGAAGAGGGGAAGCTCCTCGTCGGCCCGCGCGGAGGCGAGGAGCCCTGGGTCGGCGTCGAGCAGGAGCGCTTCAGCCCGACCTCGTGGCACGGCGACGGCATCGAAGCCCACCTCCGGCTGATGCAGGAGCGCAGCGGCCTGCACCGGCCGAGCGGCCGGATCTGAGTAGGCGCCACTCATGCCGCCGACCCGGCGCACCGCGATCGTCGCCTGAGGGCCCGCAACGAGCCGGCCCGTGACGGAGCGGAGGAGATGCGCGATGACCGACACGATCCACGATGCCGACCACGAAGCCGACCGGGCGCTCAAGGCGAAGCATCGCGTGATGTGGGCCCTCGGCGACTACCACGCCGTGGTGA
>JBFWNE010000057.1:0-4862 GCA_050251215.1 Candidatus Nanopelagicales bacterium
CCGGCCTCCTCGAGCTGGAGCCGAGCGGCGTAGCCCTCCATCCAGTCCCCGAGGCCGAGGTCGCGAGCGGTCGCGGCGAGGTCCACCTCGCCAGGGCGATCCGCCAGCGCGTCCAGGTATGCGTAGAGGCGCACGGCCTCCGCGCTGACCTTCCGGTCCGTGAGCAGCGTGAACGGGAGCCGAGGCCCCCACCACGTCGCCGCGGGCGTTGCCGCCCTTCTCACCGTTGTCTTACGAGCCGACATCTGTCTGTGCCTCCGCGCAGCACTACCCCCGCCGCGCTTCATGCACGCCGGGGACGGGCCGGTCAGGGTGCGAACGGGCCGGCCCGCCCTCGACGCCGGTGGGACTGGACGCGCTGTCGGAGGCCAGCAGTCCAGCCACACCGGCGCCGGCTCGGGGGTCCGGGGAGACGTGCTCCACCCCCGAGCCGGGCCGGGAGGACTAGCGCCGCTTCTTGCGGCCGCCCTTGCGGGTGCGGGACTTCTTGCCGGTCTTGAGGAACCGGCCCGTGCTCTTCGAGCGGGGGGGCATCTTGGGCATCGGACTTCCCTTCATTCCCGGCTCCTCGCCGGGGTGCGAGCTAGAACCAGCGGCGCTTGCCGCTGAGGGTGAGCACCACCACGGCGCCACCGAGGACCAGGAGCGCCCACGGCCCCACCGCGGAGGCACTGAGCGACCGGGCGCCCTCGATGAGGCCCGTGCCGGCCGTCCTGCCGGCGCCGAGGAGCGCCTCGGCGGCCGTGGCGGTCATGCCGTCGTTCCCCTGGTCGCCGGAGAGCGGGGCGTTGGAGACGGGCACCTCGTCGGCCATCGCGGCCCCCTACTTCAGGAGCCGGCGCACGGGGCGCGTGAGGTCCCTCACGGCCTTCGTGACGCCGCGCTCCACGCGGGCGATGGGGTTCCGTCGCGCGGATCCGCGACGACGCTTGCGGCGGCTCACTTCGTGCCGCCCTTCGCGGTGCGCTTCGCCGGCGTCTTGGTGGACGCCTTCGGAGCGGCCTTCGCGGGGGCCTTCCGTCGCGACGTCGACGGGCGACGCGTCGTCGCCGGCCGGGCGCTTGCTCGAGGCGCGACGGGTACGGCCCGGCCGTCGCCGTCGAGGCGGTAGCCGATGGCCGCGAGCGCCTCGTCGGAGCCGAGGCCGTGCGGTGCGAGGCCGAGCGGCTGCTCGTCCTGCATCACCAGGACGCCGCGCCGGCGTCGAAGAAACTGAGGCATGAGGGTCCTCCTAGACCTGCGCCCACTGACCGTTGATGAGTTGCCAGGACTTCCCGTCGCTGCCCGCGAACGTGACGCCCTTGTCCGTCTGGACGGGCTGGTAAATGACGCCCTGGACGACGTTCACGACCTTCGAGATCACCCCCTGCTCGGGAGGCGTCGCGGCTGCCTCGAGGACCTGACCGACGGTCAGGCCGCTCTGGGTGACGGCCGAGGTGGGCGTCACGCCGGGCACGTAGGCCGTGATGGCGCCGGGCGTGCCGCCGGGGTTGGTGACGCCGGGCGTGTCGGCCTTCGCGTCCGTGGTCGGGGTGATCAGGCTCTTCACCGTGCCGTCGAGCGTCTTGAGGGCGTCCTGCAGCGCGTCGGAGAGGGCGCCGGCGTCGCCGCCGTCCTTCGTGGCCTGCCACGTCCACAGGGCGAGCCCGCCGGTGAGGCCGAGCACTGCGAGTCCTGCGATTTCCTTGCCGCTCACCAGGAGCCCCCTCCCCCACCGCCGCCACCGCCGCCGGCGACAGGCGCCGGACGCTCCGCCGCCAGTGCCTCCTGGTCGGAGCGGAACCACCCGGCGATCGCGTCCTTGAGTTGCAGGGCGAGCCCGCGCTCCGGGACGCTGATGCCGAGGCGGCTCCACAGGGAGGCGTGTTCCTCGGGCGTGCCGGGCCAGTCGCCGAGCACGTCGCCGATGTCGGTGAAGAGGTGGAGCACCGGGTCCCAGGAGGCCGGCGGCCTGACCTGGTTTCCGGTCGTCATTTCGATGAGGCCGCGGGGGTAGTCGCCCGGCGTCGCGCCTCGCGCGGCGTTGGCGGCATAGCCCTCCTGCGAGTCGCCGAGCGCGGCCAGCAGGCTCGCCTGGTACTCGCGGTCGTGGAGCACCTGGTCGACCGTGAGGAACGTCGGGGTGTTCCCCTGTTGCGTGCCGGCCTTCGGGTCGGGTGCGTCCGGGCCGTGGGTCAGAGCCCACCACCCGAGCGCCACGGCGCCACCGACGACGCCGACGCCCACGAAGTCCACGCCACCCTTAGCGGCCATCGGGCGCCTCCTCGTCTGGAGGCGTCGCGCTCGCCGGCGGACGCGACACGTCGGCCGGCGAACCGCCGAGCGACCGGAGCCGCTCGACGCCCTGCCCGAGGGCGACCAGGAGGCCGGAGAACGCCGCTGCGGCGAACTCCGGGAGCTTGCCGGCCATCGCGTCGCGGGCCTCCGGGACGGCGAGCCCAACGACGGTGATGAAGGCGAACAGCGCCGTGAGGACAATGACGATCGTGCCGAGTTCGAGCATGGCGCCTCTCACTTCCGCACCTCCGCCAGCGCCGCCGGGACGGACACGCCGGCGGGGCGAGTTGCTACCCTTCGGCCCGCGCCAGGGCGCGAGCAGGGGGTCGGAATGTTTGAACTGAGCAGGTGGGGTGTCGGCCTCGTGGGGGTCGTGCTCGGGTTCGTCGCCGGCGGCATCGCCGTCGACGCGACCACGGCCGAGCCGGCGCCCGTGGTTGAGGTCCGCGAGGACGTGTTCCGGGTCAACGCCCTACAGGCCGAGGTGTCGCGCCTCGAGCAGGAACTTGAGGACACCCGGGGCGAGCTCTGGACGGCCTCCGCCGACCGCGACCGCTTCGAGGCGACGCTGAGGACCGTGACAGCGCAGCGCGACGAGGCCCGTGCCGACGCGATCGAACTCAACCGAGGACTCGGGCAGGCCGAGGCCGCCATCGGGGTCCTGGTCTCAGAGTTGGATCGGTACAAGGCCGGGAGCATCGCGACGGCCTGCGGACTCGCCGCCGGCGCGAACCTCAGCAGCTTCGCGGACTTACTGCTCGGTGGGCAGCTCACGAGGCAATGCCTCGACCGCATCAGCGGCACGGCCACCAATTTCTTCACCGAGACGTTCGGAACGCCGTAGGTACTCACGCGGCCACCGCCACGAACACCACGGGGACGAACCAGCCGGACGCCGTCGCGACCTTCGCGCCCGCGGGGAGGTCTGCCCACGCCTCCGTGAAGGCCGGCCAGAACCCCGTGCGTGGCGCGTTCACACCGAAGTTCCGCCCCACCCGCTCGATGTCAGAGCGGTAGGGTGCGGTCAGGACGCGCTGCACCACGACCCCGAGCACCAGGGCGACGACGAGCATGCCGATGAACCTCATCGCCGCACCGCCTGGAGCACCGCGAAGGCCGCGAGGCCGAGGATGCCGATGGTGAGCAATGTCCCGATGCGGACGCCGCCCTCGCCGCCGACCTTCTCGGACGTGTCTACGCCGAGCCCCTCGAGGAAGCCGTTGGCGTAGGAGGTCGTCACGCGGGCCTGCGCGCGCCCGAGCGAGTCGCCCACCGCGTCCGCCGTGTGCTCGACCAGCGGGCGGAGGATGACTCCCCCGCCCGGGAGGTCGATGCGTGCCGATGCCGAGTCGCTCAACCGAGGACTCGGGCAGGCCGAGGCCGTGATCATGACCCTGACAGCCGAACTCGACCGGGTAGAGCAGGAGGCCCTGATGCGAGCCTGCAGCAACGGCGTCGTCTCGGTGGCCGCGAATTGGGTGACTGCGTTGCTGTCCCCCGACACCTGGGACTGCATCGAGGGGGTGTTCGGGCAGCCAGACAGATAGGCCATCAGGACACCCCCGCGACGAGGACGACGCCGGCACCGACGAGGGCCGTCCAGTGGGCGGCCGTCGTTAGCTGGTCCCACCCTGGCGTTGCTATCGCCGCGTGGTAGTTCGGTTCGGGGTCGCCCCTCCGGTGGAGGTCGGCGCGGCGTTGACGCCAATCCGCATTGGTCGCCTGGAGCACGACGTACGGGCCGAGGCCCCGGATGGCGCCGTAGAGCACGAGGGCGACGACGAGGACGCCGATGAACCTCATCGCCGCACCGCCTGGAGCACCGCGAAGGCCGCGAGGCCGAGGATGCCGACGGTGAGCAGCGTCCCGATGCGGACGCCGCCCTCGCCGCCGACCTTCTCGGTCGTGTCCACGCCGAGCCCCTCGAGGAACCCGTTGGCGTAGGAGGTCGCCACCTTCGCCTGGGCGCGTCCGAGGGAGTCACCCACCGCCGTCGCGCCGGCATCGACCAGGGGGCGGAGGATGACTCCCCCGCCCGGGAGGTCGATGCCCGTCACGTCCTCGGCCACCGGAGCGGCGACGTCGTAGACGATGAGGCCGGCCACGGCGGTCTTGACGCCGCGAGGCAGCAGCCGCGCGAAGTCGTCCCACACGGACCGGCTGGACTTGAAGAGCGAGCCGAGAGGGCCGGCCATCGCTCGCCTACTTCCCGCCGCCGACGCCCGGCACGTCGAGGACGTAGCGGTCGAGCGCGACGAGGCCGGCGAGCAGCACCGCCACGGTCAGGAGGCCGGAGAGCCCGAAGGACCCTCCGACCTCCACACCCGAGGAGGGGCTGAACGAGGCGTTCGAGGACAGGTTGATCGCGGCCGGCGGCAGGCCGCTCCAACGGTCGGCGAACGTCGTGCCGCCGAGGCCGTTGGTCTGCGGGGGGACGGACTGCCCACCGGGCCGCCCTGCTCCCCCGCTCCATGCACCGCTGAGTCCGGCCATCGCTGGCCTCCCTTCCCTCGTCGCGCCTTACGCGGCGATCGGGGCCAGGACGGCCTGCGCGTTGCGGTTCACCGCCTGGAGCGTCTCGACAA
>JBFWNE010000058.1:0-4462 GCA_050251215.1 Candidatus Nanopelagicales bacterium
CGTCACCCTCCTGGGCGCGCACGACCAGCGTCTGCTCGTCGAGGTCGTCGGGCACGGCGACGACGGACCGCGCGGGCTCCGGCCCGTCCGGTCCGGGCGCGGGCACCGCACGGGGAGGCGGGCGCCGCGGGCGCGTTCCCGGGGCCGTTCCCGGCGCGGGGCGCAGCTCGCCGGTATCGCGCAACGCCGTCACCGCTCCCCCCGGATCTCGAACTGGTGGGCCGTACGCCGACGTCCCCACGTCGGCCCGGATCGTGCCCGCTGTGACCGGCCTCACCCTACTGCGGCCGGACGTGTTGCGCGCCATCACCGTGTAGGAGACCGCGGCCCCGGGTACCCGCTCCTCGAGGGAACCGCAGCCGCCGGGACGACCCCCGGTGCCGGGATCCACCGCGAGGAGGTCGACATGGGTTTGGGCGACAAGATCGACAACAAGGCGCAGGAGCTGGCCGGCAAGGCCAAGGAGGGCACGGGCAAGGCGACCGACGACCGGAGCCTCGAGGCCGAGGGCAAGAAGGACCAGGTCGCGGGGAGCCTCAAGCAGGCCGGTGAGAAGGTCAAGGACGCCTTCAAGAAGTAGGCCCGACAAGCGGGTCGCAGCACTCGGGCGTGGGGCCCCGGACGGTGACGTCCGGGGCCCCACACCTGTGCCGACCCGGGGTCGCGGCGCTAGCGTGCCGACGTGACCCCGCCCGACGACCCCTCGGTGCAGCCCGGCCCGTCGGCGCCCCGCGAGACCGCGGAGGCCGTCGCCGCCGCGGTGCTGGCCCACCCCGAGGTCGACCGGCTCGACGGCGGCCCCTTCGGCGCGATCGCCTCCTACCTGCCCGGCCGGCGGCTGCTCGGCGTCCGCCTCGGCGGTCCGGGCGAGCCCACCGAGGTCGCGGTCGTCGTCCGCTTCGGGACGCCGCTGCCCGTCCTCGCCGGATCCGTCGCCGAGCGCGTCCGGGCGGTGCTCGGGCCCGTCGCCGTCGACGTCACGTTCGCCGACGTGGTGCTGCCCGGCGATGCCGCCGGAGCAGGCTGAGCTCCTCCCACGGCGACCCTCGCGGCGAGCTCCGACACACCTGCGGACGGTCCGGCATCGGGGCTCGTGGCGGCTCGCCTAGACTCGGCCGGGCCATTGACGTCGTCGCGCCGGCGTCACGACCGCCCGAGAGCGGTCGGAACCACTCCGCGCAACGTGTGACCAGCCCGTACGCCGCCGGTTCGGCAGGGACGGACGGGTTCGCACGGCGCGGCGCGCGAACCGCCACATCGCCGGCCGCCAGTCCGAGGAGTACCACCGTGAAGAGCACCGTCGAGCACCTCAGCCCGACGCGCGTCCGTATCAACGTCGAGGTGCCGTTCGACGAGCTCAAGCCCGACTTCGACCGCGCGTACAAGAAGATCGCCCAGCAGGTCCGCATCCCCGGCTTCCGCCAGGGCAAGGCGCCGGCCCGCATCCTCGAGGCCCGCCTGGGCCGCGGCGTCGTCCTCGACGAGGTCGTCAACGGCGCGATCCCGGGCAAGTACAGCGAGGCCGTCACGGCGTCGGAGAAGGTCACCCCGATCGGGCAGCCCGAGATCGAGGTCACCGAGATCGCCGACGGCGAGAAGCTGACGTTCACCGCCGAGGTCGACGTCCGCCCCGAGATCACGCTGCCCGGCCTCGACGGGATCACCGTCACGGTCGACGACGTCTCGGTCACCGACGAGGCCGTCACCGAGCAGCTCGACTCGCTGCGCGCCCGCTTCGGCACCCTCACCGGGGTCGAGCGTGCCGCCGCGAACGACGACTTCGTCCAGATCGACCTCTCCGCGTCGGTCGACGGCAAGGAGATCGAGGAGGCCGCGACCACCGGGTTCTCCTACCAGGTCGGCCAGGGCGGCCTGATCGACGGCATCGACGAGGCCATCACCGGCCTGTCCGCCGGCGAGTCCACGACGTTCACCTCGACGCTGGTCGCCGGTGAGTACGCCGACAAGGTCGCCGAGGTCACCGTCACGGTCACCGCCGTCAAGGAGCGCAGCCTCCCCGAGGCCGACGACGAGTTCGCCCAGCTCGCCAGCGAGTTCGACACGCTCGACGAGCTCACGGCCGACCTGAAGGAGCGCCTCGGCCGGGTCCGCCGCATGGAGCAGGTCTCCCAGGCGCGCGACAAGGTCCTCGACGCGATCGTCGACGCCACCGAGGTCCCGCTGCCGGAGTCGGTCGTCGGGGCCGAGGTGGAGTCGTCGCTGCACGACGCGGTCCACGCCTTCGACCACGACGACGACAAGTTCGGCGAGTTCCTCACCGCGCAGGGCAAGACCCGCGAGGAGTTCGACACCGAGGTCCGCGCCGACGCCGAGAAGTCGGTCAAGGTCCGGCTGATCCTCGACGCGCTCGCCGACTCGGAGCAGGTCACGGTCAGCGACCAGGAGCTCACCGAGCGCATCGTCTACCAGGCCCAGCAGTACGGGATGTCGCCCGACGAGTTCGTCCAGCGCATCCAGCAGTCGGGTCAGCTCGGCGCGATCTACTCCGACGTGCGGCGCAGCAAGGCGCTCATCGTCGCCGTCCGGGCCGCCACCGTCACCGACGAGGCGGGCGCCGCGGTCGACCTCTCCGACCTCCTCGGCCCGGCCGACGAGGCCCCCGAGGTCGTCGAGGGCGACGTGGTCTCCGACGAGGCCGCCGACGCCGCGGACGAGGCCACCGAGGACTCCGGCGACACGCCGGAGTCCGAGGACGCCGAGGCCGCCAAGGGTGCGTCCACCAGCGCCTGACCGTCCCGCTGTGGGCGCCGGGTGCGCCCACAGCGAACAACCCGTCCGAACGCGGACGCCGGTCCCGGCGTCCGCGTAGGGTCGGCGACACGGATCACCCCGGACGCCGCGGGGCGGGCCGGGTACGCGAGCCGGGTACGGACAGAAGGCAGGAATGACGTGAGTGAGCCAGCAGGCTCAACATCGGACTACCGTCGAGGAGGGCTCGTGAGCCAGCAGGACAGTGGCCCGCGTTCCGCGGGCCTGCCGCCGGAGATGCGCCGCGGCGCGCCGACGTCGATGACGTTGTCGGACTCCGTGTACGAGCGGCTTCTCCAGCAGCGGATCATCGTCCTCGGGCAGCAGGTCGACGACGACATCGCCAACCGGATCGCGGCGCAGATGCTGCTGCTGTCGGCGGAGGACCCCACCGCCGACATCGCGCTGTACATCAACTCGCCCGGCGGTTCGGTGACCGCGGGCATGGCCATCTTCGACACGATGGAGTTCATCGAGTGCGACGTGGCCACCTATGCGATGGGGCTGGCCGCCTCGATGGGCCAGTTCCTCCTGTCGGCGGGCACGCGCGGCAAGCGCTTCGCCCTGCCGCACTGCCAGATCCTCATGCACCAGCCGTCGGCGGGTGTCGGTGGTACCGAGTCCGACATCGCGATCCAGGCGGAGCTGTTCCGCCGGCACAAGCGTGAGATGGCGGAGCTGATCGCGGGGCACACCGGTCAGACGGTCGAGAAGATCACGGCCGACTTCGACCGCGACCGCTGGTTCTCCGCGCAGGAGGCGCTCGAGTACGGGTTCGTCGACCACGTGATCTCGCGTGCCGGGCAGCTGCCCGACGCAGCGTCGAACGGGAACGGGAGTGCCCAGTGAGCAACTTCCAGATGCCGCAGTCGCGGTACGTGCTGCCCTCGTTCGTCGAGCGCACGAGCTACGGGGTCAAGGAGTCGAACCCGTACAACAAGCTGTTCGAGGAGCGCATCATCTTCCTCGGCGTGCAGATCGACGACGCGTCGGCCAACGACGTCATGGCGCAGCTGCTGTGCCTGGAGTCCGCGGACCCCGACCGTGAGATCAGCATGTACATCAACTCGCCCGGCGGCTCCTTCACGTCGCTGATGGCGATCTACGACACGATGCAGTTCATCCGGCCCGACATCCAGACCGTCTGCCTCGGGCAGGCGGCGTCGGCCGCCGCGGTGCTGCTCGCCGCCGGGACGCCGGGCCGCCGCCTCGCGGTGCAGAACGCCCGGATCCTGATCCACCAGCCGGCCACCGAGGGCTTCTACGGCCAGGTGTCCGACCTGGAGATCCAGGCCGCGGAGATCACGCGGATGCGGCGGCTGCTGGAGACCACCCTCGCCAAGCACAGCGGCCGCACGGCCGAGCAGGTGCACGAGGACATCGAGCGCGACCGCATCCTCACGGCCAACGAGGCCAAGGACTACGGGATCGTCGACGAGATCATCCAGAGCCGGAAGCTGTCGGCTGTCGGCTGACGTGGTCGTCCGGTCCGGCGGGCCGGCGGCAGGGGCTTCACGGCCCCGGATTCGACCGTCTGCCGAGCCGTTTCCCGAACAGGGCGTTTCGACGCTCCCCGGGAAGCGTGCTCGGCAGGTACCGTCACGAGCGGGCGCACCGCGTCGGTGTGCCGGATGGGACTGGGGTCTGCACTCATGGCACGCATCGGTGATGGCGGTGACCTCCTCAAGTGCTC
>JBFWNE010000059.1:0-4257 GCA_050251215.1 Candidatus Nanopelagicales bacterium
CGGAGAAACCGGCGCAGGTCTGCGCCGAAGAAGTGGGGCGGGCCAACGTCTTCGTGCTGATCGCGGGGTTCCGCTACGGCTCTCCCGTGCGGGACCGGCCCGACGTGTCGTACACGGAACTCGAGCACGAGACGGCCTGCACCCTCGGGCTGCCGCGGCTGGTGTTCCTCCTCGACGACGACCTCGACGACGACCTCGACGACGACCTCGACGACGATGCTGAGGGCCCTGCGTCGATGTTCCTCGACCATGACGGCCGTCAGCAGGACTTCCGGCGACGCCTGTGCGACAGCGGGGCGACCGTGGCGAAGGTGCGTACCCCTGCCGAGCTGGAGACCGTCCTGCTGCAGTCGCTGCTCATCCTGCCGCGCCGTGACCGGCTGTGGAGCGTCCCGCCTCGCGTGGCCGCGTTCACCGGCCGCGCAGACCTCCTCGACGGGCTCGACCTGATGCTGCGGTCTGACGGCCGAGCCGTCGTGCACGCCGTGACCGGGATGGGCGGCGTGGGCAAGACGAGCGCGGCTGTCGAGTACGCGCACCGCCACCGGGCCGAGCTGGACATCGCCTGGTGGGTGCCGTCGGAGAGCCCGGCGCTCGTCCCCGAGCGGCTCGCCGAGCTGGCCCGTGGGCTCGGGCTGGCTGCCGTGACCGACGCGGCGGGTGTCGCGGTCGCCCGGCTGCACGCCTCGCTGCAGGAGCGTGGGCGCTGGCTGCTGGTGTTCGACAATGCGGAGGACCCGCGCGCGATCACACCGTTCCTCCCCGAGGGCCCCGGCCGGGTGATCGTCACGTCTCGAAACCCGTCGTGGCCCGGTTTGCCGTCCTCCGACCTCGGCGTCTTCCCACGCCAGGAGTCGGTGGCGCTCCTGCTCGGGCTCGCGCCGGGCCTCAGCGAGTCGACCGCCGACCGGCTCGCGGATGCGCTCGGTGACCTGCCTCTCGCCGTCGGTCAGGCCGGTTCCTTCCTCTCGGAGACCGGCATGCCGGCCGACCGGTACCTGCGCCTGCTCGCCTGCCGCGCCGACGAACTGCTCGCTCATGACCTGGGCGGCTCGTACCCGGTCTCGGTCACTGCCTCGTGGACGGTCGCGTTCGACCGCCTCGCCGCCGACGACCCGGCTGCCATGGACCTGCTGACGCTGGTCGCCTGGCTGGCGCCCGAACCGGTACCGCTCGATCTCCTCACCGATCATCCCGATGCCCTACCGGAGGGCGGCCTCCGTGCCCTTGCCGACCCGCTCGCGCTCGCCGGCCGCACAGGACTTCTCCGCCGTCGTGGCATGGCGACCCTCACGCCCGAGACCATCCAGCTTCACCGTGTCCCCGCCGCACTCCTCCGGACCCGCACCGACGACCGCGCCTGGCCCGCCGTGGCCGTGACGCTGCTTCGAGCTGCATTACCCGATCTCGCATGGCGAAGCCCGCGGGTGGGGCCGCGATGGGAGCAGCTGCTTGCCCACGTGCTCTTTGCCACCGACCCGAGCAGGGCAGTCGATGACGCGGAAGACGCGACCTCGTGGCTGCGCGAGCGGGCGACGAGATTCGTCCAGCGGCGGAGCGACCTACGCGCGGTGCTGCCGCATCTGCGGCAGGCGTTCGCGGCCGAGCAGAAGCAGCTCGGGGACGAGCATCCTGCCACGCTCCGGGCCGCCGGCAACGTCGCCGACCTCGTGTGTGCTCTCGGTGACTACGAGCAGGCCCGCACACTGCATGAGGAGATCCTCGCGCGGCGCAGGCGCGTCCTCGGTGACGATCACCCGGACACCCTGGTCGCCGCGAACGCACTCGCGCACGACCTGCACGCCCTCCGCGAGCTCGATCACGCCCGCCAACTGCACGAGGACGTTCTCGCGCGCCGTCGGCGCATTCTCGGCGACGAGGACCCGACCACCCTCGCCTCGGCGTACAACCTGGCACTGGTCCTGCAGGATCTCGGCGAGCACGAACGGGGGCGGCAGCTCGGCGAGGACGTTCTCGAGCGGTGGTGTCGCGTCCTCGGCGATGATCACCCGGACACCCTGACGGCCGTCCATCGCCTCGCATGCAATCTGCGCGAGCTCGGTGACTACGAGCAGGCTCGTCGCATTCACGAGCAGAACCTGATCCACCGCCGCCGCGTCCTCGGTGACGGCCACCGCGACACCGCACGGACCGCTCACGACCTCGCGGAGACGCTCGCGGCGTTGGGGAGGTACGCGAATGCGGCCGAGGTGCGGGCGCAGCTGGATGAGTGGCAACGGGCCCGGGAGAACCGCGCGGCTCGCCGCCGCGCGCCGAAAGCGGACACATGAGGCGGCCGGCCGCGACGATCCCGGCGATCCACCCTCCGGCCCGTCCGCCCGAGATGGTTCTCTGCGGGCGAAGTGTCGGGCTGGCGCCGGGAGAAGGGTGCGGATGTGGTCTACCTCGCCGCGGTGATCGTCGTCGGCACGCTCGTGGCGATGACGTCGGGGAAGGTGCCGTCCGTCCTCGCGCTGGGCGCGGGGCTGGCCATTGCCGGGATCACCGGGGTCGCCCCGCCGGCGGCGCTGTTCAGCGGGCTGAGCAACGGCGGCGTCATCACGGTGGCCGCCATGTTGGTGATCGCCAAGGGCATCATGGCCACGGGTGTGATCACCCGAGTGACCTGGCGACTGCTCTCGACCGTCGGCACCGCCCGGCAGGCACTCCGCCGCCTGGCGCTACCGATCGGTGCCGCGTCCGCGCTCATGAACACCACGCCGATCGTCGCGATGCTCATCCCGGCCGCCAAGGAGCTGGAGCAGACGCGGCAGGTGCCCGCCCGCGAGATCCTGCTGCCGATCGCGCACATCACCACGCTCGCCGGCTCGGTGACGCTCATCGGCACCAGCTCGAACCTGTTGATCGCGGGCATCGCGGCCGAGAGCGGTGTCACGGTCCGGATGCTGTCCTTCGCCCCGGTGGCGTTGCCCGTCGCGGTCGTCGGCGCGATCGTCATCTACCTGACGGCTCCCCGGCTGCTGCGCGGCGAGCCGGCCGACACCGCCGCCCGGATGCGCTGGCGGGTGGAGATCCCGGTGTCCGCGCGGGCCAACGCCCGCGGTCGCACCGCGGTCGAGCTCGGGATCGCCACCACACAGCAGTTCGAGCTGCGATCGGTCGAGCGGTCGGGCGAGCAGCTCGACGTCACGACCCCGATCGAGGCGGGCGACGTACTGATCTACCGGGCGACCAGGACGGGTGTCGTCGCGCTGTGGGGGAGCCCCCGCTTCGGCCTCGCACCGCAACGGCTCTACGCGGTCTCGGTGAGCTCCACCGCATCGGGCAGCCTGCTGGATCTGGAGGACGAAGGAGGGCTGCGCGTCGTCGCCGCCCGCACCACCGAGCCGCTCAGCGAGGCGCCCGCGGTGCCCGGCGACACCTGCTTCGTGACGAGTCCGTCACACGAGGCGCTGCTCGACCACAGCGGTGTGGCGCTGTGGCGCGACGTCGCGGGGCGCGTTCCGCAGCCGCGCAACACCTGGATCGCATTGTCGATACTCGCGGCCGTCATCCTCGCGGCATCGTTCGGCCTGGGTCCGGTCGAGGTGATGGCCTTCGCCGGGGCGCTGCTCGTGGTGCTCACCGGCGTCATCTCACCGAGATCGGCTGCGCGCGCGCTGGACTGGAACGTTCTGTTCATCCTCGCGGGCTCGGTCGGCCTCGGCGCGGTCGTGGTGAGCAGCGGTCTCGCCGACGAGCTGGCCGGAGCGATCCGGTACGTGTCGGCCGGCAACCTGCTCCTGGTCGTCCTGGTGTTCGTCGTGACGACCGCCGTGATGACCAACCTGGTGACGAACGCGGCGACGGCGTCGATCCTCACCCCCGTGGCGTTGAGCATCGCAGCTGAGCTCGGCGTCAACCCGGTGACGCTCCTGGCCGTCATCGGCACGTGCATCTCGCTGACGTTCATCAACCCGTTCAGCCACCAGTCGAACCTGATGGTCATGGATCCGGGGGGATACACCACCGCATCGTTCGCACGGTTCGGCCTGCCGCTGTTCGTCCTGTCGGCGGCGTGTGCGGGTGTCGTCGGGTTCGTGCTGCTGGAGGTGACGGGATGAAGGGGCGGACGATCGGTGGCGATGCCGCTCGGCAGTCCCTGCGGCCGACGGTGACCGTCAGCGGCGCTCGAGCAGCAGCACCGGGATGACGCGGGAGGTCCGCTGCTCGTAGTCGGCGAAACCGGGGTAGGCCTTCTTCTGCCTGTCCCAGATCGGGTCGCGCTCGGAGCGGTCGGTCTCGCGCACGCGGACG
>JBFWNE010000060.1:0-4052 GCA_050251215.1 Candidatus Nanopelagicales bacterium
GTCGGATCGTGCTGCTGTCGGGCGAACCGGGCATCGGGAAGAGTCATCTCGTGGGCTGGTGCCTCGAGCAGGCGGCCGGCGATCCCGAGGGCCCCATCGTCGGACGCATCCGGAGCGTGGAAGACGCAGCGCTGCCGCCGCTCTGGCCGTGGCGCGCCGCCCTCGACGACGTGCTCGAGCCCGGTGCAGCGGGGCCCCTGTCCGTGCCCGACGCCGCCACGGACCAGTACGACCTCCGCCTGGCCGTCGCCCGCGCGTTGACCGCACGCGCCGCTGACCGCCCGGTCCTGCTGGTGGCCGACGATCTGCAGTGGTTGGACGCGGCGTCGCTCGGCGTCCTCCAGTACCTCGCCGTCGAGACGAGCCAGGCGCCCATCGCCGTGCTGGCGACGTGCCGAACACCGGGCCCGCAGACCCCGCGGGCATTGGCCGCCTGCATCGACGAGCTCGTTCGTCAACCCGGTGCGCGGTGGCTCCGCCTGGAAGGGCTCGAGCCCGACGGTGCTGGGGCCGTGGCCGCGGCGGTGGTCGGTCGACCGTTGCTCCCGGCGGTCGTGCAGGCACTCCACCAACGGACAGGCGGCAACCCGTTCCTCGTTCGCGAGCTCGCACATCAACTGGTGCTCGACCGGCGTGAGAACGACCCCGAATCGGTGCTCGATCCCACCGTCGTGCCGCCGACTGTTCTCGAATGCGTCCGCCGCCGCGTCGACCTGCTCCCCGACGACGTCGCCGAAGTGCTGAGGACGGCTGCCGTCGCGGCAGGCGACCTCGACATCGAGCTCCTGGCCGCTGCGACCGGTGTCGATACCGACACGGTCACCGCCGCGCTGGAACGGGCGTGCGCCGTCGACCTCCTCGTCGCAGAACCGCCGCCCGCCGGCCTGCGCTTCGCGCATTCGCTCATCGCCGAGGCGCTGATCGAATCGTTGGGTCCGGTCGGACGAGCTCGTCGCCATCAGCGCCTCCTCGCCGCACTGTCCGCTGCTCGCGGGAGCGACGAGCACCTCCTGCCGCGCCGCGCCCGGCACGCCGTCGGGGCGCTGCCGATCGGCGACGTCGCCGAGGCCGCCGCGCTCACCACCGCCGCGGCCGAGCTGGCTGCGCGCCGTGGCGCTCCGGACGAGGCGGGGGCATGGTGGGAGCAGACCGTTGCACTCCTGGATCGGGACGTGCGCCCCGATCCGACCGACCGCTGGCGGGCACTCGACGGCTTGGCTCGGGCGCGGCTCGCGGCCGGCGATCTCGCGACCGGCCTGGCGTCGGTGCTCGACGCGTGCGCCGAAGCGGAGATGCTCGGCGAGCCCCAGCTCGTCGCGCGCTCCGCCACAGCGGTCGTGCAGCCGTCGTTCTGGCCGTGGCGGAACTACCTCGAGGTCGACCGTCGGATGATCCGTACCCTCGAGCGCGCCGTTGCGACGCTGGGCGAGGACGACGCCGCGCTCGAGGCCCGGGCGTTGGCGGGGTTGGGTGTCGAACGGTACTACCTGGCCGATCCGGCACCGTCCGACGAGGCGTCGGCGAGGGCCGTGGCGATCGCTCGCCAGCTGGGCGACCCCGAGCTGCTCGCCCTGGTGCTCGACCTTCGGTTCGTGGCGATCTGGCGCCCCGACCGCCTGGAGGAGATGGAGTCGGTGGCCGACGAGATGGTGTCCGTCGCGGAAGCGGCCGGACTCGATGATCGGACCCTGTTCGTCGGCACGTTCCTGCGCCTCGTCGCCCGGCTGACAATGGGCGATGTCGACCAGGCGCGTGAGGACGAGGCGCTGTGCGTCGCATTGGCGGATCGGCTGCGCGCACCCAACCTGCTCGTCGTCTTCGCCGCGTATCGAGCGATGCGGGCGACGCTCGACGGCTCGTTCGACGAGGCGGATCGCTGGATCGCTCGCGGCACGGAGCTGTACCAGCGAACCCAGGTGTGGCCGGTCGACGATGCGCGCCTCGGACTGATCGCACCCTTGGCGCTCGAGCGCGGAGGTGCCCACCAGCTCATCGACCAGCTGCTCGCCGCCGCGGACGCCGCGGGCCCTGACGGCCGTGCCCCCTTCACGTTCGCGATGGTGCTCCTCGCCGAGACCGGCGATGCCGATCGGCTGCGCCGGGAGCTGGCAGCGCGAGGTCCGCTACCGGAACGCGGTCACGACTGGGCCTGGCTGGCGATGACCTGCGGACTGTCCGGTGTCGCGGCCGCCGCCGGAGACGAGACGTCCGCACGCCGCTTCGCCGATCAGCTTGCGCCCTACGCGGGCCGGCTCGCGCTGTTCGGCTCCGACGGCTGCTTCGGGGCGGTCGACGAGTACCGCGGACGGTGCCTCGCGCTGCTCGGCGACGACCATGCCGGCGCCTGCTTCGAGTCGGCGGCCGAGCTCCACCGAGCGCTGCGGGCACCGCACCTCGAGGCGCGCACCCTGTTGCACCACGCCGTGTGGCTCGCGCCGGACGAGCCGGTGGCGGCACGGGAGATGCTCGAGAGGGCCGCACGTCTCGCGGCTCGTGCACCGGCGCTGTCGCAGCGGATCGAGGCCGCACGTCATCGCCTCGGCCTCTGAGGTGGCGGTGGGCCGCAGGCTGCGCCGCGATCGCCAGGACGAGGCGGGCCGACCGCGCCGCTCGGCGAGATCCTCAGCGATCGGCGATGACGATCGGCGGGCGGCCCATCTCGCGCAACCAGCGGGCGTGCGAGCGCAAGGCGGCGGACACGCTGGGGTGGACACGACACGGCCCGTCGTTCGCGTCGCACGCGGCGCGCACGCCGGGCGTCAGCCCGGCGTAGATCGTGTGGGGGAGTCGTGGCGCCAGGTGGTGTTCGATCTGGTGGTCGAGCCCGCCGGCCAGCCATCGGAAGACATGTCCGAGCACCGGCACCGGTGACTCGATGTCGACCGTGGTGCGCAGCTGGTGCACCGCGAAGCTCTCGCCCCGGCGCGCCGCCGACGGGCTTGCCAGCTCGGCGACGTCGGCGCAGTGCGCCAGCTGGAAGATCATCGCCAGCATGAACCCGACGCAGAACGAACAGGCCGCGTAGAACACGACGACGCCCTGCCAGGGGTTGAACAGCAGCGGCACACCCACCGCCCACCCGAGATGGGCGAGCTTGCCGATCACGACGTCGACGACCTGCCGGCGCGTCGGCCGGCGCGCGACGGCTGATGCCCGATGCGCCCGTGGAGCAGCGACAGCAAGTCGCTGAAGAGGAGGTTCTTGATGTCGGGGAAGCCGTACAGCGGCCAGATGTAGATGTGCTGGAACCGGAACCGCCGCCGCCACGGCTGCGTCGGGGCGAGGCGCGCCCACGGCGCCAACTCGATGTCGGCGTCGAACCCGGCGACGTTCGTGTTGCCATGGTGGAGCACGTTGTGCTGCACCCGCCAGAGCCACGAACTCGCGCCGAGCAGGTCCGAGGCGTACGACAGCAACCGGTTGACCCAACGACCAGCTGGACGGTCAGCCGTGCGGCGACCGGCGGGTGCGCCCGACGCGGCCGCTCGTGGGAACCCACCGCTGATGTCGAGGCGCGTTCCGCTGGGCGGCGCGCAGTGGGCCGAGCTCGGGAGCGGGCCCGAGCTTCTGCTTGCCCGGCGCGTGCGCGGGATCGACGCCCCGGTCCACCGGGCGGGTCAGCCGCAGTGTTCGAGGACGTGGACGCTGTTCGCTCATGGCTGTCCTCCTTCGACGACTCCATCGTCCGCCCGGGGGAGGCCAACGGGGGAGAGCCGTTCGACCCTCCCGGCGGGTTCCGGGCACCGGTCCTTGCGTGAGTCCCGACGGTCGCTCCACCCGGGCAGTTCGCCCCTGGTGGGTGGACTCCGCTCAGGGTCACCATCACTTCATGGCCTCCCGCCGTGCTCAGCGTGGACGCCGCGGCGGCCTTCGGGCTGTGCGAAGCGCGTCGATCCTGACGTTGGCCGGCTGTGCGTGGTTGCAGTGGCTGGGTCGCACCTCGGGTTCCACCCATCGCGAGCGCGCCGCTCCCCGGCCCGGCGACGAGGTCGTCGAGCGGCCGCACTTCGTGACGGATCACGCCGTGACGATCGGCGCGTCGCCGGATGAGA
>JBFWNE010000061.1:0-2960 GCA_050251215.1 Candidatus Nanopelagicales bacterium
CGTCCGGCTCGCAGACGTGGGCGACGAGCCAGAGGGCACGGCCGAAGTCGTCCACCTCCGTCCGGTCGCCGTTCTTCCATGAGGCGAAGAGGCGTCCGCACCCGGCGCACGCCTTCAGCTCCGGGTCAACGCCACGGTTGAGGCGACGGACCAGGCGATCCGATGCCTTGCGGGCATCCACGGCCTCGGGGTTGTGGTTCCGGCTCATGCCGCCCCTCGTCCCGTCGCGGCCGACTCGAGTGACACCTCTCGCGGCCACTCGCGACCGATGCGGTCTCCAGGGCAGGCGTCGCGCTCGACGTCCAGCGCGACGGCTTCGAGGTCGAACTCCCGTTGACCGTGCCGGGCCTCGAACAGCGACCACGCCCGCGCGACGCCACCCGAGCCGGCGAACAGGTCGGTGAAGGTGTCGCCCGGAGCGGCGCCGAGGAGCGAGAACAGCCAGAAGCAGAACGCCGCCGGCTTCGCCCCGACGACGCGGCGTTGGTCGGTGAGACGCGGCCGGGCCGTGTAGACCAGGGCGTCCACCCGTCGCGCGTCGACGTCGGACAGCACGGCCCGGCCGCCGGAGTAGACGACCGGCTCCCACGCGGAGAGCGGGCTGTAGGACTTCGTGGGTCGCTCGCCGCGCGTCCAGGACGCAATGCGGACGCCGGGCGGGCAGTACGACAGAACCTCCTGGAGGTGGTCGGAGTCCGTCGAGAGCGCCCACCCCATCGGGAACTCCGCGACCAGGCGAGCAACCAGCTCCTCGTGGTCCACCTCGCCGGCGTAGTCGGGATGCCCGGCGTAGTAGCGCCGAGCCTTCCCCGGATAGGGCGGGTCCGCGTAGGCCAGCGCCAGCGGCCGGCCCGCGTCGCGAGGCGGCACCAGCCCATAGCCGGCGGAGGCGAATCGGTGCGCGGCCTGCCGACAAGACTTCGAGCAGAACCTGGTGTCCGACCGCTTCCCCGCGGGGATCGCGTTCGGGCACCAGGCACACCCGCGAGCCGTCACCATGGCGGTCCGCGACGTGTCGTCCGCCGCGGCCGCGACACGCGACACGTCGCGTCTCGAGGAGCCGGTCATAGCCCCGGCCCCTTGTCGCCGGCGGAGCCGTGCCAGTTGCGACGCTGGCGGTTCGCCCGCTCGCGCAGCTCCCGCCACTCCTCGACGCGCGCCTCGCTGAGGCCGTGGGTCGTGAAGTGGGCGACGCCGCACGCGGTGTCCGCGCAGAGGGCGTCCGTGCAGCGCCTCTCGGCGCCGTCGCGGCCGACGATGATGCCGCCGCACGTCCGCACGACGGGCTGACCGCAGAGGCCGCCCTCGACGGCCGGAGCGACGCACCCGGCGAGGACCGGGACCGCCTCGGCGACCATCAGGCCACCCCCGCGCGTTGCCGGGTGCGGCTCATCCAGTGGCGGCAGGACTGACCGCAGAACATCCGGTTCGAGGGCGACGAGTCCGGCAGGTTGCGGGTGCAGCCGGGCCGCTCGCACCGTCGAGGGCGGACGGTGGACACCTGATCGCGCATCGCCCGGAGCGCCGATTCGGCGTCCAGGTCGAGGGCGTCACACCAGTCGAACCAGCGACCGAGCGGCGGCTCGTGCCGCCCGGTTTCCCACCCGCAGAGCGTCGTGTGATCAGCGAGCCCCATGCGGTCGGAGACGCTCTCGACGCTGAGGCCGCGGCGGACGCGCTCGCAACGCATCCAGGCGCCGCGCTCGGCCAGTGAGGGCGTGCTCATGCCGCCCTCCGCTCGTCGGCCTGCTCGTCGTAGGACGCCCGGAGCCGGCGGACGGTGCCCTCGCCCAGGGACGCCGGGTCGCGGCCGGTCAGTCGCCGGGCGTAGTCCTCGAAGGACTCGCCGGCGGTGACGCGCAACTCGTCGCGGACGGTGGCCTCGGGCGCCCACTGCCGCGCCGGCTTCGAGCGCGAGCGGGCCTCGGGGACGCCGTTCTCGATGCAGGTGTCGAGGTAGGCGAGCGACCGGCCGTCGTTCTCCTGGGCGGCCTCGCACGCGGCCCTGACGGCCGCCTCGGGCGTGCCCTCCGCGGCGTGTCGGTTAGCCCACGTGCGGATGCGCGAGTCGCTGACGCCCCCGCTCCCCCGGCCCTTCCCTGCCGCTCGCTTCGGTCGAGGCAGGGCCTCGCGTGCGAGGTCGAAGAACAGCAGGGCATGTCCGTTCAGGGACTCCTGAGAGATCTCTCTCTCCGGATCGTCAGATCTGAGGTCAGAAGAAGAAGGAACGGACACATCCGTCCGTTCTGGAGCGGACATATGTGTCTGGTCTGGAGCGGACATATGTGTCCGGTCTGGAGAGGACAAATTGTCCGTCGGGATGGCCTCGCCGGAGCCCTCGACGCTGGCCTCGCCGTCGAGCCCCATCCACGGGTGCCGAGGGAACACGTAGACGTTCGGGAGGCCGAGCCCGCGCCTCCGCGAGGTGACGAGGCCGAGGTCGCGCAGCTCGTCCAGGTAGCGCCGGGCCTGCCGCTCGTCGGTCGCCACGTCGGCGGCCACGTCCTCGACGCGGACGACGGCCTCACCCGTCTCCGGGCTCGCCCGCCGCGCGAGGACGCACCAGGTGAGCTTGGCGCCCTGGGACACCTCGGGCCGCCTCAGCAGCCACCAGGGCACGAACGCGCCGTCAAAGAGCCGGTAGGGGTTGATGGTGGGAGCGGCCGCCATTCAGGCCACCGCCGAATCTGCCTTGAGGGCATCGCGAGAGCTGTCGCTGCTCTCGCGCGTGCCCTCGGGCATGGCCTGACGGATGGCCTCGGCCGGGTCGGTGTTCCTCGACCGCAGCACGACGAGTGTGTCCTCGCCCTCGCCGCGGACGACGAGGAGCCACCCGGCCTCCTCGAGCTGGAGCCGAGCGGCGTAGCCCTCCATCCAGTCCCCGAGGCCGAGGTCGCGAGCGGTCGCGGCGAGGTCCACCTCGCCAGGGCGATCCGCCAGCGCGTCCAGGTATGCGTAGA
>JBFWNE010000062.1:0-2839 GCA_050251215.1 Candidatus Nanopelagicales bacterium
CGGTCCAGTTGGTCAGGAGCAGGGCACGCTCGAGGCTCGTCGCATCGTGGACGAGCGCGACGGTGATCGCATCGCGGTGCTCCCAGCCGTGGCAGAACGGGCAGTGGAAGGCGGTCGCACCCCAGAACGCATCGAGCCCGTCGATCGCCGGGCGGGCGTACCGCATCCCCGTCGCGAGCACGACGTGCTCGGCCTCGATGCGACTGCCGTCGCCGAGGAGCACCGAGCGAGCGCAGGCACGTGGGTGGATCGAGGCGACGTGGCCGCTGATCGTCGTGACGGTCGGGTACTGGGCGACCTGCTGCCGCGCGGTGTCGTAGAAGGCGCGGGGCGGGTAGCGATCGTGGCCGAGCAGGCCGCCGATCCCGGTGGAGGCGAGATTGCTCGGGGCGCCGCGGTCGACGATGAGCACGTCGCGCCGAGCCCGGCCGAGGACGAGCGCGCACGACAGGCCGGCGGCCCCACCGCCGACGATGACGACCTCGGCGTTCACGACCGCCCCCGCCGGAGCAGGTGGAGCACGCGCCGGGCGTGCGTGGCTGCCGTTTCGCGCCGGCGGCGCTCGACGTTGATCTGCTGGAGGAGGAGTGGCTGGAACATGCCGGCCACGATGCGAGTAAGGCCCGATCGCCCGCATCGGGTGCCGGACCTCAGATGTGGGGCTGGGATCTGGTTGGCTATGTCGCCTATGAGGCCGAACGTTGCGCAGTTCATCGGCCGTGCCGACGAGATGCAGGTGCTCGAGCGCGCCTTCACCACCGCTGCGGGCGGCGTGACGACGACGGTGCTGATCGGCGGCGACCCGGGCATCGGCAAATCGACCTTGCTCGCCGAGGCCGCCACTCGCTTCGCCGGGCGCAGCCTGGTGGCGTCGTGCGTGCGGATGGGCGGTACGCAGATCCCGCTCGCTCCCGTGGCAACCCTGCTGCGGCGCTTGCAGCGCAGCGATGCCGAACTGCTGGCGACCGTCCCGCTGCTGGCCGACTGGATCCGCCCGGGCTCGGCCACTCCGATCGAGCACCACGACGTGCTCGCCGCCACAGCCGACCTGGTGACCGCTGCGGCGGAGGCATCGACGCCGCTGCTGTTCGCGGTCGAGGACGTGCACTGGGCCGACGGCGCGACATGGGACCTGGTCGAGTACCTGGCCCGTGGACTGGTGGACGTACCCGTCGTGGTGGCGGCGACGTACCGCACCGCCGATGCGGACGGCGAGGTCGAGCTCCGTCGCCGCATCGCCGAGCTCAGCCGCCTACCGCAAGCCTCCCGAGTGGTGCTGTCGGGCTGGTCGGCCGCCGAGGTCGCTGACCGCGTCGAGATCCTGCTCGGTGCGCCCCCGCCCGTGGGGCTGGTGTCGGAGGTCGTCTCTCGCGGGCAGGGCAACCCGTTCTTCACCGAGGAGCTCGTCGCTGCACGGAGCGCCGGCCATGAGCTACCGCCCGTGGTGGCCGACCTCATCTCCGCCGACCTGGCCCGCCTCGACGATCCGGCTCGCGCCGTCGTCGGAGCGTTGGCCGTGCTGGGCCGCCCGGCGCGCCACGACGTGCTGGTCGCTGTGGCGGGGCTCGGAGACGACGCCGAGTCGGCGATCCGCACCGCGGTGGAGGCCGGCATCGTGCACGTGGCCGACGAGCTGTATGCGGTGCGGCACGCGCTGATCAGCGAGGTCGCCTACCGATCGATGCTGCCGGGTGAACGACGCCGGCGCCATCGCCTCGCGGCCGAGGCGTTGCGTGGTGGACGG
This sequence comes from Candidatus Nanopelagicales bacterium, assembly GCA_050251215.1. Taxonomy (GTDB): domain Bacteria; phylum Actinomycetota; class Actinomycetes; order S36-B12; family CAIYMF01; genus Longivirga. The sequence goes on from JBFWNE010000062.1 coordinate 1,745, forward strand.
GGCACGCAGATCGATCAGGTCGGCGAGCTCGCCGTGCACCTCGATCGTGCCGGCGACCTCGACGCAGCCTTCGTCGCCCTGCTCGAGGCCGCTGACGCGTCGGAGAAGGTCGCGCCGGGCGCCGCGCTCGAACATCTGCAGCGGGCGATCGCATTGTGGGACGACGTGCCCGACGTGGCACAGCACGACAACCTCGCCCACCGACTGTGGCAGGCCGCCGAGCTCGCAAGCGCGACGCGAGGCAACGAAGCAGCGGTCGAGCTGGCGCAGCGAGCCCTGACCGTCGGCCCGCCGGCTCGTGGCTGGGCGTTCGGGCACGAACGCCTGGGTCGGTACCTGTGGTCGACGGGTCGGCTCGAGGCGAGCACGGTCGAGTTCGAGCGGGCGCACGAGCTGGTCGGGTCGTCGACCGATCCGGCCGAGCTGGCCCCGGTGTTCGCCGGACTCGGGCAGGCCGAGCTGATGCGCGGCAACTACGACGCTGCCGAGGACTACGCGCAGCGGGCGCTCGACGTGCTCGACGATCCGAGCCTCGAACCGATGGCGTGGGTGATGTCGAACCGCGTGCTCGGCCTGGTGGTGAGCCATCGCGGCGAGCCCGAGCGAGGCACGACCTTGTGCCGGCGAGCAGTCGAGGCGGCCACCTCGGCGCAGATGCGGGGGCTGGCACGCATCTACTACGTGCAGGCGCTGCTCGGAGCCGGCCGCTACGACGACGCGGCGAACGCCGCGCTCGACGCATCGGCCGACGCGGAGCGGTCGGGCATCGGCTACAGCTTCGCCGGCTACCTCGACGCGCTGGCGTCGGAGGCGTTGATCCGCGTGGGTCGGTGGTCGGAGGCAGCTCGCCTGCTCGCTCGACACGACGACGAGCCGAAGCTGCCGATCGGCGAGATGCGTCTGGCCATCGCCAACGCCAAGCTCGCGGTCCGGATGGGCGACGCCGAAGGTGCGCACCGGTGGCTCGCCGCCGCGCGGCAGTACCCGATCGATCTCTGGCACGAGAGCTACCGAACGGCCGCGATCGCTGACGTCGAGCTCGTGTCACGCCGGTGGGCCGAAGCAGCCGTCGCAGCGCGACGTGGTCTCGAGTCG
>JBFWNE010000063.1:0-2839 GCA_050251215.1 Candidatus Nanopelagicales bacterium
CGACTCGAGACCACGTCGCGCTGCGACGGCTGCTTCGGCCCACCGGCGTGACACGAGCTCGACGTCAGCGATCGCGGCCGTTCGGTAGCTCTCGTGCCAGAGATCGATCGGGTACTGCCGCGCGGCGTCGAGCCACCGGTGCGCACCTTCGGCGTCGCCCATCCGGACCGCGAGCTTGGCGTTGGCGATGGCCAGACGCATCTCGCCGATCGGCAGCTTCGGCTCGTCGTCGTGGCGAGCGAGCAGCCGCGCTGCCTCCGACCACCGACCCAGCCGGATCAGCGCCTCCGACGCCAGCGCGTCGAGGTAGCCGGCGAAGCTGTAGCCGATGCCCGACTGCACTGCGTCGGCCGACGCGTCGAGCGCCGTGTTCGCCGCATCGTCGTAGCGGCCGGCTCCGAGCAGCGCCTGCACGTAGTAGATGCGTGCCAGCCCCCGCATCTGCGCCGAGGTGGCCGCCTCGAGTGCTCGCCGGCACAAGGTCGTGCCTCGCTCGGGCTCGCCCCGATGGCTCACCACGAGGCCGAGCACGCGGTTCGACATCACCCAGGCCATCGGTTCGAGGCTCGGGTCGTCGAGCACGTCGAGCGCCCGCTGCGCGTACTCCTCGGCCGCGTCGTAGTTGCCGCGCATCAGCTCGGCCTGCCCGAGCCCGGCGAACACCGGGGCCAGCTCGGCCGGATCGGTCGACGACCCGACCAGCTCGTGCGCCCGTTCGAACTCGACCGTGCTCGCCTCGAGCCGCCCTGTCGACCACAGGTACCGGCCGAGACGCTCGTGCCCGAACGCCCAGCCACGAGCCGGTGGACCGATGGTCAGGGCTCGCTGCGCCAGCTCGACGGCTGCTTCGTTGCCTCGCGTCGCGCTCGCGAGCTCGGCGGCCTGCCACAGTCGGTGGGCGAGGTTGTCGTGCTGTGCCACGTCGGGCACGTCGTCCCACAATGCGATCGCCCGCTGCAGATGCTCGAGCGCGGCGCCCGGCGCGACCTTCTCCGACGCGTCCGCGGCCTCGAGCAGGGCGACGAAGGCTGCGTCGAGGTCGCCGGCACGATCGAGGTGCACGGCGAGCTCGCCGACGTGATCGATCTGCGTTCCCCGTCCCCCACGCAACGCCTCGGCCGCGAGGCGATGGCGTCGACGCCGTTCGCCGGGGAGCATCGATCGGTAGGCGACCTCGCTGATCAGCGCGTGCCGCACCGCGTACAGCTCGTCGGCCACGTGCACGATGCCGGCCTCGACCGCGGTGCGGATCGCCGGCTCGGCATCGTCTCCGAGCCCGGCCACAGCGACCAGCACGTCGTGGCGCGCCGGGCGGCCCAGCACGGCCAACGCCCCGACGACGGCGCGAGCCGGATCGTCGAGGCGGGCCAGGTCGGCGGAGATGAGGTCGGCCACCACGGGTGGTAGCTCGTGGCCGGCGCTCCGTGCAGCGACGAGCTCCTCGGTGAAGAACGGGTTGCCCTGCCCGCGAGAGACGACCTCCGACACCAGCCCCAGGGGCGGGGGCGCACCGAGCAGGATCTCGACGCGGTCAGCGACCTCGGCGGCCGACCAGCCCGACAGCACCACTCGGGAGGCTTGCGGCAGGCGGCTGAGCTCGGCGATGCGGCGACGGAGCTCGACCTCGCTGTCGGCATCGGCGGTGCGGTACGTCGCCGCCACCACGACGGGTACGTCCACCAGTCCACGGGCCAGGTACTCGACCAGGTCCCACGTCGCGCCGTCGGCCCAGTGCACGTCCTCGACGGCGAACAGCAGCGGCGTCGACGCCTCCGCCGCAGCGGTCACCAGGTCGGCCGTGGCGGCGAGCACGTCGTGGTGCCCGATCGGGGTGGCCGACCCCGGCCGGATCCAATCGGCCAGCAGCGGGACGGTCGCCAGCAGTTCGGCGTCGCTGCGCTGCAACCGCCGCAGCAAGGTCGCCACGGGAGCGAGCGGGATCTGCGTCCCACCCATCCGCACGCATGACGCCACCAGGGAGCGCCCCGCGAAGCGAGAGGCGGCCTCGGCGAGCAGGGTCGACTTGCCGATGCCCGGGTCGCCGCCGATGAGCACAGTCGTCGTCACACCGGCCGCGGCTGTCGCGAACGCGCGCTCGAGCACCTGCATCTCGTCGGCACGGCCGATGAACTGCGCAGCGTTCGGCGCCATAGCCGCCATAGCCAACCAGATCCCAGCCCCAGATCTGAGGTCCGGCACCCGATGCGCTCGATCGGGCCTTACTCGCATCGTGGCCGGCATGTTCCAACCACTCCTTCTCCAGCAGATCAACATCGAGCGCCTCGAGCGCGAAACGGCAGCCACGCACGCCCGGCGGGTGCTCCACCTCCTCCGACGGGTGCGGTCGTGAACGCCGAGGTCCTGATCGTCGGCGGTGGGGCCGCCGGCCTGTCGTGCGCGCTCGTCCTCGGCCGGGCTCGGCGCAACGTGCTCATCGTCGACCGCGGCGCCCCGAGCAATCTCGCCTCCACCGGGATCGGCGGCCTGCTCGGCCACGACCGCTACCCGCCCCGCGCCTTCTACGACACCGCGCGGCAGCAGGTCGCGCAGTACCCGACCGTCACGACGATCAGCGGCCACGTCGCCTCGATCCACCCTCGCGCGTGCGCTCGCTCGGTGCTCCTCGGCGACGGCAGTCGCATCGAGGCCGAGCACGTCGTGCTCGCCACGGGCATGCGGTACGCCCGCCCGGCGATCGACGGCCTCGATGCCTTCTGGGGTGCGACCGCCTTCCACTGCCCGTTCTGCCACGGCTGGGAGCACCGCGATGCGATCACCGTCGCGCTCGTCCACGATGCGACGAGCCTCGAGCGTGCCCTGCTCCTGACCAACTGGACCG